>NZ_SZXG01000006.1:0-86915 GCF_005281305.1 Citrobacter sp. wls706 | reverse complement strand
CCGCAAATGCGGCCCGTTGGCTTTTGTAGGCCGGATAAGCGTAAGCGCCATCCGGTTACGAGATTAACGTTTGTAGATGAACTCAACGCCTTCTTCGTCGTCTTCGTCCCAATCGTCATCCCAGTCATCTTCCGCTTCGTCTTCGACTTCAGCGAGCTGCTGGCGGTGATAATCATCCCACATGAACTCAACTTTCTCTGGCTGTTTTGCTTCTTCAGCCTGAACAATCGGGTTCTCAATGATAAAGGTCATCACATCCCAGCACAGATCCTTCACGCCCAACTGGCTGGCGGCGGAGATCAGGTAATATTTACCTTCCCAGCCCAGCGCTTCAGCGATCGCTTTCGCTTTCTCTTCCGCTTCGGCCTTGTCCAGCAAATCAATTTTGTTGAACACTAACCAGCGAGGTTTAGACGCCAGATCCTGACTGTATTTTTCCAGTTCGCCAATAATGATACGGGCGTTTTCTACCGGATCGGAGCCATCAATTGGATCGATATCGATGAGGTGCAGCAGCACGCGGCAACGTTCCAGGTGTTTCAGGAAGCGAATACCGAGGCCCGCGCCTTCAGCCGCGCCTTCAATCAGCCCCGGAATGTCAGCCACGACGAAGCTCTTTTCGTTATCCATACGTACCACGCCCAGGCTTGGTACCAGGGTGGTGAACGGATAATCGGCAACTTTCGGCTTCGCCGCGGATACCGCACGGATAAACGTCGATTTACCGGCATTTGGCATACCCAGCATACCGACATCCGCCAGCAGCATCAGTTCCAGCAACAGATCGCGCTTATCACCCGGTGTCCCCATCGTTTTCTGACGCGGAGTACGGTTGACCGAGGATTTGAAACGGGTGTTACCCAGGCCGTGCCAGCCGCCTTTAGCGACCATCAGACGCTGACCATGTTTCGTCATGTCGCCCATGGTTTCGCCGGTGCCCTGATCGATAACGCGCGTACCGACAGGCACTTTAATCGTAACGTCTTTACCGCGTTTACCTGTGCAATCGCGGCTCGCGCCATTCTGACCACGTTCCGCACGGAAAGATTTTTCAAAACGGTAATCGATCAGCGTGTTCAGGTTTTCGTCGGCTTCCATCCATACGTCGCCGCCATCACCGCCATCACCGCCGTCCGGGCCGCCTTTTGGAATATATTTTTCACGGCGGAAGCTCACGCAACCATTACCGCCATCACCTGCAACGACCAGAATCGATGCTTCATCAACAAACTTCATTTTACTCTCCGTAAATCATTCGCCTGAGCGGGGTTGCGAAACCACCGTTTCATGCTTACGTAAACCGCCCCAAATTCGATGACCAATGGCGGAATACATCGCGCCCGCAACCACGATAAACGCACCGAGATAACCTAAAAGGTTTAGCATCGGTCTGGCGAAGAAATCGGGCCAGGCCAGTGATAATAAATCTGAAAATAACAACGTAAACAGCGGGGTAAGCGTAATAATGGCGCTTACCTGTGCAGCCTGCCAACGCGCCATCGCTTCCGCGAGAGCGCCGTATCCCACCAGCGTATTCAGGCCACAGAATACCAGGCAGGCCAGCTGCCAGTCGCTGAGCTGCGTGATGACGCCGGGCTTAGCCAGCGGCAACAACGCTATCGTACATAAAGTGTACAATAAAAACAGGATCTGCGGTGACGCCAGACGACGCAATAACACCTTTTGCGCGACCCCATAGCTCACCCAAACCATCGCCGCACCGACACCAAAGATAACGCCCCAGGTGTAATCGGTGAGTCGGGTAAAAATTTCGATCAGACTGGTATTAAAAAACAGAACCAGGCCGCTCAGAAGCATAATGGCGCCAATCACCTGCGTGCCGCGCATCTTTTCTTTCAGGATAAAGACGCTGGCGATCATCATACCAACCGGTGACAGTTGACCGATAACCTGCGAGGCCGTTGGGCTCAAGTATTGCAAAGATGAACTAAACAGAATGAAGTTACCGAACAGTCCACCGGTGGCTATTGCCAACAGCACCAACCAACGCGCTTTGCGAAAAATGCGCAAAGGGGGGAGCTTTTTTTTAACCGCAAGGATAGCGCCAAGGCCAATACTTGCCATTAAAAAACGGTAGAACACCACGGTAGGAGGCTCCATCACCTCCAGCACTTGCTTCATTGCTATTGGCAAAGCGCCCCAACATATTGCAGTCGTGAGTGCTAACAGAATACCAATGCCTGCCTGCTGCTTCATGCCGTATTCCCTGCAAGGGCTCGTTTCCGGTTTATCACGGCGCGACGAGCATATTTACCGGCCGTCGAATGTAAAAAGCCCCGCAACGTGTTGCGGGGCTTTTATCCGTTACCGGGACGCGAAAAACTTATTCAGCAACGATGCTGATGAATTTACGGTTTTTCGGGCCTTTCACTTCAAATTTCACTTTACCGTCTGCTTTAGCAAACAAAGTGTGGTCTTTGCCGCAACCAACGTTGGAGCCAGCGTGGAATTTAGTACCACGTTGACGAACGATGATGCTACCAGCCAGAACTGTTTCACCGCCGAAGCGTTTTACGCCCAGACGTTTAGCTTCTGAATCGCGACCGTTACGAGTCGAGCCGCCAGCCTTTTTATGTGCCATTTAATCTGCTCCCCTTAACTTAAGCGCTGATGCCAGTGATTTTCACATCAGTGAACCACTGACGATGGCCCTGCTGCTTACGGTAGTGTTTACGACGACGAAACTTAACGATTTTAACTTTCTCGCCACGACCGTGAGCAACAACTTCAGCTTTGATAACGCCGCCATCAACGAAAGGAACGCCGATTTTGACTTCTTCACCGTTTGCGATCATCAGAACTTCAGCGAATTCAACAGATTCGCCAGTTGCGATGTCCAGCTTTTCCAGGCGAACGGTCTGACCTTCGCTTACTCGGTGTTGTTTACCACCACTTTGGAAAACCGCGTACATAAAAAACTCCGCTTCCGCGCACACCTTTTTGATGATTCAGAGTGCGCTATAAATATTCACAATAGGGCGCGAATATTACGCAAAACGCGAGCCTTTGACAAGTGCTACCGTCAATACATGAAGAAAAAAAACACAACACGTACGGTAACGTTTATCTACGGCGTTTTTTCAGTACAATCAGCATATATTTATAACCCTGAACCCGACGTTACCTCGCCATACAGTGAGGTAATCGGGGCGAGAAGCCCGGCTTTTGCGATGAATTTAGAAAAAATCAATGAGTTAACCGCGCAAGATATGGCGGGGGTCAATGCGACAATCCTTGAACAGCTCAATTCCGACGTCCAGTTGATCAATCAGTTAGGGTACTACATCGTGAGCGGCGGCGGAAAACGCATTCGCCCAATGATCGCAGTACTTGCAGCACGTGCCGTTGGTTACCAGGAAAATGCGCACGTTACGATTGCGGCTCTCATCGAGTTTATCCACACCGCGACCCTGCTGCATGACGATGTTGTGGATGAGTCTGATATGCGACGCGGAAAAGCCACAGCAAATGCGGCGTTTGGTAATGCGGCCAGCGTGCTGGTCGGCGATTTTATCTATACCCGCGCATTTCAGATGATGACCAGCCTCGGCTCGCTGAAAGTACTGGAAGTTATGTCGAAAGCGGTCAACGTCATCGCAGAAGGTGAAGTTCTGCAGTTGATGAACGTCAACGACCCGGACATCACCGAAGAAAACTATATGCGCGTCATCTACAGCAAGACGGCGCGTTTGTTTGAAGCCGCAGCCCAATGCTCAGGTATTCTGGCTGGCTGCAGCGAAGAACAAGAGAAAGGGTTGCAGGATTATGGCCGTTATCTCGGGACTGCGTTTCAGTTAATTGACGATTTGCTGGATTACAGCGCAGATGGCGAGCAACTGGGTAAAAACGTCGGCGATGACCTTAACGAAGGTAAACCGACGCTACCGCTGCTGCATGCCATGCGCCACGGCACTCCAGAACAAGCGCAGATGATCCGCCAGGCCATTGAGCAAGGTAACGGTCGTCACCTTCTGGAGCCGGTTCTGGAAGCGATGAACGCCTGTGGCTCACTGGAGTGGACCCGACAGCGGGCGGAAGAAGAGGCCGATAAAGCCATCGCCGCGTTGCAGGTGTTGCCTGATACGCCATGGAGAGAAGCGCTGATTGGTCTGGCGCATATCGCCGTACAGCGCGACCGCTAATTCCCCTGCCCTCAATCCCCCATCATCCCGTGCCCCGCACGGGATGTTCTTATAAATTCTGATAAATCTTTTCCACTTCCCACTGTGTTACGCACAATCTTGGTATATTCCGAATATACACACACTTTACATGAACATTTTAGAACATTTGTTCTTTGGGAGTTATAGTGTCACCACAACCGATCGTGGAACCGTAAGTCATTAACCCAAGGAGAGATGAATTTATGGAAAGCAAGCTGATTGACTGGCATCCGGCCGACATCATCGCCGGGCTGCGCAAAAAAGGGACCTCAATGGCCGCTGAGTCACGTAAAAATGGATTGAGTTCATCAACGCTGGCAAATGCGTTAACACGACCATGGCCAAAAGGTGAGTTGATTATCGCCCAGGCACTGGGAACTGACCCTTGGGTGATTTGGCCGTCACGCTATCACGATGCGAAAACGCATGAATTCATCGACAGAACACGGATGATGAGGGGACCGAGAGGGAAAAAGAATCCTGAATGAACATTAAGCAGTAACCCCCGGCCCAAAGACCTGGGGGTTACAATAGGCGTTGATGATTACTCGCCTTTCACACGCTCAATGTTTGCGCCCAGCGCGCGCAGTTTATCTTCGATGCGCTCATAGCCGCGATCGATGTGATAAATACGGTCGACCACCGTCGTACCTTCAGCAATACAACCCGCCAACACCAGGCTTGCTGACGCACGCAGATCGGTCGCCATCACCTGTGCGCCAGAGAGCGTTTCCACGCCGTGGCAAATCACGGTGTTGCTTTCAATTTCCGCGTGAGCGCCCATACGGCTCAGCTCAGGCACGTGCATGAAGCGGTTCTCAAACACGGTTTCCGTGATGAAGCCCGTCCCTTCTGCCACCAGGTTCAGCAGCGTGAACTGGGCCTGCATATCGGTCGGGAACGCCGGGTGCGGCGCAGTGCGCACATTGACCGCCTTCGGACGCTTGCCGTGCATGTCGAGGCTTATCCAGTCGTCGCCGACTTCGATATCCGCACCCGCATCACGCAGCTTCGCCAGGACGGCATCCAGCGTGTCCGGCTGTGCATTGCGGCAGATAATTTTGCCGCGAGAAATCGCCGCCGCCACCAGGAAAGTACCGGTTTCAATACGGTCTGGCAGAACGCGATAAACACCACCGCCGAGACGTTCAACGCCTTCGATGGTAATACGATCGGTGCCCTGGCCAGTGATCTTCGCGCCCAGCGTAATCAGGAAGTTCGCGGTATCGACGATCTCTGGCTCGCGCGCAGCGTTTTCGATGATGGTGGTGCCTTCAGCAAGTGTTGCCGCACACATAATAGTGACCGTCGCACCGACGCTCACTTTATCCATGACGATGTGCGCGCCTTTCAGGCGACCATCAACGGACGCCTTCACATAGCCTTCTTCCAGCTTGATCGTCGCGCCTAACTGCTCCAGACCGGTAATGTGCAGGTCAACCGGACGCGCGCCAATGGTGCAACCACCCGGCAGTGAAACCTGACCCTGGCCAAAACGAGCAACCAACGGTCCGAGCGCCCAGATAGACGCACGCATGGTTTTTACCAGATCATACGGTGCACAGAAGACGTTAACGTCACGCGCATCAATGTGCACGGAACCATTACGCTCAACTTTCGCCCCCAACTGGCTCAGTAGCTTCATGGAGGTGTCAACGTCCTTCAGTTTCGGGACGTTTTGGATCTCTACAGGTTCTTCCGCCAGCAGCGCCGCAAAAAGGATCGGCAGTGCAGCGTTTTTAGCGCCTGAAATTGTGACTTCGCCCTGGAGCTTCGTTGGCCCCTGAACACGAAATTTATCCATTATTCTGTTCTCTGTTAAGAATTTATCTTCGCTACCGGCACATCACCCGTAGCTCAAAAACCGTTAAGTTTGCGATCACGCGCCCATTCCGCTGGGGTAAACGCTTTAATCGACAAAGCATGAATGCGATTGTCCGCAATGTATTCCATCAACGGGCCATAGACCGATTGCTGCTTCTTGACCCGGCTCATGCCTTCAAACATCTCACCCACGGCAATAACCTGAAAGTGACTGCCGTCGCCAGAAACGTGGACTTCCTGGAGGGAGAGTGCATTCATCAGCACGCTCTGAATTTCATTATTTTCCATGGGCTCTTCATTCGTCAGATAGTGAAAACAGCCCAACATCTTAGAGCAAAGTGGCGCTGTCATAAATAAGCAAAAAGCCTCGCTGATAAATCAGACAAGGCTTTGGTGGCAGATCCCCTGTGATGGGGGTGCTGAATGTAGGCACAAGGCCTTATCCAGCCTGAAAAAATTAACGCGGAAGGACGTCGTCGGGCAGATTGTAAAGCTGCGCCAGCGTGTAAACTTTATCGTTAACGCCAGCGAGCGAAACGCTGTTCCCCTGCTGCTTGCCCTGATCGATCAAGTGCAGCAGTAACGCCAGACCACCGGTATCCACCCGGGAAACCTGGTTCAGGTCGATGCAAGTTACCCCTTGCATCGCCTCAACTCGTGCATCCCATAATGGATTTAACACGTCCTGATCCAGCTCTCCCACCAGCACCAGCTTGTCAGCTTCACGCATCCAGGTGAGTGACTGCGTCATTATTTTTTCTCTTCCAGGGTAATTTTCTGCTGAGAAATAGATTTCAGCTGTGCCGTCAGGCCATCGATACCTTTGGTACGCAGCAGATCGCTCCACTCATTCTGTTTGGTGGTGATCATACTTACGCCTTCGGCGATCATGTCATACGCCTGCCAGTTACCGGTTTGCGAGTTTTTACGCCACTGGAAATCCAGACGAACCGGAGGACGGCCATTCGGATCGATAATAGTCACGCGGATAGGCACGATGGTCGCATCACCCAGCGGCTGCTCAGGGGCAATCTGGTAGGTCTGACCGTGGTACATTGCCAACGCCTGACCGTAAGCCTGCTTCAGGTATTCACGAAAGGCGGCGAAATAGGCGTCACGCTGTGCCGGGGTCGCTTCTTTGTAGTAGCGGCCCAGGACCAGCGCACCGGCGTATTTAACCTGTACGTATGGCAACAATTCCTGATCGACAACATCGCGCAGGTAATCCGGGTTTGCGCGGATTTTAGGTTGCTCGTTCTTCAGGCGGTCAAAGGTCTTCTGCGCCGCCTCATTCATCAACTTGTACGGGTTAGTCTGATCCGCCGCGGTTGCCGCGCTAAGGGGGGCAATGATCAGCATAGCCACCATCATCAATCGTTTAAACATACGTCGATTCTCCTGAGATTATTTCGTTGCGCCCGCAGGCGTAGTGGCTTCATTATTGCCTTCAGTTGCGGCTGGCGCATCGCCAGAATTCTTATTGTCATCACCTTTACTGTTGCTGTTGTAAAGGAACTGACCAATCATGTCTTCCAGCACCATCGCGGATTTCGTGTCCTGAATCGTACCGCCATCTTTGAGGATAGACGTTCCCAGCTCAGGATCTTCAAAACCGACGTTCAATGCCAGATACTGCTCTCCCAGCAGGCCGGAAGTACGGATGCTCAGGGAGCTGGTGTCAGGAATATGGTTAAAACGCGATTCGATTTCCAACGTCACGCGCGGCAGGTACGTTTTCGGATCCAGCGAGATATCCGATACGCGTCCAACTACCACCCCGCCAATCCGCACCGGAGAGCGTTCTTTCAGGCCGCCAATATTATCAAAGGTCGCATAAATCGTGTAAGTCGGCTCAGTACGCATTGAGGTAACATTCGCTGCTTTCAGGCAGACAAACAGCGCAGCCAGCAGCGCAATCAGCAGAAATAACCCGACCCAAATTTCATTTTTTTTCGTTTGCATGAACTCAATTCCCAAACATCAGTGCGGTGAGCACAAAATCCAGCCCCAGAACGGCGAGAGAGGCGTGCACAACGGTGCGTGTCGTTGCCCGGCTAATGCCGGCTGAGGTCGGGATCGCATCATAACCATTGAACAATGCAATCCAGGTGACCGTAATGGCGAACACCACGCTTTTAATCAGACAGTTGACCAGGTCCAGACGCCAGTCGACGGCATTTTGCATCGCCGACCAGAAAAAGCCTGCATCAATACCTTTCCAGCTTACGCCAACCAGCGAACCGCCCCAGATCCCTACCGCGACAAAAATAACTGTCAACAGCGGTAATGAAATGACACCAGCCCAAAAACGCGGAGAGATCACCCGACGCAGTGGATCGACGGCCATCATTTCCAGACTGGAGAGCTGTTCGGTTGCCCGCATCAGGCCAATCTCTGCGGTTAAGGCCGATCCGGCGCGCCCGGCAAACAGTAGCGCCGCAACAACCGGCCCCAGCTCACGTAACAATGACAGCGCCACCAGCATGCCAAGGCTGGTTTCCGCGCTGTAGGTTGTCAGAACCAGGTATCCCTGCAACCCCAGCACCATACCGATAAACACACCAGAAACAATAATGATCAGCATCGATAAGACACCGACATTATAGAGCTGGCGTATCAGCAACGGCGCATGTTTGCGAAACTCCGGCTTGCCGACAAGCGCATTGAACAACATTAATCCGGCTCGCCCGAACGTCCTGAGGGTTTTAATCCCTCGATGTCCGAGTGATGCCAGCGCATTTAACAACATGGGTGGCTTAACTCCCTGTTTTGAGTAAATCGATGTGGTAGTCGCCCGCCGGGTAACGGAACGGAACCGGCCCATCAGCAATACCGTCAAGGAACTGACGTACGCGCGGGTCGGCATTTTCTTGCAGAGCCTGAGCACTACCGTAGGCCACTATTTTTTTGTCCGCCATAATATAGGCGTAATCTGCAATACTCAGCACCTCAGGCACATCATGGGACACCACCACACAGGTGACGCCCAGCGCACTGTTCAGTTCCGAAATCAGTTTCACCAGCACGCCCATAGTAATGGGGTCCTGGCCGACGAACGGTTCGTCAAACATAATGAGGTCAGGTTCCAGCGCGATGGCGCGTGCTAACGCGGCGCGGCGTGCCATCCCACCGGATAATTCAGAAGGCATTAATTTTGCCGCGCCCCGCAGACCAACGGCCTCAAGCTTCATCATCACCGTGCTCTTCAGCAATGGCGCCGGCAACGTTGTATGCTCGCGTAGCGGATACGCGACGTTGTCAAACACGTTCATGTCGGTAAACAGCGCACCAGACTGAAACAGCATGCTCATGCGCTTACGTACGGTAAATAAACGCGAACGGGACATAGCCGGAACGTTTTCGCCGTCAAACAGGATCTCGCCCTTATCCGGAGGGATCTGTCCGCCAATCAGACGCAACAGCGTCGTTTTGCCGATGCCTGATGGCCCCATGATCGCCGTCACCTTACCGCGCGGTACCGTCAGGGAAATATTATCAAAGATGCAGCGGTCGCCTCGGGAAAAGCTGACATCGCGCATATCGACTAGATTCGCCACAGACTGCCCCATTGATTCATCCTTTACTATTGCCTCGTTGATCGAAGAGTTTGGCGCTCAATTTAGCCCTGAACCCAACATATTTACAGATTATTGCCTGTCCTGGTTAGCGAAAGCTGGCATTTGTTTTACTTTTTAGCCGCATAAAGTCAAAATTAAGACTTCGTTACGGCTTCCAGAAGATCCTTCAAGTGGACCGGCGAGTATACCTGAAGAAAGGACTTTAGATGCTTTTAGCGACGGCGCTGTTAATAATTGGTTTACTTCTGGTGGTCTACGGTGCCGACCGTCTGGTATTTGCCGCATCCATCTTATGTCGAAATTTCGGTATCCCCCCCATTATTATTGGGATGACCGTCGTCAGCGTAGGGACGTCGTTACCCGAGATCATTGTCTCTGTGGCTGCATCAATAAATGGGCAACTCGATCTGGCCGTGGGTACCGCTATCGGCTCTAACATTACCAACATTCTGCTTATTTTAGGTCTGTCGGCGCTGATTCATCCTTTTACCGTGCATTCTGATGTTCTGCGTCGTGAATTACCGCTAATGTTGCTGGTAAGTCTTTTAGCCGCATCCGTCCTGTATGACGGCCAGTTGAGTCGTAGTGACGGTTTCTTTCTCCTGCTTCTGGCCGTGCTATGGCTGCTATTCATTGTTAAAATCGCTCGTCTGGCTGAGCGACAAGGCAATGACACGCTGACCCGGGAGCAGATAGCGGAGCTTCCGCGCGAAGGCGGATTACCGGTCGCGTTTTTGTGGCTGGGCATTGCGCTGATTATTATGCCAATGGCAACACGGATGGTGGTGGACAATGCCACTGTACTGGCGAACTATTTCGCCATGAGCGAACTCACCATCGGGCTGACGGTAGTCGCTATTGGTACCAGCCTGCCAGAGCTGGCAACGGCCATTGCGGGTCTGCGTAAAGGCGAAAACGACATCGCCGTTGGCAACATCATCGGCGCGAACATTTTTAATATTGTTATCGTCCTCGGACTGCCGGCGCTGATTACGCCGGGTGAAGTCAACCCGATGGCCTTCATCCGTGACTATAGCGTCATGCTGCTGGTGAGCGTAATTTTTGCACTACTCTGCTGGCGACGTCCGCGCCAGATTGGTCGAGGCGCGGGTGCGCTGCTGACCGGCGGTTTTATCATATGGCTGGCGATGCTGTATTGGTTATCGCCACTTCTCGTTGGATAACTGGAAACGCATTATGTCGCACTTAGAGTTGCAACCGGGTTTTGACTTTCAGCAAGCAGGCAAGGAAGTCCTGGCAATTGAACGTGAAGGCCTGGCGGAGCTTGATCAGTACATTAATCAAAACTTTACCCTCGCTTGTGAAAAAATATTCAGCTGCCCGGGAAAAGTGGTGGTGATGGGGATGGGGAAATCCGGACATATCGGACGGAAGATGGCGGCCACATTTGCCAGCACCGGCACCCCCTCATTTTTCGTACACCCTGGCGAAGCCGCGCATGGCGATCTGGGTATGGTCTCGCCGCAGGATGTGGTTATTGCCATCTCTAACTCCGGTGAATCCAATGAGATAGCGGCGTTAATACCGGTATTAAAACGCCTTCATGTCCCGCTTATCTGCATGACCGGTCGTCCGGAAAGCAGCATGGCGCGTGCGGCAGATGTGCATCTGTGTGTTAAAGTGCCCAAGGAAGCTTGCCCATTAGGCCTGGCGCCGACCAGTAGCACCACTGCAACGCTGGTGATGGGTGATGCTCTTGCCGTGGCATTATTAAAAGCGCGTGGCTTCACCGCGGAAGATTTTGCGTTATCGCATCCGGGTGGCGCACTGGGCCGTAAGCTTTTGCTGCGCGTTAACGATATTATGCATACGGGTGATGAAATCCCGCATGTGAATAAAAGCGCCAGCCTGCGTGACGCCTTACTTGAGATCACACGTAAAAATCTCGGCATGACCGTCATTTGCGATGATGCAATGAAGATTGACGGTATTTTCACAGATGGCGATTTACGTCGCGTCTTTGATATGGGTGTAGATGTACGCCAGTTAGGCATTGCCGATGTGATGACCCCTGGAGGCATTCGCGTGCGTCCGGGCATTCTTGCCGTTGATGCTCTGAACTTAATGCAGTCCCGCCATATCACTTCGGTAATGGTTGCTGATGGCGACCAGTTACTCGGTGTGTTACATATGCATGATCTGCTGCGTGCAGGTGTAGTGTAAGAAACTCAAGGATAAAGAAAATGAGTAAAGCAGGTGCGTCGCTTGCGACCTGTTATGGACCCGTCAGCGCTGACGTTATCACCCGGGCAGAGAACATCCGTTTGCTGATCCTGGATGTGGATGGCGTACTGTCTGATGGTCTGATTTATATGGGCAACAACGGTGAAGAGCTGAAGGCTTTTAACGTCCGCGATGGCTACGGAATCCGCTGTGCGCTCACTTCCGGTATTGAGGTTGCTATTATTACCGGACGAAAGGCTAAACTTGTAGAAGATCGCTGTGCCACATTGGGGATCACGCATCTGTATCAGGGGCAGTCAGACAAACTGATCGCCTTTGACGATCTGCTTGGAAAACTGGCGATCGCGCCGGAAAATGTGGCCTATGTTGGCGATGACCTGATTGACTGGCCAGTGATGGCAAAAGTGGGATTAAGCGTAGCGGTGGCGGATGCCCATCCATTGCTGATTCCACGTGCCGACTACGTCACCCGTATCAACGGTGGACGCGGCGCTGTACGTGAAGTCTGCGATTTATTACTCCTGGCGCAGGGCAAACTGGACGAGGCCAAAGGGCAATCGATATGAGCAAAACCAGACGTTGGGTTATCATTCTACTGTCGCTGGCTGTCCTTGTGATGATTGGTATTAATCTGGCTGACAAAGACGACGCCACTCAGGTCGCCGTCAATAACAACGAGCCAACCTATAAAAGCGAACATACCGATACCGTCGTGTATAGTCCGGAAGGCGCGCTGAGCTATCACTTGATCGCCCAACACGTTGAATATTATTCAGAACAAGCGGTTTCGTGGTTTACTCAACCGGTATTAACCACGTTTGATAAGGATAAAGTACCGACCTGGTCAATCAAGGCCGATAAAGCCAAATTGACCAACGATCGGATGCTGTATCTGTACGGCCATGTTGAAGTTAACGCCCTGGTGCCTGACTCTCAACTACGCAGAATTACGACCGATAACGCACAGGTTAACCTGGTGACTCAAGACGTCACTTCTGATGATCTTGTCACGTTATATGGCACAACATTTAACTCCAGCGGACTGAAGATGCGCGGCAACTTACGCAACAAGAACGCCGAGCTGATTGAAAAGGTTAGAACCTCATATGAAATCCAAAACAAACAAACTCAGCCTTAATCTTGTGCTTGCCAGCTCACTTCTGGCCGCCAGCATTCCGGCATTTGCCGTCACCGGCGATACCGAGCAGCCGATTCACATTGAGTCGGACCAGCAGTCCCTGGATATGCAGGGCAACGTGGTGACGTTTACTGGCAACGTGATTGTGACCCAGGGCACCATCAAAATTAACGCCGATAAAGTCGTTGTGACCCGCCCGGGCGGTGAAGACGGTAAAGAAGTGATTGATGGTTACGGTGATCCGGCCACGTTTTACCAGATGCAGGACAACGGTAAGCCAGTGAAAGGCCGCGCCTCACACATGCACTATGAACTGGCGAAAGACTTCGTCGTTCTCACCGGTAAGGCTTACCTGGAACAGCTTGATAGCAACATCACAGGCGATAAGATCACCTATCTGGTAAAAG
Organism: Citrobacter sp. wls706; assembly: GCF_005281305.1. Taxonomy (NCBI): domain Bacteria; kingdom Pseudomonadati; phylum Pseudomonadota; class Gammaproteobacteria; order Enterobacterales; family Enterobacteriaceae; genus Citrobacter; species Citrobacter sp. wls706. The sequence continues at coordinate 73,579 of NZ_SZXG01000006.1, read as the reverse complement.
AGCAGAAAATGCAGGCCTTCAGCGATAAAGGCAAACGCGTCACCACCGTTCTGGTTCCATCGCAGTTGCAGGACAAAAACAAGGCTCCGGCAGAGAAAAAAGGTAACTGATTCGTTATGGCAACATTAACTGCAAAGAACCTTGCAAAGGCCTATAAGGGGCGCCGTGTGGTGGAAGATGTCAGTCTGACCGTCAACTCCGGGGAGATCGTCGGTCTGCTCGGTCCTAACGGTGCGGGTAAGACAACGACCTTTTACATGGTGGTCGGCATTGTCCCGCGCGATGCGGGCAACATTATCATTGATGACGAAGATATTAGTCTGCTGCCACTGCATGCGCGCGCGCGTCGCGGCATCGGCTACCTGCCGCAGGAAGCGTCGATTTTCCGTCGCCTGAGCGTGTTTGATAACCTGATGGCGGTACTGCAAATTCGTGACGATCTCACCAGTGAGCAGCGGGAAGATCGCGCCAATGAGCTGATGGAAGAATTCCATATCGAACATCTGCGTGACAGCATGGGCCAATCGCTCTCCGGTGGTGAACGACGCCGTGTGGAAATCGCCCGCGCGCTGGCCGCGAATCCGAAATTTATCCTGCTTGATGAACCGTTTGCCGGCGTTGACCCGATTTCCGTTATCGATATCAAACGGATCATCGAACACCTGCGCGACAGCGGGCTTGGGGTGTTGATTACCGACCATAACGTCCGCGAAACGCTGGCAGTGTGTGAGCGCGCCTATATCGTGAGCCAGGGACACCTGATCGCCCACGGCACGCCGACAGAAATACTGCAGGATGAGCACGTTAAGCGCGTATACCTTGGGGAAGACTTCAGACTCTGATAGGGTAGAAGACTTCACGTCACCGCAGGAGAAAACAACTCTGAACATGAAGCAAGGTTTGCAACTCAGGCTTAGCCAACAACTGGCGATGACGCCTCAGCTACAACAGGCGATCCGTCTGTTGCAGTTGTCCACGCTGGAACTTCAGCAAGAACTTCAGCAAGCGCTGGAAAGTAACCCACTGCTCGAGCAAACCGATCTTCACGACGAAATTGATACCCAGGAAAAACAGGACAGCGAATCCCTCGATACCGCAGATGCGCTCGAACAAAAAGAGATGCCAGAGGAATTGCCGCTTGACGCCAGTTGGGATGAAATTTACACCGCCGGTACGCCTTCAGGCACCAGCGGAGATTACATTGACGACGAACTGCCTGTTTATCAGGGTGAGACCACGCAATCGCTGCAGGATTACCTGATGTGGCAAGTGGAGCTGACCCCGTTCTCGGATACCGATCGCGCCATTGCGACATCGATTGTTGATGCGGTTGACGAAACCGGTTATCTCACCGTGACCCTGGACGATATTCTCGAAAGCATGGGCGATGATGACGTCGGTATGGATGAAATCGAAGCCGTGCTTAAACGCGTTCAGCGCTTTGATCCCGTTGGCGTGGCAGCCAAAGATCTGCGTGACTGCTTACTGATCCAACTTTCGCAATTTGATAAGTCCACGCCATGGCTGGAAGAAGCGCGTCTGATCATCAGCGATCACCTCGATTTGTTAGCCAACCATGACTTTCGCTCGCTGATGCGCGTAACCCGACTGAAAGAAGACGTGCTGAAAGAAGCCGTCAACCTCATCCAGTCGCTCGATCCCCGCCCAGGACAGTCGATCCAGACCGGCGAGCCGGAATACGTCATCCCGGATGTGCTGGTGCGTAAGCATAACGATCGCTGGGTGGTCGAACTCAACGGCGACAGCATTCCACGCCTGCAGATTAACCAGCACTACGCCGCGATGTGCAATAGCGCGCGCAACGATGCTGACAGCCAGTTTATTCGTAGTAATTTGCAGGATGCAAAGTGGCTGATTAAGAGTCTGGAAAGCCGCAATGATACGCTGCTGCGCGTCAGTCGCTGTATCGTTGAACAGCAGCAAGCCTTCTTTGAGCAAGGCGAAGAATTTATGAAACCGATGGTGCTGGCGGATATCGCCCAGGCCGTCGAGATGCACGAATCGACCATTTCCCGAGTGACCACGCAAAAGTATCTGCACAGTCCGCGCGGCATATTTGAACTGAAGTATTTCTTTTCCAGTCACGTTAACACTGAAGGCGGGGGCGAAGCCTCATCCACAGCTATCCGCGCACTGGTGAAGAAATTAATTGCTGCGGAGAACCCCGCGAAACCGCTGAGTGACAGCAAGTTAACCTCTATGCTGTCGGATCAGGGTATCATGGTGGCACGCCGCACCGTTGCGAAGTACCGAGAGTCTTTATCCATTCCGCCGTCTAACCAGCGCAAACAGCTGGTATGACCCAACCGATAAGGAAGACACTATGCAGCTCAACATCACTGGAAACAACGTCGAAATCACGGAAGCTCTGCGCGAGTTTGTTAATACCAAGTTCGCCAAGCTTGAACAATATTTCGATCGGATTAATCAGGTCTATATTGTGTTGAAAGTGGAGAAGGTTACACATATCTCGGATGCAACACTGCATGTAAACGGTGGCGAAATTCATGCCAGCGCGGAAGGTCAGGATATGTACGCCGCCATTGACGGTTTAATTGATAAACTGGCTCGGCAGTTAACAAAACATAAAGATAAACTGAAACAGCACTAACTTGTCCGGGCAGTTAGCGGGTGCAGGACGGCCTGTTGTGCAGCACAACGGGCCATTTGTACGGTTAGCGCTTAGGTGAAATTATGATAAATAACGATACGACTCTACAACTGAGCAATGTTCTTAACCAGGAATGTACGCGTGCGGCCGTTCACTGCCAAAGCAAGAAACGCGCACTGGAAATCATCAGTGAACTGGCGGCAAAACAGCTCAGCCTGCCCTCTCAGGTGGTATTTGAAGCCATTCTGACGCGTGAAAAAATGGGCAGTACCGGCATCGGTAACGGTATTGCCATCCCGCATGGCAAGCTGGAAGAAGACACGATGCGCGCGGTTGGTGTGTTTGTGCAACTCGAAACGCCCATCGCCTTCGACGCCATTGATAATCAACCCGTCGATCTGCTTTTCGCCCTGCTGGTCCCGGCAGACCAAACCAAGACACATTTGCATACATTGTCGCTGGTCGCCAAACGTCTGGCAGATAAAACCATCTGCCGTCGCCTGCGCGCCGCACAGAGTGACCAGGAGTTGTATCAAATCATCACGGACACCGAAGGTGGACAGGATGAAGCATAACAACCCAATGGCATCCTTTTTTGTCGTTGTGAGGAGAAACAGTACATGGTACTGATGATCGTCAGCGGTCGTTCAGGGTCAGGCAAATCCGTCGCCCTGCGTGCGCTGGAAGATATGGGTTTTTACTGCGTGGATAACCTTCCCGTAGTGCTGTTGCCCGATCTGGCTCGTACACTGGCCGATCGCCAGATTTCTGCGGCTGTCAGCATTGACGTGCGTAACATGCCGGAATCCCCGGAGATTTTTGAGCAGGCAATGAACAATCTGCCCGAAGGCTTCTCACCGCAGCTGCTATTCCTTGATGCTGACCGTAACACACTGATTCGCCGCTACAGCGACACACGTCGTTTGCACCCCCTCTCCAGCAAAAACTTATCGCTGGAAAGCGCTATCGATAAAGAAAGCGATTTGCTGGAGCCGCTGCGTTCCCGCGCAGACCTGATTGTTGATACCTCCGAAATGTCCGTACACGAACTGGCGGAAATGTTGCGTACCCGACTGCTGGGCAAACGCGAACGCGAATTGACGATGGTATTCGAATCCTTTGGTTTCAAACACGGTATCCCGATTGACGCGGACTACGTCTTTGACGTGCGCTTCCTGCCCAACCCACACTGGGATCCGAAGCTGCGCCCGATGACTGGTCTTGACCGTCCCGTCGCCGCCTTCCTCGACAGGCACACAGAAGTACACAATTTTATCTACCAGACCCGCAGCTATCTTGAGCTATGGTTACCCATGCTGGAGACCAACAACCGCAGCTACCTCACCGTAGCCATCGGCTGTACCGGCGGGAAACACCGTTCGGTGTATATTGCAGAGCAGCTGGCAGACTACTTCCGCTCACGCGGTAAAAACGTGCAGTCACGCCATCGTACGCTGGAAAAACGTAAATCATGACCGTGAAGCAAACCGTTGAAATCACCAATAAGCTGGGCATGCATGCCCGGCCAGCAATGAAACTTTTTGAATTGATGCAGGGTTTCGAAGCAGAAGTTTTGCTGCGTAATGATGAAGGAACGGAAGCCGAGGCGAACAGCGTTATCGCGCTGCTGATGCTGGATTCTGCGAAGGGGCGTCAGATAGAAGTTGAAGCTACAGGTCCACAGGAAGTTGAAGCCCTGGCAGCGGTGATCGCCCTGTTTAATTCAGGGTTCGATGAAGATTGATCGAGAGCATAGAACGTAGCCAGTAGGCCGGATAAGGCGTTTACGCCGCATCCGGCAATAACTCCGCTAATACAGCTTATTTTCCCGCATAAACGACTCACCGCCTAACTGGCGCATTTGCCGCATAATCCACGCTTGACGGCTGCGCACATAACCTGACGGCGCACTCGCCTTAAAGCGAATCGGGTTAGGCAGCACAGCCGCCAGCAAAGCCGCTTCAGACAGACTCAGGCGACTGGCAGGCTTATGAAAATACCGTTGCGCTGCCGCCTCCACACCGAAGACGCCATCGCCAAACTCCGCAACGTTCAGATAGACGGTCAGAATACGTTTCTTACTCCAGACCGTTTCCATCCCCAGCGTTAACCCGGCTTCAAGGCCCTTACGCACCCAGCTACGCCCATCCCACAGAAAGAGGTTTTTTGCCGTCTGTTGCGATAACGTTGACGCCCCACGAATACGGTTTTCATTACGTTCATTATGCGCCAGCGCTTTCTCGATGGCAGAGACATCGAATCCCCAATGGTCAGGGAACTTCTGGTCCTCGGCGGCAATCACCGCTAGTCCCATCCACGGTGAGATCTCATCCATACTCACCCAGTCCGAATGCGCCACATACCCGAAATCACCAGACAACCATGCGCCCAGTTGCCGTTCGACCATCACCGCCGAGAACGGTACCGGCATCACGCTGAAAAGGGCGATGCCCCCGCCCCAGAATACGGCGAGGACGATCACCGCCCGTAGAAAGATGCGCCGCAGAAAAGCGGTAACGCCTTTTCTCATTCCGCCAGCACCAGCACACGCGAGACCAGTTTATCGATGCCACTCGCGGCCTGAGCGATATCCTGCGCCAGCATATAGGCGGGCGTGGTGACGATTTTGTTGTCTTCATCAACGACAATGTCGTCAACCGGACAAGGCACATGTTCTGCGCCCATCTCTTCCAGTACCTCTGCCGTATCGATATCAGTGCCAATGGTCAGACGCAGCGGAAAATCAAAAATTTTGGGTAACATGGCGGGCGCAATGCACATAAATCCCAGCGGCTTACCCATCTGATGCATGGCAACTGCCAGCGCGGCTAAATCGCTGTCAACCCGGCATTCGCTGCCCTGGCTGGCAAAATTACTCAGGTTTTTGGCGGCGCCAAAACCACCCGGCACGATCAACGCATCCAGTTCCGTTGAGACCGCTTGAGCAAGCGGGCGAATCTCGCCGCGAGTGATGCGAGCGGCTTCAATCAGGACATTACGTGTTTCCGGCATCGGTTCGCCGGTCAGATGATTAATCACATCAGCTTGTTGTTTATCCGGTGCGAAGCAGACGGCCTGCGCGCCGTTGCGGGCAATGGCCAGCAGCGTGAGTACGGTTTCATGGATCTCTGCACCGTCATACACACCGCATCCGCTGAGCACGACTCCCACTTTTTTCATCGTGATACTCCTTTCTCAACTGGCTGAAACATATTAGTTATTATGATTTAAATGCTACGCTTCACACATTTAACTGATTCATGTAACAAATTATTTAAGATTTGCTATCTTAACTGCGTGCGGCCTGAAAAATAGGGCTGCGCCTTTGTACACAATGACAATAATTTACGGCGCAGCCACGATTTCCCTGGTGTTGGCGCAGTATTCGCGCACCCCGGTCAAGCCGGGGTCATTTTTTTTCCACGCTCGCCACCCAGGCTTTTAGTACCGCCACGTCGTGCTGCCACTCCTGCTTCATCTCTTCAATCCATTCAGCAACGTTATCTTCCCAGGCTGGAAGATCTGGCGACTGGATTTGCTGACCTAACTGTTGCAGATGACGCAGCCCCACCGAACCTGCCGCACCTTTAATTTTATGACCTTCCTCAACCACGCCTTTTTTATCACGTGCAGTCAGATTGGATTCCAGCACGCTCAAATATCCCGGCATCATTTTCTCAAACACCGCCAGCCCGTCGGTAATTAACTTCGGACCCACCAGCTCGAGGTATTGTTCCAACATAGGAATATCTAACAGCGCTTGCGATTTACTGCTCTCTTCAGATGTCACAGTGCTCTCCTCTTTGTTTCGGGTATCCCAGTATTTTTTGATCATGGCGGTTAAAGCCGGGACTGACAGAGGCTTACTCAGCACGTCGTCCATTCCCGCCTCCAGATACTCTTTTTTATCTTTCAGAACGTTGGCGGTAAGGGCCACCAGCGGCGGCAAGTCTTCACGCGAGTATTTTTGCGTCAACTCGCGGGAGATATCCAGCCCGGTCATATCCGGTAGCTGAATATCCAGTAATACCAGGTCATATTCACCCGGCGTGAACATTTCCAGCGCGGCTTTCCCGGTCATGGCGACATCCACGCTATTACCCAGTTTTTCCAGCACTGAGCGCGCGACAATGACATTCAGTTCAATGTCTTCCACCAGCAGTACATTCAGGGCGGGCAGCGGCATGTCATCATCTTCAAAAGCGTCTTCAATCTCTTCCGCTACCGCCGGCGCATGCACGGTCAGCGTAAAGACAGAGCCTTTACCAGCCTGGCTGGAGACCGTAATATCGCCACCCATATTTTTCGCCAGACGCTTTGATACGGCCAGGCCAATCCCGGTTCCCGTTGCCGGTTTGCCGCCGTTACTGTCCTTCACCTGATAATACATGGCGAAGATTTTATCCTGCTCATCCTGCGGAATACCGATCCCGGAATCTTCTACCTCGAAATGCAGCATATTCCCCTGGTCATAGCGCGCCCGCACGGTCACCTGCCCCTGCTGGGTGAACTTCACGGCGTTGCTGATCAGATTCCACAGAATCTGGCGCAAACGCGTGCCGTCGGTAATCACTTTATGCGGCAACGGTAGCGTTGGCTCAAGCACAAACCGCAACCCTTTTTGCTGTGCCTGCAGGCCAGAGAGGTTTTCCAGATCCGCCATAAAGCTGGTGAAATCGATCGGCTGGTTATCAAGTTGGACTTTACGCCGCTCCATCTTATCCATATCGATAATATCGTTGAAAATATTGCCCAACGTCACGGCAGAGACATGGATAGTTTTCAGGTATTTTTCCTGCTCGGCGGTCAAATCCGTATCCAGCAGGATCCGGCTTAAGCCAACAATGCCGTTCAGCGGGGTACGCAGCTCATGACTGATGGTGGAAATAAACGTGGTCTTATCGCGGCTGGCGCGTTCAAGCGCGTCCTGATAACGCTTACGTTCAGTAATATCGCGACCAAAGCCCATCAGACCATGTCGTTTACCGACGCGGTCGTAGTAAGGCACTTTACGAATTTCAAAGCAGGCTTTGCGTCCATCCGGGTAGTCCAGCCACTGTTCATAAGTGAGCGAGACGTTATGACGAAACACCTTCTCGTCGGTCTCAATAACTTTTTCCGCCGCCTCAGGGGAGTAAACGTCAGCCGGTTTTAAATTCACCAGTTGCTTTTCACTCTTGCCGGTCAGCAGCTCCATGGCGCGGTTACAGCCGGAAAATTCTTTATCTTCATTACGATAAAAGACCAGATCCGGCGAGGCATCAAGGAAAGAGCGTAAAAATGAAGACTGTTGCTCAAGCTGAATCTGCGCCTCTTCGCGCTCTTTGATTTCGACCTTCAGCTGTTCAAACGTTTCCTGGCGCTCCGCTTCGGCTTTTTCACGCTCAACAATTTCCTGATTGAGCTGGGCAATATTATCTTTCAACTGCACATTGAGCTTGAGATCGCGCTCGCGCATCTCTTCCAGCTTTTGCACCAGTCGTGACAGACGCTGCCGGGACTCCTCCAGTTGCTCCACCACCACTGACAAAAAATAGACGGCCCAGGGGGTAATTAACAGACCAAAAAAGATAGAGCGGATGACATCAATGCTTTCTACCTGGCCATGCAGCACCATGGTGACAGCCATTTGCACCACAATTGCCAACACCACCAAAGCCAGCGCTAATAGCAGCGAAAAGCGCACCAGACCCAACTTCATCATCAGGTCGACATAATATTGCGCCAGCATACGAATTTGCTTCATAGAGGGTTCCTTCACGACAACTTGGCACAATAATACTCAATTCTCAGCGTGACGTTGAAGATTGTGCAAGAAATGCGGAGGTTATCGGTGAAATGACTGGGTAGGCGGTAGGCCGGATAAGGCATAGCCGCCATCCGGCAATGTGCGCCGGGCCGCCTGATGGCGCGCAGCTTTCAGGCCTACATGACTACGGATGGTTAGCTCCCCGGCTGAATCCACGGCGTACCCAGCGCCGAGCCTTGCACGCCGTGCTCGTTAAGGTACTTATCCAGTTCGACCATCCCCGTCCAGCGATTTTCACACCATAGCGGCGCCAACAGCGTTGGGCGACGCGCGCTGGCGGAAATACGATGATAAATCACCTCCGGCGGCGTATGGCGGATCATCTCCCCTGCGGTAATCGTGTAGTCGTCCAGTTCAATCCCGTTCAGCCGCCCGGCTTCCCAGGCTTTCGCCATCGTACTGCCTTTCACAATATGCAGCGGATGCAGCTTAATACCGTCAACGCCCGTCTCCACCACACGTTCCAGGGTTTGCAGACATTCTGCCTGCCCTTCTCCCGGCAGACCGACGATCAGATGCGAGCACACTTTCAGCCCGCGCGTGCGCGCCAGCCGTGTGGTGTTTTGGTAGCAGGCGAAATCATGGCCGCGGTTAATTCGGTGTAGGGTTTTGTCATGCGCGGTTTGCAGGCCGAGCTCCAGCCACACTTCATAGCCCAGGTCTTTATACTCACAAAGCAGATCAAGCACCGCTTCCGGCACACAGTCGGGGCGCGTCCCAACGCATAACCCAACGATACTGGCCTGGCTGACCGCCTGTTGATACATCGAACGCAGCACCTGTACTTCAGCAAAGGTGCTGGTGTAAGCCTGGAAATAGGCCAGATAGCGTTTTGCGCGATTGACCAGGTGCGCCTGATGCTCAAGCTGCTCGGCAATGGAATGGTGCTGCTGCGCTTCATCGGCAAACGAGGCGACATTACAGAAAGTACATCCGCCGCGCCCGATGGTGCCATCGCGATTTGGACAGCTAAAACCGCCGTGCAGCGTGAGTTTATGAACCTTTTGTCCATAACGGCGAGAAAGATCCCCACCAAACATATTGACTAATTTCTGTAACTGCATAATCTGGTAGACCGCGCCTTGAAAAGAGGCCAAAGCCTGCCATTTTTTTCCCCAGTCGGCGATGACCTGGATCAATCGCCCTGGCGAGCCTTTATTCATTGCATAACAAATCAAAATAATCGAAATTTCATTCACTAAAAATGTAATTACTTTTCCTTATATTCGACTGTTTTTTTTATCTTCTTATACTCTTTGCATAAAAACAGTATCTTTAAGACGCCAAAACTTTAAAAACCAGCATAAAATGCCAGGCATCTCGATAAACAAAGGCAGGACGAGAGATATACAGCCGTTCTGACAGTGAGACAGATCACACTTCCCTGACCGTTCCCCCTACGTTAAACCGATGTAAAAAATCCTTTTATTTCAGCAATTTCATAAAGTTAATCGCCCTATAGCACATTTTTGCATAAATAAGATTGCCATTTGACCTGTGTGTGGATTCCCGATAACGTGGAAATCCGCTGGAAGCTTTCTGGATGAGCAGCCTGCTCATCATATTTATGCAGTAATTGAGATTCCCTCTGAAGCAAGTCCTCAAACTTGTTTGACCTGTGCGAAAAGGATAAAGAGGGCGAATGCGAGGTAAGCGTATGACACGCAAACCCCGTCGCCATGCTCTTGGTGTGCCCGTGCGCAACGGTTCAGATGGGAATCCCGCAGAGCCTGGGGAGGTTCACTCATATGTTGTACGATAAATCCCTTGAGAGGGATAACTGTGGTTTCGGCCTGATCGCCCACATAGAAGGCGAACCTAGCCACAAGGTAGTGCGTACCGCCATACACGCACTGGCCCGCATGCAGCACCGTGGCGCAATTCTTGCCGATGGAAAAACCGGCGATGGTTGCGGCCTGCTGTTACAAAAACCGGATCGCTTTTTCCGCATCGTGGCGCAAGAGCGCGGCTGGCGTTTAGCCAAAAACTACGCCGTCGGCATGATCTTTTTAAATAAAGACGCTGAACTGGCAGCAGCCTCTCGCCGCATAGTTGAAGAAGAATTACAGCAGGAGACCCTGTCAATTGTCGGCTGGCGCGACGTGCCGACCAACGAAGGTGTTCTCGGTGAAATCGCTCTATCCTCCCTGCCTCGTATTGAGCAAATTTTCGTTAACGCCCCTGCGGGTTGGCGTCCGCGTGATATGGAACGACGTCTGTTTATCGCCCGTCGTCGTATTGAAAAACGCCTTCTGCAAGATAAAGACTTCTACGTCTGTAGCCTGTCGAATCTGGTGAATATTTATAAAGGTCTGTGTATGCCGGCGGATCTGCCGCGCTTTTACCTGGACCTCGCGGACCTGCGTCTGGAGTCGGCCATCTGCCTGTTCCACCAACGCTTTTCCACCAACACCGTGCCGCGCTGGCCGCTGGCGCAGCCGTTCCGCTATCTGGCGCACAACGGCGAGATCAACACCATCACCGGCAACCGCCAGTGGGCGCGCGCCCGTACCTATAAATTCCAGACGCCGCTGATCCCTGACCTGCACGACGCCGCGCCGTTCGTGAACGAAACCGGATCCGACTCCAGCTCCATGGATAACATGCTTGAGCTGCTGCTGGCGGGCGGGATGGACATCATCCGCGCCATGCGTTTACTGGTGCCGCCAGCCTGGCAGAACAACCCGGATATGGATCCGGAGCTGCGCGCGTTCTTTGACTTCAACTCTATGCACATGGAACCGTGGGACGGCCCGGCGGGCATCGTCATGTCCGACGGTCGCTTTGCCGCCTGTAACCTCGATCGTAACGGCCTGCGCCCGGCGCGCTACGTCATCACCAAAGACAAGCTGATTACCTGCGCCTCTGAGGTCGGGATCTGGGATTACCAGCCGGATGAAGTGGTGGAAAAAGGCCGCGTCGGCCCTGGCGAGCTGATGGTTATCGACACCCGCAGCGGGCGCATTCTGCACTCAGCGGAAACCGACAATGACCTGAAAAGCCGCCACCCCTACAAAGAGTGGATGGAGAAAAACGTTCGTCGTCTGGTGCCGTTCGAAGAGCTGGCTGACGATCAGGTCGGCAGCCGCGAGCTGGACGATGATACCCTCGCCAGCTACCAGAAACAGTTTAACTACAGCGCCGAAGAGCTGGATTCCGTCATTCGCGTACTCGGTGAAAATGGTCAGGAAGCGGTTGGCTCAATGGGTGACGATACCCCGTTTGCCGTGCTGTCCAGCCAGCCGCGCATCATTTATGACTACTTCCGCCAGCAGTTCGCGCAGGTGACTAACCCGCCTATCGACCCGCTGCGTGAAGCGCACGTTATGTCGCTGGCCACCAGCATCGGTCGCGAGATGAATGTCTTCTGCGAAGCGGAAGGTCAGGCACACCGTCTGAGCTTTAAATCGCCGATCCTGCTGTACTCCGATTTCACCCAGCTCACCACCATGAAAGAGGAGCATTATCGCGCTGACCGTCTGGATATCACCTTCGACGTGACCGAAACCACGCTCGAAGAGACCGTCAAAGCCTTGTGCGATAAAGCGGAACAGATGGTACGTAACGGCACGGTACTGCTGGTGCTTTCTGACCGTAATATCGCAAAAAACCGTCTGCCGGTTCCGGCACCAATGGCCGTGGGCGCAGTGCAAACGCGTCTGGTAGAACAAAGCCTGCGTTGCGACGCCAACATCATCGTTGAAACGGCGAGCGCCCGTGACCCGCACCACTTCGCGGTACTGCTCGGCTTTGGCGCGACGGCCATTTATCCGTATCTGGCGTATGAAACGCTGGGGCGTCTGATCGACACTCAGGCGATTGCCAAAGATTACCGGACCGTGATGCTGAACTACCGTAACGGCATCAACAAAGGTCTGTACAAAATCATGTCCAAAATGGGCATCTCAACCATCGCCTCTTACCGCTGCTCGAAGCTGTTTGAAGCCGTTGGTCTGCATGATGATGTCGTGGCGCTGTGCTTCCAGGGCGTAGTCAGCCGCATCAGCGGCGCAGGGTTTGTCGACTTCCAGCAGGATCTGCTAAACCTCTCGAAACATGCCTGGCTGGCGCGGAAACCTATTAGCCAGGGCGGTTTGCTGAAGTACGTCCACGGCGGCGAATACCACGCTTACAACCCGGACGTGGTGCGCACACTGCAACAGGCAGTACAAAGCGGCGAATACAGCGACTATCAGGAATATGCCAAGCTGGTCAATGAGCGTCCGGCGGCCACGCTGCGCGATCTGCTGGCGATTACGCCCGGCGATGAAGCCGTGAGCATTGACGAGGTAGAACCCGCGAGCGAATTATTTAAACGCTTTGATACCGCAGCCATGTCTATCGGCGCATTAAGCCCGGAAGCACACGAGGCGTTGGCGGAAGCGATGAACAGCATCGGTGGTAACTCTAACTCTGGCGAAGGCGGCGAAGATCCTGCGCGTTATGGCACCAACAAGGTATCGCGTATTAAGCAGGTGGCTTCCGGTCGCTTTGGCGTAACCCCGGCGTACCTGGTCAACGCCGACGTCATTCAGATTAAAGTCGCTCAGGGCGCGAAACCGGGCGAAGGCGGTCAGTTGCCGGGTGATAAAGTTACCCCGTACATCGCTAAACTGCGCTATTCAGTGCCGGGCGTGACGCTGATCTCCCCGCCGCCGCACCACGATATCTACTCTATCGAGGACTTAGCGCAGCTGATTTTTGACCTCAAACAGGTCAACCCGAAAGCGATGATCTCGGTGAAGCTGGTTTCTGAACCAGGCGTCGGCACCATCGCCACCGGCGTGGCAAAAGCCTATGCAGACCTCATCACCATCGCTGGCTACGACGGCGGCACCGGCGCAAGCCCGCTCTCCTCGGTGAAATATGCGGGCTGCCCGTGGGAACTGGGTCTGGTGGAAACCCAGCAAGCGCTGGTGGCTAACGGCCTGCGTCACAAGATTCGTCTGCAGGTCGATGGCGGTCTGAAAACCGGCGTGGACATCATTAAAGCGGCGATTCTCGGCGCGGAAAGCTTCGGTTTCGGTACCGGGCCGATGGTCGCGCTGGGCTGTAAATATCTGCGTATTTGCCATCTGAACAACTGCGCAACCGGCGTGGCAACTCAGGACGACAAACTGCGTAAGAACCACTATCACGGTCTGCCGTTCAAAGTGACCAACTACTTTGAATTTATCGCCCGCGAAGTGCGCGAGCTGATGGCCGAGCTGGGCGTGAAACGTCTGGTGGATCTGATTGGTCGTACCGACCTGCTCAAAGAGCTGGAAGGGTTTACCGCCAAACAGCAGAAGCTGGAGCTGTCGCGTCTGCTGGAAACCGCCGAGCCGCATCCTGGTAAGGCGTTGTTCTGCACCGAGAACAACCCGCCGTTTGATAACGGCGTACTGAACGCACAGCTCCTGCAACAAGCAAAACCGTATGTCGACGAGCGCCAGAGCAAAACCTTCTGGTTCGATATCCGCAACACCGACCGTTCCGTGGGTGCGTCGCTGTCTGGCTATATTGCCCAGACCCACGGCGATCAGGGGCTGGCATCTGACCCGATTAAAGCGCACTTCAACGGTACTGCGGGCCAGAGCTTTGGCGTGTGGAACGCGGGCGGCGTGGAGCTGTATCTGACCGGCGATGCCAACGACTATGTCGGTAAAGGCATGGCGGGCGGCCTGCTGGCAGTGCGTCCTCCGGTTGGCTCGGCTTTCCGTAGCCATGAGGCGAGCATCATCGGTAACACCTGCCTGTACGGCGCCACCGGCGGTCGTCTGTTTGCAGCAGGCCGTGCGGGCGAGCGCTTTGCGGTGCGTAACTCCGGCGCTATCACCGTGGTGGAAGGTATCGGCGACAACGGCTGCGAGTATATGACCGGCGGCATCGTCTGTATTCTCGGTAAAACGGGCGTCAACTTCGGGGCGGGTATGACGGGCGGATTCGCCTACGTACTGGATGAAGACGGCGAGTTCCGCAAGCGCGTGAACCCGGAACTGGTGGAAGTGCTGGACGTTGATTCTCTGGCCATTCATGAGGAACACCTGCGCGGTCTGATTACCGAGCACGTGCAGCATACCGGCTCTTCACACGGCGAAGAGATCCTCGCTAACTGGCCAGCATTCTCAGCGAAATTCGCGCTGGTAAAACCAAAATCCAGTGATGTGAAAGCACTGTTGGGTCACCGTAGTCGTAGCGCAGCAGAGCTGCGTGTGCAGGCGCAGTAAGGGGTAGCAGCAATGAGTCAGAACGTATACCAATTTATCGACCTGCAGCGCGTTGATCCGCCGAAGAAACCGCTGAAGATCCGTAAGATCGAATTTATCGAGATCTACGAGCCGTTTTCCGAAGGTCAGGCCAAAGCGCAGGCAGATCGCTGCCTGTCCTGCGGCAACCCGTACTGCGAGTGGAAGTGCCCGGTGCATAACTACATCCCGAACTGGCTGAAGCTGGCCAACGAGGGGCGTATTTTTGAAGCGGCCGAGCTGTCACACCAGACTAACACCCTGCCGGAAGTTTGCGGGCGCGTCTGCCCGCAGGATCGTCTGTGTGAAGGATCCTGTACCCTGAACGACGAGTTCGGCGCGGTGACCATCGGTAACATCGAGCGCTATATCAACGATAAAGCGTTCGAAATGGGCTGGCGTCCGGATATGACCGGTGTACGCCAGACGGACAAACGCGTGGCGATTATCGGTGCGGGTCCGGCGGGCCTGGCCTGCGCTGATGTGCTAACCCGCAACGGCGTGAAGGCGGTGGTGTTTGATCGTCATCCGGAGATCGGTGGTCTGCTGACCTTCGGCATCCCGGCTTTCAAGCTGGAGAAAGAGGTCATGACCCGCCGCCGTGAAATCTTCACCGGCATGGGTATTGAGTTCAAACTCAATACCGAAGTGGGTCGCGACGTACAGCTCGACGACCTGCTGAAGGATTACGACGCGGTGTTCCTCGGCGTGGGTACTTACCAATCCATGCGCGGTGGGCTGGAAAACGAAGACGCTTCCGGCGTATTCGACGCCCTGCCGTTCCTAATCGCCAATACCAAACAGTTGATGGGCTTTGGCGAAAGCAGCGACGAGCCGTACATCAGCATGGAAGGCAAACGCGTCGTCGTTCTCGGTGGGGGCGATACCGCGATGGACTGTGTGCGCACCTCGGTTCGCCAGAACGCAGCGCACGTAATCTGCGCCTATCGCCGCGACGAAGAGAACATGCCGGGCTCCAAACGCGAGGTGAAAAACGCGCGTGAAGAAGGCGTGGAATTCCAGTTCAACGTACAGCCGTTAGGTGTGGAAGTGAATGCCAACGGTAAAGTATGCGGCGTGAAAATGGCGCGTACCGAAATGGGCGAACCGGATGCGAAAGGTCGTCGCCGCGCGGAGATCGTCGCCGGTTCCGAGCACGTTGTACCGGCGGATGCGGTGGTACTGGCGTTTGGTTTCCGTCCGCACAGTATGGAATGGTTGGCAAAACACAGCGTCGAACTGGATTCTCAGGGCCGGAT
This sequence comes from Citrobacter sp. wls706, assembly GCF_005281305.1. Taxonomy (NCBI): domain Bacteria; kingdom Pseudomonadati; phylum Pseudomonadota; class Gammaproteobacteria; order Enterobacterales; family Enterobacteriaceae; genus Citrobacter; species Citrobacter sp. wls706. Next base: position 57,652 of record NZ_SZXG01000006.1, on the reverse strand, counting down.
TATCGCTCCGGAACGCAGTGACATCGCCTTCCAGACCAGCAACCCGAAAATCTTCGCCGGTGGCGACATCGTGCGCGGTTCGGATCTGGTGGTCACCGCGATTGCCGAAGGTCGTAAAGCGGCTGACGGGATTCTGAATTATCTGGAAGTGTAATTCAGCCTCTTCAGGCATCTCATCTGCCCTGGTAGATGAGATGCCAAACTCCTGCCGCAATACCGCCAAATCTGCCAATTAAGCCAGTCTGACAACACGTTTTGTAAACAGGGCAAAAAACCTTAACATCCGAAACACATCAGCACCATGAATAATAGCCATGTAAAAATCATACGGAAACGTTTGCTTTATTTTAAGAACTGTATATTATGCGGCGGATTTTTTGGGCAAAATTCATGGAGGCGTTGTGTCGCAGGACAACAATTATAGCCAGGGCCCCGTCCCTCTGGCGGCTCGGAAAGGCGTGATACCACTAACTTTTGTTATGTTGGGGCTCACATTTTTTTCCGCCAGTATGTGGACCGGTGGCACACTCGGTACTGGTCTTTCTTATAATGATTTCTTCCTGGCAGTTCTCTTCGGTAATCTTCTCCTCGGTATTTACACTGCATTTCTCGGTTTCATCGGCGCAAAAACAGGGCTCTCGACCCACCTTCTGGCGCGTTATTCATTTGGGGTGAAAGGCTCCTGGCTTCCTTCACTGCTATTAGGCGGTACCCAGGTGGGTTGGTTTGGCGTGGGTGTGGCCATGTTTGCCATTCCGGTTGGCAAAGCGACGGGAATTGACGTCAATATCCTGATTGCGGTTTCCGGTCTGCTGATGACGATGACCATCTTTTTTGGCATCTCGGCACTGACCATTTTATCTATCATCGCCGTACCCGCCATCGTCATTCTTGGCAGCTACTCCGTCTGGCTGGCGGTAAGCGATGTCGGCGGTTTAGACCATTTAAAAGCGATTGTGCCGCAAACGCCGCTTAATTTCTCCACCGCTCTGGCGCTGGTGGTAGGCTCGTTTGTCAGCGCCGGGACGTTAACCGCCGACTTCGTTCGCTTTGGCCGCAATGCCAAAGGCGCGGTGCTGATTGCCATGGTCGCTTTTTTCCTTGGCAACTCGCTGATGTTTATCTTCGGTGCGGCGGGTGCCGCTGCAGTCGGACAAGCGGATATTTCTGACGTGATGATAGCCCAGGGTCTGCTGCTGCCCGCAATTGTGGTACTCGGCTTGAATATCTGGACCACTAACGACAATGCGCTGTACGCATCGGGTCTGGGATTTGCCAATATTACCGGCCTTTCCAGCCGCACGCTGTCGGTGGCTAACGGCATTATTGGCACACTCTGCGCGCTGTGGCTTTACAATAACTTTGTTGGCTGGCTAACATTTCTGTCGGCAGCGATTCCGCCGATTGGCGGGGTGATTATCGCCGACTATCTGCTGAACCATCGCCGATATGCCGATTTCAGCAAAGCACGATTTATGACCGTCAACTGGATAGCTATTTTGTCCGTTGCACTGGGCATCGCCGCCGGTCACTATATTCCCGGTATTGTGCCAGTCAACGCCGTACTCGGCGGCGTATTCAGCTATATCCTGCTGAATCCACTTTTCAATCGCAGCCTTGCTAAATCACCAGAGGTCAGCCATGCAGAACAATAACATCATCATCCGTCAGGCGCGTTTACAGGGACGCGAAGGATTGTGGCAGCTCACGATTGAAAACGGGCGCTTCAGCCGGATTGAGCCTCAGGACGCAGCTGCATTGCCGCAAGGTGAAGTACTTGATGCCGAGGGCGGTCTGGCAATCCCACCGTTCGTTGAGCCACATATTCATCTGGATACCACGCAAACCGCGGGTGAGCCGAGCTGGAACCAGTCTGGTACGTTGTTTGAGGGTATTGAACGCTGGGCCGAGCGTAAGGCAATGCTGACTCACGAAGACGTCAAAGCGCGCGCGATGCAGACCCTGAAATGGCAGATGGCTAACGGTATCCAGTATGTCCGTACCCACGTTGACGTTTCCGATCCTACGCTAACGGCTTTGAAAGCCATGCTGGAAGTGAAGCAAGAGGCCGCGCCGTGGGTAGAGCTGCAAATTGTCGCATTCCCGCAAGAAGGTATTCTGTCTTATCCCAACGGTGAAGCGCTGTTAGAAGAGGCCGTGCGTTTGGGGGCCGATGTCATCGGCGCGATTCCCCACTTTGAATTTACGCGTGAATATGGCGTGGAGTCGCTGCACAAAATCTTCGCCCTGGCGCAAAAATACGACCGACTTATCGATGTGCACTGCGACGAAATTGACGATGAGCAATCACGCTTTGTTGAAACCGTCGCGGCGCTGGCGCATCGCTACAATATGGGCGAGCGCGTGACCGCCAGTCATACCACGGCAATGCACTCCTATAACGGCGCATATGCTTCCCGTCTTTTCCGCCTGTTAAAAATGTCCGGTATTAACTTCGTGGCGAATCCGCTGGTCAATATTCACCTGCAAGGACGCTTTGACACTTATCCTAAACGCCGCGGCGTCACGCGCGTCAAAGAGATGCTGGAAGCGGAGATCAACGTCTGCTTCGGTCATGATGACGTCTTCGATCCGTGGTATCCATTAGGTACGGCAAATATGTTACAAGTGCTGCATATGGGTTTACACGTGTGCCAACTAATGGGATACGGGCAGATAAATGATGGACTGAATCTGATCACTACCCACAGCGCGAAAACTTTGCACCTGCAGGACTATGGCCTGAGCGTGGGGAACTCTGCGAATCTGGTGATTTTACCGGCTGAAAATGGATTTGACGCGGTTCGTCGCCAGACGCCTGCACGATATTCTATTCGTCACGGGCGAGTCATTGCCGAGACGCTCCCCAGCCAAACCACGCTGCATTTGACGCAGCCGGAAGCAGTGACGTTTAAGCGCTAAATTTATATCCCGTGTCGGATGGCGCAAACCTTGTCATCCGACACCGTCTCTCTCATCGTCAGGCGTGTAATAAGCTGGCGCGCACCTTAATCACGACTTTTTTGATTTCCCCTGGCTCCTCCACCGCACAACCCGGTTTATGCGGCTCACCCGGCATAAAAATTGCGAATCTTCCCGGCTTTAAAGTGAGCGCCTGCTCATCGGTAATGTGATTGCACAGCTGATAATCGTCCTCAGCATGCATTTCTTCGCACTGGCGAGCAGAATCGGTCATCCCGAACAGAATGCGTTCTTCACCGGACAACAGCACCTGAATGTCAATGTACTGCTGATGCAGCTCCGCTTTCTTTTGCTCCGGGCTCTGCGTGGCGAACTGCATGACGTTCATAAAAATATTGTCGCCCTGCAGCTCATAGCGTCCTGGTGGTTTCTCCTGCGGTCTTGCCGCAACGGCCAGCGTTAGCGCTTCCTGTAATACCGGATGTAATCCGGATGAAGGCAGTGAACGCAATTCATCTGTGATCATCATTATTCTCCCCGGGCCAACAGCGCGGCCCCCAATAATCCAGCGTCATGACGGTAATGCGCCGCCAGTAACTCCACGTGATAGGCCGCAGGCTCTTGTGCCAGATAATGTTCCACCAGCGCCAGGTATCCTTCAGCCAACCCAACGCTGCCGCCAATGACCGCGCACTGGCAATCGGTCATGGCCTTCACATCGGCGACAAGCCTTGCCAATGTTCGCGCTGAGCGATGGATCAACCGGCTTGCCTGCTCATCCCCCTGCCCGGCACGGCTAAAAATAGTTTTGGCGTCGCATCCGGCAAGCGCGCCTTCGGCAGCCGCCGCGATCCCTCGACCGGATGCGATCGCCTCAACGCAGCCCACCCGCCCGCAGCCGCACACGGGGCCATGCGGATCGGCCAGCGTGTGTCCCAGATGCCCGGCCAGACCGCCGACTCCGGTCAGCAGTTTCCCTGCACTCACGACTCCGCCGCCCACGCCGGTGGAAACGGTAATAAACACCATATCGCGGTACTCGCCGCCAAGCGCATGATACTCAGCCCACGCCGCGGCCTGCGCGTCATTGACCGCCAGCGTCGGCAAACCAGTGAGATCTTTTAGCGTTTGCAGCAGCGGAAAATGCAGCAACCCGCCGAGGTTATGCGGATTCAGCGCCAGCAGAGAACCCTCACGGATAATCCCCGTCGAGGCGATCGCCACCCGCTTCACCTGCTCTTGTAGCGGCGCAATCAGTGCCTGTAACGCGGCGCGCAGCGCATCCGGCGTTTTGCTGGCAGGTGTTGGCAATTCGCGCCGTTCGCGGATTCGCAGGTTGCTGTCCACCAGCGCTGCAGCCAGTTTGGTGCCACCGATATCAATCGCCAGCGTAGTCATGACGCAGCCTTCTGCTTCGCGGTGATAATCTTTTTATCCCGTTGCTTAAATAACGACATCGTTCTTCCCTTTCGCTAGTTGCCCGGTTTAGCGCCGGGCAACCCGATTAACTTTTGGATTTCACCATGGTGCTTTTGTCACCGCCGAACGGCACGGCCCCGCTAAACGGTCGACCATCGATGGCGTCATGCGTACGTAACGCTTCAGGACGCAGCCAGCGCTGTACGCGGGACGGCATATCGAGACCAATCAGCAGGATCACCACAAATGTCAGGCCGAAGGAGAGCGATCCCAACGCGGTTCCCAGATCCAGACGTTGTGCAATCAGTGCGCCGATGATCGGTGCCAGTGCCCCGCCAAGCGCCCCAACGTTGTAGGTGAAGCCCAGACCCGCAGCTCGCTGGTCGGTATCGAAATAGCCACCAATTAATTTCGGTAAGATCCCGGAGATCCCCTGACCGAGCATTTGCTGGAAAAACAGCAGCAAACCCAGGACCCAGACGTTTGAACCACCGATCGCAAATACCGGAATAATCAGTAGCTGCGAGGCCAGGAGACTGCAGACATAGGCTTTACGGGTGCCCAGCCAGTCGCCAAGAAACCCACCGACGCAACAGCCGACCGCCGCGCCAAAGCCGCTGAAGAAGAGCACTCTGGCAACCGTTGAGGGGTCATACATGAGTTCGGTTTTCAGATATGTAGGCAGCAGCGCCTGAATCGGCCACGAGTAAAGGAAGGCGAACAGCACGACGACCATCAGCATGACGCCCGTGGGCCAACGCTTACCGCTGCTTTGCACCATAAAGCTAATGAAGATAAATGCGCATATCAGCCCGAGTATCGCCACGATAGCCGCATTTTGCAGATTGCCCGCAAAGCAGAACCACAGCGCGGTTGCAGCAGCGAGAGTCATCAGAATATTGATAACCCGATGTTCGCCCCGATAGAGAATGTCCACCATCGTACGCACCGGCGCTTTGCCTTCGTGTTTCTCTTTCCAGTCTTCCGCTTCCGGAATATTTTTACGCAGCCAGAGGGCGAAGATAATCGGCAGAATGCCGATGAAGAACAGCGCGCGCCATCCCCAGACCGGGACCACCAGGCTGTAAACCTGGGCGGCGACCACTGCGCCAACGGAGAAGCCGGAGATCAGGAAACCACTGGCTTTGTTACGCAGGTGTTTAGGCCAGCTTTCAATGACATAGGTGGCACTGGATCCGTACTCGCCAGCCATCCCCATCCCGATAACCAGGCGAGCGATAAACATGGTGGTGTAGCCTGGCGCGAAGCCGCAAGCCAGCGTCCCGACAGAGAACAGAATGATGCTGGTGACCATCGCCAGACGGCGTCCGTAACGGTCGCCCATGGCCCCCAACATTAACCCGCCAAACCAGCGGGAGATAAAGGCGGCTGAGATCAAACTGGCAGCCTGCACCGTCGTCAGACCGAATTCACCTTGAACTTCGGTCAGCACAAGGGCGATTAACACAAAATCAAAACCATCAAGTAAATATCCCAGCCAGGCGGCGGAAAATGCCCGCCATTGCGCCCGATTGAGATGGCGATACCACGGGATGCTCTGGGTAGAAGTACTCATTTTACTCTCCCGACGATTTTTGTTGTTGTGCCGGATAGCGGCTTTGCCTTATCCGGCCTACGGTCGAAAATCCAGGCCGGGCGAGCAAAGCTCCCCGGCGACCCGCGATTACGCCTTTTCCGCCAGCAGTTGGTTAGCCAGCGCTTTCAGTTCTGGCAGATAGCGTTCATCTACCGGGGCAAACGGCTTACGACACAGAGGAACAGAAACCACGTCCATATAGTGCAGTACCGTTTTCAGGCCGCGGAACACGCCAACCTTAATGAGCAGATCGATAACCTTATTGCACTCAGTTTGCAGCTTTTGTGCCGTCCGGATGTCGCCTTCTTTGAGTGCTTTCACAATTCCCTGATAACGCCATCCCATGATGTTGTAAGTGCTACCGATACCGCCATCTGCCCCCGCCAGCAAACCAGAAGCGAAGATCTCGTCATAACCGTTATAAAGCACCAGATCGGGATGAGCACGGCGGATCTGTTCCATCTGATAGAGATCGCCGGAAGTTTGCTTCAGCGCGCCAACGCCTGGTAGCGTCACCAGCGTGTTGATCTGATCCAGCGTCAGTTTTACGCCGCTCAGCGCCGGGATGTTATAGACCACCATCGGCAATCCATTCGCCGAATCAATGATTGCGCGGTAGTGATCGCAGTGCTCTTCAAAGCTGAAAGGATAGTAAAACGGCGTGACGGCTGAAACTGCATCAAAGCCGTAGCGATGCGCGGCGCTCGCCAGTTGCTGACTCTCTTCGGTACTCACTGTGCCAACATGGGCGATAAGCGTCACCTTGCCTTTCGCTTCTTCGGCAACAATTTCCAGCACCTGCTCTCTTTCAACGCGATTTTGGACAAAGGCCTCGCCCGTAGAGCCACCGACATAGAGCCCATCAATACCCTGGGCAATGTTGAAACGCACCAGCCGGCGCAGACTCTCAACATCCAGCCGCTGTTGGTTATCGAATGGGGTTAACAACGCTGGCATTACGCCTTTTAGATCTCTTGCCATAACTACCTCTGTCGATGATTAGTGTTATCTGATTGCATACCTTTATACCTGTTATACCAGATCAAATAAGCAGCAATACAATACAGAACGCTTATAGTGCGATCTGCTTCACTAAACGATCGTCAGGATCGCGATCACTTACGCAATTTTTTACTTTTGCTGAAGGCGTGCCAGGTCGCGGAAACGCTGTTGAGGTGTTCTTGCAGTGCGCGGTCAGCTTCCTCAGGATCGCGCTGACGAATAGCCTCTACAATGGCGATATGCTGCTGATAACTCACGTTGTTGTGCTCATACAACTCTTGATCGGCAACGGTCGGGCGGGCAGCAATCAGCCAGTCTAACAGCGCAACATGGATCGCCATAAAGATGGGATTGCCCGGGATCTCCGCCAGCACGCGGTGAAAATCAACGTCCGAGCGAATGAATAGCGTATTGTCATCCAGCGACTGGCTGTTGATTTCCAGTGCTTTCGCCAGTCTGGCGATTTGCTCGTCAGTAGCGTGTTCTGCGGCGTATCGTACCAGGCTGGATTCAAAGAACAGTCGCAACTGCTCGAAGTGGGCTATGCCGCCGGGATGCGCGAGGAAATCTTTGGCCATACCGGACAGCTCGCTGATAATGGTATCAGCCGAAGGACGCGAAACGCGGGCGCGCTCGCCGTTGTTGATTTGTACCAGGCCTTTGCGTTTTAACGCTGCCAGCGCTTCTCGTACAGAAGGACGACCCACGTTAAAGAAGGCCATCAGCTCCCGCTCAGACGGCAGTTGTTCTCCCTCGCCAAATTCCCGACGACGGATCATCTGCTCCAGTTCTTCTTCAACCATCTCAGACAGTTTTTTACGCGCCAGCGGGCGATTGCATAAGCTACGGCCAATGGTGGATGGAGAGTCTTCAGCTTGCGAATCAAATGCGTTCATAGGGCCTATTCAGCTAAGTCGTGGTGACAAACAACAGCGGGTTTATCCTAACACAGGATCGAAAGCAGGGTGAAATGATGGTCATCCAGACAGGCTGACTTATGAATAATATATTTATTATTCATATTATATTTAGCTTGAACATGCCGATTACCTTTAATTAAACAAGGCTATATCGGCTTCGTGAAATTTCCGAATATGAATGTGAGAATTTATCATAACCCACTATTTTATAACATAAAATAAATTAACCATTGCGTTAAAAATAAGATATCCACTCCATAAAAAGTGTCCAGAAAAATATAACATCCGTTTTGACAACAGCATTATTACCGGATTTATCATCTTCCCTGGCATGGAGTGAAACAATGTTCGGCATCATTATCTCTGTCATCGTTTTATTAACGATGGGTTACTTGATCCTCAAAAACTACAAACCCCAGGTCGTGCTGGCAGCAGCCGGGATCTTCCTGATGATCTGCGGCGTCTGGCTGGGTTACGGCGCGCTGGTCGCTGACGATAAAAGTAGCGGCTATCTACTGGTCGATATTTACAACGAAATTCTGCGTATGCTCTCAAATCGGGCGGCAGGGCTGGGTTTATCTATCATGGCGGTGGGTGGTTATGCCCGTTATATGGACAGGATGGGGGCCAGCAGAGCGATGGTTAGCCTGTTAAGCCGACCGCTTAAGCTGATCCGTTCCCCCTATGTCGTGCTGGCCGCCACCTATGTGATTGGTCAGATCATGGCGCAGTTCATTACCAGCGCTTCCGGGTTAGGCATGCTACTGATGGTGACGCTTTTCCCAACGCTGGTCAGTCTTGGCGTGAGTCGATTATCCGCGGTTGCGGTCATTGCCACCTCGATGTCGATTGAATGGGGCATTCTGGAAACCAACTCTATTTTTGCCGCGCAGGTCGCGGGCATGAAAATCGCCACCTACTTCTTCCATTACCAGCTCCCCGTCGCTTCATGCGTCATTATCGCTGTCGCCATTGCGCATTTTTTCGTACAGCGCCGATTTGATAAAAAAACGTTACCGGAAAACAACGGGTTCGCTGAACAAAAGACGCTGGAAGATGTACCCCCGCTGTATTACGCCATTTTACCGGTGATGCCGCTGATCCTGATGTTGGGTTCGCTGTTGCTGGCACATATGGGATTAATGCAGGCAGAACTGAATCTGGTAGTGGTGATGCTCATGAGCATGACGCTGACCATGTTTGTCGAATTCCTGCATAAACATAATCTGCGCGAAACAATGGATGATGTGCAGGCTTTTTTTGACGGCATGGGAACGCAGTTTGCCAACGTTGTCACGCTGGTGGTCGCCGGTGAGATCTTTGCCAAAGGGTTGACGACTATCGGGACAGTGGACGCAGTGATTAAAGGCGCGGAACACTCCGGCCTTGGCGGCATCGGCGTAATGATCATCATGGCCGTGGTCATTGCCGCCTGTGCGATCGTCATGGGCTCAGGCAACGCACCGTTTATGTCTTTTGCCAGCCTGATCCCGGATATTGCCGCCGGGCTGCATATTCCGGCAGTAGTGATGATTATGCCGATGCATTTTGCCACTACGCTGGCTCGCGCGGTATCACCTATTACCGCAGTGATCGTCGTGACTTCTGGGATTGCCGGCGTGTCGCCCTTTGAGGTGGTAAAGCGCACCGCTATTCCGATGGCAGTGGGGTTTGTGGTGAATATGATAGTCACCATCGCGCTGTTTTATTGATTGCAGAGCCAGAAAACAGAACAGGCCCGAAAGGGCCTGTTTTCTTATTTCACTCTTTATTTCACTACGCGCCGCGAGGCGGCGGAGGAGTGTCATCCGGATCGTTGTCGTCGCTGTTGTCAGGCTTATCGCCATCAATGACCGACATGACCGTTTCACTCTCAAAACCAGACGCTTCGTTGTCGTCATCATTTAAGCTGGCGACATCTTCGTCGTAGGCGGCTTCCGGTTCAAACATCGTACCGGCACCGTTTTCACGAGCATAAATAGCCAGAACTGCAGCCAGCGGGACGGAAACCTGACGCGGCACACCACCGAAGCGCGCGTTAAAGCGTACTTCGTCATTTGCCAGTTCCAGGTTCCCCACCGCGCGCGGTGCAATATTCAGAACTATTTGCCCGTCACGCGCATATTCCATCGGAACCTGCACGTCCTGGAGCGTCACATCCACCACCAGATGCGGCGTGAGCTGGTTGTCTAACAACCACTCATAGAATGCGCGCAGCAGATACGGACGGCGTGGTGTTAGCTGTGGCAAATCCATACAGGTTAACCCCGGCCCAGACGCATTTCACGTTCAGGCTCAGTCAGAGAAGCCAGGAAAGAATCACGTTCAAAGACGCGAGTCATATAACCTTTCAGTTCTTTCGAACCGGCACCGTTGAATTCAATACCCAACTGCGGTAAACGCCACAGCAGCGGCGCCAGGTAGCAGTCTACCAGGCTGAACTCATCGCTCAGGAAGTAAGGCTTCTGACCGAATACTGGCGCGATTGCCAGCAGCTCTTCGCGCAGACGCTTACGCGCGACCTCGGCTTCAGAAGCGGAACCGTTCACGATGACGTTCATCAGCGTGTACCAGTCTTTTTCGATACGCTGCATGTACAGGCGGCTTTCACCACGCGCAACCGGGTAAACCGGCATCAGCGGCGGATGCGGGAAGCGCTCATCCAGGTATTCCATAATGATGCGAGATTCCCACAGGGTCAGCTCACGATCCACCAGTGTCGGTACGCTCTGATTCGGGTTGAGGTCGATCAGATCCTGAGGTGGATTGTCCTTCTCCACGTGCTCAATCTCGAAACTAACACCTTTTTCAGCCAGCACGATGCGGACCTGATGGCTATAGATGTCAGTAGGACCAGAAAACAGCGTCATTACCGAACGTTTGTTGGCAGCGACAGCCATGAAAACCTCCAGGTATATTCAGAATTTTTACTGCTACCAGCCACTCAGTGGCCAGCCAGAAGTGATGTCACCCAGACTCAGGAAAGCCATTACTGTTCAAAATACAAACAAAAAATGAGCGATACCTGACATTTGGGCAGAAAATTGGATGATAGTTTACCAGATTTTGTGACCTTTGTGGTGAGTCGATTCTTGAAATGGGGAAAAAGAGGTGGCAATCAGCGGATTACCGTGCTTCCACGGGGAGCAATAGTGATAAAAAAACCCGCCGAAGCGGGTTTTTTCGCAAATTGTTGTCTGCCGAAGCAGAAAGCAATTAACGTTTGGAGAACTGCGGACGACGACGTGCTTTACGCAGACCGACTTTCTTACGTTCAACCTGACGAGCATCACGGGTAACGAAGCCAGCTTTACGCAGTTCGCCACGCAGGGATTCGTCGTACTCCATCAGAGCGCGGGTGATACCGTGACGGATCGCACCAGCCTGACCAGAGATACCACCACCTTTAACAGTGATGTACAGATCCAGTTTCTCAACCATGTCGACCAGTTCCAGCGGCTGACGAACTACCATGCGGGCAGTTTCACGACCGAAGTACTGTTCCAGAGAACGTTGGTTGATTACGATTTTACCACTACCCGGTTTGATGAAAACGCGAGCTGCGGAACTTTTGCGGCGACCAGTGCCGTAGTATTGATTTTCAGCCATTGCCTATAATCCCGATTAGATGTCAAGAACTTGCGGTTGCTGTGCCGCGTGGTTGTGCTCGTTGCCAGCGTAAACTTTCAGTTTACGGAACATAGCACGACCCAGCGGGCCTTTTGGCAGCATGCCTTTAACCGCGATTTCAAGCACACGCTCAGGACGGCGAGCAATCATCTCTTCAAAGGTCGCTTGTTTGATACCACCGATGTGACCGGTGTGGTGATAGTACACTTTGTCAGTACGCTTGTTGCCGGTTACAGCAACTTTGTCAGCGTTCAGAACGATGATGTAATCACCAGTATCTACGTGCGGAGTATATTCCGCTTTGTGCTTACCGCGCAGGCGCAGAGCCAGTTCGGAAGCCAGACGGCCCAGAGTTTTACCGGTCGCGTCAACAACATACCAGTCGCGTTTTACGGTTTCTGGTTTAGCTGTAAAAGTTTTCATTAAAAGCTTACCCAAATAAATAAGTTACACGTTGGTGAACACCCAAACGTTTTGTCAGTTGAGGTTCACACGACATTGTCCAGCAAACCTACCCCTTCGAATAGCCTATGCCGGCGCATAGAAAGTTTTGGGAAAAAAACTCTCTCGTAACGTGGGGTCGCAAGATTATAGAGAAGTCAGGGTCAAAGATCGACCCCTTTATGTGATTTGCGGCAGGTTTAACCGGCTAAATGTTCCCGCTTCAAATACTCCTCGCTTTGCATCTCCTGCAGACGCGACAAACAACGCTGGAATTCAAACTTCAGACGCTCGCCCTGGTAGATCTCATATAAGGGAGAGGCCGCACTCACCACCAACTTGACGTGGCGTTCGTAGAATTCATCCACCAGCGCGATAAAGCGTCGCGCCTCGCTTTCCATCAGCGGGGTCATGACCGGCACATCAAACAACAGCACCGTGTGGAACAGACGCGACAGCGCAATATAGTCATGCTGACTACGGGCATCGACGCAGAGCGTGGTGAACGACACCGCCAGCGTTTGGTTTTCGACGGCCAGCGTCGGCAACGGACGATGGTTAATCTCCAGCGTCGGCGCATGCTCACTTTTGGTTCCCGCTAGTGCCAGCCACAGCTTATCCATCTGCTGGCGGGTTTCCTCATTCAGAGGCGACAACCACAAATGCGCCTGCGTTAAGGTGCGCAGACGATAATCGACGCCGGCATCAACATTCATGATGTCGCAATGCTGCTTGATGGCATCAATGGCAGGAAGAAAACGCGTGCGTTGCAAACCGTTGCGATACAGGTCGTCCGGAGGAATATTGGAGGTCGCCACCAGCGTAATGCCTCGGGCAAATAGCGCCTTCATTAAGCCGCCAAGCAGCATGGCGTCGGTGATATCAGAAACAAAAAATTCATCGAAGCACAGCACGTCCGTTTCGGCCTTAAAGCGGTCGGCAATGATTTCCAGCGGATCGCTCTGCCCCTGCAGGGCGGTAAGCTCTTCATGGACGCGCAACATAAAGCGGTGAAAGTGCAAACGCTGTTTACGCCCGCCCGGCAGACTATGGTAGAACAGATCCATCAGCCAGGTCTTCCCGCGTCCGACCCCGCCCCACATATACAAACCACGCACCGGCGGGTTGGTCGGCGACTCACGCTTGCCCAGCAATTTGCCAAAACGCGCCATCAGACCATTCTCCTGCGGGGCAGGACGAGCTGGCGTCGTTAACGCCTGGAAAATGGTTTCCAGTCGATTCACGGCTTCTTGTTGTACGCTGTCGGGCTGATGAGTGCCGTCTGTAAGGGCTTGTTGGTAACGCGATGTCGGGGAAAGGCTTTGCATGATGTTATTGTTATTCCTTGAGAATCGATGTGCCGTCGCTCACGGTTGACGAAAAAAAGGCCGTTCTACATTACGTGATATAAACACGGGATTCCACTTCTACGGGATTAGCGGTTATAGTGGCATAATCAGGCGCAGGCATGGAGCCTACAGCCAACACCCTACGGAAACACAAGACAACGGGAGATGTTCATGACCTGGGAATATGCGCTAATTGGGTTAGTCGTCGGTATCATTATTGGTGCTGTAGCCATGCGTTTTGGTAATCGTAAATTACGCCAACAGCAGGCATTGCAGTACGAACTGGAAAAAAATAAAGCTGAGCTGGAAGAGTACCGCGAAGAGCTGGTAAGCCACTTTGCCCGCAGCGCTGAATTGCTGGATAACATGGCGGACGATTATCGTCAGATCTACCAGCATATGGCGAAAAGCTCGAGCAACCTGCTGCCGGGTATGTCGCCGGAAAACAACCCGTTCCGTAATCGTCTGGCAGAGTCCGAAGCTGGCAACGATCAGGCGCCGGTTCAGATGCCGCGTGACTATTCTGAAGGAGCCTCCGGCCTGCTGCGTAGTGGCGCAAAGCGCGACTAAACGCACATCGTTAAGAAATTTATTGGGCGCAGTAATTGCGCCCTCCGCTTCTCTTCCCGTCCCAGCTATTATTTAGTCGTTAGCCTCATTGTGACCAAACCGAAAATTCAATAACATCAAACTGTTTTGAATCATCTTCCGTTTACTCAAGGTACGAGAGCAGGATCCATGAAAAAACAAACCCAGCTGTTGAGTGCATTAGCGTTAAGTGTCGGGTTAACTCTCTCGGCGCCATTCCCGGCCGTTGCGTCGATTCCCGGCCAGGTTCCCGGTCAGGCTGCGCTTCCCAGCCTTGCCCCGATGCTGGAGAAAGTGTTACCTGCCGTGGTGAGCGTTAGGGTCGAAGGCACCGCTGTTCAAGGACAAAAAGTCCCGGAAGAGTTTAAAAAATTTTTTGGTGATGAGCTTCCCGACCAACCTTCACAACCTTTTGAAGGGCTGGGCTCAGGGGTCATTATTGATGCCGCAAAAGGCTACGTCCTGACCAATAACCACGTCATTAATCAGGCGCAAAAAATCAGCGTTCAGCTTAATGATGGCCGAGAGTTCGACGCGAAGCTGATCGGCAGTGACGATCAGAGCGATATCGCCCTGCTGCAAATTCAACACCCCAGTAACCTGACGCAAATCGCCATTGCCGACTCCGACAAACTCCGCGTGGGTGATTTCGCGGTGGCCGTGGGTAACCCGTTCGGTCTCGGGCAAACCGCCACTTCCGGCATTGTATCGGCATTGGGGCGCAGCGGGCTGAACCTGGAGGGTCTGGAAAACTTTATTCAGACCGATGCGTCCATCAACCGGGGCAACTCCGGCGGCGCGCTGCTTAACCTCAACGGTGAGTTGATTGGCATTAACACCGCGATTCTGGCCCCCGGCGGCGGCAGCATCGGGATTGGCTTTGCGATCCCAAGCAACATGGCGCGCACGCTGGCCCAACAGTTGATGCAGTTTGGCGAAATCAAACGCGGTCTGTTAGGGATTAAAGGTACCGAAATGACCGCCGACATCGCCAAAGCGTTCAATCTGAATGTGCAGCGCGGGGCGTTTGTCAGCGAGGTTCTGCCCAACTCAGGTTCTGCCAAGGCGGGGGTGAAATCCGGTGACGTCATTACCAGTCTCAACGGTAAACCACTCAGCAGCTTTGCCGAACTGCGTTCACGCATTGCGACAACTGAACCAGGAACCAAGGTCAAACTGGGGCTGCTGCGTAACGGTAAACCGCTGGAGGTTGAAGTCACCCTGGATACCAGCACATCATCGTCCGCCAGTGCGGAAATGATCGCCCCTGCGTTGCAAGGCGCTACGCTCAGCGATGGTCAGTTAAAAGATGGCACCAAAGGCATCAAAATAGATAACGTTGAAAAAAGTAGTCCAGCCGCACAGGCTGGTCTGCATAAAGATGACGTTATCATTGGCGTTAACCGCGATCGCGTAAACTCGATTGCCGAAATGCGTAAGGTGCTGGAAGCGAAACCGGCGATTATCGCTCTGCAGGTGGTTCGCGGTAACGACAGTATTTACCTGCTCCTGCGGTAATGCATTAAACCGGACATCAGCCCCCCGTGTGATGTCCGGTTAACTCGTGATATGCTGCTGCCGTTCCCTTTTTTAATGACGCCGCCATCATGTTTGTGAAGCTTTTACGTTCGGTCGCGATTGGTTTAATCGTCGGCGCCATTCTGCTGGCGGCGATGCCCTCTCTGCGCAAAATTAATACCCTTACTACACCGCAGTTCGACAGTGCAGATGAAACGCCCGCCAGCTATAACTCGGCGGTTCGCCGTGCTGCTCCTGCCGTCGTTAACGTTTATAACCGCAGTATGAACAGCACAGCACATAACCAGCTTGAGATCCGTACGCTCGGCTCAGGCGTTATCATGGATCAGCGCGGCTATATCATTACCAATAAGCACGTCATTAATGATGCCGACCAAATCATCGTCGCACTGCAGGATGGACGTGTATTTGAAGCGCTGCTCGTGGGTTCTGATACGTTAACCGACCTTGCGGTGCTGAAAATCAACGCAACTGGCGGCCTGCCGACCATCCCCATTAATAACAAGCGTGTGCCGCACATCGGCGATGTGGTTCTCGCCATTGGTAACCCGTACAACCTTGGGCAAACCATTACCCAGGGGATTATCAGCGCCACCGGCCGTATTGGCCTGAACCCG
This sequence comes from Citrobacter sp. wls706, assembly GCF_005281305.1. Taxonomy (NCBI): domain Bacteria; kingdom Pseudomonadati; phylum Pseudomonadota; class Gammaproteobacteria; order Enterobacterales; family Enterobacteriaceae; genus Citrobacter; species Citrobacter sp. wls706. Next base: position 41,628 of record NZ_SZXG01000006.1, on the reverse strand, counting down.
ACAGGTCGGCAAAACTTCCTGCAAACGGATGCCTCCATCAACCACGGTAACTCCGGCGGTGCGCTGGTCAACTCACTGGGGGAACTGATGGGCATTAATACGCTGTCATTTGATAAGAGCAACGACGGCGAAACCCCCGAAGGTATTGGCTTCGCCATTCCGTTTCAGTTGGCGACCAAAATCATGGATAAGCTGATTCGTGACGGGCGCGTGATTCGCGGCTACATCGGCATCAGCGGTCGTGAAATTGCGCCACTGCACGCGCAGGGCGGCGGAATGGATCAAATTCAGGGGATCGTGGTTAACGAAGTGGCTCCGGACGGTCCGGCAGCGCAGGCCGGCATTCAGGTCAACGACTTGATCATTTCAGTCAATAATAAACCGGCGGTATCCGCGCTTGAGACCATGGACCAGGTTGCCGAAATTCGCCCAGGTTCGGTCATCTCCGTCGTCGTGATGCGCGATGACAAACAGCTGACGCTGCAGGTGACGATTCAGGAATACCCTGCGACAAACTGACGTTAGCACCGGATAACGTACTTTATCCGGCTATAAAAGTGTGGTGCATAAAAAAACCGGAGCCAGGCTCCGGTTTTTTATTTTCTGGCAGTTCTTACTTAACGAACTCTTCGCCCAGAGTGATATCTTTCTTCAACGTGTCCAGCATGCCTTCCAGCGCGCTTTGCTCAAACGCACTCAGCTTACCGATAGACTGACGTTCTTCTACGCCGTTTTTACCCAGCAGCAGCGGCTGAGAGAAGAAACGAGCATACTGGCCGTCGCCTTCAACGTAAGCACATTCAACCACGCCTTTTTCGCCGCTCAGTGCGCGAACCAGTGACAGGCCGAAACGTGCTGCGGCCTGACCCATAGACAGGGTAGCAGATCCGCCACCGGCTTTAGCTTCCACAACTTCAGTACCCGCGTTCTGGATACGTTTGGTCAGGTCAGCCGCTTCTTGCTCGGTGAAGCTCACGCCAGGAATTTGTGACAGCAATGGCAGAATGGTCACGCCAGAGTGGCCGCCAATAACCGGGACTTCAACGTCGCCAGGCTGTTTGCCTTTCAGTTCCGCAACAAAGGTATTGGAGCGGATAATGTCCAGCGTGGTCACGCCAAACAGTTTGTTCTTATCGTATACGCCTGCTTTTTTCAGCACTTCTGCAGCGATAGCAACGGTCGTGTTCACCGGGTTGGTGATGATACCGATACATGCTTTCGGACAGGTTTTAGCAACCTGCTGCACCAGGTTCTTCACGATACCGGCGTTGACGTTGAACAGGTCGGAACGATCCATACCCGGTTTACGCGCGACACCCGCAGAGATCAGTACTACATCAGCACCTTCCAGTGCAGGGGTAGCGTCTTCACCGCTGAAGCCTTTGATTTTCACAGCAGTAGGGATATGGCTCAAATCAACGGCCACACCAGGTGTTACTGGAGCGATGTCGTACAGGGAGAGTTCTGAACCTGAAGGCAGTTGGGTTTTTAACAGTAATGCTAGCGCCTGACCGATACCACCAGCAGCGCCGAGGACTGCAACTTTCATCCTAAACTCCTTATTATATTGATAAGCAAAGTGTCTATTGCTCCGCGGCGGCGACCTTAATCCACAAATCCAACGAATACAACAACCACGCGTCAAGAATGCGTAGTCACGCAAATTTGGCTTTTATGCATTTAACTTACGTAAAATAAAACCTAAGTTACGTAATTCAAAAGCACCCGCACAGTAGAGCAACTTTCCAACAGGTGCTGACAATATACCCTACCCGCCTCTCAAAACAACATCAATTTGATAACAATTAATTTACTTTTAACCTTATTTGCGCGCCGTGACACAGGCATGTTTCTTGATAACGAAATTTGATAAAATTCCGCTCTTTCATAACATTATTTCAGCCTTTACCAGGGCAGACCGTTTGCATAAAAATTCATCTGTATGCACAATAATGTTGTTTCTACCGCCATATTACGGGTGACTTATGCGAAGCTCGGCAAAACAAGAAGAATTAGTGAAGGCGTTTAAAGCGCTACTTAAAGAAGAAAAGTTCAGCTCTCAGGGCGAAATCGTCCTCGCATTGCAGGATCAGGGCTTTGATAATATCAATCAGTCCAAGGTTTCACGCATGCTGACCAAGTTTGGCGCGGTGCGTACCCGCAATGCGAAAATGGAAATGGTGTACTGCCTGCCGGCAGAGTTGGGGGTGCCTACAACCTCCAGCCCGCTGAAGAATTTGGTACTGGATATCGACTATAACGATGCGGTCGTGGTTATTCACACCAGCCCCGGCGCTGCTCAGTTGATTGCCCGTCTGCTGGATTCGTTGGGTAAAGCGGAAGGTATTTTGGGAACGATTGCCGGTGACGATACCATCTTCACCACACCAGCTAAGGGTTTTACGGTAAAAGATCTGTACGAAGCCATTCTGGAGCTGTTCGAACAAGAACTGTAATGCCTCCTCCCCGTCGTCTCCCGGCGGGGAAAAACCTCTACTTTCCCCTCTTTGTTCTATTTTCCACTGCCATTCATTTAACAAATGGTGCGTTTAACCACTAAAACTCATTCACACAGTGAATATGAAGGCTGAAAAACGCACATTTTGCAAAATCCAATATCCCATTGATTTTACTTAATTTATTTCTATATAGTAGTTAAAAAGGCTGATTTTAATTCCTTTTAGTTATAAAAAATAATCTTTTTAAAACTTAATAACCACAGAAACAATTAGCGTGGTATTAATTTATCGCGTTATTAGTGTATACTTGATTTTGTGATGAGGGTCACGAAACAAGACCCACAATAAAAGAATTCGACGAGGTAAATATCATGAAAATCAAAACTACTGTTGCAGCTTTAAGCCTTCTTTCTGTTCTCTCTTTCGGTGCAAGCGCCGCGGTTACTCAGGTGAACTCACAAGAAGCACAGAACCTGCAATCCATGGGTAGCATCTCCGTATCTCAAATCGGTAGCTCACCAATGGATATGCGTCAGGCTATCGCCGCTAAAGCTGAAAAAGCGGGTGCCAGCAGCTATCGCGTCACTGAACTCCGTGAAGGTGCTCACTGGCACGCGACTGCAGAACTGTACAAATAAACCCTCGTCGTCTAAACCGACGACTTGCCCCCGCCTGCCGGGGGCTTTTTTATGCCTTACGTTGAGTGACGAACATTAAAACGCAACTGCCCTTCCAGCTCTTCTTCCGCTTCATCGAACAGTAATATTAATGCGCCGTATCGCCTGCGTAGTTTGTCCGGCAAATGGACAAATTCAATCTCCACCGGCAGCGGCAAGGCTTCTCCGGTAACGACCTCCCACAGAGAATCTAAATCGACCACTTTTTCCCGGGCCAGACCAAATGCGCGCGTGAACTCGCGGTAGAAATCACCCTGGTCTTCAATCTCGTCAAAATCAAACGTATAGATGTTCATCTATAGCCACCATCCCGACGCCAGTCACTCTACGGACCACCAATATGCAGGGCCTCCCGCATTTCAGGTAAGTATAGTCATAAAAAAACCGACGCTTCTGGCATCGGTTTCTTGTGCTTAATTGCTGGTGAGCGCGTGCTGGTATTTGTGTAGCATCCCGCTGAGTCGTTTTACCGGTTCCGTCACCTGTGGAGGGGCTTGCCAGATGATTAACTTCTCCTGATAGATCTCAAGCTCTTCCAGCAACTGGCTAAAGTAGCGTCGGCGTTTATCGTCATTTCCTGCTGAAATCACATGATCGGCGGTGCGACGCAGCTGGCGATGGAACGCAGATAAATCCTCATTTACCGGTATCGGCGCATCGCGCAGACGCTGATGCGCGATAATCATTGTCAGCGCCAGACGAAACTTCGCCAGGTCGCCGGGGAATTTGTTCATCAGTAAAAACAGCTGCTGATAAAGCGCCGGAAGGTGGTTTTCTTTACGACGAACCACGTTGGTGGTCATTGCCGCAACCGCCGCGGAGACAAACTGGTTGAGCAACACGCGACCGGTTCTGTCACGCGAGTTATCACGCACCAGCAGAATGACGAGAAACGCCAGCACACAACCAACAATCTGTCCCAACGCACTGTCAAGAAACTGGCTAAAGTGGAAGGTCATAGGATTATCCAGCACGATGATATTAATGGTACTGGCCAGCGCCCCCATCGATCCCAATCGCCGTTTCTGCACCTCGATTCCAAGAAAGAACCCCAGCACCGCCAGGCTCAAACACAACAACAGCATACTTTGCTGCGTGTTGGGGATAATTACCAGAAAATAGAGCGCGCCGAGCGGTAATGCCGCCAGCGTACCGTAGATAAAGTCTATCGCCACCATCCGGGGGTTGGGTAAGCGCATTGCCAACGAGGTGACGACCGCAATCATAACCATCGCGCCGCTGCCGGATGTCCAGCCGGTCCACAGCCAGAACAAGGTTCCCAGCACACAGGAAAGGGTGGTGCGCCAGAAGTTGACCATCGCATGGTGACGTTCGGCTGATTCAACTTTAACCACCGGCTCGCCCTGCAGGATCTCTTCTTCCGTCGCGCTAATTTTTGTATTACTCACCACACCGCGCTTCAGTAACAGGTAGCGCGTCGCCGCACCTGCCCAGCTATAAATCGTTACCGGTGTTTCACGTTCGCCGGTCCAGACAATTACCCGACGCATCCGCTTCAACTGTTTATGGACATCCTGCACCGTTTCAACCGGTGTGTCGAACAACTCGCGGAAGGTGTCAGTGATCAGTTCCGGGCGGGTATTTTGAATAAGGTAAGTTTCACAGGACTGAGTAATAAGCGTGAGCGACAGCGTGTTTAATGCTTTGAGCCTGCGATTAGCACGCACCCAACGTGAAGACTCCATATTGAGGTTGCTGCGCATCCCCTCCAGCGCCGCCGTGCGACGGACTAAATCGCCCCAGGCTTTGTCCACTTCTTCACTGTCGCCATGCTTTATACACAACTGCATAAGCTGATACTGCGCCACCAGCAGGCTGTCCAGTTCGACATCAATTTCCTGTTTCACCGAGCGGGGCGAAAAGAGCAGATCGGCAACAATGGCGCAAACAATCCCCATCACAATCTCGCTGCAACGTTCGAGCGCAAATTGCGGCGTCAACAGCGGTTCTGCCTGGATAGTAATGACGATGATCAGCGCCGTATAGCCCGAAAGCCCCCAGGCATAGGAATTCTCGATCTTCACTAGCGACGAGATCCAGGTACAAAAACCGGCCCAGATACAACACACCAGGATCATCAATAACGGGGCGCGGATCATGCTGATAATAATGATCAGTGCGGCAATACAGCCAATAAATGTCCCGACGATACGCAGCATCCCGCGATAGCGGATAGCGCCTGAATAGGGTTCCCCACCGGCGGCAAAAGCCGGGCCAGCGGCCACAATTGCCGCGGTCAACACCGCCCAGCGCGGGGTCTCAAGCTGAAAGTGAAAACCAACGAACAGCGCCAGGACAATCGCGCACGCCAGTTTTACCGCGAAGCGGATATGCTGGTTGGCAATGGAAAAAATACCCATCGCAATTAACCGAACTCGCGCAGGCGGTGCGCCATTTTACGGAAGAAGGATTCCTGACTGGCATCGCGATCCTGCTTACCGGTGATAACAACGGTAGCCGTCGTCCCGGCTGGCCACAGGGTTCCCTGCTGCTCATCAAGACGAATGCGCACCGGCACACGCTGTGCCAGACGAACCCATTCAAGATTGGAATCAATGGTCGCCATACCTTTTGCGTCCCGCGTGCTGCTGGCATTCGTTACGCCAGCCGCCACGCTATCAACGGTACCCTTCAACACATTATTGCTACCAAGCGGGGTAATTTCAGCGCGATATCCAGGGCGTACGCCTTCCAGCTTGGTTTCTTCCATATACGCCAGGACATAGAACGAATGCTGTTTTACCAACGCCACCGCCGTGGAGCCACGGGTAATAAATTCGCCGCTGTAGACATTCAGGTTAGTCACCCAACCATCCGCTGGAGCACGAATAACGGTACGTTCAAGATCCAATTTTGCCAGATCGCGGGTCGCTTGTGCCTTCGCCAACTGGTGTAATACGGTTTGCAGTACGTTGTTAGACTGATCAATCTCTTCACGAGACATGGCCTGCACGCCCAGACGGTTACGACGACCGGCTTCCTGACGTTTTTCCTGCGCCAGAACCTGGTAATAAGAGACGTCGGCTTCGGCCTGTTCGAGGGCTTTTTGATAGCGCGGCTGGTCGATGGTAAACAGGACCTGATCCTTTTTCACCAGTTGGTTATCATGGACGTTAACGTTGGAAATAAGACCCGCAACGTCCGGCGCAATGGCGACGACATCTGCGCTGAAACGCGCGTCACGCGTCCACGGCGACTCGGTGTAGAACACCCATGCGCGGAAAATAGCGATGAAGGCCAGAATGACCAGTACGAGAGTCATGGCCGTACGGGAGAGTTTTTTTGTTAGTGTTTTCACTTCAACCTCAAACGAACAGGCGCGTTATTAAATAGAACAGGCAGCAATACAGCGCGGTGTTAAACAGAGCCGGATGCCAGACAAAATCATAGATGCCAGTGGGAACCAGCACCCGGCGCACCAGCCAGAAAATCGCCAGTGACAAAAGCAATTCGAAAAAAATCGGTGGGAAGGACAAACCAAACACCACGATAACGGGAAACAGACTCATGTTGACCTTGGTAGCTTAAGAGAGTGCAGGTGATAGATTTTCTAGCGTATGTCACCGCAGAGAAGGGCAAGGATGAGCCAGGCGAGAGCGACATAGCCGTTATTTGAATAATAATATATTAACGTAACTGTTATGCTGTTATCTATATTATGTGATCTAAATCACTTTTAAGCCAGAGTGAATAATGGAACGATTAAAACGTATGTCGGTGTTCGCCAAAGTTGTCGAACTGGGCTCCTTCACCGCCGCCGCAAGACAGCTGCAAATGAGCGTTTCATCGATAAGCCAGACGGTCTCTAAACTGGAAGATGAACTACAGGTCAAGCTGCTAAACCGCAGTACGCGCAGCATTGGGCTAACCGAAGCCGGTAAAATTTATTATCAGGGCTGCCGTCGAATGCTGCACGAAGCGCAGGATGTGCATGAGCAGCTGTATGCCTTTAATAACACTCCTATCGGCACGTTGCGTATTGGCTGTTCTTCAACCATGGCACAAAATGTCCTCGCCGGGCTGACGGCGAAAATGCTGAAAGAGTACCCCGGCCTGACGGTAAATCTGGTCACCGGCATCCCGGCACCGGATTTAATTGCTGATGGCCTGGATGTGGTTATCCGCGTCGGCGCGTTACAAGACTCCAGCCTGTTTTCACGTCGTCTGGGAGCCATGCCGATGGTGGTCTGCGCCGCTAAAAGTTATCTCGCCCAGTTTGGCGTCCCGGAAAAACCTGCCGATCTCAGCAATCACTCATGGCTGGAATACAGCGTTCGCCCGGATAATGAATTCGAGCTTATCGCCCCGGAGGGGATCTCCACCCGCCTGATTCCAGAGGGGCGCTTCGTCACTAACGATCCGATGACGCTGGTGCGCTGGCTGGCCGCAGGCGCGGGCATTGCTTATGTACCATTGATGTGGGTGATCAATGAGATCAATCGCGGCGAAGTGGAGATCCTGCTTCCCCGCTACCAGTCGGATCCGCGTCCGGTCTATGCGCTGTATACCGAAAAAGACAAACTGCCGCTTAAGGTTCAGGTAGTAATTAACTATCTGACGGATTATTTTGTCGATGTGGCGCAGCTGTTCCAGGGAATGTATGGTCGAGGGAAAGAGAAATAAGAAGAGTCCTGGCCGGATAAGGCGTTAACGCCGCATCCGGCAAGATGCCCGATGGCACTGACGCTTATCGGGCCTGGATCATGATGTTATGCGGTGCCGCCGACCGTCAAATTATCGACCTTCAGCGTCGGCTGACCCACGCCAACCGGCAGGCTCTGGCCTTCTTTCCCACAAACGCCTACGCCGTTATCCAGTTTCAGATCGTTACCCACCATCGAAATTTGCTGCATCGCTTCGATACCGGAGCCAATCAGCGTCGCGCCTTTCACCGGTTTGGTCACTTTACCGTTTTCAATCAGATACGCTTCGGACGTCGAAAACACAAATTTCCCGGAGGTGATATCCACCTGGCCGCCGCCAAAGTTAGGCGCATAAATACCGTATTCGACAGATTCGATAATTTCCTTCGGCGTAGACTTCCCTGGCAACATATAGGTGTTGGTCATACGAGGCATCGGCAGATGCGCGTAAGATTCACGGCGTCCGTTCCCCGTAGGTGCCACGCCCATCAGGCGCGCATTCAGTTTGTCCTGCATGTAGCCTTTCAGAATACCGTTTTCGATCAGCACGTTATACTGGCCCGGCGTACCTTCGTCATCAATAGCCACGGAACCACGACGGTCCGCCATGGTGCCATCATCCACAACGGTACACAGTTCTGACGCGACCAGTTCACCCATATGGCCGCTAAATACGGAGGTGCCACGGCGGTTAAAGTCGCCTTCCAGACCATGACCGACCGCTTCGTGCAGCAGAACGCCAGGCCAGCCAGCGCCGAGTACCACCGGTAACGTACCGGCCGGCGCAGCTACCGCCGAGAGATTGACCAGCGCCATGCGTACAGCCTCTTTCGCCCACGCGTCGGCACGAACGTCACCATCAAGATCGCCAAGGAAATAGTCATAGCCAAAGCGACCGCCGCCACCGCTCGCGCCGCGCTCACGTTTACCGTCTTCTTCGACCTGTACGCTGACCGACAAACGCACCAGTGGACGGACATCCGCGGCCAACGTACCGTCGGTCGCCGCCACCAGAATCAGCTCATAAACACCGGTCAGGCTGGCGGTTACTTCCTGAACGCGCTTGTCGGCAGCACGCGCAACGCTGTCAACGCGACGCAGAATATCCAGCTTCTCTTCGCGGCTCATGCTCTGTAATGGATCGACCGAAGTGTAAAGCGCCTGATGCTCTACCGCACCCAGCGTTTTTACTTTGCCATCGCCGCTGTCGCGCACAATAGTCCGGGCAGCATGCGCACTTTGCTCCAGCGCCAGCAGGCTAATCTGGTCTGCATAGGCAAACCCCGTTTTTTCGCCGCTGATGGCACGCACGCCAACACCCTGATCGATATTGTAAGAACCATCTTTAATGATGCGGTCTTCTAAAACCCAGGATTCGTGATAGCTCGACTGAAAATAGAGATCGCCGTAATCAAGACGGCGTTCGGCCAGTTGGCCCAGGATGGCAAACAGATCCTGATGTTTCAGGCCATTCGCCGCTAGCAATTGTTCACTTACCAGGTTCAGACTCATCGTTTTGGTTACTCATTTAATTCTGCCGGATGGCGGCAAAAACGCCTTATCCGGCCTACGTTGTTAGGCTACTGTAGGCCGGATAAGCGCTGCTCCATCCGGCAATACTATGTACTGAGATTGGGGCAATTACTTGCCCCCGTCAAATCATTGCTGGCTTTCTTTGCGCGGCTGACGCAGAACTTCGTTAATCTGCGGCTTATCAACCGGACCGGTGATACGGTAACGCAGAATCGAAACTTTACTCCACAGCGGTCCCAGAACCTTACTGGCGGCAAACACCGCCGCGCCGACAATCGGGTTAACGGCGAACGCGGCGGCAACCCCAACGGTGGCAGAAATTTCAGGTGCGACAACCGCTTCCATATCCAGTTCACGGCGTACCAGATTCACCGAGCCTTTCATCGCGATGTCGGCTTCCAGACCGTCCACCAGCGTGTCGTCGGTATGCATCACGCCATCTTTAATCCACGCCGTGCTGCGAATAGAGTCGAAATAGAAGCCTTCACTGAAGGTATCGCTAAAATCAAAGCGCAGTTTACGTAGCAACGCGTCAAAGCTTAACAAGCGTAACAGCTGCCCCGCATGTCCGGTACTAAGTTCGGTAAGTTCACCTTTGCCCAACCGGGTGCGCAAAATCCCATTCAGCGACGCTTCATCCGGATCCCACGGTGGATTACGCCAGTGCAGGTCGTACTCCACATTGAATGAAGAGTTACGAATCGGCGTCGATACGCCAAAGAAACCGGCGGCAGAGTCAATTTTTTTGCCGTTCAGTTTTCCCTTCAGTGACGTACGCTCTTTACCCGGCACATTCACCCATTCGCCGTCGGCTGTCAGTCTGGCAAAGCCGGTATCCAACAGACCGTTGCTCAACGTGAGCGTATCGCCTTTGATCGCCACATCGGCATCAATACGTCCATATTTCTGTCCCCACAGCCAACACTCTGCACAGCGGAGCTGAACATCCGGCCAGCCACGAAAGCTGACGTTATTGATGGTAGAGAAAGGCGACGCTGGCGCTGTACCGGGAGACGGCTTTGCGGCGCTCGGGTTGTAATAAAGATATTTAATGTTCGCCAGCCACGGGGCGTTATTGCGCATAGCCAGCGTGGCGTTAATCTCACGCCCCTGCGCCTGCACGCTGGAACCGCTGCCCGAAGGCTCAGACACAATACTCAAATTATTCCACTGCTGCCCCCCCAGAGACAACGATGGCGTACGTACCGTGATACGCTGTGGGAAGTTGGCGTTCGAGCCAACGTTATCCGCAGCGCCTTTCTGGAACAATGCCAGCCATTGCGCGCCATCCATAGGGGGAAGATTGAGTTCAATGCCTTGCTGATCGGGTAATGCGGGCACGGTGCGGCTTTCCGACGTCCAGATAGCGCGGTCAAGGGTCAGCTTCTGATTCAGCAGCCAGTGACTGTTAAAGTGATTCTTGCTCCCTGCGTTGCCGATGAGATCAAAGCTACGCAGATTGCCGTTGGCTTTCACGTTTACCGGCAGAGCCTCGCCGGCCGCCTTATTCAGTGGAGCGGGTAAGTGACTACTTACATTCTTCAGGTCACTCTTTAACGCAATGTCGTAGGTCGCCCCGGCATGGTACGGAAGATTGATGCCCACCTTGCCATTCCACGCCATACTGCCGCTTAACGCATCGTTCACCTGCGGCGGCAAAATCCCCATACGGTTTGGCTGCCAGTCGCCTTGCAGATTCACCGCCACCTGATAGGCTTTAGCCCCTTCGGTAGTGGAAAAGTCGACGTTCAGCGGCTGATTAAACCAGTTTGCCGTCATCGGCTCGCTCTGCAGATCGCCGTTCACAAAGCTGAATTTACCGGTCAAATTCTTCAACGTGCTGTCGAGCGGTTTAATAAACAGACTGTTATTACGCAGATTGACGTCACCTTTGGCCGTAACCAGCGAGCCATCCAACGGGATATCGAGATGTAAGCGAGCATTCACATCTCCATCAATCTGCAACTGTTCAAGCGTGGCGCCAAGAGAATCTTTTAGCGGCGTATCATCAAAATAAGGTCCAACCGCTTTGCCCGGCCCGTTGATGTCGGCATCAATCAGCAGCTTTTCTTTTGCATAGTCGGGAATATTGGCCGTCAGGTTACTGGCTTTTACGCCGCCTAAATTAACGCCATCCGTTTTCATCCACAGACCGTCGTTAATGAAGTTCAGTTCAATATTGAGGTCAGTCAACGCAGGCCAGTCGGGCTGGAAGGCGAATTTAGCATTGCGTAGCGGCACCAGGACCTGAAACTGCCCTTCATTGTGCAGATACGGGAACAAATGCGGGTTGCCGCCATACACCAGCGTGGCATTATCCGCTTCGCCACCCTGAATCGCGCCGCTGAGGTAGTCAACCAGCTCTTTGCCCATCAGATTTTCCGGGAAGTAGCGCCAGGCCTGAGAGCCGTCATCAGTACTGATCCCCGCCAGAATGCCTAACCATGGCTCGTCACCGGTCGGTTGCAGATAGCGAAAACCTCCGCGCGCATGTACCGCTTTCGCTTTGACATCAATGTTGCGCCCATCTAACTGAAAACCTTTATCATTCTTCAGCCAGCTTAGCGTCGCCACGCCGTTTTCTATTTCCAATGGTGCGCGGAAGACAGTCTCATACGGCATGCGGGCTTGCTTGATGGAGGCAGTAAGCGCACCATTTTCCACGCTGCCCGCCAGCGTACCAGAGAAATGCTCAGCCCCCGGTAACAACTTCCACTGTTTCCAGGCCAAATTGGTCCATGCAGACTGAAAGCGGGTTTTTTCTGTCGCCTGTAACGGGATATCCAGCGCCAGCACATCTATTTTGCCGCTCGGCTGCGTGGCGCGCCAAATATCACCCAGCGCAGGCGATAACCTTGAGGCCATCGGGCGCAACCCTTCTAATCCAGCCAGTTCCAGATTACTGGCACGAATACGAAGCTCGTCGCTGCGCTTGTTATTCTCACCACCGACTTCCCGCTCCGGGATCCAGGCCAGCGTTAACGCACCGCTCGGCCAGGGTTTATCATCCATGGTGATACGGGTATCGGGAATAGAGAATTGCCAGCCCGGTTGTTCCCGGCTGATGTGCGCCGTCAGGTTATCAACAGAGAGCGTATGCGTGCGGTTTTCACCCAGCCAGCTGGCACCGCCTTTTTTCAGCCAGACATCCCCCCCGGAGACGACGCCTTTATTGATCGTCATCCATGCTTCCAGGCTAAAACGCGCGGTTTGCAGCGCGACATTATCCTGCATCCATTTGCCCAGCCACGGTTTGACGTCAATGTCGTCGGCCTGCAACCAGACCCGACCATTATTCAATAGCCCATTATCGTCGCGCAGATCCATGCGCACCTGCATAACGCCATGCTGCCCAGTCAGACTGGAAAGACTGACCTGACCCTCAGCACGATGCCGGTTTTTACCGTTCAGCCAGGTAAGCTGAGGAATCGCCAGTTCCGCGCGCTGGCCTGAGAGGGTTAAAAAGCTAATTTGACTGTCGCGGAGATCGAAATGATCAAACTGACGCAGGAAGAGATCGCTGAGGTGACCCGCTTCAATTCCATCTCCGCTTTCACTACTCTGGATGGGGGTATTGGTGCGCAACTGCAGTTGCCAGAAGGTGAGATCGCGAAACTGCCAGCGCATGTGCAACAAACTTTGCCAGACATCCAGCGCTAACGTGACGCGTTTTACCGAAAACTCACCGCCGTCTTTGAGCTGCGCGTGGATATCACGCGCCTCAAGCGTAGGGCCGAAATTTTGCCAGTTGGCGGAAAGTTGGCTGGCAGAAACGGGCAGACCGGTCGCGGATTCAATCTTACTGAGAATGGCCGGACGCCAGCTATCAAGATGAGGTAGCGCAAGGCGTAGTCCACTGACCAGCAGCGCTGCAATGACAACGAATGCGGCTCCAGTGAGCAGTAATATCCCCGGCAATCGCCTCACGCGCCTCTCCTTGTCTGCAAAAAAATGTGACTCACACCCCTTGAGTGTATATTGCCGGATGGCTGCGCTTGCGCCTTATCCGGCCTACATGCGCTGGTGCTACTACTCAATTACATCATTACGACGTCGAACTGCTCCTGGTTATAGAGCGGTTCAACCTGGACTTTGACCTGTTTACCCACAAAGATTTCGACTTCTGCCAGCGCATGCGACTCTTCGCCTTTCAGGGTTTCCGCCACTGCCGGAGATGCATAAACCAGGAAGCGATCGGAGTCGTATGCATGGTGTACGCGGACAATTTCGCGCATGATTTCATAGCATACTGTTTCCACCGTTTTCACGGTACCGCGTCCATGGCAGGTAGGGCACTCATTGCACAGCACATGCTCCACGCTTTCACGCGTACGCTTGCGCGTCATCTCTACCAGGCCCAGCTGTGAAAAACCGTTAATACTGGTTTTTACGCGGTCCTTGCTCAGAGCCTGCTCCAGAGAGTGCAACACCCGGCGCCGATGGTCTTCATTATTCATGTCGATAAAATCGATAATGATAATGCCGCCCAGATTACGCAAACGCAGCTGACGCGCAATGGCCTGCGTTGCTTCAATATTAGTATTAAAAATAGTGTCGTCGAGATTACGATGTCCAACAAACGCGCCGGTATTGATATCCACGGTGGTCATCGCTTCGGTTTGATCGATGATCAAATAGCCGCCGGATTTCAGCTCAACTTTGCGTTCAAGCGCGCGCTGGATTTCATTCTCAACGTCAAAGAGATCGAAAATGGGCTGACGTCCGCTGTAATGCTCCAGCTTGCTGGTCATCTCGGGAATGTACTCCGCCGTAAATTCCAGCAACGCCTCATAGGTCAGGCGAGAGTCGACGCGGATCCGATCAAGCTGGGCATCGGCAAAATCACGCAAAACGCGCTGCGCCAGCGCCAGTTCGCCATACATCTGATAGCGCGTTTGCGGGCGTTTTTTGCGCTCCATGACTTTCGTCCAGACGCGCTTCAGGTAGGCAGCATCCGAGGCCAGATCCTCTTCGCATACGCCTTCCGCCGCCGTACGAATGATAAATCCGCCCTGCTCATCACAGTAATCGGCAACCACTTTTTTCAGGCGTTCGCGTTCGGTTTCGCTTTCGATACGTTGGGAAACGCCAACGTGCGATGCACCCGGCATAAATACAAGATAACGGGAAGGCAGCGTAATGTCCGTCGTCAGGCGGGCGCCCTTAGTTCCCAGTGGATCTTTTACCACCTGCACCATCAAATCCTGGCCCTGGCGAACCAGTTCAGAAATGTCGCGTACGGTGAACTGTTTTTGTTCTTCACCGGCCACGCATTCGGTATGCGGCATGATGTCTGAAGCGTGAAGAAATGCGGCTTTATCCAGTCCAATATCTACAAAAGCCGCCTGCATACCCGGAAGCACACGACTTACACGACCTTTGTAGATATTGCCTACGATTCCACGTCGCGCCTCACGTTCAATATGAATTTCCTGCAGAATACCGCCATCAATGTAAGCCACCCGTGTTTCCGATGGCGTTACGTTTACCAACAATTCAGCCGTCATGTTTATCCCTTTGCTCACGCAGTGCGTTAAAATTGGTCAGCAACTCATACGTTTCTACCAGCGGTAAGCCGACTACGGCGTGATAGCTGCCATTTATCTTCCTGACAAAACAGCCACCCAACCCTTGAATACCGTATGCACCTGCTTTATCCATTGGTTCACCGCTGGCAACATAACCCGCGATGTCCTCATCGGTGAGTGCTCTGAACGTCACTTCCGTCACTACCAGACAGTCCAGACTGTGCTGGCGATCGGCTAATGCCACGGCGGTCATGACCTGATGCGTGTTGCCCGACAGTTTACGCAGCATTGCGGCGGCATGGGCGGCGTCGTGCGGTTTTTCCAACACTTCGCCGTTAAGAATAACAATGGTATCCGCACCCAATACCGGCAAATCGCGCTGCGCCAGCGCAACGCCAGCCTGCGCTTTTTCGCGCGCCAGACGAGAAACGTACTGCTGCGCGCTTTCCTGCGGGTGCCGCTGTTCTTCAATCCCAGGAATCAGCCGTTCAAACGTAACACCAAGTTGAGCGAGCAGTTCCTGACGACGTGGAGAACCTGAAGCAAGATACAGAGTATTCATATCAACCTTATTGCACCGCAAACTGCTGACGGATTTTACGCATCAGTAAGAATAGCCATGGCCAGAGCACACCATTCACTACACTACTCCAGAACACTTCGGGTCTGAAAGAGACATTGATCACTAAAAACTCGGCCCAGAAAACAATAATATCCACGACCAGTGATAACAACACGACCACCAGCGCCTGTTGCCAGAGCGCGAGGTTGCGGAATAGCTGGAATTTCAGTGCAACCAGATAGGCAATGATACTCATCGACAAGGCCCGCACGCCAAGCGTGGAACCGCTAATGAGATCCAGTATGGCACCCACCACGAACCCTGTGCCCACATTGACGCGATGCGGCAGCGCCAGAATCCAATACAACAAGATGAGCAGCACCCAGTTTGGCCGGAAAACAAGAATGTCATCCGGCCAGGGCATAACTTGCAGCAACAGTGCAATAAGGAACGAAAGCCAAATAACCCAACGCCCCTGGCTACGATAGCTTGCCACTTACTGTCCTCCCGGCTTACGCGGAGCAGGTTGTGGCGGCGTGGTGTCCGTAGGCGCTGTAGTGACGCCTGTCGCAGGTGCCGGTACTGGCGCTGGCGGCCCCATAGCATCTGGCGCAGGCAGAACTTGCGGCATCATTTGCATCAAACGTTCATTGGCAACACGGTGTACTTCTTCCGGCGTCATCGGATTGGCGCCGTTACGATCGGCTCCCCACAACAGCAGCAGATAGCGCAAACGCTGCAAACCCGCGGTCGGACGTGCCTGAATGACGGTATAAGCACGCTGAGTGTCCAGCTTAACGGAAGAAACAACAGCAACCGGATAACCTTCCGGGAAGCGTCCACCCAAACCGGAAGTCACCAGCACATCGCCAACGCGAATATCGGTGTTCGCCGGCAGATGTTCGAGCTGAAGATCGTCCGTACAACCGTTGCCCGCAGCAATGACGCGAATATCGTTACGCAGAACCTGGATTGGCAGAGCATGTGTCGCATCGCAAATCAGCAGCACGCGGCTGGTCAGTTTTGCTACCGCAACGACCTGACCCACTACACCTTTGTCGCTAATAACTGGCTGACCTTCGTAGACGCCGTTAACGCTCCCTTTGTCGATCACGACCTGATCGCTGTAAGGGTCATTAACCGTTGAGATGACCTGCGTCACCATCTTTTGTTCGTCCTGACGCAATGGCGATCCCAGCAGCTCGCGCAAACGCGCGTTCTCCTGTTTATATTGCCCCAGCATCAGCAGCTCGCTATTTTTCAGCAGCAGTTCCTGACGCAGCGCCCGGTTTTCAAGTTCGAGTTGGTCACGCGAAGCCAGCGTTTGCGACACGCCGTCGAGTAATTCACGAGGACCATTAGAGATAAAGTAGAAAGGACTGACGGCGGTATCCATGTACGTTCGGATTTGACTAAACGTACCCAGGCGGCTGTCGGCAATAATAACGCCGAGCGCCACCAGCACCGCCAGAATAAGGCGAATCTGTAGCGACGGGCCACGGCTAAAAATTGGCTTCATAGTCTATGCGTATTCTCGTATCAGAGCGGAAGGGCAACCCGCAGGTCACCCTACCTGCGTCCGATTACTCTTCGCTGAACAGGTCGCCGCCGTGCATATCGATCATTTCCAGTGCTTTGCCGCCACCGCGCGCCACGCAGGTCAGCGGATCTTCAGCAACAACAACTGGAATACCGGTTTCTTCCATTAACAGACGGTCAAGGTTACGCAGCAGCGCACCGCCACCGGTCAGCACCATACCGCGCTCGGAGATGTCTGAAGCCAGCTCTGGCGGGCACTGTTCCAGTGCAACCATTACCGCGCTCACGATACCGGTCAGCGGTTCCTGCAGCGCTTCCAGAATCTCGTTGGAGTTCAGGGTAAAGCCGCGTGGAACCCCCTCAGCCAGGTTACGGCCGCGAACTTCGATCTCGCGGACTTCGTCGCCCGGATAAGCAGAACCGATTTCGTGTTTAATACGTTCTGCGGTGGCTTCACCGATCAGAGAACCGTAGTTACGACGAACGTAATTAATGATGGCTTCGTCGAAGCGGTCACCACCAATACGTACGGAAGAAGAGTAAACCACACCGTTCAGGGAGATAACGGCAACTTCAGTGGTACCACCACCGATATCCACAACCATTGAACCGGTTGCTTCAGAAACTGGCAAACCCGCACCGATCGCGGCCGCCATCGGCTCTTCGATCAAAAAGACTTCACGGGCACCTGCACCCTGGGCGGATTCACGGATCGCACGGCGTTCAACCTGGGTTGCGCCAACCGGTACACACACCAGTACGCGCGGGCTTGGGCGCATGAAGCTATTGCTGTGCACTTGTTTGATAAAGTGCTGGAGCATTTTTTCAGTCACGAAGAAGTCAGCGATAACGCCGTCTTTCATTGGGCGAATTGCAGCGATATTGCCCGGTGTACGACCCAGCATCTGCTTCGCATCATGACCTACTGCAGCCACGCTTTTCGGCGAACCGGCACGATCCTGACGAATGGCCACAACAGAAGGCTCATTCAATACGATGCCTTGTCCTTTTACATAAATAAGGGTATTCGCGGTACCCAGGTCAATGGACAGGTCATTGGAAAACATGCCACGAAATTTTTTCAACATACTAAGGGATAATCCTGAAAGCTGGGGCGGAAAACAAAATCCGCTTACTTTACCAACCACACGCAGCAGCGACAAGGCGCAAAAATCATCTGCTACGGTGAAAATTAGTGCAGTTCGTTTCCTTTGTTACAAAACCGGCCTGAGTCCATCAGGGCTGAAAAAATCAGCAGCATTCCTCGCTTTTGTTTGCAACCTGTCAAAGGTCATTCACCTGCATGTTTGCTGTTACAACCTGGCGAGCAGACAAGCACACCCCCAGAAGGCACAGCGCGCGTTATTCTACGTGAAAACGAATTAAACGGCAGGTTAAACCGAATATCTTTGCGAATATTTTTTCACGTTAGTGTCAAGTGGCTGTGATGCGGCAAAAAAATCCCCTTGCCCACCAGCAACTCCGCGTTCCGTGAGCGTATGCCACTCGCTACGCGAACGAACGCCCGTGGCGTAAACCTGCGTTGGCGTGCCTGAACAGGCCTCCGCCAGGCTTTGAACCAACAGTTGGTTTTCGGTTCGCTTATCAATATTCCTCACCAGGCTTGGATGCAGCTTCAATAACTCAACGTTAAGCTCTTTAATCCAACTGGTGCTCACCAGCGTTAAACCGGCCTGCGTAACGGCGATTCGTACCCCTAGCGCATCCATCAATCGGATGACGGGCTGTAATCGGCAGATATGTTGACAGACATCTGCCTCAGCAAGTTCAATAATTATGCGTTTGCGTAGTGATTTTTCGCACTGCATCAACGTATCACGCAACCAGCGCTGAAAACGTGGGCGAATTAGCGATTCAACCGTTATCTGCATCGCCAGGCTTTCCTGCGGCCAGTAGCCCAAAAGCAGGATCAGACGGCTTAACTGCAAACGGTCATACTCTTCAGCCAGGCCAAATTGCAGCACCATCGGCATATATTCCGCTGAGATAACCTCTTCGCTGCCATCAAAAATACGACACATCAGTTCCCGGTGGTGTACCCGTCCTTCACGCGTTACCGCAGGTTTTTGATATATTCTCGGCCCGCCCCGGCTGAGCATCTGTTCAATCAGTGTTCGCCAACGCACGTTGCCCCGGCCTTTTTCCGGCAGGGAGTCATCATAGACCGACCAGCTGTTCCCGCCCTGCAGGACCGAATTCCGGGTGGCGGCCTCAGCATGATCCATCACCTGTTCCGTCGACTGCCCACTGCGGCAAACGCAAATGCCAATATGAACCATATCGGCACGATCGATCATTTTATTAGTCGGAAGCGCATCGACCGCTTTTAATAATTGCCCGGCGATGCTTTCGGCTTCTTTCAGCGTGCGATGTGGCAGCAGGATGGCAAAATCGCTACGGTGGTAGCGCGCCAGCAATGTCCCCGGATAACGCGTCATAAACGTCGACAACAAATTGATTAGCGTTGAAATTTGCTCTTCCGCCTGGGTGATTCCCCAGCTATCTCGCAGCAGAGTAAAGTCCGGCAGACGCACCATCATCACGACGCCATGCGATCCCACCTTTTCTTGATCTTCCAGCAGCGTGGCCAATTGGTTATCAAAAAACAGACGGTTACTCAGCCCTGTTTTTGTATCCTGCGCAACATAGGAACGAATCAGGGTGTCCAGTCGACTACGTTGCTCGCGGGCATTTTGAATTTCAGTCAGCAACATATCGAGCGCACTGCTGGTGCGCGCTGGCCATTCATAGACCGTTCCTCGAACATTCGGCCCGCGTTCACCGTTCAGAATACGCGTGGAACGAATCTCCAGTAGCTCCTGGCCTGAAAGCTGACGCTGAAGCCAGCGTACCGACAAAAAGAGCATCAGAATAATAAATGCAATGGCCAGCGTGAGCGGCGCGGTAGTCAGGAGCGAGTGGAAATAGTTGCCCATCGGATCCTGATAAACCAGTCGCACTGACATTCCCGGATGCTTGACCAACGGTACGGTGATGTCGCGGTAGAGGTTGTTCGTTCCTGCCGGGCGGTAGCTGCTGGTTCGGGAGTGGTCATACACTGTATGCTCCCCTTGCAGCAACTCGATACGCACGATATCAACAGAAACCATCAGTTCATCGATTTGCGGTGTCAGCGAAACGAAATCGTGGGAGACAAGATGTGTATCAATCGCCGTCGCCACCGCCTGCACTCGCGTAGTGAACTTATATTGAATAGCGTTGTAGAAACTCAGCGAGCAGCCAATCAGAGTCACAAAGATCGTTAACCCAGTAAGCAGCGTGACAAAAGCTGAGAATTTCGTCGTTAATCGCATCCTTGTGTTAACTCCGACAGTTATGAAACAGGTGTAAAAGAGATAAAGCGACTCGAAAATGCAAAACTGAACGCAAAATCCGCCAATTTATGCAAACTGTGGGGGCATACTACCAAATCAGGTATATCTGGCAATTTATTGCGCAGAATCGGCATCATGTTTTGATTAGCGAGTATAGTCTTCATTAACAATTTTCCAATCCACTATATGAATTGAGGACAGGTTATGCAGGCTTTGATCTTAGAACAGCAGGACGGAAAAACCCTCGCATCCGTTCAACCCCTCGACGAAAACCAGCTCCCGGAAGGCGATGTAACGGTGGATGTCCACTGGTCGAGCCTGAACTATAAAGACGCCCTTGCTATCACCGGCAAGGGTAAAATCATTCGCAACTTTCCGATGATTCCTGGCATTGATTTCGCCGGAACCGTTCGCGCCAGCGAAGATCCCCGTTTTCATACAGGTCAGGAAGTTTTACTGACCGGCTGGGGTGTAGGTGAAAACCATTGGGGCGGGCTGGCGGAACGTGCGCGCGTCAAAGGCGACTGGCTGGTAGCGCTGCCGCAAGGGCTGGACGGGCGTAAAGCGATGGTCATCGGCACCGCCGGCTTTACCGCTATGCTGTGCGTCATGGCGCTTGAAGATGCAGGTATTCGCCCACAAGACGGTGAGATTGTCGTCACTGGCGCCAGCGGCGGCGTGGGCAGCACTGCCGTTGCATTACTGCATAAGCTGGGCTATCAGGTTGCGGCAGTATCAGGCCGCGAAAGCACCCACGACTACCTGAAGAGCCTGGGCGCTAACCGTATTCTTGGCCGCGATGAGTTTGCTGAATCTCGCCCGTTGGAAAAACAACTGTGGGCCGGTGCAATTGATACCGTTGGCGATAAAGTGCTGGCGAAAGTCCTGGCACAGATGAACTACGGTGGCTGCGTAGCTGCCTGCGGCCTGGCAGGCGGTTTCGCGCTGCCGACCACCGTTATGCCATTCATTCTGCGTAACGTTCGTCTGCAAGGGGTGGACTCGGTGATGACCCCGCCGGCACGCCGCGCGGAAGCCTGGGCGCGTTTAGTTAAAGATCTGCCGGAATCGTTCTATGCTCAGGCCGCCACGGAGATTACGCTGGCGGATGCGCCGAAGTTCGCCGATGCCATCATCAATAACCAGGTGCAAGGCCGTACCCTGGTGAAGGTGAAATAACAGGCACCAGCGCAGAAATTTACACTTAACTAACGAAATTTCGCGGCATATATAGAGACTCCCTGCCATATTAACTACGCATCCCCTGTCTGTCATGATGCGTAAGCCGGGAGTCTGTTATGAAGAAATTACGTCCATTTACAGAAGCCGACGTCACCGCCGAGTCGGCTTTTTTTATGCAGCGCCGTCAGGTACTGCAAGCATTAGGGATCAGCGCAGCCGCGTTGTCTTTGCCCCTCTCTGCGCAGGCCGACCTTCTTAGCTGGTTTAAGGGTAATGACCGCCCTCCGGCGCCTGCGGGTAAGCCGCTTAATTTCAGCAAGCCCACCGCCTGGCAAAATTCGCTTCCTTTAACGCCAGCGGATAAGGTTTCTGGCTACAACAACTTCTATGAGTTTGGTCTCGACAAAGCGGATCCAGCGGCCAACGCCGGCAGTCTGAAAACCGATCCGTGGACCTTGAAAATCACTGGCGAAGTCGCAAAACCACTCACTCTCGATCATGATGCGCTGACCACCCGTTTCCCATTGGAGGAGCGGATTTATCGGATGCGCTGCGTGGAAGCCTGGTCAATGGTGGTGCCGTGGATTGGCTTTCCATTACATAAACTGCTGGCGCAGGTTGAACCCACCAGCAACGCAAAATATGTCGCTTTCGAAACGCGCTACGCGCCGGATGAAATGCCAGGACAGAAAGATCGTTTTATTGGCGGCGGGCTGAAGTATCCCTATGTTGAAGGGTTACGCCTGGATGAAGCGATGCATCCACTCACTCTGCTTACCGTAGGGGTTTATGGTAAGGCCCTTCCGCCGCAAAATGGCGCCCCCATCCGCTTAATTGTGCCGTGGAAATACGGATTTAAGGGCATAAAGTCGATCGTGAGTATCAAATTAACCCGCGAACGCCCGCCGACAACCTGGAACCTGGCCGCGCCCAATGAATATGGGTTTTATGCCAACGTGAATCCGCATGTCGATCACCCCCGCTGGTCCCAGGCCACCGAACGCTTTATTGGCGCTGGCGGTATTCTGGATGTACAGCGTCAACCCACACAGCTGTTTAACGGTTACGCCGAAGAAGTAGCTTCCCTGTATCGTGGCCTTAATCTGCAGGAGAATTTTTAAGTGCGTCTGACTGCAAAGCACATTACCGGGCTGAAAGTTTGCCTGCATCTTGCCGGCTTTTTGCCGTTCATCTGGCTCTTTTGGGCGGTAAATCATGGCGGTTTGAGCGCCGATCCGGTCAAAGATATCCAGCACTTTACCGGTAGGACAGCTCTGAAATTCTTACTGGCGACCTTGCTGGTCTCTCCCCTCGCGCGCTACGCTAAACAGCCATTATTGATACGCATTCGTCGCCTGTTAGGGCTATGGTGTTTCGCCTGGGCGACGCTGCATTTAACCAGCTACGCGTTACTGGAATTGGGTATTCATAATCTGGCGTTGTTGGGGCGGGAATTAATCTCGCGACCGTATTTGATGTTGGGCATTGTCAGTTGGGTCATATTATTTGCTCTCACCTTAACGTCCACGCAATCTGCACAGCGAAAGCTGGGTAAGAATTGGCAATTTCTGCACAACTTCGTCTATCTTGTGGCGATCCTGGCACCCATACATTATCTGTGGTCGGTTAAAATTATCTCCCCTCAACCGATTATTTATGCCGCACTTGCTGCGCTGCTGTTAGCCTGCCGCTACAGGAAGTTTCGCCAGTGGTGGCGGTAGTTTCACGATATGTGCAGTACGTTGCAAAACACAGACGATCCGATTTTCTTTACATGTTAACGGTTGATTATCTTCCCTGATAAGACCAGTATTTAGCTGCCAATTGCTACGAAATAGTTATAATGTGCGCCTTTGCTATCCCCAGTAGCGTTTTTACGGCGCGGAAAGGGTGACAATCGCACATTGAAGGTATATTTTGTCTTTTACCCGAAAATGACAGAAGATAGCCGCACAATGACTAACAAGTCTGGCAATCTCATGTAATGGCATCAGCACCCAGTGCAACGCCTGAGATGCGTGGCATCTTGTCACTCACTGTTATAAAAATGCTATACAGACGGCGGTAAAACGCCTGTCACAATCTCACTAAACAAAGAGTACGGAACCCACTCATGGATATTCGTAAGATTAAAAAACTGATCGAGCTGGTTGAAGAATCAGGCATCTCCGAACTGGAAATTTCTGAAGGCGAAGAGTCTGTACGCATCAGCCGTGCGGCGCCAGCTGCAAGTTTTCCAATGATGCAACAGGCTTATGCTGCACCAGTGATGCAGCAGCCAGCTCTGTCTAACGCTGTCGCACAAACTGCCTCTCCAAGTATGGAAGCTCCGGCAGCAGCGGAAATCAGTGGTCACATCGTACGCTCCCCAATGGTTGGTACGTTCTACCGCACCCCGAGCCCGGATGCGAAAGCGTTCATCGAAATCGGCCAGAAAGTGAATGCGGGCGATACCCTGTGCATCGTTGAAGCCATGAAAATGATGAACCAGATCGAAGCCGACAAATCCGGCGTCGTTAAAGCGATTCTGGTAGAAAGTGGTCAACCGGTAGAATTTGACGAGCCGCTGGTCGTCATCGAATAACGAGGCGAACATGTTGGATAAAATTGTCATCGCTAACCGCGGCGAGATTGCCTTGCGTATTCTTCGAGCCTGTAAAGAACTGGGCATCAAGACTGTCGCTGTGCATTCAAGCGCGGATCGCGATTTAAAACACGTATTGCTGGCGGATGAGACGGTCTGTATTGGCCCGGCTCCGTCCGTAAAAAGCTATCTGAACATCCCGGCTATCATTAGCGCCGCTGAAATCACCGGCGCGGTGGCAATTCATCCGGGTTATGGCTTCCTCTCTGAGAACGCCAACTTTGCTGAGCAGGTAGAACGTTCTGGCTTTATCTTCATCGGCCCGAAAGCCGACACCATCCGCCTGATGGGCGACAAAGTGTCCGCGATTACCGCGATGAAGAAAGCTGGCGTACCGACTGTTCCTGGCTCTGACGGTCCGTTGGGCGATGACATGGACGCTAACCGCGCTCATGCTAAACGCATCGGCTACCCGGTTATCATCAAAGCCTCCGGCGGCGGCGGCGGTCGCGGTATGCGCGTCGTGCGCAGCGATGCCGAACTGGCGCAATCCATCTCCATGACCAAAGCGGAAGCGAAAGCGGCTTTCAATAACGACATGGTCTACATGGAGAAATACCTGGAAAACCCACGCCACATCGAAATTCAGGTGCTGGCAGACGGTCAGGGTAACGCGATTTATCTGGCAGAGCGTGACTGCTCCATGCAGCGTCGTCACCAGAAAGTTGTCGAAGAAGCACCAGCGCCGGGCATTACTCCGGAACTGCGTCGCTACATCGGCGAGCGTTGCGCCAAAGCGTGCGTTGATATCGGCTATCGTGGCGCGGGTACTTTCGAGTTCCTGTTCGAAAACGGTGAGTTCTACTTCATTGAAATGAACACCCGTATTCAGGTTGAACACCCGGTAACCGAAATGATCACCGGTGTTGACCTGATCAAAGAACAGCTGCGCATCGCTGCGGGTCAACCGCTGTCCATCAAGCAGGACGAAGTTGTGGTTAAAGGTCATGCGGTAGAGTGCCGTATCAACGCCGAAGACCCGAACACCTTCCTGCCGAGCCCGGGTAAAATCACGCGTTTCCACGCGCCTGGTGGCTTTGGTGTGCGCTGGGAGTCTCATATTTACGCAGGTTACACAGTACCTCCGTACTATGACTCAATGATCGGTAAGCTGATTTGCTATGGCGAAAACCGCGACGTCGCTATCGCACGCATGAAAAACGCCTTGCAGGAACTGATCATCGACGGCATCAAAACCAACGTTGATCTGCAGATCCGTATCATGAATGACGAGCACTTCCAGCATGGTGGAACCAATATCCACTACCTGGAGAAAAAACTCGGACTTCAGGAAAAGTAAGCAAGCGTTAACCGAAAAGGCCGGAAATTCCGGCCTTTTGTTTTTCTCCCCTCCCATACGTGCCATAAGGTACAATCCCCGCTTTCTTTATCCACAAGGGACAAAAAATGGACGCTCGTTTTGTTCAGGCCCATAAAGAGGCGCGCTGGGCGCTGTGGCTGACCCTTTTATATCTTGCCGCATGGTTAGTGGCCGCTTACTTACCAGACTCCACTCTGGGTTTTACTGGCCTCCCGCACTGGTTTGAAATGGCCTGTCTGCTGACGCCATTGGTTTTCATCGTACTGTGCTGGGCGATGGTGAAGTTTATCTATCGCGACATTCCTCTGGAGGATGATGATGCAGCTTGAAGTTATTTTGCCGCTGGTCGCCTATCTTCTGGTGGTTTTCGGCCTCTCTGTTTACGCCATGCGCAAAAGGTCGACTGGCACCTTCCTGAATGAATATTTCCTCGGCAGCCGCTCTATGGGTGGGGTCGTGTTAGCCATGACGCTAACGGCAACCTACATTAGCGCCAGCTCGTTTATCGGCGGCCCAGGTGCCGCTTACAAATACGGACTGGGATGGGTTTTGTTAGCGATGATCCAACTGCCCGCCGTCTGGTTGTCGTTGGGTATTCTCGGCAAAAAATTCGCCATTCTTGCACGCCGTTATAATGCGGTTACCCTCAACGATATGCTGTTTGCCCGCTACCAAAGCCGCCTGCTGGTATGGCTGGCGAGCCTCAGCCTGCTGGTCGCGTTTGTCGGTGCAATGACCGTACAGTTTATTGGCGGCGCGCGTTTGCTGGAAACGGCAGCGGGTATACCTTACGAAACCGGCCTGCTGATTTTTGGCGTCAGTATCGCGTTATACACGGCGTTTGGCGGATTTCGCGCCAGCGTGTTGAACGACACGATGCAGGGCATGGTGATGCTGATTGGGACTATCGTACTGCTGGTCGGTGTCGTCCATGCCGCCGGTGGTCTCAGCAATGCGGTGGTCACCCTGCAAACCATCGATCCTAAACTGGTCTCGCCGCAGGGCGCTGATGACATTCTGTCCCCCACGTTTATGACCTCGTTCTGGGTACTGGTATGCTTTGGCGTGATTGGCCTGCCGCATACGGCGGTGCGCTGCATCTCCTATAAGGACAGCAAAGCGGTACACCGTGGAATTATCATTGGCACTATCGTAGTGGCTGTCCTGATGTTTGGTATGCATCTGGCCGGCGCGTTGGGCCGGGCGGTGATCCCTAACCTGACGGTACCGGATCTGGTTATTCCCACGCTAATGGTAAAAGTCTTGCCGCCGGTAGCAGCCGGGATCTTCCTCGCCGCGCCCATGGCCGCGATCATGTCGACGATCAATGCCCAATTGCTGCAAAGTTCCGCTACGATCATTAAAGATCTCTATCTGAACCTTCGCCCGGAACAACTGCAAAATGAAACACGGTTGAAACGCATGTCGGCAGTGATCACTCTGCTGCTGGGCGCGTTACTGTTGCTGGCCGCGTGGAAGCCGCCAGAAATGATTATCTGGCTTAACCTGCTGGCGTTTGGCGGGTTGGAAGCCGTCTTCCTGTGGCCGTTGGTGCTGGGCCTTTACTGGGAGCGGGCAAACGCGGCTGGCGCACTGAGCGCAATGATTGTCGGCGGCGTACTTTATGCCGTACTCGCTACCTTTAACATTCAGTACCTGGGCTTTCATCCGATTGTGCCCTCGTTACTGATAAGTTTGCTGGCTTTCCTGATCGGCAACCGTTTCGGTTCCGCCGTTCCGCAAGCCGCCATATTGACTACTGATAAATAAAGAGTTTTGCCATGCCATGGATTCAACTGAAACTGAACACGACCGGTGCAAACGCTGAAGAGTTGAGCGACGCACTGATGGAAGCGGGCTCCGTTTCCATTACCTTCCAGGATACGCATGATACGCCGGTATTTGAACCACTGCCGGGCGAGACTCGCCTGTGGGGCGATACCGACGTTATCGGCTTGTTCGATGCAGAAACCGACATGAAAGAGGTCGTTGCTATTCTGGAGCGGCATCCGCTGCTGGGTGCTGGCTTCGCGCATAAAATCGAACAGCTTGAAGACAAAGACTGGGAACGCGAATGGATGGATAACTTCCACCCAATGCGCTTTGGTGAACGTCTGTGGATTTGCCCAAGCTGGCGCGATGTCCCGGATGAGAACGCCGTCAACGTGATGCTCGACCCGGGACTGGCGTTTGGTACTGGCACTCACCCAACCACCTCTCTGTGCCTGCAATGGCTGGATGGTCTCGATCTTAACGGTAAAACGGTTATCGACTTTGGCTGCGGCTCCGGCATTCTTGCCATTGCGGCACTGAAGCTGGGTGCGGCGAAAGCGATTGGTGTGGATATCGATCCGCAAGCGATTCAGGCCAGCCGTGATAACGCCCAGCGTAATGGCGTTTCTGAGCGTCTGGAACTTTATCTGCCTAAAGACCAGCCAGAGGCGATGAAAGCCGATGTGGTGGTCGCCAACATCCTTGCAGGCCCATTACGTGAACTGGCGCCGTTAATCAGCGTGCTGCCCGTTGAGGGCGGTTTACTGGGGCTTTCTGGTATTCTTGCCAGCCAGGCGGAAAGCGTCTGTGAAGCCTATGCCGATCTCTTTACGCTCGATCCGGTTATCGAGAAAGAAGAGTGGTGTCGCATTACCGGACAGAAAAAATAATCCCTTCTCGTTACCGTTGGTAACGCAAAAATCGCTCTTTTTTTCGCAAAAGGATTTGCGGAAATGAGAGCGAGATCGCATTACAAAGTCACTATTTGCTCACAAAAACAGCTTTTTATCCTGATAACCTAAGGCTGGCCATAATAAAAAAAGAGAAGTTTTCGGAATTTATAAACGGATGACAAATTAACACAACCACGTATCCAAATGATTATTAAAGATTTTAATTTGAAACTGTGTACTTAACCAGCAATTCATTGATCCACCTCAGTGGATTGGTCAAAGTTTGGCCTTTCATCTCGTGCGAAAAATGCGTAATATACGCCGCCTTGCAGTCACAGTATGGTCATTTCTTAACTCATGCGCATCGGACAATACCAGCTCAGAAATCGCCTGATCGCAGCACCTATGGCTGGCATCACTGACAGACCATTCAGGACGCTGTGCTATGAGATGGGAGCCGGATTGACGGTATCCGAGATGATGTCTTCTAACCCGCAGGTTTGGGAAAGCGACAAGTCTCGTTTACGGATGGTGCACGTTGATGAGCCAGGAATTCGCACGGTGCAAATTGCCGGTAACGATCCTGTTGAGATGGCCGATGCCGCACGTATTAACGTGGAAAGCGGCGCCCAGATTATTGATATCAATATGGGGTGTCCGGCTAAAAAAGTGAATCGCAAGCTCGCAGGTTCAGCCCTCTTGCAGTACCCGGATTTAGTGAAATCAATACTAACCGAGGTCGTCAATGCAGTGGACGTTCCTGTCACACTCAAGATTCGCACCGGCTGGGCTCCGGAACACCGTAACTGCGTAGAGATTGCCCAACTGGCTGAAGACTGTGGCATTCAGGCTCTGACCATTCATGGACGCACCCGCGCCTGTTTGTTCAATGGAGATGCTGAGTACGACAGTATTCGGGCAGTTAAGCAGAAAGTTTCCATTCCGATTATCGCGAATGGCGACATTACTGACCCGCTTAAAGCCAGAGCTGTACTCGACTATACGGGGGCGGATGCCCTGATGATAGGCCGTGCAGCTCAGGGAAGACCCTGGATCTTTCGGGAAATCCAGCATTATCTGGACACTGGGGAGCTGCTGCCCCCGCTGCCACTGGCAGAGGTGAAGCGCTTGCTTTGTGCGCATGTTCGGGAACTGCACGACTTCTATGGTCAGGCAAAAGGGTACCGAATTGCGCGTAAACACGTATCCTGGTATCTCCAGGAACACGCTCCGGATGACCAGTTTCGGCGCACATTCAACGCCATTGAAGATTCCAGCGAACAGCTGGCGGCGTTGGAGGCATACTTCGAAAATTTTGCGTAAACAGAAATAAAGAGCTGACAGAACTATGTTCGAACAACGCGTAAATTCTGACGTACTGACCGTTTCTACCGTTAACTCCCAGGACCAGGTGACTCAAAAGCCCCTGCGTGACTCGGTTAAACAGGCACTGAAGAACTATTTTGCTCAATTGAATGGTCAAGACGTTAATGATCTCTATGAGCTGGTACTGGCTGAAGTAGAACAGCCCCTGTTGGACATGGTGATGCAATACACCCGCGGTAACCAGACCCGTGCTGCCCTGATGATGGGCATCAACCGTGGTACGCTGCGTAAAAAACTGAAAAAATACGGCATGAACTGATACTAATCAGTTAAATGTTTGTTTTAAAAGGCGCTACTCGGCATGGGGAAGCGCCTTTTTTATTAACGTCACATGGGAGGCTTTGGCGATGAACGCAAGATGTGAACCTGTCTATTTTGGCGATGAATCTAAAAAGATAATCCTGGGTGATGCGCTAACCGAGCTAAAAAAGCTACCCGCTGAAAGCATCGATCTCATTTTTGCCGACCCACCTTATAACATCGGCAAAGACTTTGACGGGATGGTGGAATCCTGGGACGAAGAGACCTTTCTGGCGTGGCTGTTTGAATGCATTGACGAGTGCCATCGCATTCTCAAACCACACGGTAGCATGTACATCATGAACAGTACGGAGAACATGCCGTACATCGACCTCAAATGCCGCCAGCTTTTTACCATCAAAAGCCGTATCGTGTGGTCATATGATAGCTCAGGGGTACAGGCTAAAAACTACTTTGGTTCGATGTATGAACCGATCCTGATGATGGTCAAAGATCAGAAAAACTACACGTTTAATCGTAATGATGTTCTGGTTGAAGCCAAAACGGGCGCTAAACGTGCGCTAATAGACTACAGAAAGAATCCGCCCCAGCCTTACAATCAGAAAAAAGTACCTGGCAATGTCTGGGATTTTCCCCGCGTTCGCTATCTGATGGACGAATACGAAAATCACCCCACTCAAAAACCCAAAGCCCTCCTGGAACGCATCATTCTGGCTTCCTCCAACCCGGATGACAAAGTGCTGGATCCGTTTGCCGGCAGCTTTACAACCGGCGCCACAGCTGTGGAATTAGGTCGTAAATTTGTCGGTATTGAAATCAATGCTGAGTACGTAAAAATGGGGCTCAGAAGACTGAGTATCGGTTCTCATTTTTCAGAGACTGAACTTGCAAAAGTGAAAAAACGTAAGACAAAAAACCTGTCCAAAAAGAGCCGATTAACGGCAAACAGTGGCGCTCTTTCGGCAAAGTAAAGGCATTGTAAGTCTGCTTTTCAGCTTACTGATTTCGTGTATATTCCCTGCAAGCTTGGGCATGAATACACAGGATTTAGCAATGATTCGCAAGTATTGGTGGCTGGTTGTTTTTGCGGTCTTCGTTTTTCTTTTTGATGCGCTGCTCATCCAGTGGATAGAACTGATGACAACAGAGCACGACAAGTGTCGGAATATGAACTCAGTGAATCCCCTAAAGCTGGTCAACTGCGCCGATCTCGACTAGCACCGTCGACAGCCGTCAGGCCCTGGCGGCTACACTACCCAACCTGGTTTTCACTCTGTATTAATTGCATTACACAGCCGTCCGGGCTTAGCATTTTTAATACATTGTCAACTAATGCTGGCGCTTGCCCATAAAGATCATAACTCTCTGGATTCATTAGCCAGTTTTTTATTATTCCGCTAAAGCTACCATGCAAAATAATGATGATGACGTCTAAATCCAGACTGGTGGCAATCAAATTTTCATCTACGCACCGTTGGAGAGAATCGCGAATACTTTGGTGGCTGAGACCTATTTTATCGCGAATTGCCTGCTCTGATATCATATCTTTATGGAATTCGCATTTATGATATAAAATCTGCATTAATGCCTGCTGGCGAGGGTTCTCCGCAATATATTGTAATCCCACCACAAATTTTTCACGCAACCGCTGTAAAGGGTTATCCCCCCAACGACCAATAAGCTTGTCCTGAATAAGATCGCGTAAGGGTGGTTGTTGTAACCATATCTCATTAAACAATTGAGTTTTATTTTCGAAATGCCAATAAAGTGCACCCCGCGTCACATTGGCGGCATCCGCTATGTCGTTTAGCGTCGTATTACCTACGCCACGTGCGGCAAACTGTACAATCGCCGTTTCCATCAGGTGCTGTCGCGTTTTGAGGGCATCCGCTTTTGTTTTTCTGGCCATGATTCCGACTATCTGGATTGGAGTAGAGAATGATTAACTTTCTTATCTAATATTTGCTATCCGGAACAAATGTATCACTTAGTGTTTATTTAGACGAGGGCTAAAGTATTTAATTGCGGACATTACACACGAATAGATAAAACAAATAACAAAAACCAATATATTCACCATTCAGATGATCATTTCGAAATGTATTTATCAGCATCATAGTGTTGCTATAAATATCACAATGAAACGGTAGCTGATTAATCTTTTTTTGCTTTTATGTGCCGTGAACCCCGCCCATAAATAAGTATTGCTTACATCGCAAGCTAATAATTTGTAGGATAGCCAACTATTATTTTTCTTGTGCGCGTTATCACCTCTGCTGTTACCCGGTTAATAACGAGCGTTCGGTTTTTTAAGGAATAGAAATGACGAAAAATGCCAGGTTATCACTCCTGCCCTCATTCATCATCATCTCCGCTGCATTACTCGCCGGTTGTAACGATCAGGGAGAAACACAAGCACATCCCGCAGAGCCGCAGGTGACTGTCCATGTCGTCGAAAAGGCCCCTTTAGCCGTGACGACCGAATTACCCGGACGCACCACAGCGTTTCGTATTGCAGAAGTCCGTCCTCAGGTGAGCGGAATTGTACTTAAACGGAATTTCACCGAGGGGAGCGATGTTGAAGCCGGTCAATCGCTTTATCAGATCGATCCAGCGACTTACCAGGCTGACTATGACAGCGCCAAAGGCGAACTGGCAAAGAGTGAAGCGGCGGCCGCTATCGCGCATTTAACGGTAAAACGTTATGTGCCGCTGGTTGGCACCAAGTACATCAGCCAGCAAGAGTACGATCAGGCAATTGCTGATGCCCGCCAGGCCGATGCCTCCGTAATTGCGGCCAAAGCGGCGGTCGAAAGCGCACGTATCAACCTGGCCTACACCAAAGTGACATCGCCCATTAGCGGACGTATCGGTAAATCTAACGTCACCGAAGGCGCATTAGTCACGAATGGTCAGGCAACTGAGCTTGCTACTGTGCAACAGCTCGATCCCATCTATGTTGACGTGACGCAGTCCAGTAACGACTTTATGCGCCTCAAGCAGTCTATTGAACAAGGCAGTCTGCATAAAGACAGCGCCAGCAGTACCGTCGAGCTGGTGATGGAAAATGGTCAGGCATACCCACTCAAGGGTTCATTGCAATTTTCTGATGTGACGGTTGATGAAAGCACCGGATCAATCACTCTCAGAGCCGTATTCCCTAACCCACAGCACACGCTGCTGCCAGGCATGTTTGTGCGTGCTCGCATTGATGAAGGCGTCCAGCCGAATGCCATTCTCGTTCCGCAGCAGGGGGTGACACGTACACCTCGTGGCGATGCCACCGTGATGGTCGTTAACGACAAGAGCCAGGTTGAAGCGCGGGCAGTTGTCGCCGCTCAAGCGATTGGCGACAAATGGCTCATCAGCGAAGGTCTGCAACCCGGTGACAAAGTTATCGTGAGCGGCTTACAAAAAGCACGCCCTGGCGTTCAGGTTAAAGCAACCGCCGATAACGAACCCCCTGCGACGAAAGCCCAATAAGGTAACCGGACATGGCTAACTTTTTTATCAGGCGTCCTATCTTTGCCTGGGTACTGGCCATCATTCTGATGATGGCGGGTGCTCTGGCAATTATGCAACTGCCCGTGGCGCAGTACCCGACCATCGCGCCTCCTGCCGTATCGGTTTCCGCCACCTACCCAGGTGCGGATGCGCAAACGGTACAGGATACCGTCACGCAGGTTATCGAACAGAATATGAACGGTATCGATAACCTGATGTATATGTCCTCCACCAGCGATTCAGCCGGGAGTGTGACCATCACGCTGACCTTCCAGTCCGGTACCGACCCCGATATCGCGCAGGTTCAGGTACAAAACAAGCTGCAGCTCGCCACTCCCTTACTGCCGCAAGAAGTTCAGCAGCAGGGGATCAGCGTCGAGAAATCCAGTAGCAGCTTTTTGATGGTCGCGGGTTTTGTTTCTGACAACCCACAAACCACTCAGGATGACATTTCCGACTACGTCGCCTCGAACGTTAAAGACTCAATCAGCCGTCTGAATGGCGTGGGTGACGTGCAGCTGTTTGGTGCGCAGTACGCTATGCGTATCTGGCTGGATGCAAACTTGTTGAATAAGTACCAGCTCACGCCGGTTGATGTGATCAATCAGTTGAAGGTGCAGAACGATCAGATTGCTGCCGGTCAGTTAGGCGGTACGCCTGCGTTGCCTAATCAGCAGCTTAATGCCTCTATCATTGCGCAAACGCGACTGAAAGACCCTGAAGAGTTCGGCAAAGTAACTTTACGCGTGAATAGCGATGGTTCGGTCGTTCACCTGAAAGACGTTGCACGCATCGAGTTGGGTGGTGAGAACTACAACGTAGTCGCGCGTATTAACGGGAAACCAGCATCCGGTCTCGGGATCAAACTGGCAACCGGGGCAAACGCGCTGGATACCGCAAACGCTATCAAAGCCAAGCTGGTTGAACTGCAACCGTTCTTCCCGCAGGGAATGAAGGTGGTCTATCCGTACGACACCACCCCGTTTGTAACCATCTCCATTCATGAAGTGGTAAAAACGCTGTTTGAAGCGATCGTGCTGGTGTTCCTGGTCATGTATTTGTTCCTGCAAAACATCCGGGCTACGCTCATTCCAACCATTGCCGTACCTGTTGTATTGTTGGGCACATTTGCCGTACTTGCCGCGTTTGGCTACTCAATAAACACCCTGACGATGTTCGGCATGGTACTCGCCATCGGCCTATTGGTTGATGATGCGATAGTGGTGGTGGAAAACGTGGAACGTGTGATGATGGAAGATAATCTGCCGCCCAAAGAGGCGACAGAAAAATCCATGTCACAAATTCAGGGCGCGCTGGTCGGTATCGCCATGGTGCTGTCTGCGGTATTTATCCCGATGGCCTTCTTCGGCGGCTCAACCGGGGCTATCTATCGGCAGTTCTCTATCACCATCGTTTCTGCAATGGCGCTTTCAGTGCTGGTAGCGCTGATCCTGACTCCCGCGCTTTGTGCAACGCTGTTGAAGCCGGTATCGGCTGAACATCACGAGAATAAAAGCGGTTTCTTTGGCTGGTTTAATGCCAAATTCGATCACAGCGTCAATCATTACACCAATAGCGTCAGCGGTATTGTGCGTAAAACCGGGCGTTACCTGGTCGTCTACCTGATTATCGTGATTGGGATGGCGGTGTTGTTTATGCGCCTTCCAACCTCCTTCTTGCCAGAAGAAGATCAGGGCGTATTCCTGACAATGATTCAGCTTCCGGCCGGTGCAACGCAAGAGCGAACCCAGAAAGTGCTGGATCAGGTTACGCATTACTACCTGAACAACGAGAAAGCCAACGTCGAAAGCGTCTTTACGGTTAACGGCTTTAGCTTCAGCGGGCAAGGGCAAAACTCAGGGATGGCGTTTGTCAGCCTCAAGCCCTGGGAAGAACGCAGTGGCGACGAGAATAACGTTGAATCGATTATCGCCAGAGCAACCCGTGCGTTTAGCCAGATTCGTGACGGCTTAGTGTTCCCTTTCAACATGCCAGCCATTGTTGAACTGGGTACCGCAACCGGCTTCGACTTCGAGCTGATTGACCAGGGCGGGCTGGGGCATACTGCGTTAACACAAGCGCGTAACCAACTGCTGGGTATGGTTGCTAAACACCCTGACCTGCTGGTTCGCGTGCGTCCAAACGGTCTCGAGGATACCGCCCAGTTCAAGCTGGATGTCGACCAGGAAAAAGCTCAGGCCCTTGGTGTCTCGCTGTCCGATATTAATGAAACCATCTCCGCTGCGCTGGGTGGCTATTACGTCAATGACTTCATTGACCGTGGCCGCGTGAAAAAAGTGTACGTACAGGCCGATGCCAAATTCCGTATGTTGCCGGAAGACATCAATAATCTGTATGTTCGTAGCGCCAATGGCGAAATGGTACCGTTCTCCACGTTCAGTTCCGCACATTGGATCTACGGTTCACCACGTCTGGAACGTTACAACGGTATGCCTTCTATGGAACTGTTAGGAGAAGCGGCGCCAGGCCGAAGCACCGGTGAAGCGATGGCGCTGATGGAAAGCCTGGCAGAGAAACTGCCTAACGGTATCGGTCATGACTGGACTGGTATGTCCTATCAGGAACGACTCTCAGGGAACCAAGCGCCTGCGCTGTATGCCATCTCGCTCATCGTTGTCTTCCTTTGCCTTGCCGCATTGTATGAGAGCTGGTCGATCCCGTTCTCGGTGATGCTGGTTGTACCGCTTGGCGTGGTTGGCGCACTGCTAGCAGCATCGCTACGTGGGATGAATAACGACGTGTACTTCCAGGTTGGGTTGCTAACCACTATCGGCCTCTCGGCTAAAAACGCCATTCTGATCGTCGAGTTTGCCAAAGACCTGATGGATAAAGAGGGTAAAGGGCTGATCGAAGCGACGTTGGAGGCATCCCGCATGCGTCTTCGCCCTATCCTGATGACATCCCTGGCATTTATTCTGGGGGTTATGCCTCTGGTTATCAGCCACGGAGCGGGTAGCGGTGCACAGAATGCGGTCGGCACAGGTGTAATGGGGGGAATGCTAACCGCAACATTGTTGGCGATCTTCTTCGTTCCCGTCTTCTTCGTTGTCGTCAGACGGCGTTTTAGTCGGCACACTGATTAATTTGTAAAATAAAGGCGTCTACGGACGCCTTTTTCATCGGTACACTCTCTCTTTGTTTATTAATAAGATAGCCATTTATTTCATTTAAGTCGGTCATTAAAACCCGCCCGCAACCTTTCTTTTTATCCATTATTTTTACAATCCACATGAATTGAGATTATTCCTTCTGTCAGTCTTTTTTTAAGAGGTGGTAAAATAATGACCGAGTTCGCAGATGGCTTAGCGCTTGTCTTTGCTCAATTAGCGAAACGCTTATTTTTGAGGTAACACCATGAAAAGATTAATATCCGTTGCATTGCTTACCGCGTTTCTTGCCGGTTGTGCACACGATTCTCCTTGCGTACCTGTATACGACGATCAGGGACGCCTGGTCCATACCAATACCTGTATGAAAGGCACCACGCAGGATAACTGGGAAACAGCCGGTGCCATCGCCGGTGGCGCAGCCGCCGTTGCCGGATTGACGCTTGGGATAGTTGCCCTGACCAAATAACTCTTCTTAAAAGCGCGGTAGCTACCGCGCTTTTAGCAATAAAAATGAAATTCACATATAAGACAAAACGTTGGTTTATCGCCCTTTCTAAATAATAAAATTGTTATAGATATCCCTCACATATCCACGATTTGAAATTAGCATTTTTCCTGTTCTTGGTTACACCACGTTTTCTTTTCATTATTCTCACGCGATCAATATTAACGTCCGAAATCGTTATCACGCGTCCTGTCTAATTTTAAAATTTTGCGCTGAAATGTGGCTTACGTTTCAATTTTGCACCACTTCAGGGCGCTGCATTTATTTTTTCCTGTCTACACTCTGCATATTGCGTCGAATAATCGTGCGCAAAAACCTGGCACTACCTTTGCTTAAAAGAGTATGGCCAAAGCCACAGACCGGTAAAAGACGTTTTCAGAACGTTTTCATAACAATAATTCCTCCACACAGGATGCTCTATGAAAAAGATGATAATAGCCAGCCTGGCTGCGGCCGGCGTGCTCCTTGCGATAGCAAATCAGGCGCATGCCGGCGCAACACTTGATGCCGTAAAGAAAAAAGGGTTTGTGCAATGCGGGATCAGTGACGGGTTGCCTGGCTTCTCTTACGCCGATGCGAGCGGTAAGTTTTCAGGTATTGATGTCGACGTATGCCGAGGCGTTGCCTCCGCCGTATTTGGCGATGATACCAAAGTAAAATATACCCCGCTCACCGCCAAGGAACGTTTCACCGCGTTACAGTCTGGCGAAGTCGACATGCTCTCGCGTAATACCACATGGACCTCCTCTCGTGATGCAGGTATGGGCATGTCTTTCACTGGCGTAACCTATTACGATGGCATTGGTTTTCTTACCCACAATAAAGCCGGCCTGAAGAGCGCGAAAGAACTGGATGGCGCAACGGTGTGTATTCAGGCAGGAACCGATACCGAACTGAACGTGGCTGACTACTTTAAAGCCAATAATATGAAGTACACCCCTGTCACGTTTGACCGCTCGGATGAATCAGCCAAGGCTCTGGAATCAGGACGTTGTGATACGCTGGCCTCCGACCAGTCTCAGCTGTATGCCCTGCGCATCAAGCTGAGCAATCCTGCAGAATGGATTGTCCTGCCAGAAGTTATTTCTAAAGAACCGTTAGGTCCGGTTGTACGTCGTGGCGACGATGAATGGTTCTCCATTGTTCGCTGGACGCTGTTCGCCATGCTGAACGCGGAAGAGATGGGGGTTAACTCGAAAAACGTTGATGAAAAAGCAGCTAATCCTGCAACGCCGGATATGGCGCATCTGCTAGGTAAAGAAGGGGATTATGGCAAGGATCTGAAGCTTGATAACAAATGGGCTTATAACATTATTAAGCAGGTAGGTAACTACTCGGAGATCTTTGAACGTAACGTTGGATCGGAAAGTCCGTTGAAGATCAAACGTGGACAGAACAACCTCTGGAACAACGGTGGCATTCAATATGCGCCACCGGTGCGCTAATGCAAAGTGATGTAACGGGCGCCGCAGCTGCGGCGCTCAGCCCAGAGCCATTGTTACCGAGGTTTTCTTATGCTTCATCGCCGCTCAACCGTAAAAGGATCGCTATCCTTTTCTAACCCTGCGGTCCGCGCCTGGTTATTCCAAATACTCGCCGTCATTGCGGTCATTAGCATTGCGGTCTATCTCATTCATAACACGATTAATAACCTGAGCAGTCGCGGTATTACCTCGGGATTTTCTTTTCTCGACCGCAGCGCCGGATTTGGTATCGTCCAGCATCTGATTGATTACGAGCAAGGCGATACCTATGGCCGCGTGTTCCTGGTCGGCCTGCTTAATACGCTGTTAGTTTCCGCACTATGTATCGTCTTCGCTTCATTTCTCGGTTTCTTTCTCGGACTGGCACGCCTGTCAGATAACTGGTTATTGCGAAAGCTCTCCACGGTCTATATCGAAACGTTCCGCAATATCCCGCCGCTATTGCAGATCTTCTTTTGGTATTTTGCCGTATTACGTAACCTACCCGGCCCACGTCAGGCCGTAAACGCGCTGGATTTGATGTTTCTGAGCAACCGGGGGCTGTATATTCCGGCACCGCAAATGGGAGAAGGTCTTTTTGCCTTTTGTACTGCGGTCCTTATTGCCATCGCTGTCACCTTCGGGCTACTTCGCTTCAACAGAATGCACCAGATCAAAACCGGTCAGTTACGCCGTACCTGGCCCACAGCTCTGGCATTATTCGTGTTTTTACCGATGATTTCACAATGGTTTTTTGGCGCGGCCCTTCACTGGGATATCCCCGAGCTACGTGGTTTTAACTTCCGTGGCGGGATGGTGCTTATACCTGAACTAGCGGCTCTGACGCTGGCGCTTTCAGTGTATACCTCAGCGTTTATTGCAGAAATTATTCGGGCAGGAATTCAGGCTGTTCCTTATGGCCAACATGAGGCAGCACGCTCTCTGGGTTTGCCAAATCCGGTGACGTTCCGCCAGGTCATCATCCCGCAGGCGCTGCGCGTCATCATTCCTCCACTAACCAGTCAGTACCTGAATATCGTTAAAAATTCATCGCTCGCTGCCGCCATTGGCTACCCGGATATGGTTTCCCTGTTTGCTGGCACGGTACTCAATCAAACGGGACAAGCCATTGAAACTATTGCCATCACGATGTCGGTATACCTGATCATCAGCCTGAGCATTTCTCTACTGATGAATATTTATAACCGTCGTATCGCACTGATCGAGCGCTAAGGAGCCATGATGACAAAAGCACTACTGTCTCACCCCTCGCGCCAGAGCAGTAACCCGGCAAGCAGCTGTCTGTTCTGGGTTCGCAAAAACCTGTTCTCCACTTGGTCAAATAGCCTGCTCACGCTGCTATGCGTGTGGCTAATTTGGTCCTTCCTTCCACCGCTGTTGAACTGGGTATTTTTTCAGGCCAACTGGATAGGCTCTACCAGAGCTGACTGTACCAAAGCGGGGGCCTGCTGGGTGTTCATTCATGAACGCTTCGGACAATTCATGTATGGACTTTACCCACACGATCAGCGCTGGCGCATAAATCTGGCCCTGCTGATTGGCCTTGTTTCAATCGTTCCCATGTTCTGGAAAATCATTCCCCACCGTGGTCGTTATATCGCCGTTTGGGCAGTTGTTTATCCTTTGGTGGTCTGGTGGTTGATGTACGGTGGTTTTCTCGAACTTGAGCGGGTAGAAACCCGGCAGTGGGGCGGGTTAACGCTGACGCTTATCATCGCATCCGTCGGTATTGCGGGTGCGCTCCCGTGGGGGATTCTACTGGCATTGGGACGTCGTTCTCATATGCCAATCGTTCGGATTTTATCCGTCATTTTTATTGAGTTCTGGCGCGGCGTACCGTTGATCACCGTCCTGTTTATGTCCTCTGTCATGCTCCCTCTGTTTATGTCGGAGGGGACCAGTATCGACAAGCTTATCCGGGCCCTGGTCGGTGTCATTCTTTTCCAGTCAGCCTATGTTGCAGAGGTAGTTCGTGGGGGATTACAGGCCTTGCCAAAAGGTCAGTATGAAGCGGCTGAATCACTGGCCCTGGGGTACTGGAAAACCCAAGGGTTGGTCATTCTTCCACAAGCTCTCAAGCTGGTTATTCCTGGTTTGGTTAATACGATTATTGCCCTGTTCAAGGATACCAGTTTGGTCATCATCATCGGCCTGTTTGATCTCTTCAGCAGCGTGCAGCAAGCAACCGTGGATCCTGCATGGCTGGGTATGTCGACTGAAGGATATGTTTTTGCCGCACTGATTTACTGGATCTTTTGTTTCAGTATGTCGCGTTACAGCCAACATCTGGAAAAACGTTTTAATACCGGGCGTACACCGCACTGAGGAATTTATGAACCAATTATTAATGCAGTCTACCGACGCGATGATTACGCTGGAAAACGTCAATAAATGGTACGGACAGTTCCACGTTTTGAAAAACATCAATCTGCAGGTAAAACAAGGAGAGCGTATCGTCTTATGCGGTCCTTCTGGCTCGGGTAAATCGACAACTATCCGTTGTATTAACCATCTGGAAGAACATCAGCAAGGACGTATTGTGGTAGATGGGATTGAACTCAATGAAGACATTCGCAATATTGAGCGCGTCAGGCAGGAAGTTGGCATGGTCTTTCAACACTTCAACCTCTTTCCTCATTTGACGGTCCTGCAAAACTGTACGCTGGCACCAGTCTGGGTGCAAAAAATGCCGAAAAAAGAGGCTGAAGTGTTGGCAATGCACTACCTTGAACGGGTTCGCATTGCCGAACATGCGCATAAATATCCAGGGCAAATCTCTGGCGGGCAACAGCAGCGTGTGGCCATTGCACGTTCGTTATGTATGAAACCTAAAATTATGTTGTTTGATGAACCCACATCAGCGCTGGATCCAGAAATGGTGAAAGAGGTGCTTGATACCATGATCGGTCTGGCGCAATCGGGTATGACTATGCTGTGCGTTACCCATGAAATGGGATTTGCCCGCACGGTGGCCGACCGCGTGATCTTCA
Source organism: Citrobacter sp. wls706 (assembly GCF_005281305.1). Taxonomy (NCBI): domain Bacteria; kingdom Pseudomonadati; phylum Pseudomonadota; class Gammaproteobacteria; order Enterobacterales; family Enterobacteriaceae; genus Citrobacter; species Citrobacter sp. wls706. Next base: position 236 of record NZ_SZXG01000006.1, on the reverse strand, counting down.
TGGATCTTGGCGAGATTGTGGAGCAGGCGCCGCCAGATGAGTTTTTTGCCAATCCCAGATCAGAACGTACCCGGGCATTCCTGTCGCAGGTGATTCATTAATCTTCTGTTTTGCCCGATGGCGTTGCGCATACCGGGCTTACAGGTTAGCAAGAAGCATAACGCAAAAAGGCCATCCTTTCGGATGGCCTTTTCACTTGTTTGATGTCTGGCAGTTCCCTACTCTCGCATGGGGAG
>NZ_SZXG01000005.1:0-88482 GCF_005281305.1 Citrobacter sp. wls706 | reverse complement strand
TCAGGCTGACAAGGGGAAATTTAAAATAATTTTCCGAGTGATTATTTTTTATTCTTTACGCTTATTTTGGCAACGTTTTGTGGGTTAATTGGGCAATTTCCCGCGCAAAACCCGCGACCTGCTCCCAATCGGTATACACCACTTCTTTATGCGTATCCGTTTCACCGCCAGACATCTTCATTATCAGTTGGATCATCACGCGGTCATACCAGCGATAGCGGGGATACAGCAAAGCGCCGGCAATAACCGCACTGCGATCCGGCCGCCACGGCGAACTCATCAGGAACTTACGCGCATAGCTGTTGGTTTGCGGCGTACGCTTCTCCGGTTTACGGGCAACCAGGTTAACGGAGTAGAACGCACTCGGCATCGCGTTCAGCCGCGTGGCATGCTTTTTCACAAACTCCTGAAAAGCGGCATGGTAATGACCATAGCGAATCGAGGCGCCAATCACCACGCTGTCATAATTTTGCCAGTCAGGCTCCGCGGTACGATGCAAATTAACAACATCCGTCCAAACGCCCAGCTCTTTGAGTTCAGAAGCCAGATACTCGGCGATTTCACGCGTTTGCCCGTCCCGGGAAGAAAAAAGAATCAGTGTTTTCACGTGTTACTCCATTATTCACGCCAGAAAGTAGGGGTAAAGAGTACCAGCAGAGTAAAGACCTCCAGACGACCAAACAGCATATTGGCAATCAGGATCCACTTCGCCACGGGATTCATACTGGCAAAGTTGTCGGCGACAACGCCCAGCCCTGGCCCGAGGTTATTCAGCGTCGCCACCACGGAGGCAAACGCGGAGAAGTCATCAACACCGGTCGCAATAATCGCCAGCATACTGATAATAAAGACCAGTGCATAGGCAGAAAAGAACCCCCATACGGCTTCAAGAATTCGCTCCGGCAGCGCACGGTTACCCAGTTTGATACTGTAAACAGCATTCGGGTGAACCAGACGTTTCAACTCGCGGTTACCTTGCTTAAACAGCAACAGGATACGAATCACCTTCAAGCCACCGCCCGTAGACCCGGCACAGCCGCCGATAAAGGCAGAACACAACAACAGCACTGGCAGGAACAGCGGCCAGCGGGCAATGCTGTCGGTGGTAAATCCGGCGGTCGTCGCCATTGATACCACCTGGAAAAAGGCCTGGTTGATGGTCGTGAGCGCTGAACCGTAGGTATTGTGTATCCACAGCACCAGCGTACAGACAGCCACCAGCGTCAACTGCACACCGATGAACATGCGAAATTCCGGATCTCGCCAGTAGACCTTCAGACTACGGCCGCTTAATAAAGAGAAGTGCAGGCCATAGTTACAGCCGGAGATCAGTAAGAAGATAGCAATGATGGTGTTGATCGTGGGACTGTCGAAATATCCCACGCTGGCATCGTGCGTGGAAAAGCCGCCAATCGCAATCGTGGCAAAGCTGTGCCCAATGGCGTCAAACGCTGGCATCCCGGCAAACCATAGCGCCAGTGCACATGCCACCGTCAGCAATACATAGATAAGCCACAGGGTTTTCGCCGTTTCGGCAATACGCGGGCGCATTTTATTATCTTTCAGCGGCCCGGGCATTTCTGCCCGGTAGAGCTGCATCCCGCCGACGCCAAGAATAGGCAGAATAGCCACCGCCAGCACGATGATCCCCATCCCGCCGAACCATTGCAGCATCTGTCGATAAAAGAGGATAGCGTGTGGCAATGAATCCAGCCCCACCAGCGTTGTTGCCCCGGTGGTGGTCAATCCGGAAAAGGATTCAAAAAATGCATCGGTAATCGTCAGGTTAGGGCTTTCCGCAAAGATGAACGGCAGCGCACCCACGCTACCCAGCACGGTCCAGAACAAGACGACAATCAGAAAACCTTCACGAGATTTCAGCTCGCCTTTCTCTTTGCGGTTCGGCCACCACAGTATGGAGCCGATCGCCAGAGCGACAAAGAAAGTTTGGGTAAATGCACGCCCTGCCCCATCGCGATAGATGAGCGCCACCAGTCCGGGGATAATCATTGTCCCCGAGAATAAGATGACCAGTAGTCCAACGATTCGGGTAATGGCGCGAAAATGCATCTCTACCGCTTCCTTAGTTCTTTAAAATGAGGTGGGGATTATTCTTCAATCGCTAACAATTGCAATGAACCACGACTAAAATCCGCCAGTTTTGCCGAAAATTCATCCACTTTGGCATAAGGAAGCGCCACCCTGAGCCGAACAAAAGCCTGGTAATCACTGGCAACGACTTTACCGTCAAACTGACCCAGCAAAGCTTCTATGCCTGCCAGCTGACCGTACTCACACTGCAAAGTATATTCGGTTAATGGCGTCTTGCGCTGTGTCGTTAACTGACGCAACGCCTGATTCACACCGCCACCGTAGGCTTTTACCAGCCCACCCGTACCGAGAAGGATACCGCCGTAGTAGCGCACCACCACCGCGGTAATCTCACCGACACCGCTGCCCATCAACTGCGCGAGCATCGGTTTGCCGGCCGTTCCCGCCGGTTCGCCATCGTCTGAAAAGCCCAACTGATGCGAGTCATTCGGCGCACCCGCAACCCATGCCACACAATGGTGGCGGGCGTCCGGGTGTTCCGCTTTGACGGACTCAACGAATGCTTTCGCCGCTTCTACGCCGTCCGTATGAGCGAGCAGCGTAATGAAGCGGCTTTTTTTGATCTCTTCAACGACGCTAACCGGCGCCGCAGGGATTAACCAACTGTCCATTACGCCAGTTTTAAATCCCGCGTCATGTTCTCGATATTGTTCTCGTGGACCACCACATTGTCTTCAATACGAATACCGCCGAACGGTTTCAGAGCTTCAATTTTCTGCCAGTTGAAGTGTTTGCTGAACTGCCCTTCACGCCACGGCGCCAGCAGTGATTCAATAAAGTAGATGCCCGGTTCGATGGTCAGAACCATACCCGGCTGCAGAACACGGGTGCAGCGCAGGTAAGGATACTTCGACGGGGCAGCAAGGTGGGTACCGCTGTCATCCTGCATAAAGCCAGCGACATCATGCACCTGCAGACCCAACGGGTGACCAATACCATGCGGCATAAACGGTCCAGTAAGATCGTTTTCCACCATCGCCTCTTCACTCATATCGGTGATGATTTGATGCTTACGCAGCAGCTTCGCGATGCGCTGATGGAACTGAATGTGGTAATCCACGTAGCTGGTGCCCGCTTTCATGGTAGCGATAAGCGCCAGCTCTTCGTCGTTAACATCTTTCACCAGATGTGCATAGTCATTGTCGCTTTTCGCCGACCAGGTACGCGTCAGATCTGCCGCATAGCCGTTATATTCCGCACCAGCGTCCAGCAGGAAGCTACGGATTTCAGACGGGGCCTGATGATCCAGTTTGGTGTAATGAAGAACCGACGCATGCTCATTAAGCGCAACAATGTTGCTGTATGGCACGTCGGTATCGCGGTGACCGGTTGCGGTCAGATATGCCAGGTTGATGTCAAACTCGCTCATCCCGGAACGGAATGCTTCTTCCGCGGCACGGTGTCCATTCACCGCCATTTTCTGCGCTTCGCGCATACAGGCCAGTTCGTAATCCGTTTTAAAGGCGCGGTAATAATGCAGGTAGTCGATCACCCCTTTCGGGTTGATGTTGCTGGCCGCGATGTCCAGTTGCAGCGCACGTTCCGGAACCGGACCGATATAACCGATATTGCTGCGAGCAGCAGGCAGCTGGCTACCGATACCGTCCGCTTTTGGCAGCGCGATGATCTCGATTTCTTCCGTCCAGAATGAGGTCGGCAGCGGCTCAACGTTATGCCAGTAATCGACTGGCAGATAGAACCACAATTTTGGCTTATTCACACCATCCACCAGCAACCAACAGTTAGGAACCTGCGTCACAGGTACCCAGGCTTTGAATTGCGGATTGACCTTAAACGGGTACGGATGGTCGTCAAGAAAGACGTTAACAAGTTCGCCAGAGTGAATAAGTAACGCATCCAGCTTGAAGCGTTCCAGCGCGTCGCGCGCCCGCTCTTGTAAGGTAACAATATGATTTTTATAGAGTGCGGCCAGTGATTCCATTTTCTATCCTTCTGTTTTTGACCTCAAGACTTCGCATCTTAGCACATCGCTTTGTGAGTGCGTGATTTCTGCCGAGCGTGATCGAATCGTCATTTCTTTAATCATTCATTTGCATTTTTTTAACATAAAACACACACTTCGATTCATCTGGTATGACCAGATCACCTTGCGGATTCAGGAGACTGACATGCTTTACAAAGGCGACACCCTGTACCTCGACTGGCTGGAAGATGGCATCGCCGAACTGGTGTTCGATGCCCCTGGTTCGGTCAATAAACTCGACACGGCCACCGTTGCCAGCCTAGGCCATGCGCTTGACGTGCTGGAAAAACAACCGAATTTAAAAGGGTTGCTGCTGCGCTCTAACAAAGCAGCCTTTATTGTCGGTGCCGATATCACCGAATTCCTTTCACTGTTCCTCGTGCCTGAAGAACAGTTGAGCCAGTGGCTGCACTTTGCCAATAGCGTCTTTAATCGTCTGGAAGATCTGCCTGTTCCGACCCTCTCAGCGGTAAATGGCTATGCGCTGGGCGGCGGCTGCGAGTGTGTGCTGGCGACCGATTACCGTCTGGCAACGCCGGACCTGCGCATCGGTCTGCCGGAAACTAAGCTGGGCATTATGCCAGGCTTTGGCGGATCCGTGCGTATGCCACGTATGCTGGGTGCGGACAGCGCGCTGGAAATCATTGCTGCAGGTAAAGATGTTAGTGCTGAGCAGGCGCTGAAAATCGGCCTGGTCGATGGCGTAGTGAAACACGAGAAACTGCTTGATGGCGCGATCGCGGTATTACGTCAGGCGATTAACGGCGATCTCGACTGGAGAGCCAAACGCAAGCCGAAACTGGAACCGTTGAAACTCAGCAAAATTGAAGCGGCGATGAGCTTTACTATCGCCAAAGGAATGGTGGCGCAGACGGCCGGGAAGCATTATCCCGCACCAATCACTGCCGTGAAAACGATTGAGGCGGCAGCCCGCTTTGGCCGTGAAGAAGCGCTGAACCTGGAAAACAAAAGTTTTGTTCCACTGGCGCACACCAGTGAAGCTCGCGCATTGGTTGGGATCTTCCTTAACGATCAGTTCGTGAAAGCCAAAGCCAAAAAGCTCACCAAAAATATTGAGACGCCAAAGCAAGCGGCGGTGCTGGGCGCGGGCATTATGGGCGGCGGTATCGCTTACCAGTCGGCCTGGAAAGGCGTGCCGGTTGTCATGAAAGATATCAACGACAAATCATTAACGCTGGGCATGACCGAGGCCGCCAAGCTGCTGAACAAACAGCTTGAGCGCGGCAAAATTGACGGGCTGAAAATGGCGGGCGTGATTTCCACTATTCATCCAACCCTCGACTATAGCGGTTTCGAGCGTGTGGACGTGGTGGTCGAAGCGGTCGTGGAAAACCCGAAAGTGAAAAAAGCGGTACTGGCGGAAACCGAAGATAAGGTCCGCCCGGACACCGTACTGGCTTCGAATACCTCAACCATTCCAATCAACGAACTGGCCAGCGTGCTCAAACGCCCGGAAAACTTCTGTGGCATGCACTTCTTTAACCCGGTGCACCGCATGCCGTTGGTTGAGATCATTCGCGGCGAGAAAAGCTCAGATGAAACCATCGCTAAGGTTGTCGCCTGGGCAAGCCAGATGGGCAAAACGCCAATTGTGGTCAATGACTGCCCTGGCTTCTTCGTCAACCGCGTGCTGTTCCCCTATTTTGCCGGTTTCAGCCAGTTGCTGCGCGACGGAGCGGATTTCCGCAAAGTCGACAAAGTGATGGAAAAACAGTTTGGCTGGCCGATGGGCCCGGCTTATCTGCTGGACGTGGTGGGGATTGATACCGCGCATCACGCACAGGCGGTGATGTCTGCGGGCTTCCCACAGCGTATGCAGAAAGATTATCGCGATGCGATAGACGCCCTGTTTGATGCTAACCGTTTCGGACAGAAAAATGGTCTCGGGTTCTGGCGCTATAAAGAAGATAACAAGGGCAAGCCGAAGAAAGAAGAAGATGCCGCCGTTGATGGTCTGCTGGCAGAGGTCAGCCAGCCGAAACGCGACTTCAGCGATGAAGAGATTATCGCCCGCATGATGATCCCAATGGTCAACGAAGTGGTGCGTTGTCTGGAAGAAGGCATTATCGCCAGCCCGGCAGAAGCCGATATGGCGCTGGTGTATGGCCTGGGCTTCCCTCCGTTCCACGGCGGCGCGTTCCGCTGGCTGGATACGCTCGGCAGCGCGAAGTATCTCGATATGGCTCAGCAGTACCAGCACCTTGGCCCACTGTATGAAGTTCCGGCCGGTCTGCGTGATAAAGCGCGCCATAACGAACCGTATTATCCCCAGGTTGAGCCTGCCCGCCCGGTTGGCAGCCTGAAAACGGCTTAAGGAGTCACAATGGAACAGGTTGTAATTGTTGATGCGATCCGTACCCCGATGGGCCGTTCGAAAGGGGGCGCGTTTCGTAACGTGCGGGCAGAAGATCTCTCCGCACATTTAATGCGTAGCCTGCTGGCGCGTAATCCAGCGCTGGAGCCATCCGCACTTGATGATATTTACTGGGGCTGTGTGCAGCAAACGCTGGAGCAGGGCTTCAACATCGCTCGTAACGCGTCACTACTGGCGGAAATCCCGCATTCAGTACCGGCAGTGACCGTTAACCGTCTGTGTGGTTCATCCATGCAGGCGCTGCACGATGCGGCACGGATGATCATGACCGGTGATGCTCAGGCGTGTCTGATTGGCGGCGTAGAACATATGGGCCATGTGCCGATGAGTCACGGCGTTGATTTCCACCCGGGTATGAGCCGCAACGTGGCGAAAGCCGCGGGGATGATGGGCCTGACGGCGGAAATGCTCTCCCGCATGCACGGTATTAGCCGTGAAATGCAGGACGCCTTCGCCGCACGTTCACACGCTCGCGCCTGGGCCGCGACCCAGTCTGGCGCATTTAAAAATGAAATCATCCCGACTGGCGGTCATGATGCAGACGGCGTGCTGAAGCAGTTTAACTACGATGAAGTTATCCGCCCGGAGACCACGGTTGAAGCGCTTTCTACTTTGCGCCCGGCATTCGATCCGGTTAGCGGCACAGTGACGGCCGGTACCTCCTCCGCGCTTTCCGATGGTGCTGCCGCGATGCTGGTCATGAGCGAAAGCCGTGCCCGTGAGCTGGGTCTGACGCCACGTGCCCGAATTCGTTCAATGGCCGTTGTCGGCTGTGACCCTTCCATCATGGGCTACGGTCCGGTTCCGGCTTCAAAGCTGGCACTGAAAAAAGCGGGACTCTCCACCAGCGACATCGGCTTGTTTGAAATGAATGAAGCTTTTGCCGCCCAGATCCTGCCGTGTATTAAAGATCTGGGGCTGATGGAGCAGATCGACGAGAAGATCAACCTCAACGGCGGGGCGATCGCATTGGGTCACCCGCTGGGCTGTTCCGGTGCGCGTATCAGCACTACCCTGCTCAACCTGATGGAACGCAAAGACGTACAGTTTGGTCTGGCGACGATGTGTATCGGGTTAGGTCAGGGTATCGCGACGGTATTTGAGCGAGTTTAATCAAAGATAAATTCCCCTAAATAATTCGCGCTGCATCGCGGCGGCAACTGAGCGAATCCCCGGGAGCATAGATAACTATGTGACCGGGGTGAGCAAAGGCAGCCAACAAAGAAGCAGTGTGAATTATGACGGGGAAAGGTTTAGTTGCCGTTCTTCCCGCCTGTCAGGGGCGGGTTTTTTATTTCCCTGAACTACCTCGTACCACTAACTGCACCGGCAGCAGCAGATTCTCTTCCTGCTTCTCTTCCAGCAGTAAACGCAGCGCTTCCCGACCCAGTTGTTGCTTATCAACCGCGATAGTGCTCAGCGGCGGATGTGACCAGGCTGCGGCATCGATATCATCAAACCCTACCAGCGCAAGATCTTCCGGGATACGTATACCCTGCTGCGCACACACTCTTTGAACAACCATCGCTGCCGCATCGTTATAGGCAAAAATGGCGTCGGGTGGCTCCGGCAACTTGAGCAGCTCATTAACCGCCTCTACCAAAGATTGCTCGGTATCCAGCAACGGCGGCGCGATGGCTTCGTACTCTGGTGGCATCAGCAACCGGGCTTCATACAATGCCTGACGATAGCCCTTCTCACGCTGGCGAATACTGTAGTGAGAAAGTGTACTGGCAAGAAAAGCGATGCGGTTGCGACCTTGTGCAATCAGGTGTTGCGTGGCCAGATAGCCGCCCTGGGTGTTGTCCGGATTGACGCAGGGCAGGCCAGGCGCCCAGAGATCCACCAGCACCAACGGCAGTTTCATCTGTTGCAGCAGCCCAAGCAATTCAGGCTCAAAAAATCCGGCGCAGATCAGCGCATCCGGCTGGTGCAGCAGCACCTGCTCACTCACTGCATCACCCGGACCAATAGACAGAAAGCTCAGCGCAATGCCGTTCTCACGACAAAGATCTTCTATGCCTAACAGCAACTGAGAGTAAAACGGCAATGCGTGGCTGATATTGTGCTGACGATGCAGCAAAAACAGGACACGTTTGATCTTGTCGCTGCGCAGGCGGGAAAAATCATAACCTTGCTGCTGAGCCACAGAAATAATGCGCAACCGGGTATCTTCACGCAGCCCCGGCTGCCCTTTTAACGCACGGGAAACAGCGCCAACTGAGACCCCACACGCTTCGGCAATGTCTCTGATACGTACAGGTTTCGTCATTTCACTCTCATTGATTCTACGCTGGCTTGTTGTGCCCCCAGCCAGGCGGCACCGCGAACGCCGCTACTGTCACCGTGTCGGGCCTGAACAATCGGTGTACGGCACTGCTTACCAAATACGTACTGCGCTACTCGCGCCTGCAAGCCAGAATACAGTAAATCGATATTAGATACCCCGCCCCCCAACACAATGACATCGGGATCGAGCGTATTCACCACGCTTGCCAACGCACGCGCCAGTTGATCGCAATAGCGTTCCCATAACAAACAGGCATCTGCATCACCCGATGCTACCTGTCGCATAATTTGTGGCACCCCCGCATGTTGCGCGGTGTGGTTCAAATACTGGCGTTCCAGGCCGCTGCCGGAAATAAAGCTCTCGATGCAGTTCAACTGCCCACAATAGCATGTCACTGCGGCCCCATCCCGGGATTCATGATAACGCGGCAAGGCATTATGCCCCCACTCGCCTGCGCAGGCGTTAGGACCGGAAATCAGACGGTTATCGATACACACACCGCCGCCACAACCGGTACCGAGGATGACGCCAAAAACGACGCTGTGTCCATATCCGCTGCCGTCCATCGCCTCTGACAGCGTAAAGCAGTTAGCATCGTTGGTGACGGGCACAGCCATCCCTAACGCTTGCTCAAGATCTTGCGCAAAGGTCTGCTGATTCAGCACCAGAATGTTGGAGTTTTTGATTAACCCTTCGCTATCCACCGCACCGGGCACCCCAACGCCAACCGAGAAAGGCTGATTAACGGCCTGCCTGGCCTTGGCAATCATCTCCGTTACGGCCTGGAAAAAATCACCATAGCTCTGCTTTGGGGTTGCGCATCGCTCGCGATAAACAATTTCACCCGTATTATCAATCACTACCGCTTCGATTTTAGTCCCGCCAATATCCAGGCCAAGTCTCATGGTTTTCCCTCGTTTGCGCCTTGTAATGTGATGCTGCATAGCTTGCCCATTTTGTTTACTAAACAAAAAGAGTTCCGTCACAAAAGCTAATTTTTATGATTAATAGATAGACAAAAAAAGTTTACTAAAAAACTGGTGAGATAAGAGAGGCAACGGGACCGGGCTTGCACCCTGTAAGTAGAAGTAAGGTGAGTGATGAATGCGCCGGAAGGGCTCCGGCGCACAGCGGTTAAATAAATGCGAACGCGTCACCAAACAGGCGATCTTCACGCGCACTGCGTTCATTGCAGAACAGATCGCGCGCGATTTTGGCCATTTCAAAACGTCCGGCAATGTAGATATCGTGTTCCGCCAGGGTACCGTAATCCTGTAATACTGCCGTTAATACGGTGCCCGTACGGCCACGCCAGCCTTCTTCAGGCTGTTCCACCACTGGCTCAACGCGCAGGTTCGGGTGATTTACTGACAGTGCTTCCAGCTCAGAGAGATCGTAGAGATGCTTCTCTTCGCGCCCGCCCCAGTAAATGGTGATATCGCGGTTTGGATTACGCGCCAGCGCGGTAAGCAGAATCGAACGCGCGTAAGAGAATCCCGTCCCGCCGGCAATCAGGATCAGCGGGCGATCGTCCTCATCACGCAGCCAGGCTTCGCCATGCGGAATGTCGACCTTAATTTCCCGGTCTTTCAGAATGCGATCCATTACGGCCATGGCATACAGATTTAGCTCAGAAGCGCCAACGTGCAGTTCAATGAACCCCTGCTCGTCCGGCGTAGATGCCATGGAGAACGGACGCTTATCTCGTTCGTCCATTACGACCATTAAATACTGGCCGGCACGAAAGGAAAACGCCGCGTCTGGCACTAAACGAACGCGATATACGGTGTCAGTGATAGCTTCTACCGAGGTCACTTTACAGCTTAAGGTTGTCATGCGCTCTCTCTGTCGGATCAATAGGCAAAACGATCGCGCCTCAGGCGCTTTTGCCGTCATTAAAGATGGCCAGTTCATCCCAAATTGCGTCAATGCGCGCAGTGACTTCAGGATCTTTTTTTATCGGACGTCCCCATTCGCGCTGGGTTTCGCCCGGCCATTTATTGGTGGCATCCAGCCCCATTTTTGAACCAAGACCGGAAACCGGCGAGGCAAAGTCCAGGTAATCAATGGGTGTATTCTCTACCAGTACAGTATCCCGGGCCGGGTCCATACGAGTCGTAATCGCCCAAATCACATCATTCCAGTCGCGTGCGTTGACGTCATCATCACAGACAATAACAAATTTGGTGTACATAAACTGACGCAAAAACGACCAGACACCCATCATGACGCGTTTGGCATGACCGGCGTACTGTTTTTTTATCGTCACTACGGCCAGACGATATGAACAGCCTTCCGGCGGCAGGTAAAAGTCGACGATTTCCGGAAACTGCTTTTGCAGAATAGGCACGAAGACTTCATTCAGCGCTACGCCAAGCACTGCGGGCTCATCCGGTGGGCGTCCGGTATAAGTAGAGTGATAAATTGCATCTTCGCGCTGGGTAATGTGCGTGACGGTAAAGACCGGGAAGCTATCTACTTCATTGTAATAACCGGTATGATCGCCATACGGTCCTTCCGGGGCCATTTCACCCGGTTCGATATAGCCTTCCAGCACAATTTCAGCACTGGCAGGCACTTCCAGGTCGTTGGAAATACATTTGACCACTTCAGTTTTGGTGCCACGCAACAGCCCGGCAAATGCGTATTCAGATAACGTATCCGGGACAGGGGTAACAGCACCCAGAATTGTCGCCGGGTCAGCTCCCAAGGCCACAGAAACCGGGAACCGTTCACCAGGATGCGCCGCGCGCCACTCCTGGTAATCAAGCGCGCCGCCTCGATGGGAAAGCCAGCGCATAATAAGCTTGTTTTTGCCAATCAGTTGCTGACGATAGATACCGAGATTCTGCCGCTCTTTGTGCGGGCCGCGCGTAACGGTCAGCCCCCAGGTAATCAGCGGCGCAGCATCCTCTGGCCAGCAGGTCATAATCGGAATACGGTTTAAGTCGACTTCATCACCTGAATAGATTTTTTGCTGGCAAGGTGCACCGCGTAACCGCTTAGTCGGCATGTTCAACACCTGCTTAAACTGCGGCAGCTTATCAAACAGATCGCGAAATCCTTTCGGTGGCTCAGGCTCTTTCAAAAACGCCAACAGCTTACCGACTTCCCGTAGCGCCGAGACATCTTCTTGCCCCATCCCCATCGCCACACGCTTCGGTGTGCCAAACAGGTTACACAGCACCGGCATTGAATAGCCTTTAGGATTTTCAAACAGTAACGCAGGCCCACCAGCACGCAGAGTGCGATCGGCAATTTCAGTGATCTCCAGGTGGGGATCCACCTCAAGCGAAATGCGTTTGAGCTCGCCTTGCTGTTCAAGCAGCGTCAGGAAGTCGCGTAAATCGTGATATTTCATGGCGTCCATTGTGGCCTCTTCGTAAGCGCTTCATTATACGGCGTTCATCATTGTGATGCTGTATTTTTGTTAAATTAGCGTGAACTCTGGCGATACATATAAGCCCCAGGAGTATATACCCATTGGGTTTCAGCCTGCTTTGCGGCGGGTATAATTAACTTAACTCATGGCTTTTGCTATGCTGGCGCTCAGAACAAGCGGATAAGAGTTATTATGCAAGCCTGGTATTTACTGTACTGCAAACGTGGGCAACTTCAGCGAGCCCAGGAACACCTGGAAAGACAGGCGGTGAACTGCCTGACACCTATGATCACCCTGGAAAAAATGGTGCGCGGTAAACGTACCACAGTCAGTGAACCCCTATTCCCTAATTACATGTTTGTCGAGTTCGACCCGGAAGTGATCCACACCACCACCATCAATGCCACGCGTGGTGTCAGCCATTTCGTCCGTTTCGGTGCGACGCCGGCGACCGTTCCTTCTCCCGTCATTCATCAACTTTCTGTCTACAAACCTGAAGGTATTGTTGACCCTGAAACCCCTCATCCGGGGGACAGTGTAATTATTACTGAAGGTGCGTTTGAGGGGTTGAAAGCGATCTTTACCGAACCCGATGGCGAAGCGCGTTCCATGCTGCTGCTTAACCTGTTGAATAAAGAGGTTAAGCAGAGCGTGAAAAATACCGGCTTTCGAAAAATTTAAATAGCCTTAGAAGGTCACTTCAAACAGCGTTCTGACGTTAGCATCAATGGTTGCTGACAACCATTGAGGATCCTCGCCGCGCCAGTGGGCAATACGCTCAAGAATATGGGGAAGGTGCGCAGGTTCATTGCGCCGTGACGCTGGCTTAGGCGTTAAATCCCGGGGAAGTAAGTAAGGCGCATCGGTTTCGATCAGCAATCTCTCAACCGGGATAAAGGGCAGCAGCTCACGCAGCTCCATGCCCCGGCGCTCATCACAGACCCACCCGGTGATACCAATATAAAGCCCGCGGTCTACACAGTCCTGCATCTCCTGCCGCGAGCCAGTAAAGCAGTGCAGCACCGCACCGGGCAGGCTATCCAGCCACGGATCCAGCAACGTCAGAAAACGCTCATGGGCATCCCGACAATGCATGAAAACCGGCATCTGCAGTTCAGCAGCAATGCGCAGTTGCGCCTCAAAAGCACGCTCCTGCTCCTGCGGCGTGGAGAAATTGCGATTGAAATCCAGGCCGCACTCACCAATAGCGACCACCTGCGAATGATTTGCCAGTGCGATAATCTCTGCTTCTGTTGAGGACTGCCATTGGCTGCTGTCATGCGGGTGCACGCCAGCCGTGGACCAGCAATGTGGATAATGCTGCGCCAACGTTAAAGCCTGCTGGCTTTCGTGCAGGTTTGTTCCGGTCAGAAGCATACCGTTTACGCCCGCAGCAAAGGCGCGCGCCACGACCTCATCCCGGTCTTTCGTAAATTGTGAACTGGTTAAATTAACGCCAATATCAAACATGCTTCCTCCCATATGACAACCGCCCTGACGGGCGGTTGCGTTTATTCTTCAGTTTTCTCGGCGGCTTCGGCTTCTTTTGCTTCTTCAGCCTCGTTATCCTCATCTCGCGTACGTCGCTTACCGACATAGAATCGAGAGAAGAACACACCCACCTCGAACAGGCAGTACATCGGTATCGCCAACAGCGTTTGCGAGAAGACATCTGGTGGGGTCAATAGCATCCCGACGACAAATGCGCCGACTACAACGTAAGGACGTTTCTTACGTAAGTCTTCAGGCGTCGTAATGCCCATCCAGCATAGCAGCACAATGGCGACAGGAACCTCAAAAGAGACACCGAAAGCCATAAACAACGCCATTACGAAGCTGAGATAGCTGGCAATGTCTGTCGATACCTGTACGCCTTGCGGAGCTGTGTTGGCAAGGAAACCAAACGCCAGCGGGAAGACGACAAAATAGGCGAATGCCATACCGATGTAGAACAATAACGAACTGGAGACCAGCAGCGGCACAACCAGGCGACGTTCATGTTTGTACAAAGCAGGCGCAATGAATGCCCAGACCTGGTAGAGGATCACTGGCGCTGACAGAATCAGCGACACCATGAAGGTTAACTTTATCGGGGTAAAGAACGGCGAGGCCACATCGGTGGCGATCATCGTTGCGCCCTGCGGCATCTGTTTGATCAACGGCGCCGCAACCATATGGTAAATGTCGTTGGCAAAGTACACCAATGCCAGAAAGATCACGAATACCGCAATAATGCAGTTCAGGAGTCGCTTACGCAGCTCAATAAGATGCGTGATGAGCGGTTGGGTATCTTCTACAGCCATGTTTACGGTTTATCACTCGACGAGGGGGAGGATTCGACAACAGGTGCGGCAGCTTTCTTTTCTGCATCCATCAACGTGGCGGAAGCGTTTTCCGTCGGCTCTGGCTTTTTAGCACCCGTGGATTCCGGTTTTTGCTCCGGCGAACTGGCCTGGTTTTCAGCGGCAGCTGGGGTGACCCCTTCTCGCTGTGCTTCACCGTCTTTCACCACCGGATTATGGATAGTGTGCGCTTCATCGCTGGCTTTCTCAGGATCGTGCACGCTATAAGAACGCTTCATCGACTCCGCCGCTTCACGCAGCTCATCCATTGATGCTTTCAGCTCCGGGGTCAGATTTGTCAGGCTCGCTTTTTCTACTTTCTTCAGGCTGTCCTGGAATTCCTGAAGCTTAAGCTCCTGGGTCAGTTCGTTCTGAACAGTAGTCGCAAGGGAACGCAAAGCGCGAACCCAGCCAGCAACCGTTTTTACCGCTACGGGTAAACGCTGCGGCCCCAGGACAATGAGGCCGATAACGAACACCAATAACAGCTCGCTAAAACCGATATCAAACACGGATTATACCTGCTCTTTATCTTGGCTTTTGGCGTCTTCCTTTTTCACTTCGCCCTGCTTATCGGTGATGGATTTAGCAGTAAAATCAGCATCCTGGCTGGTTTTATCTTGCTTAGGTTCATCATCACCCATCGCTTTTTTGAAGCCTTTAATAGACGCGCCAAGATCGGAACCGATGGAGCCGAGTTTCTTGGTGCCAAATAGCAGTACAACGATGACGGCAATGATCAACAACTGCCAAATACTGATACCACCCATACATGTTCCTCTGTCATAGATGATGAATTAATAAGGCCGTAGTATACGTTACACGGCCTGCCTTGGGCGATGAAAAATTCAGCGCATTTTGCGCCAGCCGATTAGCCAGGCTATGACGCCTCCCGCCATTAACCAGCCTGGCATAAGCCCCCACTCAGGACGGCTTACCAGCAGGAATGTTCCACTTAGCAACAATGTTGCGCCAATGCCCAATAAATAACGGGATTGTCCCTGACGCACATGATTAGCGTGAAGCTCGCGGGCAATCTTATCAACACTGTGCTGTAAATATTTGCCCTGGCGCAAACTGTCATACACCAGTTCAGGTATTTCTGGCATTTTTTCGACCCAGAACGGGGCTTTTTCTTTAAATGCCCTGACGAGCGCCGGAATACCGACCTGATCTTTAATCCAGGATTCGAGAAACGGCTTAGCCGTTTTCCACAAATCTAACTGTGGGTAGAGCTGTCGTCCGACACCTTCAACATACAGCAGCGTCTTCTGGAGCAAAACCAGCTGGGGCTGGACTTCCATGTTGAATCGACGCGCGGTGTTAAACAGATTCAACAGCACGTGACCAAAGGAAATCTCCGCCAGCGGTTTTTCGAATATCGGTTCGCACACGGTACGAATGGCGAATTCAAACTCTTCAACGTTGGTATCGGGCGGAACCCAACCTGAATCCACGTGCAATTCGGCAACTTTGCGGTAGTCTCGGTTAAAGAACGCGATGAAGTTTTCAGCCAGATAGCGCTTATCTTCTTTATTTAAAGAACCCACAATCCCGCAATCAATACCAATGTACTTCGGGTTTTCAGGGTGCTCATAACTGACGAAAATATTCCCAGGATGCATGTCCGCATGGAAAAAACTATCGCGAAAGACCTGAGTAAAGAAGACCTGCACACCGCGTTCAGCCAACAACTTCATGTTGGTGCCATTCTTCTCAAGCGTTGCGACATCCGATACGGGGATACCATATATGCGCTCCATCACCATCATGTTCTGACTGCAATAGTCGGAATACACTTCCGGGATGTACAGCATCGGGCTATCTTCAAAATTACGTCGCAGCTGAATTGCGTTCGCCGATTCGCGCAGCAGGTTCAGCTCATCAATCAACGTTTTTTCATACTCGCGGACCACTTCTGTTGGTCGCAGGCGACGGCCATCCGGTAGCAGGCGAGGAACCCAGCGCGCAAGGCGGTAGATCAGTTTTAAATCCGCTTTAATCACCGGAAGTATGTCCGGGCGGATAACTTTGATCACCACCTCTTTACCATTGGATTTCAATCGCGCGGTATGGACCTGGGCAATAGACGCAGATGCCAGCGGCGTGATCTCAAAATCATCAAACCACTCCTCGACGGACAGCCCGCCCATGGCTTCTTCGATTTGTTCTTTCGCTCGCTGCCCATCGAATGGGGCAACGCGATCCTGCAATAGCGCAAGCTGATCGGCGATGTGCGGTGGGAAAAGGTCACGGCGAGTGGAGAGCATTTGCCCAAATTTAATCCACACCGGGCCGAGTTCCTGTAAAGCCAGTCTCAGCCTTTCTCCCAGCGGTTTGTCTTTATGCTGATTGGGCATCCAGAACAACGAGTAACGCCACAACCGAAGCGGCAGCGTAATACGCATTTTGGGGATGAGTTCATCAAGACCGTAGCTTAAAAAAGTGCGAATGATGAAATAAAGGCGCCGTACTTCACCTGGCGTCATTTGGCCTCCAGTTTTTCCAGCCGTTTGGCCAGAGATTCGACCGCGCGTTCAATGGCTGCCGTTTCTTCTGCAAACCATGCAACCTCAAGCGGACCGGGAGCCATACGCCACTCTTCGGTGATCGCTTCGGCTACATAGCGCTGCTGGCGCTGAATGTTATGGCGCAAGAACTTCGCGCCACCACGCAAGACTTTGCTGACCCCCTCCGCGACGATATCGCCGGTATAGGGCGCTAACAATTCTGCGGGATCAAACTCAGCCAGATCGGCCAGAGCAACAAAATGCTGCACCACCTGGATATCACCCTGAACTTCCAGCTCACCGCTGCGAATAAGCGTGGTAAGTTGCTGGCGGTCGCGTAATTTCGGCAACACGCTGGCATGTGTGATTACTGTGCAATCGGCTTCGCCTTCCCATGCCCCCAGCACATCGACCTGGCGTTCACTAAACACCAGGACTAAAGGTGTTGAAAATCCTTTAAGATCAACACGCAGCACCTTGCTCTGTAAACGTGTTCTGGCTGACTTCAGCGCAGGAGAACGATACAGAAAGGTATTGAGCAGATTTTCAACGCCTGCGGTCACTAAGGGTTTTAAAGGCATCCCCAATCTCCTGTCAGAACTTGTAACCACGATGCAGCGCAACGACACCAGCCGTCAGGTTGTAGTAATCAACGCTTTCGAACCCGGCATCTTGCATCATTGCTTTTAGCGTGTCCTGATCGGGATGCATGCGAATGGACTCCGCCAAATAGCGGTAACTGTCCGCATCGCTTGCGACCATGGAACCTATGCGCGGCAGAACATGGAAAGAATAAGCATCGTAGGCCTTGCTCAGCGGTTCGATAATCGGTTTGGAGAACTCCAGCACCAGTAAACGTCCGCCCGGCTTCAACACGCGATACATGGATCGTAAAGCTTTGTCTTTATCCGTTACGTTGCGCAGACCGAAAGAAATGGTAATGCAGTCAAACGTGTTGTCAGGGAAAGGCAGTGCTTCCGCGTTCGCCTGAACGTACTCAACGTTACCCACTACGCCGATATTACGCAGCTTTTCGCGACCCATTTTGAGCATTGAGTCATTGATATCCGCCAGTACGACTTTACCGGTTTCACCCACCATGCGAGAGAATTTCGCCGTCAGGTCGCCCGTACCGCCCGCCAAATCCAGAACGGTTTGACCGCGACGCACGCCACTGCAATCAATGGTGAAGCGCTTCCACAAACGATGAATGCCAAATGACATTAAGTCATTCATAACGTCATATTTCGAGGCCACAGAATGAAAAACGTGGGCCACCATGTCAGCTTTCTGCTCTTTAGCGACGGTCTGAAAGCCAAAGTGCGTCGTTTCTTGTGAATTATCCACCATCTCAGTGCCTGCTCATTCAAAAAATGTTCAAGAAGTGTAACAGATTGGGCCAATTTGCCCTACCCTTCTACTGGGTTCAACTACCCCAAACGGACTAGTTTGATTGCTGATTTACTGCTTCATCATCAGGGTAAGGCTCATCCTGTTGCGTCTCAGGGACCGCGCGCAACCGGTACTCTTCATCCTGCGTAGTGGCTTGTTCAGCCAGCTCAGGATTTATCTCACGCTTAATTTCCACACCTAAACTGCGAAACGCTTCTGCCTGTGACAGGACGTTTCCACGGCCCGAAGAGAGCTTTTTCATCGCTTGTCGGTAGTTGTCCTGGGCTTTATCCAGACTTTGGCCAATCGCCGACATATCATCCACAAACAAGCGCATCTTGTCATAAAGTTTGCTGGCCCGATCGGCAATTTGTTGCGCATTACGGCTCTGATGCTCGTAGCGCCACAGGTTGGCGATCGTGCGCAATGCCACTAACAACGTAGTAGGACTGACCAGCATAATGTTATTTTTAAGCGCCTCGGTTATCAGTTCGGGTTGTCTGTCCAGCGCCAGCAAAAAAGCGGGCTCGACGGGAATAAACATCAGCACATAGTCAAGCGAACGCAGCCCGGGAAGCTGTTGATAATCTTTACGACCCAACAGACGAATATGGTTTCGCACCGAGGCGATATGTTCCTGCAACGCAGTCTCGCGGGTATATTCATCTTCCGCGTTAAAATAGCGCTCATAGGCAACCAACGTCATTTTTGCGTCGATTACCACATCTTTACCCTGCGGTAGCCGGACAATGACATCGGGTTGCATTCGCGAACGGGCATCGTTTTCAATGCTAACCTGGGTTTCGTATTCATAACCTTCACGCAGACCGGAGGCTTCAAGTACCCGCGTCAGTACCACCTCACCCCAGTTACCCTGCGTTTTATTATCGCCTTTTAAGGCCCGCGTCAGGTTTACCGCTTCCTGCGCCATCTGCGCGTTAAGTTGCTGGAGATTACGAATTTCGTGCGCCAGGGTATGGCGCTCTTGCGCCTCTTTACCGAAGCTATCCTGAACCTGACGTCGAAAACCGTCCAGTTGTTCGCGAAGCGGTGTCAGCAGGCTGTTCAGACTTTGACGGTTTTGCTCATCTACGCGGCGGTTGCTGTGCTCAAAAATGCGATTCGCCAGGTTTTCAAACTGTTCACTCAGGCGTTGTTCGCTGTTGATCATCTGGCGGATTTTATCTTCCGCATGCTGCTGCGTCGCTTCCAGCCGGGTAGTGACTTCACGGAGATCGGCTTCCAGAGAGGTGTTGATGCTGTGCAGGCTGCGTAATTCGTTATTGAGTAGTTCGCACTCGTCGCGCCAATGGGCTTCCTGCGAGAGCTGTTGACGGGCTGCGCTTAACGCAATATCCAGTTCACGTCGCTCTTCGATGAGGTCGGCACGGATCTGATCGGCCCGCGCTTTTGTCGCCAGCCACCCCACCAGCAGCCCTGCGGCTAATGCCAACACGGCACTCATCATAATTGTAATATCCACAACGCCCCCTTACAGCCACGGCTTACCCGCACAAAATAGAATTGTGCTGTATAAACGTCCAGTTTAAAAGGAATTTCCTGCGAGGCACTACGCAAAATAAAAAGGCCGAACGCGTCGGCCTTTTTGAACAGACGGGAGAATTACAGTAAACGGCGGGCAGCTTCCACCACGATTTTCACCGCGTGGCTTTCCGTTTGTTTCATCGTTTCCGCATTAGGAATCTCTTGCTGAGTACGGTTCACGATAACGCCAGCAACCATACCTGCACGCAGGCCCTGGCTTGCGCACATGGTCAGCAACGTTGCGGATTCCATTTCGTAGTTCATGACGCCCATGGACTGCCACTCTTCCATTGAGCCTTTGAAACGGCTCACTACGCGACCAGAGAAGGTGTCATAACGCTCCTGGCCCGGGTAGAAGGTGTCAGAAGACGCGGTGACACCCACGTGGGTAGTCGCACCGATAGATTTCGCCGCTTCCACCAGCGCAGTGGTGCACTCGAAGTCAGCAACGGCCGGGAATTCCATTGGCGCGAAGTGCAGGCTTGCGCCATCCAAACGGACAGACGCAGTGGTGACCAGCACATCACCCACATTGATATGCGGCTGAATAGCGCCAGTCGTACCGATACGCAGGAAGGTACGAATGCCCAATTGCGCCAGTTCTTCTACGGCAATAGAGGTGGACGGGCCGCCGATACCGGTAGAGCAAACGATCACGGCTTTACCATCCAGCTCAGCACGCCAGGTCGTGAACTCGCGATGGGATGCCAGCTTAACCGGCTTATCCATCAGCGCGGCGATCTTTTCCACACGCTCCGGGTCGCCAGGGACGATAGCAAGCGTAGCCCCTTGTAAATCGTTCTTAGTGAGGCCGAGATGAAAAACATCAGACTTAGACATAAAAACTCCTCTGTGAATCGGTTTTGTCAGAAGAAGCAAAAACACACTTTACCGAAGGCATAAACAAATTTTCGTGACAGACATCACCATGATGTAAATCAATTGCATTCGATTGCCATTAAACAGTGACGGATGTCACATAAGCAGCGTGATGTAAGGACTCCTTGCACAAAAGATAGACCGTTTAAGGCAATGTGGTACGTTGCATATGTCTATAGTTAATAATGCGCTTTTTGGCTGAATATTTAAGGGTACGGAGAATACCATGACGACACGACAATCTGGCTTTGCACCTGCTGTATCTCCACCGACGCCTACCACGGTTCACACACCGGATAACGCAATTATCGCCGGTGTAACGTCCATACCTTCACAGGGCGATGATATGCCAGCGTATCACGCACGACCAAAACAGACCGATGGCCCCCTGCCCGTGGTTATTGTCGTGCAGGAGATTTTTGGTATTCATGAACACATTCGTGATGTTTGCCGCCGTCTGGCCCTGGAAGGATATCTGGCTATTGCACCAGAGCTCTACTTCCGCGAAGGCGATCCCAATGACTTTGCCGATATCCCCACGCTGCTCAGCGGCCTTGTCGCCAAAGTGCCTGACTCTCAGGTACTGGCCGACCTGGACCACGTCGCCAGTTGGGCCTCCCGCAACGGTGGGGATGCTCATCGATTAATGATCACTGGTTTTTGTTGGGGTGGACGCATCACCTGGCTGTATGCCGCACACAATCCGCAGTTAAAAGCAGCGGTAGCATGGTATGGCAAACTGGTGGGTGATAAGACCCTCAACTCGCCGAAACATCCCGTTGATATCGCCACCGATCTTAACGCCCCCGTCCTGGGACTTTATGGTGGTCAGGACACCAGTATCCCACAGGATACCGTCGAAACGATGCGTCAGGCGCTACGCGCCGCCAATGCTAAAGCGGAAATTGTGGTTTATCCCGATGCCGGGCATGCATTTAATGCCGATTACCGCCCGAGCTACCACGAAGAGTCGGCCAAAGACGGCTGGCAGAGAATGCTGGAGTGGTTCGCGCAATACGGCGAGAAGAAGTAAGTATCGCCAGGCAAACCGATCATCAAAACGGAGGCTAACGCCTCCGTTTTATTTTTACGCCTGACGCAGATTCTGCGCTGCTTTGACCATGTTAGCCAGCGCGGCACGGGTTTCCGGCCAGCCGCGGGTTTTCAAGCCGCAGTCCGGGTTCACCCACAAACGTTCCGCCGGAATACGCTGCTCGGCCTTCTTCAGCAGAGCCTCAATCCACTCCACGCTCGGGACGTTCGGCGAGTGTATGTCGTAGACGCCCGGTCCGATTTCATTCGGATAGTCGAACTCTTCAAACGATTCCAGCAGTTCCATATCAGAGCGAGAGGTCTCAATGGTGATCACGTCCGCGTCCAGCGCCGCAATGGAATCCATGATGTCATTGAACTCGCAGTAACACATGTGGGTATGGATCTGGGTTTCATCCTTCGCCACTGCCGCGTTAATGCGGAAGGCTTCTACCCCCCACGCCAGATACGCAGCCCAATCACTGCGGCGTAGCGGCAGACCTTCGCGCAGCGCCGGTTCGTCAATCTGAATAATACCGATACCCGCCGCTTCCAGATCCGCCACTTCGTCACGCAACGCCAACGCAATCTGCTTCGCGATGGTTTCACGCGTCACGTCTTCACGCGGGAACGACCAGCAGAGAATGGTCACCGGACCGGTCAACATGCCTTTTACCGGCTTGTCGGTCAGCGACTGCGCGTACTTCGCCCACTCCACGGTGATCGCTTCCGGGCGGCTGACGTCGCCAATCACCACCGGCGGCTTCACGCAGCGAGAGCCATAGCTCTGCACCCAACCGTTCTGGGTAAAGACGAAACCGTCCAGGTGTTCGCCAAAATATTCCACCATGTCATTACGCTCGGCTTCACCGTGTACCAGCACGTCAAGCCCCAGACGTTCCTGCTCAACAATCGCCTGTTTGATATGCTCCGCAATACCGGTGCGATAGTGGGCAGCATCAAGATTGCCTTTTTTGAAGTCCAGACGCAGACCGCGAATTTCGGTGGTTTGCGGGAATGATCCGATAGTCGTGGTCGGCCATGCCGGCAGATTAAAACGGGCACGCTGTGCTTCAGCGCGAACCGGGTAAGCGTTGGCGCGCTGGCTGTCCTGGGCGGTGATCGCCGCCAGACGTTTTTCCACTGCGGCGTTATGTACGCGGGTAGAGTGACGACGCGCCTGGATCGGTGCGCTCCATTCCACAATTGCCGCCGTATCGCCGCTGTTCAACGCATCGCGCAACAGCGCCAGCTCGCCGCATTTTTGCAGCGCGAAGGCAAACCAGCTCTTCACTTCCGCATCAAGCCGGGTTTCCACGCTCAAATCAATCGGGCTGTGCAGCAGAGAGCAGGAAGAAGCCACCCACAGATCACGTTTGCCGACGATATCTTTCATTTGCGCATATTTTTCGCTGAGATCGGCGCGCCAGACGTTACGACCGTTTACCAAACCGGCTGACAGCAGCCAGTCGGCAGGCAGACGTTGGTGCAGCTCGGCAACGTCATCTTTGCCATGAACGAAATCAACGTGCAGACCCTGCACTGGCAGCGCGGTAATGATATCCAGGTTTGGCGTTACGCCTTCAAAATAAGTGGTCAGCAGTAATTTTACCTGCCCTGCCAGCGCATCATACGCGGGTTTGAAGGCGTTCAGCCAAACCTGCGGCAGCTCCAGTACCAGCGCGGGTTCATCAATCTGTACCCACTCAATACCGCGTTTCGCCAGCTCAGCCAGCACCTGCTGGTAAACCGGCAGAATGTCATTCAGCAGGGTCAGACGGTCAAACTGTTCGCCCTTCACTTTACCCAGCCACAGGTAAGTTACCGGCCCAAGCAGCACAGGCTTCACCTTGTGGCCGAGCGCCAGCGCTTCGTCCACTTCATCCAGCAGTTGGGTCCAGGTCAGTTTGAACTGCTGACCTTTGGTGAATTCCGGCACCATGTAGTGATAGTTGGTATTAAACCATTTGGTCATTTCTGCCGCCGCCGCGGGCTCACCCGTCGGGGCGCGGCCACGGCCAATGCGGAATAAAGTATCGATATCAACCGAGCCGTCTTTATTTTGATGACGCGCCGGAACGTTGCCGAGCAGCAGGCTGGTGGTTAGCACGTGATCGTACCAGGCAAAATCGCCCACCGGCAGCAGGTCAATGCCCGCCTGCTTCTGCTGATCCCAGTGGCGGGCGCGCAGCTCGCGGCCAACGGCCAGCAATTCTTCACGGGAAGAATTTCCCGCCCAGTAGCTTTCTTGCGCTTTCTTCAACTCGCGACGCAGGCCAACGCGAGGGAAACCGAGGGTGTGATTCAATATTGTCATTTTTCTTCCTCTCTTATTTTATTGAATCTGAAGCAAAAACTCTAAATAGTTCGGTTTGCAGGAAGGCGGCGACACAGCGCATCCCCAGGAGCTTACTGAAGTAAGTGACTGGGGTAAGCGAGGAAGCCAACGCATCTGCAAGCCGAAATATGACAAGTTTTGGACGTCCAGATGTTTACACATCCATAATTGGCGGTTACTGTATATTCCTCAAGCGCAATTTGTTCATGCCGAAGTGAAGGACTTTCATGATCGAGATTAAACACCTGAAAACGCTCCAGGCGTTGCGGAATAGTGGTTCGCTGGCAGCCGCAGCGGCGACGTTGCATCAGACCCAATCCGCCCTTTCTCACCAGTTCAGCGATCTGGAGCAACGCCTCGGCTTTCGTCTTTTTATCCGTAAAAGTCAGCCTCTGCGCTTTACGCCGCAGGGCGAAATTTTGCTGCAGCTGGCAAACCAGGTGTTGCCGCAAATCGGTCGCGCGCTACAGGCCTGCAACGAACCGCAGCAAACCCGGCTACGCATCGCGATTGAATGCCACAGCTGTATCCAATGGCTGACGCCCGCGCTGGAGAATTTTCGTGCCAACTGGCCGCAGGTGGAAATGGACTTTAAATCCGGCGTGACGTTCGATCCGCAACCTGCGCTACAGCAGGATGAATTGGATCTGGTGCTGACCTCCGACATTCTGCCGCGCAGCGGATTGCACTACTCGCCGATGTTTGATTTTGAAGTACGCCTGGTCCTGGCGCCGGACCATCCGCTGGCCAGCAAAACCCAAATCACCCCGGAGGATTTAGCCAGCGAGACGCTGCTTATTTATCCGGTACAACGGAGTCGGCTGGATGTCTGGCGGCATTTCCTGCAACCTGCGGGCGTTAGCCCGTCGCTGAAGAGTGTGGATAACACCTTGCTGCTGATTCAGATGGTTGCAGCTAAAATGGGTATCGCGGCTTTACCACACTGGGTAGTGGAGAGTTTTGAGCGCCAGGGCCTGGTGGTAACCAAAACCCTGGGTGATGGATTGTGGAGCCGACTGTACGCCGCCGTGCGCGATGGCGAGCAGCGACAACCGGTCACGGAAGCGTTTATTCGCTCAGCGCGGAATCACGCCTGCGATCACCTGCCGTTTGTACGGAGTGCGGAACGACCCACTTTCGATGTACCCACAGTGAGGCCACTATCACAGCCGCACCAATGATGAAGCTCGGCCAGTGAGGCTGTTGATGCCAGATAGCCAGGTTAACCAACAGCCCGGCCGGCACATGCATATTGTTCATGATGCCCAGCGTACCCGCATCCACCTGAGTCGCGCCGTAGTTCCACATAAAGTAACCAATGCCGGACGCCGCCACGCCAAGAAACACCAGGATGCCCCACTGTAGCGTGGTTGCAGGTATTTTCTGCGCATTACCCAGCATGAACCAGGCCACTATCGCCACCATAAATGCCCCCATGTAAAACCAGGCAAAGGCGTTGTGCTGCGGCATTGGCCGTGTTTCCATTAGACGCTTGTAGCCCACCATACCAATGGCAAAGCTGATATTGGATAGCTGTACCAACAGCAGGCCGGTCCAGAAGTGGCTGGTCACCTGGTCGTAACGAATGATCCCCGCACCGATCACCGCCAGCAATGCACTGAAGGCGTAGCTCCAGCGCAGACGACGTCCGCTCATCAGGTCATAAATTAGCGTAATGTAGAGCGGCGTTAGTACGGTAAAGAGCAGCAGCTCTGAAACCGTCAGGTACAGATAGGCGTGAAAACTCAGCATATACATAATGCCAAGCTGCATGGCCCCTACCAGCATATACAGCGCGATCGTTTTTACGCTGTGCCCACGGGTACGTAAAAATGGCAGGAACACCAGCGCCGCCAACCCAACGCGCACCAGCACCGCAAAATAGCTATCGACATGACCGGCAAGGTACTCGCCAAACAGGCTAAAGGAAAAGGCCCACAGAATTGTGGTAATGATGAGTAACGCCACAATGGATGTCTCTTAACAAAAGGTACACCCATTGTAGCGAAGTTTTTAGTTGACAACTGGTCAACTAACGAACGATGGCGTTACTGCAAAAAGAGCTTACGCAGATAGTGCGGCACGGCATCATCGGCGTTGAGTCCAATCACGTCCAGTTCCGGATGAAGATCTTTCAGGCGCTGGTGCGCGTTGCCCATGATGCAGCCTTTGCCAGCCATGGAGAGCATTTCCGCATCGTTCATGCCATCACCGAAAGCGATACAGTCCTTCAGGTTGTAGCCCATCGCTTTCGCCACCGCTTCCAGCGCATGACCTTTCGACACGCCGCCAGCCATCACTTCCAGACAGGTAAGCGTAGAGAAGCTGACGTTGACGCGATCGCCCCAGCGAGCGTTAATCGCCTGCTCCAGCGGCAGCAGCCTTTCATGAGAATCGGTGGTAAAAAACACTTTGCTGACGCCTTCAGGCTCCAGTAGCGCAGGTTCAAACAGAGAATAGTTAAATACCGCTTCTTTAAAGAAGCGCATTTCGTCCGGGCGATGGCGATTCATAAACCATTCATCATCACGATAAACGTTGGTCACGATGTCCGGGTTTGCATTCACCACGCCAAACAGGTCGCTGGCAATGTCGCGATCCAGGTTATGGGTAAACACCAGATTCCCGGCAGAATCGTGCACGCGCGCACCGTTGGATGTGATCATGTAGGTTTTAATGCCGAGGTTATCGCGAATTTGCCCCACATCAACATGATGACGGCCAGTCGCAAACACGAAGTTAACGCCACGTGCGGTCAATAATTTCAGTGTCTCTTTGGCATAAGGGGACAACGTATGGTCGGGGGAAAGCAGCGTACCGTCTAAATCAGACGCAACAACCTGATACATAAGAAAATTAAACCTCTAGGCAAAGCGGGTTCCGCTGGATGAGTTATGCTTGTCGAAAAATTCGACAATAGCGTTAAGCGCGACTGAGCGCATTGCGTCCTTTTCAAAAAGGATCTCATGGTACGCGCCTTTAATGACAAGCGGCTGACCTCCCTCTACAGGATGGCCCGCTGCGGCGCGGAGTTCACAAAAGCGATCGTGCATACGGTTATCCACCAAACGCTCTTCTTCAGCCTGAATCAGTAATGTTGGCGTCGCGTCATCCCCCGCCCCGGCCAGGACCTGTTCACCCGCCAGAATCCCTTCACGTACCCAGTGGTAGGTGGGACCGCCCACGCGCAGCCGAGGTTCATCGGCATAGAAGCGTAGATTGCGCCGATAGCGCTGTCGACTGTGGGTTACCGCATTCATCCCGAATGGCAGCGCCCGCCAGCGCCCGGTCCCCATGGCATAGCCCTCGCGGATCCGTGGATGCCCTTCAGCCCAGTCCAGAATTTGACGCACCATCCAGTCGGGAAAGCGCATCACAATACCAAACATCGGCGCGCAAAGCGCAATGGCATCACACTGATTCGGATGACGCTGCAGGAACAACGTGGCAATCGCCCCGCCCATAGAATGCGCCAGTATATAGCGTTTTATCCACGGACCGGGTAACACTTCCTGCTGCCAGAAAGCGGTTAAATCGTCGACATAGTCATTAAAGTTATCCACATGACCGCGATGCGGGTCCGAAAGCATACGCCCGGAACGCCCTTGGCCACGGTGATCGATAATGAGAACGTCAAAACCAGAATGAAACAGGTCATACGCCAGTTCAGCGTATTTCACATAGCTTTCAATGCGTCCAGGACAGACGACGATGACACGATCGTTTTTCTCTGCGTGAAAACGCACAAAGCGTACGGGAACATTATCTACGCCCGTAAATTCCGCCTCTTCCCGCTGACGCCAGAAATCTGTCAGTGGTCCCATGGAAAAAGCAGCAAACGCGTTTTCTCTTGTTTCCCAGTCTTTTTGCTGCTGAAACATCGGGTATCCAGCCTCGTTGACCAAGTAAAATCGTTTTTTTTGCCATGTCTGATACAACGTACCGACAGTAGCGTATTGTGGCATAAAAATAGACAATCCGGGAGTTTCTCATGACCTTTGAATGGTGGTTCGCCTACCTGCTGACCTCTATTATTTTGAGCTTGTCTCCAGGCTCTGGCGCAATCAACACCATGACCACCGCCATCAGCCACGGTTATCGTGGTGCCAGCGCGTCGATTGCAGGTCTACAGACCGGGCTGGGCATTCATATCGTTTTGGTTGGCGTAGGGCTGGGAACGCTATTTTCACGTTCAGCGATCGCGTTTGAAGTGCTGAAGTGGGCGGGTGCGGCGTACCTGATTTGGCTGGGGATCCAACAATGGCGCGCGGCGGGCGCTATCGATCTGAACACCATGGCGAATACGCAATCGCGCAGCCGACTGTTCAAACGCGCGGTCTTTGTAAATCTGACCAACCCCAAGAGCATTGTTTTTCTTGCCGCCCTGTTCCCGCAGTTTATCCTGCCACAGGAACCGCAGGTAATGCAGTATGTGGTGCTTGGCGTCACGACCATCGTGGTCGATATTATTGTGATGATCGGTTACGCGACGCTGGCTACGCGCATTGCTGGCTGGATTAAGGGGCCAAAGCAAATGAAAGCGCTGAACAAAGTGTTTGGTTCACTGTTTATGCTGATAGGCGCCCTGCTGGCGTCGGCAAGGCATGCCTGATAACGGTGCCGGATGGCGTTAGCGCTTATCCGGCATGAAGGGAGCTTAGCGCGAAATAATCAGGTGGATACCGAAGCCCGCGAACAGCGCGCCGGCAAAGCCATCAATCCACTTCGCCAGACGCTGATAGCCGCGACGCATCTTCGGAAGTGCAAACAGGCTGGCGACCACGGTGAACCACGCCAGCGTTTCCACGATGATCAGCGCGAAAATGCCCCATCGAGCGCCTGTTCCTACGCTATCGCCAACAAACAATGAAAACACGGAGCCAAAATAGATAATGGCTTTCGGGTTGGCGAGGTTGGTCAACAGACCTTTTAAAAAGCTGCGTCCGCTCTGTGCCAGCTCAACCTGTGGGGCAGGGGCCGCTACGTCCTGTTTTTTAAACGCGCCGCGCAGCATCTGGTAACCCATCCAGCACAGATACAGGCCGCCGCCCACCATGATAATGGTGTGCAGCCAGGCCATTTTTTCGATAATCAGATGCAGGCCAAGCAGCGCCACGCCAGCCCAGACCATGACGCCACAGGTAATACCCAGCACGCCCATCATGGCTTCTTTGCGCGAACGGCTAACGGCCGTTTGAGAAACAAAGAAAAAATCGGGACCGGGACTCATCAGCGCAACGATATGCACCAACGCAACGGTGAAAAATAGCGTTAACATAAAAATGACTCGCGGGGGAATAGTTCAGTGAGTCACCATCCTGGCACTTTTTTGCCTCGCTGACTACTCTTCGTCGTCACCATCAACGTGCGCGCGAATAAGTGCCATAAACTCTTTGCCAAAACGCTCAAGTTTACGCATTCCCACGCCGTTGACGCTCAGCATTTCGCTCGGCGAAACCGGCATCTGCTCGGCCATTTCAATCAACGTGGCATCGTTAAAGACGACATACGGCGGGATATTCTCTTCATCGGCAATCGCTTTACGCAGCTTACGCAATTTGGCAAACAGTTTGCGATCGTAATTGCCGCCGAAGGATTTCTGCATAGCGCGCGGTTTCAGCGCCACGATTCGCGGTACCGCAAGCTGCAACGGGACTTCGCCGCGCAGCACCGGACGCGCAGCTTCAGTGAGCTGTAACGCGGAGTGTTGGGCAATATTCTGTGTTACCAGGCCCAAATGAATCAGTTGACGAATCACACTCACCCAATGCTCGTGGCTTTGCTCACGGCCAATACCATAGACCGGCAGTTTGTCATGGGCCAGCTCACGAATGCGCTGGTTATTCGCCCCGCGTAGAACTTCCACGACGTAACCCATACCAAAGCGTTGGTTAACGCGGTAGATCGTCGACAGCGCTTTGCGCGCATCCATTAACCCGTCGTACTGTTTTGGCGGGTCGAGACAGATATCGCAGTTACCACACGGCTCCTGACGCCCTTCGCCAAAATAATTCAGCAGAACCAGACGACGACAGGTTTGCGCCTCGGCAAACGCCCCCATCGCATTGAGCTTATGACGTTCGATATCCAGCAGCTGTCCGGCAGGTTTCTCTTCGAGGCAACGGCGGAGCCACGCCATATCAGCCGGATCGTAAAACAGCATCGCTTCCGCCGGCAGGCCGTCACGTCCGGCACGGCCGGTTTCCTGATAGTAGGACTCAATGTTACGCGGGATATCAAAATGCACCACGAAGCGCACGTTGGGTTTGTTGATCCCCATGCCGAACGCCACGGTCGCCACCACAATTTGCAGGTCATCGCGCTGGAATTTTTCCTGCACTTCAGCGCGCACGCTGTTTTCCAGCCCGGCATGATAAGCCCCGGCGCTGATGCCACGACTTTGCAGACGCGCGGCGGTGTCTTCGACTTTGGCGCGGCTGTTACAGTAAATAATGCCGGACTTACCACGCTGTTCCTGCACATAGCGCATCAGCTGATCGAGCGGCTTAAATTTCTCCATCAGCATGTAGCGAATATTCGGGCGGTCAAAGCTGCTGATCTGAATTAACGGATCGTTGAGGCCCAGCAGACGCACAATGTCCAGCCGGGTGGTTTCATCCGCGGTCGCGGTCAGTGCCACAAACGGCAGGGTTGGGAAACGCTGACGCAACTGGCCCAGCGCAGCGTATTCCGGGCGGAAGTCATGTCCCCACTGCGAAATACAGTGCGCTTCATCAACTGCCAGCAGCACCGGATTCCAGTGTCCAAGATGCTCAAGGAAGTTATCCAGCATCAGGCGCTCAGGGGCAATATAAAGCAAGCGAACCTGCCCGCTGCGACAGCCGGCCATCACCTCAAGCTGCTGTTCACGACTTTGGGTGGAGTTCAGGCACGCCGCCGCCACGCCGTTGGCCAGCAGTTGATCGACCTGGTCTTTCATCAGGGAAATCAGCGGCGAAACAACAACGGTGAGTCCGTTGAGTAATAATGCGGGAATTTGATAGCACAGGGATTTGCCGCCACCGGTGGGCATAACGACCAGACAGTCGCGACCAGAGAGCACGGTGTCGATGATTTCTTCCTGGCCTGGGCGAAACTGTTGGTAGCCAAAGGTTTCCTGTAAAACCTGTTTAGCGCCCATTTCCAGATTCAACACTTCCGCCTGCGCCACATTAACCCCATTAACCTGAAATAAAAACAGGCGCTATTTTCAGCGCCTGAGAGAGAAACTGCAATGATTAAAATACTCTCAATATCTGTCAGAAGATATCGTTAAGCATTACGCCGACGCCAACACGGGTTTGATTGAAGTTGTAGTCAATCAGCGATTCGCCGTAACCACTGTAGACCTGGGTGTAGAGACGAACATGCTTCGTAATAGGATAGCTTGCCCCTAACTCTGCGCCGCCGTAGCCGGTGTTCCAGTTGTACTGCCCTTTCACGCTGATAACGGCGTCGCCCAGGTGATACCCCATTTTCAGCTGATAATAGCCCATGTATTTGGTGATGTCGGGGTTATCATCGGTACTGCCAATGACGTACCACGGCTTTACTTCCACCAGCCAGTTGCCGTTTTCTGCCATCAGGCGGGTATACAGGCGGTTCCAGCTACGTGAAGTGGGGTCGGAGCGCCCGTTGGAATCATGGTTGTAACCCATTTCGACATCACGTAGCGTCCACCCGGCAAAGCGATAGTCGGTGGCGAAACCAAGGAACAACTGCGGCTCGTAGTTGGTTTCGCGAAACGGTGAAGATTCTTCACTGTTAGAAAGCTGCCACCAGGATTTCTGCGTATAGGAGCCGCCGAGCACCGAGTTCGGACCAAATATTCCGCGCCAAAGTGGAAATGCCAGGCTTAGCTGAAACTTCACCTCATCTTTGCGCGCATTGTCCGACCAGCTATAGCTGCTGATCGCCTCTTTGTTCATGTCGCTGGTATTAGTGTAGATAAGGTAGTTGGTGTCATAAGGGTAAAGCGTGAAAGGGTTGTCATGCTCTTGCAGCATATTAGCGATAATACTGCCCCGAACTGCTGGTGCGTCATGAATCTCTTTTACTGTCGCTTCCTGCGCATACGCGGTCAACGGCAGCATGACTGCTGGTAGTAACCATCCCAGAATCGCCCGCATCGGTAATGTTCTCCTGAACCAAAATATTGATGAATTGTATAATTTTCTGACAAGCATTCTACATACTTAGCTCGTTCCTCGTTAGTTATCCCGTCCTAAAGTAGAAAACAACAAATAATAAGCATAATATCAACATTTCATTAACCAATAAGGTATTAAGATCGTATGTCTGCTGTACTGACCGCTGAAGAAGCCCTGAAGTTAGTGGGTGAAATGTTTGTTTATCATATGCCGTTTAACCGTGCGCTGGGGCTGGAACTGGAACGCTATGAAAAAGAATTTGCGCAATTAGCGTTTAATAATCAACCGATGATGGTCGGGAACTGGGCGCAAAGCATTCTGCATGGCGGGGTGATCGCCTCAGCACTCGACGTCGCCGCCGGACTGGTGTGTGTAGGCAGCACGTTGACCCGTCACGAAACGATCAGTGAGGACGAACTGCGTCAGCGCATGTCACGTATGGGCACCATCGATTTACGCGTTGATTATCTGCGCCCGGGGAGAGGAAATCGCTTTACCGCTACCAGCAGCCTGCTGCGGGCGGGTAATAAAGTAGCCGTTGCGCGCGTGGAACTGCATAACGAAGAACAGCGCTATATCGCCAGCGCAACCGCCACTTATATGGTGGGGTAAGCGCTTAAAAAAAGGTAAACTGCTGTTACATTTCTGCAATGAGTTTTCCCGATGGATGCTAAACAAACGCGGCAGGGCGTGTTACTCGCTCTGGCTGCCTATTTTATTTGGGGTATCGCTCCCGCCTACTTCAAGCTGATTTACTATGTCCCGGCAGATGAGATCCTGACGCACCGCGTCATCTGGTCATTTTTCTTTATGGTGGTGCTGATGAGCATCAGCCGCCAGTGGTCGGGTGTTAAAACGCTGCTACAAACGCCAAAGAAGATCTTCCTGCTGGCGCTCTCTGCGGTGCTCATTGGCGGAAACTGGCTGCTGTTCATTTGGGCGGTCAATAATCACCATATGCTGGAAGCCAGTCTCGGCTATTTTATTAACCCGCTGGTGAATATCGTGCTGGGGATGCTTTTCCTCGGCGAGCGCTTTCGTCGCATGCAGTGGCTGGCGGTACTGTTAGCCGCCTGCGGCGTACTGGTACAGCTGTGGACCTTCGGCTCGTTGCCGATAATCGCGCTGGGACTGGCGTTCAGCTTTGCTTTTTATGGTCTGGTGCGTAAGAAGATTGCCGTTGAAGCACAAACAGGTATGTTGATTGAAACCCTGTGGCTCTTACCCGTGGCTGCAATCTATCTGTTTGGCATTGCGGATAGCCCAACCAGCCATATCGGGCAAAACCCGATGTCGCTCAATCTGCTGCTGATTGCCGCGGGTGTCGTGACCACTATTCCGCTGCTGTGCTTTACCGGCGCAGCGACCCGCCTGCGTCTTTCCACGCTGGGCTTCTTCCAGTATATCGGACCCACGTTGATGTTCCTGCTGGCGATCACCTTTTACGGTGAAGTGCCGGGAGCGGATAAAATGATCACGTTTGCGTTTATCTGGGTGGCGCTGGCGATTTTCGTGATGGATGCGATTTATACCCAACGCAGAACGCGTATGGGGATGTGAATGCTTTTTGCCTGATGGCGCTACGCTTATCAGGCCTACGGGTTCTGTAGGCCTGGTAAGACACCGCCATTAAAGCCAGTTCTTACGTTTGAAGTACAGATACGGCGCCAGACCTGCGAGCATCATGAAGACAATCGCGCCAGGATAACCGAAGCTCCAGTGCAGTTCCGGCATAAATTCAAAGTTCATCCCGTAGCTGGAAGCCACCAGCGTCGGCGGCAGAAACACCACCGAGACCACCGAGAAGATCTTGATAATGCGGTTCTGCTCAATATTGATAAAGCCCATCGCCGCCTGCATCAGGAAGTTAACCTTCTGGAACAGCGATTCGTTATGCGGCAGCAGAGACTCGATATCGCGCAGGATCTCACGCGCCTGCTCCAGTTGACCACCCGGCAGACGCGCTTTACGCACCAGGAAATTCAGTGCGCGCTGGGTATCCATCAGACACAGGCGTACCTTCCAGCCGATATCTTCCTGTTCCGCCAGCGTGGAAAGCGCTTCGTCATATTCGTCGCCCTGGCGCCCTTCCATGATCACACGGCTGAGTTTTTCCAGGTCGCTATAGATATTTTCAATCTCATCCGCCAGCTGTTCAATTTTGGTTTCGAACAGGTCGAGCAGCAGCTCGTAAGCGTTGCCATCCACCATCGCCTGGTTACGTGCGCGCATGCGATACAGACGAAACGCCGGCAGTTCGCGTTCGCGCAGGGTAAACAAGCGACCTTCACGAATGGTAAATGCAACGGTTGAGTTACCCGCGTGATCGTCGGCGTCTTCATAGAAGAAGAAGGAGTGAATGTGCAGGCCATCTTCGTCTTCAAAAAAACGTGCGGATGCTTCGATATCTTCCAGTTCAGGGCGCGTGGCCAGGTTCTGGCCCAAGTCCTTTTGCACACGGTTTCGTTCTTCGTCATCCGGCTCGACTAAATCGACCCAAACCGAACTGGCCAGGTGCTCGATCTCGTCTGCCTCAAGGCGAGTTAACCGATTGTTTTCCAGTTGAAATGCGCTCAGCATGACCGGGACTCCCAATGCAAAAAATTATCGGACAGTTCGGAGGGCACACAGAAACAAATTGGGTTTCAGACCATTAAACAGCCTGACTCAGCGCGACGGGAAAAAAACAGAAGGTCGCTGACAACCGCGAAGGCTATCAGCAAAAAGGGATAGCCTTAGGAGTTGATCCTGGATGACAGGATAATGAGCCAGTATCTACTGGGTGTGTCCAAGGCGAATGTCCTCTTAGCGTAATCGTGCGCGCATGTTACGCCAGCAAAATTTTGACGTCAACACGCAACGGATGGCGAAAAAGTAATAATTTCCCCTTATACAGAAAGGTTAGCAGAGGGGAATTATTTATCTATGATTTCAGAATATTAACCGGCAGATAGCCGAATGGCGGCTTCGCCTTATCCGGCCTACAAATCAAAATGTTACCTGGTCACCAGGCCCGATAAGCGCAGCGACATCAGGCGATCACACCGTTTCCAGTCTTGCGTAAGCCGCCACCAGCCATTTGATCCCCTGCCCCTGGAACGCGACCTGCAAACGACTGTGCTCGCCGCTTCCTTCGAGGTTGACGATGGTGCCCTCGCCGAACTTCGCGTGGCGTACCCGCTGGCCAAGTTTGTAGCCGGTATCGTTTTCCGCCATTGGCGTGCCCATCCGCTGATGGCTCACCGGACGGCTAACCGTGGCGCGCAGACGCACCTCTTCAACGCACGCTTCCGGCAGTTCGCCAATAAAGCGCGACGGACGATGGTAAACCTCTTTGCCGTACAGACGGCGCGTTTCGGCGTAGGTAAGCGTCAGCTTTTGCATCGCGCGGGTCACGCCGACATAGGCCAGGCGACGTTCTTCTTCGAGACGTCCGCCTTCATCCAGCGACATCTGGCTCGGGAACATGCCTTCTTCCATCCCCACGATAAACACCTGCGGAAACTCCAGCCCTTTCGCCGAGTGCAGGGTCATCAGCTGTACCGCGTCCTGCCAGGTATCCGCCTGTCCTTCGCCCGCTTCCAGCGCCGCATGAGACAGGAACGCCTGCAGCGGCATTAAGTCTTCGTCTTCTTCGTTGTAGCTGAACTGGCGCGTTGCCGTCACCAGTTCATCTAAGTTTTCGATACGCGTCTGACCCTTCTCGCCTTTTTCCTGTTCGTACATCATGCGCAGGCCGGAATCTTTAATCACCCGGTCAGTCTGCACGTGCAGCGGCATATCGGCAGTCTCTTGTGCCAGCGCGTCAATCAATTCCATAAAGCGCTGTAAGGCGCTGGCGGCGCGACCGGCCAGGGCTTTTTCCTGCAGCAGTTCACGACAGGCCTGCCACAGCGTTAGCTGGCGGTCACGCGAGGTCTGGCGCACCACATCTAAAGTACGATCGCCAATCCCGCGGGTTGGCGTATTCACCACACGCTCAAACGCGGCGTCGTCATTGCGGTTAGCGATCAGGCGCAGGTAGGAGAGCGCGTCTTTGATTTCCTGGCGTTCGAAGAAGCGCATCCCGCCATAGATACGATACGGCATGCTAGCCTGTAGTAAGGCTTCTTCCAGCACGCGCGACTGGGCGTTGCTGCGATACAGAATGGCGCATTGTTCCAGCGCACCGCCGTTGTCCTGCCAGGTTTTGATGCGATTGACCACAAAGCGCGCTTCATCAAGCTCATTGAACGCGCAATACAGCGAGATCGGCTCGCCGTCGACGCCGTCGGTCCACAGTTTTTTACCCAGGCGCCCGTTGTTATTTTCAATCAGGGCGTTAGCTGCGCTCAGAATATTATTAGTCGAGCGATAGTTCTGCTCCAGACGAATGGTTTCTGCGCCTGGGAAATCGTTGAGGAAGCGCTGAATGTTCTCCACCTGCGCCCCACGCCAGCCGTAGATCGACTGATCATCATCGCCCACGATCATCACCTTGCCGGTGTCGCCCGCCAGCAGGCGGATCCAGGCGTACTGAATGTTGTTGGTATCCTGGAATTCGTCCACCAGGATATTGGTAAAGCGTTCGCGGTAGTGCTGCAGAATGTGCGGCTTGTTGAGCCACAGTTCATGGGCGCGCAGTAGCAGTTCGGCGAAATCCACCAGCCCCGCGCGATCGCACGCTTCCTGATAAGCCTGATAGACCTTCTGCCAGGTCTGTTCGACCGGGTTGCCGTAGCTTTGCAGATGGTGCGGGCGCAGCCCTTCGTCTTTCTGGCTGTTGATAAACCACATAGCCTGACGCGGCGGCCACTGCTTTTCGTCCAGGTTCATCGCCTTGATCAGGCGCTTGAGCAGACGCAGTTGGTCCTCGCTGTCGAGGATCTGGAAGTCCTGCGGCAGGTTGGCATCCATATGGTGCGCGCGTAACAGACGGTGCGCCAGACCGTGGAAGGTCCCCACCCACATTCCGCCCTGGCTGGTTCCCATGATCTGACCAATACGGTGGCGCATTTCCGCTGCCGCTTTGTTGGTAAAGGTCACCGCCATAATAGAGTACGGCGAGTTGTTCTCTACCGTCAGTAACCAGGCGATACGGTGCACCAGTACGCGAGTTTTACCACTCCCCGCTCCTGCCAGAACCAGCATGTTGCTGCGTGGCGCGGCCACCGCTTCACGCTGTTTATCATTAAGGCTGTCGAGCAGGTAAGAAACGTCCATTGGCACCGCCGCGTAAAAGTAGGTAAGGCGGAGAAGCGTAGCGCCATCCGCCAAAAAGCTGGGTATATATACAGAGTTCTGCTGGTGATTATATCAGCGAGGTCAGAGATGCCAACTGTGAAATTTCGATATGCGGCAGCAAACGGCTGTCTGCAGTTTGCATCAGGTCGGCATTTTCCGGTTTGATCCAGCAAGCTTGCATACCACAACGAATAGCGCCTGCAACGTCTGTCGTCAGGTCATCGCCCACATGCAGAATCTCACCCACTGGCATTTTCAGTTTATCCGCCGCCAGCGCGTACATGTCGCTGAACGGTTTCGATCGCCCATCGGGACCGGCGCGCAGCACAAATTCAAAGTAATCGCCCAGACCAAACAGCTCCGGCTGCGCGTTACCGTTGGTGATCGCCACCAGCGGCCATTTGCGGGCCAGCGCCTTCAGTGTGTCATGCGTCGATTGCGGAACATCAATGCGGCTACGCCATTTGGCAAAATTCATCATCGCCGCATTCGCCCCCATCAAGGCTTCTGCCGCTGACAGACCAGCCTCCAGCATAGCGCGCTCTACGGCGCGGTGACGCCATTGGGTAACGTCGTGATAGATTTCCGGCTCGGCGTCGCGAACAGCCTGACGTAAGCGCTGTAGGTCGCTATTTTGCAGCGAATTCAACGCCGGGTGGTAATTCTGTACAAACGCGAGCGCTTCCTGCTCGGTGCGTTTGATAACGGGACGGTTATCGTAAAGGGTGTCATCAAGGTCAAAGGTGAGCGCAGAAATACGCCCCAAAGGCCGGTAAAAACGCATTATTTCCCCCGTTTGGCGCGCGGATGCGCCGCATCGTACACTGAAGCCAGGTGTTGAAAATCAAGATGGGTATAGATTTGGGTGGTCGAAAGATTGGCATGCCCCAATAACTCCTGCACCCCGCGCAGATCGCCGCTAGACTCCAGCATATGCGTCGCAAAAGAGTGGCGCAATTTGTGGGGATGGACGTGGCTGTTCAGCCCCTGTTTGATACCCCATTCCGCAAAGCGTTTCTGCACGTTACGCGCAGAGATGCGCTTGCCCAGTTTTGACAGGAACAACGCATCGTCATCCCCGCCAAATAAGCCGCGCAGATCCAGCCAGTGCTCAATCCACGCCACCGCATTGCGGCCAATCGGCAGACGACGTTCTTTACTACCCTTGCCCATCACCCACACTTCGCCGGTGTCGAGATCGAGATGTTTAATATCCAGCCCAACCAGTTCAGATAAACGCAGCCCCGCGCCGTACATCACTTCCAGCATAGCCCGGTCGCGCACGGCAAGGGGATCGTTGAGATCGATATCCAGCAGACGATTAACGTCATCGACGTCGATATTTTTAGGTAAGTGACGTGGCGCTTTCGGCGCGGAAACGCTTTTTGCCGGATTGGCTTTCAGCTCGCCCTGATTGACCAGCCAGTCGAAGAAACTGCGTAGTGCGGAGAGACGCAATGCCAAGCTCGCCGGTCCCAACCCTTTACGACGGCTGCGCACGGCAAAACTGCGTACCATTGCAGCATCACATTGTTGCCAGCTTTGCAGACCGGTTTCTCCGGCTAACGCAATGATGGCATCAAGCTGACGCTGATAATTAAGCAATGTGATCGGGCTAAGCTGGCGCTCAACGCCCAGATAGCGCAAAAAGCGCGCCACATCCTGAGAAAGGGGTGAATCGGTCATACGCGTTCAATCCAGCGCTCCAGCAGCTCCGGCAACATCAGCGAGATTTCCTGCAATAGCTGCGTACCCTGTCCCTGCTGATAATGATTAACGTCACGACTGCTGAATAACATCACGCCCAAGGAACCATCTTGCCCCAGCATCGACATCGCCACCGAACCTATCGCTTTCGCCTCCGGCATCATGACCAACAGTTCCGGTCCATTGAGTGGGCCAAGATAGTGCTGCGACTGGCCCAGACGCTGAATACGCAACGGTTCAAAGGCCTGGCGGCTTAATGCCAGATGCGTAAATTTTGATGGCGCACCGAGTCGCCACCGGTCCGGAAACAGACGAACCGTCGCGCCGGCCAGCCCCAGCTCACGCGCCCAGCGATGAAATCGCATCAGCATATCGTCAAGACTGCTGGCCGACACCAGGCGGCTTTGCAGATTTAGCAGACGATAGAACAGGCTTTCATTGGCGTTGGCTTGTTCCATCAATAACGCCATGTTCTCTTCAAGCACATTAATATGATTACGTGCCCGCGCCATATGCCATTCAACTAAAGAGATCGTGCCCCGCACCGGGTGTGGGACGCGCATCGCTTCAACTGCCCGGGCATTACGGATAAAAAACTCAGGATTACGTTGCAGGTAATCGACGACCGCTCGATCGTCGAGCTCCATGAGCGTTTCCTGTAGTTCTTCCCCTGGTTGCTTCATAAGTGAATAAATCCGTCGTAGACATGTGCCGCCGGGCCAGTCATATACAGCGGATGACCCGGACCTTTCCAGGCGATATCAAGTCGACCGCCAGGTAACTCCACCCTCACCTCTTCTGCCAGCAGGCCCTGCTGAATACCTACCGCAACAGCGGCGCACGCACCGCTGCCGCAGGCCTGAGTTTCGCCCGCCCCGCGCTCGTAGACGCGCAGCCGGATATGCTCGCGCTTTACCACCTGCATAAAGCCGATGTTGGCGCGTTCTGGAAAGCGTTCGTGGTTTTCCAGCACCGGTCCCAGCGTTTCCACAGTGGCCGTATCAACATCATCAACCTGAATCACGCAGTGCGGATTCCCCATTGAAACCACGCCGCACAATACTGTCTGTTCGGCCGCGCGCATAATATAGGTCTTCTCTGCTTTGTTGGCGCGAAACGGAACCTGCGAAGGCTCAAAGTTGGGTTCCCCCATATTCACCCGCACCAGCTCGTCGTCGGTTACGGTTAATACCATACGACCATTCGCGGTACTGACGCGAATATCACGCTTATTGGTCAGCCCTTTCAGGCGAACAAAACGGGCAAAACAACGGGCGCCATTGCCACACTGTGACACTTCACTGCCGTCGGCATTAAAAATACGGTAGTGGAAATCCAGCTCCGGATCATACGGAGGTTCAACCACCAGCAACTGATCAAACCCAACGCCGAGATGCCTGTCGGACAGGCGGCGGATCAGCTCTGGTGAGAAAAAGACATTCTGCGTTACCGCGTCGACGACCATAAAATCGTTGCCAAGGCCATGCATTTTAGAGAATTGCATCATTCACTCCGTTCACGCGGGTACAGAAATGTAAATCTATTCCTGCCGTCAGTAATTCACCTGAGAAGGGCCGTCGCTAATCCCACGATCGTTTTTCTCGGGCGTGGTGGATTGCGATTGCGGCTGAACGCTCTTGGTCGGAGGCGGCGCGGTTTTATCTGCTGGCGGGAAATAGAGCGGGCCTTTTAGCCCACAGCCCGTCAGGCTGAACAGAGTTAAAATGACAGCGAGTGGCTTTAACACGTTTTTCATTATGGATTGCCTGTAAAGTTCATGCTTTCTGTTTTCTATCATCGCAGGAGAAGGCGTAAAAGCAAGAGTTAGCCTGTAATCTGCAACGCGTTTTGTTTCAGGTTATACTGCCCTCATCACGAAAAACAGGATAAGAAAATGAACGACAGTGAATTTCATCGCCTTGCTGACACCCTGTGGATGACCATTGAGGAGCGTCTGGACGACTGGGATGGCGACAGCGATATCGATTGTGAGATCAATGGCGGCGTGCTGACTATCAGCTTCGAAAACGGCAGCAAAATCATTATTAACCGTCAGGAGCCGCTGCACCAGGTGTGGCTGGCGACCAAACAGGGCGGCTACCACTTTGACCTGAAAGGCGACGAGTGGATCTGCGACCGTAGCGGCGAAACGTTCTGGGATTTGCTGGAGCAGGCAGCAACGCAGCAGTCGGGAGAAAAGGTGGGCTTCCGTTGATTTATTTGCCGGATGAGATGTGCTTATCCGGCCTACTGTAGGCCCGGTAAGGCGTAGCCGCCACCGGGCGAAAAGCCTCAGGAGAAATACTGCTGCAACATCGGCGTGTCGTTATCCTGATTAGCTGGCGGGACTGGGTTGAGCGGCTGGGTACGGAACGGAATCACCTGCGCACGTCCGTCGGTTTTCACAATCTGATAGAACTGCGGCAGGTTAAAGTTGATGAAGCTGGAGCCGTAGGTGAAGCGATCGTGCGACGATGAATAGAAGCGGCTGACATCACGTACCAGCTCTTCTTTGCTTCCCTCGCAGTGGTGATACACCTCCACACGGTTACTCTCATCCAGTATATAAATATTAAAGCCCTGCTCATCGCCCGTTTCTTCGAAAAAGAACTGAATGATCCCTTCACTGGCAAAGCCGTCCACCACAGAAGGGAGTTTCACATGGTTCGTTTCAACCTGGACGGAAAGGCCGTGCAGTTTGTTGTGTGAAATCGCACCGTAGAATTCGATGGCGTTTTCCAGTTTCTGTACCGATACGTTCAGACGCTCGAAGAACAGTCCCCACGTCTGACCAGACACGCGCAGCGCTTTGAAGCGCCCGGTTTCCTGGCGGGTGCTGGAAAGGCGCAGCTCGATACACTCAGAGACCAGTTGCTGCACGCGGGTACGGATTAATCCACGCAGATGCTGGCTATAGCAGAACACTTCGACGCTATCCGGCGGCGCGGCATCCTGGTGCATTTTGCCCAGAATTGTTTTTAACGCTTCAATCATCGCCTGCTCGCCGTTGAAGTGCAGCGTACGGACTTCATTCCACGAGTTGCGATACAGCAGGTCGACGCTTCCTACCAGGCAATTTTGCTCTTCGCCAAAGCTGAAGACGTCCAGCTTGCGGAAATCAATATGCACCACCTGATTACGGAATGCGGCCGTTGGGTCATATTCAAGGTTAACGATAATCGCCAGATGGCGAATTTCACACGGGCTGTAGAGCGCTTTCGGCGTGGGTGCCGGCAGGCGCAGCGGGAAGTGGTGCGATACATCGGCGACCATCTCCTGCAACTTCGGCAAATCGACAATGCCGTTGCCCTTAATAAACAAATGCGTACGCGATGTCAGCAGACCGTTGAACCAGGCCCACGCCACCAGCTTATTGAGATAGCGGTTATATTCCAGCGGCTGATGGCTGATGATAGAATCCATATTTGGTGCGCGGTTGTAGAGATACCAACCCGAACGGTTGGCGCGGCCCGGCGGCACATGGATAAAGGTCAGGTTCGGTTCTGAGAGGTCTGGAGATATCTGCGGGTTCACCAGCGTTACCTTGCCCGGCAACGCTTCAAACGCGGCATACAGCTTACGGGTCAGCACACCGATATCCTGCGGACTGGCGCTAACGCTGAGGTTATTGCGCCGCGCAAAGCGGATCAGATTACGATAGCTCTGCATCATCGCATCAAGCAGTTCGTTATGCGCTTCACGTACCTGATCAATCTTCCAGTTAGCGCGGTTATCCAGCATTGTCAGACGAGCTTCGTCCCAGCCCCATTCCTGCACTAACTGACTTAATACTTCACGACGC
This sequence comes from Citrobacter sp. wls706, assembly GCF_005281305.1. Classification (NCBI taxonomy): domain Bacteria; kingdom Pseudomonadati; phylum Pseudomonadota; class Gammaproteobacteria; order Enterobacterales; family Enterobacteriaceae; genus Citrobacter; species Citrobacter sp. wls706. Next base: position 45,399 of record NZ_SZXG01000005.1, on the reverse strand, counting down.
CAGCCCACGCAGGCGCGCTCGCGGCTCAGTTTCTCACACACTTTTAAGTAGAAACATCGACGCACTAAATCCAGACGCGTCGGGTCTTCGATCGCCGTGAGATATTCGGTAACACGCTCCAGCATCATGCAGTAGGGATCGAGACCAAAAGAGACGATCTCGCCATCGTGCAGGCGCTGTTTAATGTCTTTCGCCAACAGGCGAGGATTGGGATATTCCCAGGAATAGGCTTCCAGCAGCAGCGTCTTTAGCACTGCTTTGTACGGGGAATCGATACTTTTGTACAGCTGCCAGAGGCTGGCGCCAAAGTACTCTTCGGCGGAGAGCGAACTGAGTCCGCCGAGATCCAGCCATTCGTTTGGCGTTAACACCCCCTGTGCGTAGAGCTTCATGACGTAATCGTCGTAATGCTCTTCTTCGTCGCCCGGCACCATATTCCACAGAATACGTTTGCCCGCGAGGCGCACAGCGGTGCGATAGAATTCATCAAGCAACAGGATATGCTGCGTCGAGCCACAGTCTTCACCACCGAGACTTCCGCTTTCATTGTGACGGAAACGGTTTTCATCAATCAGGAAGAAACTGACTTCCACGCCCAGCGAAGCGGCCCAGCTTTCGAGCAGGCTACATTTACGCTGCAACAGCTGGCGCTCTTCGCTATCCAGCCAGGATTGGTGGCAGACCCAGATATCAAGGTCGGAAGAACAGCTTTGCCCTACCGAAGAGGTACTGCCCATTGAGTAAACACCAGTGATCGGCAGTTCGCCCTTGGGAGGTTCCTGCGGTGACATGCCGCGGTACAGTTCCAGTTCGTTGAGGTAGTGGCGTTGGGTTTCATCAGGCGTGTAAAAGCATATGCCTTTGGGAACGTTACCATCGAGGTAACCCGGCATCAGAGGGTGGTGGTAGTGCAATAATGTCGGCAGCAGACTGTATACCTGCTGGAAAGCAGGCCCCATGGCAGCAAGCGCGCGATCCACACGCAGTTGATTTATGGCATCCAGTCTCTGTTTCAGAGTCTCAATATAGAGGTACAAGACGTATCGCCTGATGTTGCTATCCGTCATGTTGTCGATTACTGCGGCGCAAGCGCTCACAATTAATCGTCATCAATTCGGATAAACCGTATGTCAAAAATAACCGTTACCTGTTTTTCGCCCGTATTTTTTTGTGCGGTACAGCCGAAAAAATGGTCTAAAACGTGATCAATTTAACACCTTGCTCATTGACCGTAAAGAAAGATGCGCTACATACAAGTGTAGCACCGTTCGTTACGTGTAAATTCCTTCATACGGTCGGAAGGTTTCTCGTCATTATTCACTGCCACTGATGATGCAGCAGCTTTTCCTCTCACTTACGTTTGAGCGTAACGCTGACATCCCTTTGATAAGGATGTTAGGATGGTCAATGATTGATAATGACGGTAACAAGCATGTTAGACAATGTTTTGAGAATTGCCACACGCCAAAGCCCCCTTGCGCTCTGGCAGGCACATTATGTCAAAGACGCTTTAATGGCAAATCACCCCGGTCTGATCGTGGAACTGGTTCCTATGGTAACCCGTGGCGATGTGATCCTTGATACCCCGCTGGCGAAGGTCGGAGGGAAAGGGTTGTTTGTTAAAGAGCTGGAAGTCGCGCTGCTGGAAAAACGCGCCGATATCGCCGTGCATTCCATGAAGGATGTGCCGGTTGAATTCCCTGACGGTCTTGGACTGGTCACCATTTGCGAGCGAGAGGATCCGCGTGATGCTTTCGTCTCAAATAAGTACAACACGTTGGATGACCTTCCCGCGGGTAGTATTGTCGGGACATCCAGTTTGCGTCGCCAGTGCCAGTTGGCAAAGCGTCGCCCGGATCTCGTCATCCGTTCGCTGCGCGGTAACGTTGGTACGCGCCTCGGCAAACTCGATAACGGCGATTATGACGCCATTATCCTGGCGGTGGCCGGGTTAAAACGTTTAGGGCTTGAGTCGCGAGTCCGTACCGCACTGCCGCCGGAAGTATCCTTGCCCGCAGTCGGGCAAGGCGCTGTTGGCATAGAGTGCCGACTGGACGATATGCGCACTCAGGCGCTGTTAGCGCCGCTCAATCATGAAGAGACCGCACTACGCGTAACAGCCGAACGCGCCATGAACACCCGCCTCGAAGGGGGATGTCAGGTACCTATCGGCAGCTATGCCGAACTCATCAACGGTGAGATTTGGCTACGCGCGCTGGTCGGCGCGCCTGACGGATCGCAGATGGTATGCGGAGAACGTCGCGGCGCCCCGCAGGATGCAGAAAAGATGGGCATCTCTCTGGCAGAAGAGCTACTGGAAAACGGTGCGCGCGCCATTCTGGCTGAAGTTTATAACGGAGAAGCACCCGCATGAGTATTCTGGTCACCCGCCCGTCTCCCGCAGGGGAAGAGTTAGTGAGCCGTCTGCGCACACTGGGGCAGGTGGCCTGGAGTTTTCCGCTCATCGAGTTTTCCCCGGGTCGGGAACTGGCAACACTCGCCTCCCGACTGTCGGCGTTGACGGATAACGATCTGGTTTTTGCCCTCTCGCAGCACGCTGTCACCTTTGCCGATGCCGAACTTCAGCAACAAGGGAAAAGCTGGCCTTCCCTTCCGCATTATTTTGCCATTGGCCGCACAACGGCGCTGGCGCTGCATACTGTTAGCGGCTGCAATATTCACTATCCTCTGGATCGGGAAATCAGCGAAGTCTTGCTACAATTACCTGAATTACAAAATATTGCGGGAAAACGCGCGCTTATTTTACGCGGCAACGGCGGTCGGGAACTGATAGGTGAAACCCTGACGGCGCGCGGAGCCGATGTTGATTTTTGTGAATGTTATCAACGCAGTGCAAAAAATTACGATGGTGCGGAAGAAGCAATGCGCTGGCAATCTCGCGGCGTGACCACGGTGGTGGTCACCAGCGGAGAGATGTTACAACAGCTCTGGTCGCTCATTCCGCAGTGGTATCGTGAGCACTGGTTACTACGCTGTCGGCTGCTGGTCGTCAGTGAGCGTCTGGCGCACCTCGCCCGGGAACTGGGCTGGCAAGATATTAAGGTCGCTGATAACGCCGACAACGATGCGCTACTACGCGCATTACAATAACTCTCATAATGGGATGCCATAATGACGGAACAAGAAAAATCCTCCGCCGTGGTTGAAGAGACCAGGGAGGCCGTGGAAACCACAGCACAGCCAGTCAATACTGAAAAAAAGGCTAACAACAGCACGGCGCTGATTCTGAGCGCGGTGGCGATTGCTATTGCGCTGGCAGCAGGTGTGGGGCTGTATGGCTGGGGGAAACAGCAGGCAACAACGCAGACGGCAACCAGCGATGCGCTGGCGAACCAGCTGACGGCGCTGCAAAAAGCGCAAGAAAACCAAAAAGCTGAGCTGGAAGGCATTATTAAACAGCAGGCAACGCAGCTTGATGAAGCCACTCGCCAGCAGGCCGCACTGGTCAAACAGCTTGATGAAGTTCAGCAAAAAGTCGCCACTATTTCCGGCAGCGATGCCGGGACATGGCTGCTGGCGCAGGCTGATTTTCTGGTAAAACTGGCCGGTCGTAAATTATGGAGCGATCAGGACGTTACCACCGCAGCGGCGTTGCTGAAAAGCGCCGACGCCAGTCTGGCTGATATGAACGACCCGAGCTTAATTTCCGCCCGTCGCGCGATTACTGACGATATCGCGAGCCTCTCGGCGGTAACTCAGGTCGACTATGACGGCATTATCCTGAAAGTGAATCAGCTCGCTAACCAGATAGATAACCTGCGTCTGGCCGACAACGACACCGACGATTCACCGATGGACTCCGACAGCAGCGAGCTGTCCAGCTCAATTAGTGAATGGCGCGTCAACTTGCAAAAAAGCTGGCAGAATTTTATGGACAGCTTTATCACTGTTCGCCGTCGAGATGAAACCGCCGTCCCGCTGCTGGCGCCGAACCAGGACGTTTACTTACGTGAGAACATTCGTTCTCGCCTGTTAGTAGCCGCCCAGGCCGTACCGCGTCATCAGGAAGAGACATACCGCCAGGCGCTGGAAAATGTCTCCACCTGGGTACGCGCCTACTACGACACCGACGATGCAACCACCAAAGCCTTCCTGGAAGAGGTAGACCAGCTGAGCCAACAAAGCATCAGTATGGATGTGCCAGAAACGCTGCAGAGCCAGGCTATTCTCGACAAATTAATGCAGACCCGTGTTCGTAATTTACTGGCGCAGCCTGTCACAGCGCCGGTTGCCGCCGCTCCTGCTCCTTCGGCAGACAATCCGGCAACCGCGCCGCAAGGAGAATAATGATGCTAAAAGTATTATTGCTCTTTGTTCTGTTGATCGCCGGGATCGTCGTTGGTCCAATGATTGCCGGTCATCAGGGCTACGTGCTGATCCAAACCGATAATTACAACATTGAAACCAGCGTGACGGGCCTGGTGATCATCCTGATCGTCGCGATGGTCGTTCTGTTTGCGATTGAATGGTTGCTGCGCCGAATTTTCCGCACAGGTGCGCATACCCGCGGATGGTTTGTCGGCCGTAAGCGTCGCCGCGCCCGCAAACAGACCGAACAAGCGCTGCTCAAGCTGGCAGAAGGCGATTATCAGCAGGTTGAAAAGCTGATGTCGAAAAACGCCGATCATGCTGAACAACCGGTAGTGAATTACCTGCTGGCGGCAGAAGCGGCCCAGCAACGTGGCGATGAAGCGCGCGCGAATCAACACCTTGAGCGTGCCGCTGAACTGGCCGGGAATGATACGATCCCGGTAGAAATCGCTCGCGTTCGTCTGCAACTGGCGCGTAATGAAAATCACGCCGCGCGCCACAGCGTAGATAAGCTGCTGGAGGTGACGCCGCGTCATCCGGAAGTGCTGCGTCTGGCTGAGCAAGCCTACATTCGCACCGGCGCATGGAGTTCGTTACTGGATATCATTCCATCTATGGCTAAAGCGCATGTAGGTGATGAAGAGCACCGCGCAATGCTGGAACAACAGGCATGGGTGGGTCTGATGGATCAGGTCCGCGCCGATCAGGGCAGTGAGGGGCTACGTACGTGGTGGAAAAACCAGAACCGTAAAACCCGTCATCAGGTTGCCCTGCAGGTCGCGATGGCTGAACATCTGATTGAGTGCGACGATCACGATACGGCGCAGCAGGTCATCATTGACGGTCTGAAACGTCAGTATGACGACCGTCTGGTGCTGCCGATCCCGCGCCTGAAAACCAACAACCCGGAACAGATAGAAAAAGTGTTGCGCCAGCAGATTAAGGCCGTTGGCGATCGCCCATTGCTGTGGAGCACGCTGGGGCAATCGTTAATGAAGCATGGCGAATGGCAGGAAGCCACGCTCGCCTTCCGTGCAGCGCTCAAACAGCGCCCGGACGCATACGACTACGCCTGGCTTGCTGACGCGCTGGACAGACTGCATCAGCCGGAAGAAGCCGCCACCATGCGCCGTGATGGCCTGATGTTGACGCTGCAGAACAACAATCCCCCGCAGTAATTCCCTCTTGCCCGGTGGCGCTTCGCTTACCGGGCCTACCGTCTACACAAAATCATTCAAGATGCATAAAAAAACGCCCGCTCGGTAAGGAGCAGGCGTTAAACAGGTCTGTATGACAACATAATGGGTGCTTCACTCAACGTTATGTCCATGGTGTTTGATGAGGCCTGAGCGACATCTGTCTGTGGACGATAAGCACCGTAAACGGCTCTGCATCATTCCTGAGTTTATGAGGCCTGATGGCGAACATAAGAGATGGAATGAGCATCTACCCGTATATTATCGCACAACGCATGCCACGATTGCACTGCAAAAACCAGGTATTCGAACTTTTTAAGACATCAGGTAATTCGCGGGAATAAGGGCTGTGAAGGGAAATCAGAAAACAAAAAACCCCGCCGAAGCGGGGTTCAAAATTGGTCGGCGAGAGAGGATTCGAACCTCCGACCCACTGGTCCCAAACCAGTTGCGCTACCAAGCTGCGCTACTCGCCGTTTTACTGCTTTTTGAATTTTTAGTTCAATTCTTTAAGTCGTGGTGCGAGGGGGGGGACTCGAACCCCCACATCCTAAGGACACTAACACCTGAAGCTAGCGCGTCTACCAATTCCGCCACCTTCGCATTTCACAACTTTAAATTAATGGGGTGGCTAATGGGATTCGAACCCACGACAACTGGAATCACAATCCAGGGCTCTACCAACTGAGCTATAGCCACCACTGCAAATCTTTTACGCGGTATTAAAACCACCGCAGCTCCGGCACCTAACTAAATGGTGCGCCCGACAGGATTCGAACCTGAGACCTCTGCCTCCGGAGGGCAGCGCTCTATCCAGCTGAGCTACGGGCGCTTAGCGCCGTTGCGGGGCTGGATATTACGGAGGTCTCGGTCTTCTGTCTAGTGCTTTTTTAAAATAAATTATCGTTTGGTCATGGTTTGTGCGTTTTGTCGCTTATTCCCGCAATTTATGGGCTGTGCCATGACGATTCAGGCCAAAAGCCTTATAAATGAGCGTCACGCCCAGTAAGAAGATAATGCCAACAAATAGCGACATTCGGGTATCTTCATTGAAGTACATGCCGATTAATACGCAAATCAGGAACGCCATCGTCAAATAATTTGCCCACGGGAACAAAATCGAGCGGAAAGGATGACTGGCGATCGCCGCTTTATGCGCCTGACGGAAACGCAGCTGGCTTATCAGGATCACAAACCACGGCACCATCCCCGGCAGCACGCTGGCGCTATAAACATACACGAACACACGCTGCGGGTTGGGAATGATGTAGTTCAGGCACGAACCAATCAGCAAGATCGCGATAGAAATCGCCACACCAGCAACTGGCACGCCATGGCGAGATACTTTTCCAACAACAGCAGGTAGCTGGCGATTCTTTGCCAACGCGTAGAGCATACGCCCACAGCTGTACATGCCGCTGTTACAGCCTGACAGCGCCGCCGTCAGGACCACAAAGTTAATAATCCCTGCCGCGGCGGTAATACCAATCTTGGCAAAAGTGAGCACAAATGGGCTGCCGTTGCTGCCAATCTCGTTCCACGGGAAAATAGTGACGATAACAAAGATCGCGCCGACGTAGAAAATCAGGATACGCCACAGCACCTTCCCCACCGCGCTACGCAGCGTGACCTGGGGGTTCTTCGCCTCACCCGCAGTAATGCCGATCAGCTCCACGCCCTGGTAGGACGCCACAACAATACACAATGCCGTCAGGAAGCCCTTCCAGCCGCCGGCAAAGAAGCCGCCATGCTCGGTCAGGTTGCCAAAGCCAATCGCCTGGCCGCCATTGCCAAAGCCGAAGAAAATCACTCCTAACCCAATGACGATCATCACAATGATGGTGGTCACTTTGATCATGGCAAACCAGAATTCAATTTCACCATACAGGCGAACCGCGGCGAGGTTTGCCAGCGCAACCAGCCCGACAGCAATCAGGGCGGGTATCCATTGCGCCATTTCCGGGAACCAGAACTGTACGTACACCCCGATAGCGGTAATCTCTGATATCCCTACCGCCATCCACATAAACCAGTATGACCAGGCGGTGAGATAGCCAAAGAAAGGACTCATGTAACGGTGCGCGTAAACAGCGAATGAACCGGCAACCGGCTCGAGGAATAACATCTCCCCCATGGAACGCATAATGAAAAAAACAAACAGCCCTGCGACGATATACGCCAGCAGGACCGAAGGCCCCGCCCATTTCAGGGTACTGGCGGCGCCCATAAACAGTCCGACGCCAATAGTGCCTCCAAGGGCAATTAATTCGATGTGACGAGCCTCCAGCCCACGCTGTAGCTCAGGTTTGTTCTCGGCCATAAATCCTCTTGATGTGTTTGCATGCTGTCCGGTATTACCGGTTCTCGTTATGGGTACATCTTGTTATTCCATAACAGGCCATACGGCACCGACCGCTTAACGGTTGGCGCCAAAACACCACGGCACTGTAATGATTGTTGCGAATGGTTTCCTAAAATCGCTTAAATGGCAATTAAAGCATTCAAAAAATGAATAGATTGTGCGAGAAAGCAGCGATTATGTTGTGAATAAGTAGCGTGATTAGCAGATCACGCTACTTATCAGAGGAGAGAGCGTCAGAGGTTGCCGGTATAGTGCCAGCGGAGATAGCGCAACAAACGAAGTTGACGGGTGATACGGCTCGGCTGTGACAGTAAGCGATACAGCCACTCCAGCCCCAGATTTTGCCAGAGTTTAGGCGCCCGCTTAACGTGACCGGTAAAGACATCGTAGGTACCACCCACCCCCATATACAGCGCTTCAGGGTGGATCTTCCGGCAATCACGCATAAAAATTTCTTGTTTCGGCGACCCCATCGCCACCGTCACAATTTGCGCACCGCTGGCGTGGATACGCTCAAACAATTCCTGACGCTGCTCCGGCGTAAAATAACCGTCCTGGCTACCCACAATGTTCACATGCCACTGCGCACGCAATTTGGCTTCGGTTTGCGCCAGAACCTCAGGCTTGCCGCCAATCAGGAAAACCGGCGTTCCCTCCTGCCCGGCTCTCGCCATTAGCGCTTCCCAGAGATCGGCCCCCGCTACGCGTGAAACCTGCGCCTGCGGGAATTTTTTACGCACCGAACGCACCACGCTAATGCCATCCGCATATTTGAACTCAGCGGCGTTAATCAGATCCCGCACTTCAGGGTTATCTTCTGCCGTCAGCATTTTCTCGGCATTGATAGCCACCAGCGTCCCAGGCCTGAGGCGTCCTTCGGCAAACAGGTAATTTAGCGCGTGTTGCATATCGCGCCAGCCAATCAGTTGTAACCCGCGCAGCGAATAGAGTGGCGCAGTTGTGTTATCTGTCATTACGATCCTTCAATCTGTGTCCGGGGCAGCGATTTAATTCGTTTATGGATAAGTCCCGCGCTATCGAATAGCCAGAACAGCAATTTTGCCGCCAGCAGACAAACGCCGAAAATCACGAGGAAAAAGACCACTCGCGAGACAAACGAATCCAGTCCTTCACGTGCCAAAACGATCATATTGAAAATGGCGCCAAAACAGAAACTGTGCAAAATGGCCGCCTTGTAGCGATTGGTTTCGCGGTTACCTAATTCATATAGCCAGTCGAACCATTTAATGATTAACCCGACGACAATCGCACCTAACGGTATAAACAGCGCCCCGCCCATCACCACCAGCGAACCAATTAACGTTGGCGAAATCGCCAGCCCCGAGTGGTTGTTCAACACCTCCCAGGTAAAGTAGTTCGCGGAGTTGAGTACGATACTCGGGCGCCCAGGCCACAGCCAGGAGGGGATAAAGACATAGAAATCACGGACGATCGGCGCCAACCCCTGGAACTCAATATTGTGGTAGTTCTGCAGCAACAGCGCCAGATTTTCCCATGGCGAGAAGGTATCACGAGTCAGGTACAGGAACGTATAGAACGCCTCGTCACCGCTCACGTTCATCCCGTAGCGTTTCAGCGCCAGCCAGAACATACCGACGATGCCCAACACGCCTGCGGCGGCGAGCATCCACAGCGAAATCCAACCGCGAATAATGCCGATAAACAGGAAGATGGCAAACGCGATAATAATATTGGCGCGCGTTCCCCCCACAATCATATAGGTCAACAAGCCAAACGCGACGGTGCTTACCAGGAAGAACAGCCACGCTTTGCTGTCCTGGCGCAGGAAGTAGACCACCAACATTGCCGGAATGAAGAAGTAGAAGAAGCGCTTCAACGCCACTCCAGAGACTTCACTGGAAAAAATCTGGCTGTAGGATTGCAGTCTGAACAGCAGGAACCCATTGTGCATAAAGAAGACGCCCACGCTCACCAACGCAATCGCCATCAGGATAACCCAGGTCAAATGGGCCTCCACGCGATTGATAGTAAATAGCGGCCTGCGCGGCTTATTCTCTACGCGCTTACGTAAGCGCGTTTTATACGTCACGTAGTAAACGGCATAGAAACAGGCGGCTGACAGCAAAGCCTGCAGCAGGATCTCCGGTGGTGCTACCGCCACATCAAAACGGAACACCAGGATGCTGGTCAGCGGGAATCCGAAGAAGAACGTCAGCAAAAACAGCAACGAGAAAAAGACGTTGAAGTTAAAACGCACGCGGCGGAATTCAAACCAGGTCAGCGTGGCGATAAACAAAGTGGAGAGCAGCCAGACCACCAGCAGACCGCTGAATTGCATCAGGCTCATTTGGTTTCTCCTGAAGCAATGCGCAGCGCGTGATGCCACGGCTGCAGATAATTCGGGCTAAAGAAGGTGATCGTATTTTTATCTACCAACGCCAGTTGGCGCTGCGCTTCGCGTACGAGACCTTCATTGAGTTGATCTGTCGTAAACAGAACTGGGATATTTTGCTCTGCCATATCCTGCCAGAAAGGATTTTCACGGTTGAGCACGCACGGGATACCGGCCTGGATTAACAAACACAGGGTGCCGATCCCTTGCTGACGGGCAAAAATAAAGTAGCCCAGATCGCACTGACGCAGTAGTGCCAGATAGGCATCAAACTCCAGTTTTTCACTCAATATTTGCAAATTATCAGCGCTAAATAGTGCCAGACCCGCCTGACGAACCTCATCGATATAGGTCGTATTATTCGCAGGATACCCCATCGGCACTATCACATTCACCGTATCACCAAACTGCTGGTGAACAGCATGTAGCGCGGCAATATGCTCATTGCTGCGATCGCCAGAGTTGCCAACCAACACCGTCATCTTACCGCTGCGCTGACTTTCACTGCTCAGATTATTGAGCGAGGGATCCATCCGCGTTGGGAAATAGAGCAGCTCGCTACGAACGTGCGGATGCTGCCCAGCGAAATAACGTAAATCGCCGCGCGTAGCAAACACGCAGCCCACGCGATTCTGCGCCATGCGACGAATCGGGTAAAACAGGCGGAATTTCAGCCCACTGGAAACTTCATATAAATCCGCGCCCCAGATGTGCCAGTAAAACTGCTCCGGTTTAATTCCCCCGCTCAGCAGCGCCAGCCACAGGCTGGTGTTGAACTGACCATGAAAGAAGAAGCGCTGCTGGCGATTCGCTTTCGCCTTCGCAATAACCGCCTGGGCCAGCGCCTTTTTCCCGTCGTAGAAACTCAGCGATAACGCCGGGCAGCTCTCACTGAATCCAGCATCCTGGCCTGCAACCATAAACGTGCGCGCGTGCTCGCTCGTCGCAGCCAGCGAATCGTTAAAAAACCGCAGCACGGTTTGGTTATGGTGAGGGATATCCGATCCCAGAACGTGAATCAGTACAGTCATGCCCGCCTACGCCAGAGTAAAAACACGCCACAACAAAGAGAAAAATAGACGATGTATGTTGCCATATACGCCTGCGCAGCTCCCAGAGCACCGTGTGCCGGGATCAGCCAGTGGGCAAACGCCGTCAATAACATGAACTGGCTAATTTCAGCCAAAATATAAAACCGCAGCGACGCTTTCGCGATCACCAGATAACCAAAAACGTAGGCGCCAACTTTCAGTACATCACCGACCAGTTGCCAGGCAAACAGGTCGCGCATGGCGGTAAATTTTGCGGAAAAGAGCAGCCAGATCGCAAAATCACGCAATAGCCAGACGGTAAAGCTCGCGGCGGCAACCGCCGGCAGTACAAACTTCAACGACTTAATAATCTCGCGGGTAATGTCACGCTTTTCGGTCAGCCGCGACAACGTCGGCAGCAAGTAAACGCTGAATGAGGCGGTAATAAATTGCAGATAGGCATCGGAGATACTGCTGACTCCCTGCCAGATCCCCACATCATCCCAACTGTACTGCGCCGCCAGCAGGTTTCGCATCATCACGTATGCCACAGGCAGCGTCACAGAGGTAATCAGCGCCATCAGCGTAAACTTGCTTAGCTGCCCGGCCAGACCATGGTCCCACGAGGGCTTCAGGTAATGCAGCGGAATAGTTCCACGCTTAAGCAGCATAATGATGGCAGGGATAACGACCAGCGCTGGCACCAGAGCCAGCCCCAGCAAGGCGCCTTCATAGCCCCCCAGGCGATAGCAGCCATAGTAAGCCACTACGCCCACCAGGCTACCCACAATCAGCGACAGCGCGTTGCCTGCCGCATCGCGGAAGCCTTTCATCAGCGCCAGCAGCAGGTTAGCCCAGGCGATGCCCATCTGCACCAGCGCAACCAGTCGAACCAGCCCCTGATAATGCGTATGGCCAAACAACCCCTGACTGATCGGCGCGGCCGCCAGCAGAAAAACCGCCGCCATCAGCGTAGAAAATCCCATTACCATTGCGGAAGATGTACCGACCACCTTACGGAGCCGGGCCGGATCGTCATGGTGCTGCGCAACGTATTTCGTGACGCCGTTGAAAATGCCGGCCCCCGCCAATACGCCCAGCACAGTGACCATTTGGCGAAAATTACCCGCCTGACCCACACCTGCCGGGCCAAAGGAGACGGCCAATAACTTCACCACCAGCAAACCCGCACCAATTTTTACCAGCGTACTGGCCGCCGTCCATAAGGACGCTTTAGCAAGCGACATATCAGGCGAAGTAATTGAGTAATGTCGAAATTACCGTTCGCTGGTTAACCGGCGACAGGTTATAGAACAGCGGTAAACGTAGCAGACGCTCGCTCTCTTTGGTGGTGTAACGATCCACACCGGCATACACGCCAAATTTATCGCCAGCCGGGCAATCATGCAGCGGAATATAGTGGAACACTGCCATAATTTCGGCTTCTTTGAGGAAGTTAATTAATGCAGTGCGATCGTCGATATCGCGCAGCTTGATATAAAACATATGCGCGTTCTGCACACAACCCTCCGGTATAGAGGGCAGGTCAATACGTCCGGCACGCGCCAGCGGTTCGAGGGCATCATAGTAATGATGCCACAGCGCCAGACGTTGCTGGTTAATACGGTCGGCCGCTTCCAGTTGCGCCCACAGATAGGCAGCCTGCAGATCGGACATCAGATAGCTGGAGCCGATATCGCGCCAGGTATACTTATCAACCTGACCACGGAAAAATTGACTACGGTTCGTCCCTTTTTCCCGAATAATCTCGGCACGTTCGACTAATTTTTTATCATTGATCAGCGTCGCGCCACCTTCACCGCCTGCGGTGTAGTTTTTAGTCTCATGGAAGCTAAAGCAGCCGATGTGACCAATCGTCCCCAGCGCCCGACCTTTATAAGTCGACATCACGCCCTGAGCCGCATCTTCGACCACATACAGGTTATATTTAGCGGCCAGCGCCATAATGGTATCCATTTCACAGGCCACGCCCGCGTAATGTACTGGCACAATAGCGCGGGTTTTGTCGGTAATAGCCGCTTCAATCAGCGTTTCGTCAATGTTCATGGTATCCGGACGGATATCAACAAAGACGATTTTCGCCCCGCGCAAAACGAATGCGTTAGCCGTGGAAACAAATGTGTAGCTCGGCATGATGACTTCATCGCCAGGCTGAATGTCCAACAGCAATGCCGCCATCTCAAGCGATGCGGTACAAGATGGCGTCAACAGAACTTTCTCGCTGCCAAAATGCTGCTCCAGCCACTGCTGACAGCGGCGGGTAAAGCCGCCGTCGCCACACAGTTTGCCGCTGTTCATCGCAGACTGCATGTAATCGAGTTCAGTTCCCACCACCGGCGGTGCATTAAATGGAATCATCGTGTCACCTGTATAACCAATACGCGGTGCTTTCCACATTCGCACCACTGTGTATGTAACGTTTAAGCGCGGCGGTGTTACCCATTTGGGTTGCCACGCGCAATGTTGTTTTACCGCGGGCCTGCGCCCAGCAAAGCGCAGCCAGCATTAGTTCTTCGCCCGCGCCACGCCCAGCCAGTAGGCCAATTCGCGCCTCGGTCGCATTCAGTTCGCGCAGCGAGACATAACCACGAATTTCACCTGTCGGCGTGCGTAAAACGAGGCATTGATGATCGAACGTCCCCAGCACCGCATTTTCAATCCACTGTGCATAAAAACGCGAACTGGCATCTGCGGCATACCACGGGGCGCGAAAACGGCTTTGCGCGAACGCTTGTTTCGCCAGGCGGCGTAACGCCGGAATATCCGTAATTTGAGCAATCTGCGCGTCAGTGTTGCCACTGGTACACGCCACTGGCAGCACAAAATCCACTTCGCCTTCGACCAGTGAGAAACCTAACTGCTGCAAAGCATCTAATTCATGGGTATTTGCGGCAGGAATTTTTGCCTGTACCCGCGACCAGGGACGTAACGCATCCTCCGTCAGAACCGGCGCGTGTTGGTCAAAACGTATAATGGCGCTATTCACGCCAAAAAACGTATTTTCCCAGCTAAGCGGCTCAATACTGGCGCGGACGAGCACGAAGCAGCTCCAGCAAATATTGGCCGTACCCCGTTTTAGCCAGCGAACTGGCGGCACGTTTCACGCCTTCATCATCCAGCCAACCGTTACGCCAGGCGATCTCTTCCAGACAGGCTATTTTAAAGCCCTGACGTTTTTCTACCGTCTGCACAAACGTGCTCGCTTCGATCAAACTGTCATGCGTCCCGGTATCCAGCCAGGCAAAGCCACGTCCAAGCAATTCTACCGTCAGATGCCCGTCATCAAGATACATCTGATTGATTGACGTAATCTCCAGTTCTCCACGCTCAGAAGGTTTCACGCGTTTTGCGTATTCCACCACTTTACTGTCATAGAAATAAAGGCCGGTTACCGCCCAGTTAGATTTCGGTGCTTTCGGCTTCTCTTCCAGAGAGATAGCGCGAAAACTGTCGTCAAACTCCACAACACCAAAACGTTCAGGATCCATCACCTGGTAACCAAACACCGTCGCACCTTCTGTGCGGGCGGCTACATGACGTAGTTTTGGACTGAAGCCCTGACCAAAGAAGATATTATCCCCTAATACCAGACATGACGGTTCACCGTTAAGGAACGTTTCACCAATGATAAAAGCCTGCGCTAATCCATCCGGGCTGGGTTGCTCAGCATAGTGCAGTTCAATGCCGAACTCAGAGCCATCGCCTAACAAACGCTGGAAATAACCTTTATCTTCCGGCGTGGTAATAATCAGAATTTCGCGAATTCCCGCCAGCATTAGCACTGAAAGCGGGTAGTAAATCATCGGCTTATCGTAAATGGGCAATAGCTGCTTCGATACGCCACGCGTAATGGGATACAGGCGAGTACCTGAGCCACCCGCCAGAATGATACCTTTCATGCGTTGTCTCCTCCGGGAGCCAAAACCAGGCTGTTAGCCCTTCAGACCTAAACGTTCGCCCTGATAGCTGCCATCCTGCACGGGTTTCCACCATGCCTGATTATCCAGATACCACTGCACGGTTTTGCGCATTCCGCTTTCAAACGTTTCCTGCGGTATCCAGCCTAATTCACGTGCAATTTTCGACGCGTCAATGGCATACCGCACATCATGACCCGGGCGATCGTCAACAAAAGTGATCAAGTCTCGGTACTGTGCAATACCCTGCGGTTTTTGCGGTGCCAGCTCTTCCAAAAGGCTACAAACCGTTTCGACAACGTCCAGGTTTTTACGCTCATTGTGGCCACCAATATTATAGGTTTCCCCAATCGCGCCCGTTGTCGCCACGCAATAGAGCGCCCTGGCATGATCTTCTACGTACAACCAGTCGCGGATCTGTTGCCCATTGCCGTATACCGGCAGCGGTTTCCCAGCCAATGCATTGAGGATCATCAGCGGGATGAGTTTTTCCGGGAAATGATAGGGGCCATAGTTGTTAGAGCAGTTAGTAATGAGCGTTGGCAGGCCATAGGTTCGCAACCACGCGCGTACCAGATGATCGCTGCTGGCTTTCGACGCGGAATAAGGACTACTCGGCGCATACGGTGTGCTTTCAGTAAAGAAATCATCCGTCGAATGGAGATCGCCATACACCTCATCAGTTGAGATATGGTGGAAGCGAAACGCCGATTTTTTCTCGCTGGCCAATGCACTCCAGTAAGCGCGCGCCGCTTCCAACAGCGTGTAGGTTCCCACAATGTTGGTTTCGATAAAGGCAGCCGGACCATCAATGGAGCGATCGACATGGCTTTCTGCCGCCAGATGCATCACGCAGTCTGGCTGGTATTGTTGAAACACCTTGTCGAGCGATGCCCGATCGCAGATATCAACTTTCTCAAAGGCAAAACGGTCATTCTGTGCAACCGGCGCCAGCGACATCAGATTCCCGGCATAGGTCAGCTTATCGACCACAACCACCGCATCCTGGGTCTCATGAATAATATGCCGTACAACCGCCGAGCCGATAAACCCCGCGCCACCGGTAACCAGAATTCGTTTCATTAGCGCCAGACCCCTTTGGTATCAACGATGTATTGCTGAAGAACCGCATCGCCTTTAATGGCTTTAAATTCATTATGGTCGACCAGCATGACCAGCACATCGGCGCTTTCCAGCGCATCGTCCAGCGTCGCCAGTTGGCAAATGCCGTCCAGTTTTTTCGGCAATTGATGGATATTCGGTTCCACCACCAATGTTTCGCCTTTGTGCCAATGCGCGATGCTTTGCGCAATTCCCATCGCCGGACTTTCACGCAAATCATCAATATTCGGTTTAAAAGCCAAACCAAAGCAGGCGATTTTCACTTCGCTGGCCCGTTTGTTGGTATCTGCCAGACAGTCGGCTACAGCTGCTTTTACCCGATCGACGACCCAATGAGGCTTACCATCATTAACCTCGCGTGCGGTACGGATCAGTTTCGCCTGCTGCGGGTTCTGCGCCACAATAAACCACGGATCGACCGCGATACAGTGCCCACCAACGCCCGGTCCTGGTTGCAGAATATTTACACGCGGATGACGGTTTGCCAGGCGAATCAGTTCCCAGACATTAATCCCCTGATCGGCGCAAATTAACGATAATTCATTAGCGAAGGCGATATTGACGTCGCGGAAGCTATTCTCAGTCAGCTTGCACATTTCCGCGGTGCGGGCGTTGGTTACGACACATTCGCCCTCAAGGAAGATGTTATACAGCTCACTGGCGCGCGCGGAACAGACGGAAGTCATCCCGCCGATCACGCGGTCGTTTTTAATCAGTTCAACCATGACCTGGCCTGGCAACACGCGCTCCGGGCAATAAGCAATATTCACATCGGCCTGTTCACCGACCTGCTGCGGGAACGTCAGGTCAGGCCGCATTTCTGCAAGCCATGCGGCCATCTGTTCAGTTGCCCCGACAGGTGACGTCGATTCAAGTATCACTAATGCGCCTTTTTTCAGCACCGGCGCGACAGACTTAGCCGCAGCTTCAACGTAGACCATATCGGGTTCATGCTCTCCCTTGAATGGGGTAGGCACAGCAATCAGATATGCATCAGCTTCTACGGGAGTGATGGTTGCACGAAGAAATCCGTTTTCGACCGCCGTTTTCACCACGGCGCCCAGATCGGGCTCAACAATGTGAATTTCGCCGCGATTAATGGTATCCACCGCATGTTGATTTACATCTACGCCAATTACATGTTTTTGACGGGAAGCAAAGGCAGCCGCCGTTGGCAGTCCGATATAACCCAGCCCAATGACAGAAATGGTCGTAAAACTCATAGCGATACCCGATTATTTTTTAACGCGTGTAAAATACGGCCACACGCCTGCCCGTCACCATATGGGTTATGGGCACGGCTCATGGTCTGATATTCATTGTCGTCATGCAGCAAACGCGTGACTTCTTCTACGATACGCTGTGGGTCAGTTCCCACCAGACGTACAGTGCCTGCGGTAATGGCTTCAGGCCGTTCCGTTGTTTCGCGCATCACCAGCACAGGTTTCCCCAGAGACGGAGCTTCTTCCTGAATTCCGCCGGAATCGGTCAGGATCAGCCAGGCGTGATTCATCAGCCAGACAAATGGCATGTAGTCCTGCGGTTCAATCAGAATCACGTTTTCAACGTGACCCAGGATGCGGTTGACCGGCTCGCTGACGTTAGGATTCAGGTGTACCGGGTAGACAATCTGCACATTCTGATTAGCCGCGGCAATTTCCGCCAGCGCGTGGCAAATTTGCTCAAAGCCGCGACCGAAGCTTTCCCGACGATGACCGGTCACCAGGATCATCTTTTTGTCAGCGCTCAGGAAAGGGTAATTTTCTGCCAGTTCCGCCCGCAATGCATCACTCGCCAGTACGCGGTCGCGTACCCAGATCAACGCATCAATAACCGTATTGCCAGTGACGAAAATACGATTATCAGGAATAGCTTCCCGTAACAAATTTTGGCGCGAGTTTTCTGTTGGCGCAAAATGATACATAGCCAGACGCCCGGTCAGCGTACGGTTCGCCTCTTCCGGCCAGGGAGAGTAAAGATCGCCGGTACGTAAACCCGCCTCAACATGCCCCACCGGGATGCGCTGATAAAACGCAGCCAAACTGGTGGCAATCGTAGTCGTGGTATCACCGTGAACCAGCACCACATCAGGTTTGAAATCAGCCAGAATTGGCTTTAATCCTTCAAGGATTCGGCAGGTAATTTCTGTTAGCCCCTGACCTGGCTGCATAATATTGAGATCGTAATCAGGTACTATGGAAAAGAGGTTCAACACCTGATCGAGCATCTCCCGATGCTGCGCCGTGACGCAAACTTTCGCCTCAAAATCAGGATCTTTTGCCAACGCATGAACCAGAGGAGCCATTTTTATAGCCTCCGGTCGCGTGCCAAATACAGTCAGTACTTTCACATCGATTCTCTTCGGATTGGCAGTGAGGGCCCAGCCCCTCACTGCAACGGTATTGCTAAATCGTGCGGCGACGGGTTAATGCGACACCAGCACCAATCAGAGCCCCAACGATGCCCCACATAATCATCAGGAAGGCACGGCGAGGGCTGTCACGTTTTACTGGCTCTTCCGGCGTACGCAAATAACGATATGTCTGAAAGCGAGGATCCAGAGTTGGCCCAACGTTCAGTGTGTTAAGCATGGCTCGGTTTTGGAAGTAGTCCAGATCAAAATCCGGACCAACGGACTGTAGGTTTTCGAGTCGCGCCTGCAGCATAGGGCGTCCAAGCAAGAACAGTTCAGAATCCGGCAACTCATCAGCAGGAACATCGGTGGAAGTACGAGAAATGTTATGCTGTTCGGCAATTTTGAGTGCCTGCTCAATATTGTGAACACGGCGGGAGAATATCGATTTCGCCACTTCTTCCTGGCGCTTAACCTGCGCCTTCATCTGCACGGTGCGTGCAGCCCAGGCCCCTTTTAACTCTTCGTTCAGATGACGCGCCGCACGCTGGCTGGCAAAGGCGACGTACTGACGCAGCAGATTGTTGGCATCAGGAGCCGTCTCCGCAATCAGTTTCACACTGTCATTGGTATTACGCATCGCATCGCCAGGCATAAACTGAATGTTATTGATCAGTTCGTCCAGCATCGCCGCATCGGCTTTACTGTTACCCACCATACGCTGCTTATAGTAATCAGTCTGCTGCCAGAATTCACGGCGCGTATCCCAGGAGGCAAGCTGCATGATGAATTCTTTGTAGGCTTCGTCCATCACCGACGGCTGGTCCGCAGATGCGAGACTGGCCTTAATATCCAGGTTACGCAAAAACTGCTGTTGAGAATAGTAACCCCCCAACATATTGACCGTTGGCCTATCTGAAATCGCCGTAGCACTCCACTCCTGACGAGCAAAAAAAGTATAGGCAAGAGCGGCTAGCGCAAAGGCGAGCGCTATACCGACGATCCACGCCTTCCCTGCCCACAAGGTACGAAACAACCCACGGATATCCAGTTCATTTTCAGCGCTCACGGCGTGTTCTCCCGGTAATGGTTGTGTCATCGTACCCTCAATTTATTTGGTTAAGTTTGGTTTACTTTCACGGTTTCTACGCAGCTTGCGCTTCAAGCGTTTGATAAATCTCGCTACCTTCCAGGCACGTTTAATACAAAAGTCGTATAAAACAAATGCCAGTAAAAAGAGCACCAGCATCACCCATTCCGGAACAACCCGGGAATATTCGGCCAGTACGCCGATAGCAGCCAGAATCGCTGCAGCCAACGTAATCAGGACAAAAGCCTGTCGGGAGGTAAACCCAGCGCGCATGATTAAGTGATGAATATGTTGGCGATCCGGGGAGAAAGGACTCATACCTTTACGTAAGCGACGATACATAATCGCCACCATATCCATTAGCGGAATGGCGATAATCCACAGTGCGGTGACAGGGCTAATAGGATGCGTTTTCCCTTGTGTGGTCTCCAGCAGGATCCAAATTACCGTGAAGCCAATCAGTGTACTGCCTGCATCGCCCATAAAGACTTTATAGCGACGTCCGAGTATCCCCAGGTTCAGCATGATATAAGGCAAAATGGCGGCGATCATGGCAAAACACCAGATAGCCAGGCTCGTCTGGCCATCAAACCACAGGATAAGTCCCATCGCGGCAAATGAAACACTGGATAACCCGCCTAACAGGCCATCAATGCCATCCACCATATTAAAGGCGTTAATCGCCGCCCAGACGGCAAAAAGGGTAAGGAAATAACCAAAAGGACCGAGCACCATCTCCCAGGGACCAAAAATATACCCCAAGCTTAAAAGATAGAGCTTACCAACCGCCATCATAATGATGCCGATAATGGCCTGGACGGTCGCGCGAATTTTTACACTGATATCAAAACGGTCATCCAGGGCACCGATAAATACCAGTACCCCGGCACAGGCCAGGTAGAGAGTAGCATGCGGGATGTAATAATCGGCGATGAGGAATGTAAAGCAAATGCCTGCGTAAACCGAGATCCCTCCAACCAGCGGAATCAGTCCCTGATGACGTTTGCGGAAGTTGGGTTTATCCACCAATCCTATCTTTTTCGCAACCTTGCGGGCAAAGAAAAGAAACAGCGTTGTGAATAAAAAAATACTGATGAGATCAGTACTTGCTGTCAGTAAATTCACTATACATGCTCTCAAAGAATATCAATATATGAAGTATAACCATCGAGGCGCATATTCAGAAGAGAAACCCGATTCCATATCAGGTGGTTCTGTATGATTATTAACCACAAAATACGAATTATAACACTTCTTCGCCTGGCGGTATGTCATACCGGATTATTGTTATTGTGTCGTTAAGATTACATCTACAAAAGCAAAACGCCACGTAAAAACGTGGCGTTTTCAGATGATGCCAGGATCAGGAACGCTTCATCATGTCGAAGAAGTCGTCGTTGGTCTTGGTCATCGCCAGCTTATTAATGAGGAATTCCATGGCGTCGATTTCACCCATCGGATGGATGATTTTGCGCAGGATCCACATTTTCTGCAGCTCTTCCTGGGTGGTGAGCAGCTCTTCTTTACGGGTACCGGAACGGTTGTAGTCGATAGCCGGGAAGACGCGTTTTTCCGCAATCTTACGAGAGAGGTGCAGTTCCATGTTGCCGGTACCTTTAAACTCTTCGTAGATAACTTCATCCATTTTAGAGCCGGTATCGATCAGCGCAGTCGCGATGATGGTCAGGCTGCCGCCCTCTTCCACGTTACGCGCAGCACCAAAGAAACGCTTCGGACGGTGCAGGGCGTTAGCGTCCACACCACCGGTCAGCACTTTACCGGAAGCCGGAACCACGGTGTTATAAGCACGCGCCAGACGGGTGATGGAGTCGAGCAGAATGATAACGTCTTTCTTGTGTTCAACCAGGCGTTTTGCCTTCTCGATGACCATTTCCGCAACCTGAACGTGACGGGATGCTGGTTCGTCAAAAGTAGACGCAACCACTTCACCTTTCACCAGACGCTGCATCTCGGTTACTTCTTCCGGACGTTCGTCAATCAGCAGCACCATCAGCACACAGTCTGGATGGTTGTATGCAATGCTCTGCGCGATATTCTGCAGCAGCATGGTTTTACCCGCTTTCGGCGGAGCAACAATCAGACCACGCTGGCCACGACCGATCGGCGATGCCAGATCCAGTACGCGCGCCGTTAAGTCTTCAGTAGAACCGTTACCACGTTCCATACGCAGACGAGAGTTTGCGTGCAGCGGGGTTAAGTTCTCAAAGAGGATTTTGTTACGGGCGTTTTCCGGTTTGTCGTAGTTGACTTCATTAACTTTCAACAGCGCAAAGTAGCGTTCACCTTCTTTCGGCGGGCGAATCTTACCAGAAATGGTATCACCAGTGCGGAGGTTGAAACGGCGGATTTGGCTGGGAGAAACGTAGATGTCATCAGGACCGGCGAGGTAGGAGCTGTCTGCAGAGCGGAGGAAACCAAATCCGTCCTGCAATATCTCCAGCACACCGTCACCAAAGATATCCTCGCCACTCTTTGCGTGCTGCTTCAGGATGGCAAAAATAATGTCCTGCTTGCGCATACGAGCCAGGTTTTCAAGGCCCATATTTTCGCCGAGAGTGATCAGCTCAGAAACCGGCGTATTCTTTAATTCGGTAAGATTCATAATGGTGTGAGTTCTTAAACTTGGGGTAAATCTCGAACTTAATGTTGTGAATGGTATGGCAGGGTCATCCATGCCTGTTTACGGCCATCGACTCATGTCTGTTCGCTGTCTGGTCACAGGAAAGTACGCAGAACTGAAACGACAAGACGGATTGAGTGATAAGGCCCTGAATCTGTCCACTTCTCGCGCGAGAAACAACGGGAAGTATGGGATGTAACCAGATTCAAACTTAATAAGGTATGTTTAATACGAAGTCAACACTAACTTAGCACGACTCAAGTCGGGCGTCCAGTCATCCGAATCAATTCGAAGTATGGTCGCCCGATCATGAGACTTCCTTACGCCAAATTCGCGTCGAGGAATTCTTTCAACTGACCTTTGGACAGTGCGCCGACTTTAGTCGCCGCTACTTCGCCGTTTTTAAACAGCAGCAGGGTCGGGATACCACGAATACCATACTTCGGCGCGGTGCCTGGGTTTTGGTCAATGTTCAGTTTAGCAACCGTCAGTTTGCCCTGATATTCGTCAGCGATTTCATCCAGAATCGGAGCGATCATTTTGCACGGACCGCACCACTCTGCCCAGAAATCAACAAGGATCGCTCCGTCCGCTTTGAGTACATCCGTGTCAAAACTGTCGTCAGTCAGGTGAATAATTTTATCGCTCATATATAACTCCACAGGAATAAGCCTGGCGTGTTGGTGTAGGCTGTTGGTGTAGCATTAACCAACTAAAGGTTGACTTTATTTCACCGGATACGCTTTCGTAAAGCAATAGTAAGCTGATATTCTACCACACTATGAGCAAAACACATTTAACAGAACAGAAGTTTTCCGACTTCGCCCTGCACCCAAAGGTGATAGAAGCCCTTGAAAATAAAGGGTTTCATAACTGCACGCCCATTCAGGCCCTCGCGCTGCCGCTAACGCTGGCAGGTCGTGATGTTGCAGGGCAGGCGCAAACCGGTACCGGAAAAACGATGGCGTTCCTGACGTCAACGTTTCATTATCTTCTCTCTCATCCCGCGATTGCCGATCGCAAGGTGAACCAACCGCGTGCGTTAATTATGGCGCCAACGCGTGAGTTAGCCGTGCAGATCCACGCCGATGCCGAGCCGCTGGCACAGACCACCGGTCTGAAATTAGGCCTGGCTTATGGCGGCGACGGTTACGACAAACAGCTGAAAGTGCTGGAAAGCGGCGTCGATATTCTTATCGGCACGACCGGTCGTCTCATTGACTATGCAAAGCAGAACCACATTAACCTGGGCGCGATTCAGGTCGTGGTGCTGGATGAAGCCGATCGTATGTACGATCTGGGCTTTATTAAAGATATCCGTTGGCTGTTCCGTCGTATGCCGCCAACCACCCAACGTCTGAACATGCTGTTTTCTGCAACCCTCTCTTATCGCGTCCGCGAACTGGCGTTCGAACAGATGAATAACGCTGAGTACGTTGAAGTCGAACCGGAGCAGAAAACAGGTCACCGCATTAAAGAGGAACTCTTCTATCCTTCCAACGAAGAAAAAATGCGTTTATTGCAAACGCTGATTGAAGAAGAGTGGCCAGATCGCGCCATCGTCTTTGCTAACACCAAGCACCGTTGTGAAGATATTTGGGGCAGCCTCGCTGCGGACGGTCATCGCGTCGGCCTGTTGACCGGTGACGTGGCGCAGAAAAAACGCCTGCGTATCCTGGATGAGTTCACCCGTGGCGATCTCGACATTCTTGTTGCGACTGACGTTGCCGCGCGTGGCCTGCATATCCCAGCCGTAACGCACGTCTTTAACTATGACCTGCCGGATGACTGTGAAGATTACGTTCACCGTATCGGTCGTACGGGTCGTGCTGGCGCAAGCGGTCACTCTATCAGCCTGGCCTGCGAAGAATACGCGCTGAATTTACCTGCAATCGAGACCTATATCGGCCACTCAATTCCGGTCAGCAAGTACAACCCGGATGCGCTAATGACCGATCTGCCGAAGCCGCTGCGCCTGACGCGCCCGCGCACAGGTAATGGCCCGCGTCGTACCGGTGGCGCTCCGCGTAATCGTCGTCGTTCAGGTTAAGAAAAGCTATGCCATACACAAAATCATTCAGCCTTTATCAAGGCGGCAAGAAAACGAATCCCGATGAGCTTACAAAAGTAAGTGATTCGGGTGAGAGAACGCAGCCAACACAGATACAGGTTGAAGGATGAAGTGTATGAACTCTACCTCGTTGTATGCAGCAATCGATCTCGGCTCCAATAGTTTTCATATGCTGGTCGTACGCGAGGTGGCGGGAAGCATCCAGACGCTCACGCGTATAAAACGCAAAGTGCGTCTGGCCGCTGGACTCAACAGCGATTACGTTCTCTCCACAGAGGCGATGGAGCGCGGTTGGCAATGTCTGCGCCTGTTTGCTGAACGCCTGCAGGATATTCCTCAACCACAAATCCGCGTGGTCGCCACGGCAACATTACGCATCGCCGTAAATGCCGATGTGTTTATCGCCAAAGCGCAAGAAATCCTTGGCTGTCCTGTCCAGGTCATTAGCGGCGAAGAAGAAGCACGACTGATTTATCAGGGTGTTGCCCACACTACCGGCGGGGCCGATCAGCGTCTGGTCGTTGATATTGGCGGCGCCAGCACTGAACTGGTTACCGGCTCCGGCGCACAAACGACTTCCTTGTTTAGCCTGTCAATGGGCTGCGTCACCTGGCTCGAACGGTATTTTACCGATCGTAATCTGGCGCAGGAAAACTTCGACCAGGCCGAGAAGGCTGCGCGCGAAGTACTGCGTCCGGTCGCTGACAAACTGCGTTTTCATGGCTGGAAAGTCTGCGTTGGTGCTTCTGGTACCGTCCAGGCGTTGCAGGAAATCATGATGGCGCAAGGCATGGATGAACGTATCACGCTGGCGAAACTTCAGCAGCTAAAGCAGCGAGCCATTCATTGTGGTCGTCTGGAAGAGCTGGAAATTGAAGGCTTAACGCTGGAACGTGCGCTGGTTTTCCCCAGCGGGCTGGCGATCCTGATTGCCATTTTCACCGAACTGAATATTCAGTGCATGACCCTTGCTGGCGGCGCATTACGCGAAGGGCTGGTCTATGGCATGCTACATCTGGCAGTGGATCAGGATATTCGCAGCCGCACGTTACGTAATATTCAGCGTCGATTTATGGTCGATACAGAGCAAGCGCATCGCGTTGCCATGTTAGCCACTAAATTCCTCGATCAAGTGGAAAATAAGTGGCATCTGGAAGCAATTAGTCGCGAACTGCTGATTAGCGCCTGCCAGCTGCATGAAATTGGGCTGAGCGTTGATTTTAAACAGGCGCCACAGCATGCGGCTTATCTGGTGCGCAATCTCGATCTTCCGGGTTTTACGCCGGCGCAGAAAAAACTGTTAGCCACGCTGTTACTCAACCAGACCAATCCGGTCGATCTCTCTTCGCTCCATCAGCAAAACGCCGTGCCACCCCGCATCGCGGAGCACCTTTGCCGTTTGCTACGACTGGCGATCATTTTCGCCAGCCGTCGTCGCGATGATTTGGTGCCGGAAATTCAGCTGGATGCAAGAGATGAGCACCTGACGGTCATACTACCTGAAGGCTGGCTGGAACATCACCCGCTAGGTAAAGAGCTCATCGATCAGGAAAGTGAGTGGCAAAGCTATGTCCACTGGCCGCTGGAAGTACGTTAACCGTTGATTTGCCGGAAGGCGCTCGCGCTTATCCGGCCTACGGCTTCGCTTTTGCCTTTGCCATCATTGCCCGAATATTAGCGATGCTGGCCTGCCCTTTTTGCATCCGTTCCTCAGCACTTACCACTTTACGCTCCTGTTCCCAGATAACGTCATCCTGCGGCAGTTCTAACAGGAAACGGCTCGGTTCCGGGCGTATCAGCTCACCGTACTGACGGCGTTCTTTGCACAGGGTAAAGATGAGTTCTTTCTGTGCGCGGGTAATCCCTACATAAGCCAGACGACGCTCTTCATCGATATTGTCTTCATCAATGCTGCTCTGGTGCGGCAAAAATCCTTCTTCCATTCCCACCATAAATACGTAAGGAAACTCCAGCCCTTTTGAAGCGTGCAATGTCATCAACTGTACCTGATCCAGTTCTTCTTCGCTCTCTCCACGTTCCATCATGTCACGCAGGGTAAAACGAGTAACCACCTGGGTCAGGGTCATTGGCTCTTCCAGCTCGCTGCCTTCCAGCATCTCTGTCATCCAGCTAAACAGCGTGTTGACGTTCTTCATGCGCATTTCTGCTGCTTTCGGGCTCGGCGAGGTTTCATACAGCCAGGACTCGTAATCAATGCCGTGGATGAGATCGCGCACGGCCGCAACGGGCTCACGCTCTGCCAGGCGCTGAATTTCACCCAACCAGTGCGTAAAGCGGGTCAGTGAATCATATCCGCGTCCGGTCAACGTCTGGCTCAGCCCCATGTCAAAGCTGGCGGTAAACAGGCTTTTATTACGCGTCATCGCCCATTCACCCAATTTCTGCAGCGTCGCTGGGCCAATCTCGCGCTTCGGTGTATTAACGATGCGCAGGAACGCGCTGTCGTCATCCGGGTTGCTGAGTACGCGTAGATAGGCCAGCAAGTCTTTAATCTCCGGACGGGAGAAGAACGATGTCCCACCAGAAATCTTGTACGGGATACGGTTCTGCATCAGGAATTTTTCGAACACCCGCGACTGGTGGTTGCCGCGATACAGAATCGCGTAGTCCTTATACTGCGTCTTATTGACGAAGTGATGGGCGATCAGTTCACCGATGACGCGCTCCGCTTCATGCTCTTCGTTATTGGCGCTCAATACTTTAAGCTCCGCACCATAGCCCAGCTCGGAAAAAAGCCGCTTTTCAAACACATGTGGGTTATTAGCGATGAGAATATTCGCCGCCTTCAGGATGCGCCCGGAGGAGCGGTAGTTCTGCTCCAGTTTAATCACCTGCAAGGCTGGGAAATCTTTGCTCAACAGCACCAGGTTCTGCGGACGCGCGCCGCGCCAGGAGTAGATCGACTGATCGTCATCGCCCACGACGGTGAAACGCGCCCGTTTCCCCACCAGCAACTTCACCAGCTCGTACTGGCTGGTGTTGGTATCCTGATATTCATCCACCAGCAGGTAACGAATTTTGTTCTGCCAGCGCTCGCGCACTTCTTCATTGCGCTGAAGCAGCAGCGTGGGGAGCAGGATCAGATCGTCAAAATCGAGAACGTTACACGCCTTCATATGGGCGTCATACAAACCGTAGCAGTGAGCAAAAATACGATCGCGCTCGCCCTTTGCGCTGGCTGCCGCCTGCGCCGGGGTCATCAGATCGTTTTTCCAGTTGGAGATCGTCGAGATCAGCTGTTGGAGAATAAGCTTATCGTCTTCAATTAGCCCTTCGGTCAGCTCCTTAAGCAGGGCCACCTGGTCGGTATCGTCAAACAGCGAGAAGTTCGACTTCATCCCCAGCGCCGCATATTCACGCTTAATGACATCCAGTCCCAGAGTGTGGAAAGTGGAGATCATCAACCCGCGTGCTTCTTTACGCCCCAGCGTTTGCGCCACGCGCTCTTTCATCTCGCGCGCAGCCTTGTTGGTAAAGGTCACGGCCGCAATATGTCGAGCCTGGTAGCCGCATTCACGAATCAGATGCGCGATTTTATTGGTGATAACACGCGTCTTACCGGAACCTGCGCCCGCCAGCACCAGGCAAGGTCCGGTGACGAATTCGACGGCTTGTTGTTGTCCGGGGTTCAAACGCATAGAGGATTGCTCAATCTGTAAACACGGGGAGGTGGATTGTAGCAGAAAGAGGGGGAGAAAGAGTAACTGGCTACCTCTGCGGGTAGCCAGAAAATCGGGTCAATCAGGAAGCCGTCGCGGCTAGTGGCGTATAGCCGTTGCGCTGCGCGCTCTTGATCCAGCTGTAGGATCCCATCACCGCGATTGCCGTCAGCAGGACATACTCAAGCGACATGGCGTAAACGCCCTGCACCGCGTAAATAACCACACTAATCACGTCGATAAGTACCCACAGCAGCCAGTTTTCGACGAACTTGCGCGTCATCAGTACCATGGCCGCAATCGACAATACCAGCATGGTGGAATCCCAGAACGGGAAGGCATCGGGCTGGAGGTCAGGCATAGCGACCTGCATACCAAATGTTTGCAGCAGGGCAATCATGATGCGGGTGAGCGCCGCAAACACCGGGTCGATAAATAGCGTCATCAGAACTATCGCCACCGCACAAACGCCGCCTAATGCCAGGGTTTGCTGGCGTGAAAGCCAACGTACTTTGAGCGCTGCTTCCTGCGCCTCATTTTGCCGGCTCCACGCATACCAACCGTAAATGTTAGCGGCGAAGAAAAACACCTGCAGCAACAGACTGGCATAAAGCTGAATCTGGAAAAAGATTGCTGCAAACAGCGTGACGTTAATCAAGCCAAACAGGTAATTGATGATTTTTTCCCGGCTGGCACACCAGATACATAACAGACCAAATACGGTACCAATGGCTTCAATCCACGATAGCGCATATCCGCCTTCGCCGAGAGGAATGTTGACCATCACATTGTTAATGCTAAAAAAGTCCATTACTGACCTCCTGACTGGCTGACGGAATAAATGGCGCGGAGCGCCAGGGCAATTTGCCGTTCTTCACCCTGCTGGCACAACGCGTCCTGCTGGACATAATCATTGATGCTGCTATCCAGACAACCGTTGTGGGCAACCACCACGTTGAGTAATGACGCCGTACGTAACCCTCGCAGCGCGCCGATAGTCATCAGAGCGGCGCTCTCCATATCCGCGCCCAGAACGCCGAGCGCCGACCACCGCGCGTCCAGTTCTGCTTCCCGATCGGTATAAAAACTGTCGTGGCTACGCACCAGGCCACACGCGGCGGGGATATTCATCTGGCGCGCCTGCGCCATCAGTTCCCAGGTTAACTGCGGGTCGGCGCAGGCCGGATAGCCCGTTGGCGCATAGGTACGGCTGGTCCCGTCATCCGTTACTGCGGCATGAGCGATAATCACGTCACCGAGCGCAAGATTATCCTGCAACGCCCCACAGCTACCGATACGAATCAGGGTTGTTATGCCGATCTGGCGCAGTTCTTCAATGGCAATCGCCGTAGACGGCCCACCGATCCCGGTAGAGAGCACCAAAATCTCGATGCCCTGATACCAACCTCGCGCGGCGCGAAACTCCCGGTTTTGACCAAGCTGTTCTGGGTTATCAAGAAAATTGACAATGCGGTCGACTCGCAACGGGTCTCCCGGCAGCAGCGCATAGCGTGCGCCGGTCATCTCCTTGCTTAACTGGATATGGGGTTGCAGCGACATTCTCGCGCCTCCTTCACTCTTACGGTTATCCGATATCAGCCTCCTGCTTTAACTTTTCAGGGACTAACAACACAATGCTTTCACCATCGGTATCAATAATCTGTAACGTTTTCAGATCATGTAAAATACGATTAATACTACGGGTCGTCGCCGCCAGCTCCTCGCTGAGGTTTAGCTTATCCAGCAAAATTGCGTTGGTGCCATCTTGTTGATAACGCAGCCATAACGCCTGACACACTCGCTGATGCAGCGAGTAAAGATTGTCGCTGCTGGCCTTTTTTGACAGCTGATAATATTGCTGACTAAAGAAGCGCAGCATCCGCTGGTTAAAATGGTTATCTAAGGCCAGCCAGCGGCAAAAATATTCCTGCGACAAACTCAGGAGCTGCACATGCCCTACTGCCACCACCGAACAGATGTAATGACGCGACTCAAAGATCTCGAGTTCACCCAGCATGTCGCTTTTCCGGTAGCGGGCCTGACGATAACGACGTCCATCTTCAGCCTCATAGAACACATCCACTTCACCGGCAATAATTAGTGAAAAGCGCTGACATATTTCCCCCTGCCGGCAAATAAAGTCTCCGCGCGGGATCTCTTCAAAACACCATTGCTGCATGATTTCCAGAGGGCAATATTTCAGTAATTCGTAAAGCTGTGGATCGCGAACAATATCACTAAGCCCGGAAAGCCAGCCGACTGAAAATTCAGGTTTTTTCATTGTATCCATGTTATCTCGCTCCACAGCGGTAGGGACAGGACGGCTGTCCCCGACAAGAAGGAATAGGGCAGATAAAAATGTCGCTCATCTCTCGCTTCCATACATCAGGCGAGACATCTGTCCCGTGATGGCGAAGAGTATATGTTCACGGCGAAGGTGGGTGATAAAGTAACGAGATATCTTTGAGACATGAGAACAAAATAATGGCTAAGAGCGCGGCAGCCCTGCACATCCTGGTAAAAGAAGAAAAACTGGCGCTGGAGATCCTCAGCAAGCTGGAGCGCGGTATTAGCTTCGATCACCTGGCAAAACGCTACTCTCGCTGTCCATCCGGGCGCAACGGCGGCGATTTGGGTGAATTCAAACAGGGGATGATGGTGGGGACATTTGATGCCGCCGTGTTTAGCTGTCCATTGCTTAAACCTTACGGGCCGGTCAAAACCAAATTCGGCTATCACATCATCAAGGTGCTGTATCGCCGATAAGCCATGCTAAAATCGCCAGCCTTATATATTCCCTTTTGAAGGCACGATCATGGCAAAAACAGCAGCAGCAGTGCATATCCTTGTAAAAGAAGAGAAACTGGCACTGGATCTTCTGGAGCAGATTAAAAACGGTGCCGACTTCG
Source organism: Citrobacter sp. wls706 (assembly GCF_005281305.1). NCBI lineage: Bacteria > Pseudomonadati > Pseudomonadota > Gammaproteobacteria > Enterobacterales > Enterobacteriaceae > Citrobacter > Citrobacter sp. wls706. Next base: position 14,300 of record NZ_SZXG01000005.1, on the reverse strand, counting down.
GCAAACTGGCTAAGAAGCATTCCATCTGCCCATCGGGCAAACGCGGCGGCGATTTAGGTGAATTCCGTCAGGGCCAGATGGTGCCGGCGTTCGACAAAGTGGTCTTCTCTTGCCCGGTGCTGGAGCCAACCGGCCCGCTGCACACCCAGTTCGGTTACCACATAATTAAAGTGCTGTACCGCAACTAATAAAAAGCCCGGTGTTTAAACACCGGGCTTTTTTATCGGATGGCGCTACGCTTATCCGGCGACTGCAATACGTTTCATATCAGTCATATAGCCACGCAGTTTCTGGCCCACTTTCTCGATAGCATGACCGCGAATGGCGTCGTTAACGTCGCGCAGTTGCGCGTTATCTACCGCGCCTTCGGCAATCGCTTTGCCCAAGTCGCCAGTCTGCAGGGTAGTCATGAACTCTTTCAGCAGCGGTACGCAAGCGTAAGAGAACAGGTAGTTACCGTATTCTGCGGTATCGGAGATAACCACGTTCATTTCGTACAGACGCTTACGGGCGATGGTGTTCGCGATCAGCGGCAGTTCGTGCAGTGATTCATAGTAAGCGGACTCTTCGATGATGCCGGAATCGACCATGGTTTCGAACGCCAGCTCAACACCCGCTTTCACCATCGCAATCATCAGCACGCCTTTATCGAAGTACTCCTGCTCGCCGATTTTACCTTCAAACTGCGGCGCGGTTTCGAACGCGGTTTTACCGGTCTCTTCACGCCAGGTCAGCAGTTTCTTATCGTCGTTGGCCCAGTCTGCCATCATGCCGGAAGAGAATTCGCCGGAGATGATGTCATCCATGTGTTTCTGGAACAGCGGCGCCATAATCTCTTTCAGCTGTTCGGACAGCGCGTAAGCACGCAGTTTCGCCGGGTTAGACAGACGGTCCATCATCAGGGTGATGCCGCCCTGCTTCAGCGCTTCGGTAATGGTTTCCCAGCCGAACTGAATCAGTTTTTCCGCGTATGCCGGGTCGGTGCCTTCTGCCACCAGCTTGTCGAAGCACAGCAGAGAACCGGCCTGCAGCATACCGCACAGAATAGTCTGCTCGCCCATCAGGTCAGATTTCACTTCCGCCACGAAAGAAGATTCCAGTACGCCCGCACGGTGACCGCCGGTGGCCGCTGCCCAGGCTTTAGCAATCGCCATGCCTTCGCCTTTCGGATCGTTTTCCGGGTGAACGGCGATCAGCGTCGGTACACCGAAACCACGTTTATACTCTTCACGCACTTCGGTACCCGGGCATTTCGGCGCCACCATCACCACGGTGATGTCTTTACGGATCTGCTCGCCCACTTCGACGATGTTGAAGCCGTGGGAGTAGCCCAGCGCCGCACCGTCTTTCATCAGCGGCTGTACGGAACGCACCACGTCGGAGTGCTGTTTGTCCGGCGTCAGGTTAACTACCAGGTCAGCCTGCGGGATCAGCTCTTCATAGGTGCCTACTTTGAAGCCGTTTTCGGTCGCTTTACGCCAGGAAGCACGCTTCTCAGCAATCGCTTCTTTACGCAGGGCGTAGGCGATATCCAGACCGGAGTCACGCATGTTCAGGCCCTGGTTCAGACCCTGAGCGCCACAGCCGACGATGACCACTTTTTTACCCTGAAGGTAGCTCGCGCCGTCGGCGAATTCGTCGCGGCCCATAAAGCGGCATTTACCCAGCTGCGCCAGCTGCTGGCGCAGGTTCAGTGTATTAAAGTAGTTAGCCATGATGGTGTACTCCGTGATGTTGTGTTGTCGTGCTTATTGTTCGGTTCGCAGACATTCTGTTTGCGAGAATAGACTCACATTACAACAGGAAATTTATTGCGGAAATTGATATATTCACAACGTCACGTTGCAATTTCTGCAACGTAAAACCGTGAGGTGAAATCGGTGGATTTACGCGATCTGAAAACCTTCCTGCATCTGGCAGAAAGCCGCCACTTTGGCCGCAGCGCGCGGGCGATGCACGTCAGCCCCTCCACGCTTTCCCGGCAAATTCAGCGGCTGGAAGAGGACCTCGGTCAGGCGCTGTTTGTGCGTGATAACCGCACGGTCACACTGACCGAAGCAGGGGAAGAACTGCGGGTATTTGCCCAGCAAACGTTGTTGCAGTATCAGCAACTGCGCCACACCCTCGATCAGCAAGGACCATCACTTTCTGGTGAACTGCACATTTTCTGCTCGGTGACCGCGGCGTACAGCCACCTGCCGCCGATCCTCGACCGCTTCCGCGCCGAGCATCCCTCCGTCGAAATTAAGCTCACCACCGGCGACGCCGCCGATGCGATGGACAAAGTGGTCACCGGCGAGGCCGATCTGGCGATTGCCGGTAAGCCGGAAACGCTGCCCGGTGCGGTGGCGTTTTCCATGCTGGAGAATCTGGCAGTGGTGCTGATCGCCCCGGCGCTGCCCTGCCCGGTGCGCAATCAGGTGTCGGTCGATAAGCCCGACTGGTCGACGGTGCCGTTTATCATGGCCGACCAGGGGCCGGTACGCCGTCGCATTGAGCTGTGGTTCCGTCGCCACAAAATCAGTAACCCGCAGATTTACGCCACCGTCGGCGGTCATGAGGCGATGGTCTCAATGGTGGCGCTCGGCTGCGGCGTGGCGCTGCTGCCGGAAGTTGTGCTGGAAAACAGCCCGGAACCGGTGCGCAATCGCGTGATGATTTTAGAGCGTAGCGACGAAAAAACGCCGTTTGAACTGGGCGTCTGCGCGCCGAAAAAGCGGCTGCATGAGCCGCTGATCGATGCCTTCTGGAAGATTGTGCTGGAACGCAAAATCGCCGAGTAGCGCCAGCGTCTGGCCTAAAATCAGTGGTAGATTCAGTATTGGCACTCCTTTTCTGTATAATGTCCCGTGCCATAATAGATGTGGGGGGCTTGTTAACCATGCCGTTAAGCAAGCCAGAACAGACGGTGTCATTGCGCACTTGACAGCGAAAATACAAACTTAATTAGCCATCATTATGATAATCAAACCAAAAATTCGTGGATTCATCTGTACAACGACCCATCCGACTGGCTGCAAAGTCAATGTGGAAAAACAGATCGAGTACGTTAAGCAAAACGGGAAAATTGAGAACGGCCCTTCCCGCGTGCTGGTGATCGGTGCTTCCACCGGTTACGGCCTGGCATCCAGAATTTCCGCCGCCTTTGGCAGCGGTGCCGCCACTATCGGCGTATTTTTCGAAAAACCGGGCACGGAAACCAAACCTGGTTCCGCGGGCTGGTATAACTCTGCCGCCTTCGATGAAGCTGCTAAGCGTGAAGGCCTGTACTCCAAAAGCATCAACGGCGACGCGTTCTCCGATGAGTGCCGCGACGAAGTGATCAAACTGATCAAAGAAGACCTGGGTCAGATTGATTTAGTGGTTTACTCACTGGCGTCCCCGGTGCGTAAAATGCCGAAAACCGGCGAAATCGTCCGTTCTGCGCTGAAGCCAATCGGCGAGGTTTATACCTCTAAAGCGATTGATACCAACAAAGATCAGATCATCACCGCCAGCATTGAGCCGGCCACCGAAGAAGAAGTTCAGAACACCGTTACCGTTATGGGCGGCGAAGACTGGGAACTGTGGATGGGCGCGCTGAGCGAAGCGGGCGTGCTGGCTGACGGCGTGAAAACCGTGGCTTACTCCTACATCGGTACCGACCTGACCTGGCCAATCTACTGGCACGGCGCGCTGGGCAAAGCGAAAGAAGACCTCGACCGCGCGGCAGGTGAACTGCGTAAGCAGCTGGCACCGCTCAACGGCTCCGCGAACGTTGCCGTCCTGAAATCCGTTATCACCCAGGCCTCTTCTGCTATTCCGGTGATGCCGCTGTACATTTCCATGGTCTTCAAGCTGATGAAAGAACAGGGAATTCACGAAGGTTGTATCGAGCAGATCAACCGTCTGATGACCACCAGCCTGTACGGCGATAAAGTGGCGCTGGATGACAACCAGCGTATCCGTATGGATGACTGGGAACTGCGTGACGATATTCAGCAGGCGTGCCGTGACCTGTGGCCGCTGATCACCACCGAAAACCTGGCGCAAGAAACTGACTATGCAGGTTACAAGCAGGAATTCCTGAACCTGTTCGGTTTTGCCCTCGACGGTGTGGATTACGACGCGGACGTGAACACTGAAGTCGAATTCGAAGTCATCACGCTGTAACCATCTGATTCAGATGTAAAAAAGGGTTCATATCTCCATGAACCCTTTTTTTATGGCCGCCGTTAGCCCGCCAGGAAGAACCTGAACGCCGGGTTATTGGTCTCGTCGTGGCACTCATACCCCAATTCGTTGAGCCGGGTTTCGAAGTCCGGTTCGTTATCGCCCAGCTCAAACGCCGCCAGTACACGGCCATAGTCGGTACCGTGGCTACGGTAGTGGAACAGGGAAATATTCCAGTGCGTACCCAGGGTGTAGAGGAACTTCAGCAGCGCACCCGGCGATTCCGGGAACTCAAAGCTGTAGAGGCGCTCTTGCAACGGCTTAGACGGACGGCCGCCGACCATATAGCGCACGTGCAGCTTGGCCATTTCATCGTCTGACAGATCCACCACGCTGTAACCGCCGTCTTTGAGTAGGCTAAGGATTTCCTTACGCTCCTCGACGCCGCGGCTCAGCCGCACGCCCACGAAGATGCAGGCATCTTTGGCGTCAGCAAAGCGATAGTTGAACTCGGTCACCGAACGCCCGCCCAGCAGCTGGCAGAACTTCAGGAAGCTGCCCTTCTCTTCCGGGATCGTCACCGCCAGCAACGCTTCGCGTTGTTCGCCCAGCTCGCAGCGTTCGGAAACGTAGCGCAGGCCGTGGAAGTTCACGTTAGCACCGGACAGCACATGCGCCAGACGTTCGCCGCGAATGTTGTGCTGGGCGATATATTTTTTCATCCCCGCCAGCGCCAGCGCCCCGGAAGGCTCCGCCACCGCGCGTACATCTTCAAACAGGTCTTTCATCGCCGCACAGATAGCGTCGCTATCGACGGTAATAATGTCATCGAGATATTCCTGGCACAGGCGGAAGGTTTCATCGCCGATGCGTTTTACCGCGACACCTTCAGCAAAGAGACCGACGCGTGGCAGATCCACCGGATGACCGGCATCCAGCGCCGCTTTCAGGCAGGCTGAATCTTCCGCTTCGACGGCGATCACTTTGATCTGCGGCATCAGCTGTTTAATCAGCACCGCCACGCCCGCCGCTAACCCGCCACCGCCCACCGGCACAAAGACGCGGTCAAGGTGAGCATCCTGCTGAAGTAACTCCAGCGCCAGCGTGCCCTGCCCGGCAATCACCATCGGATGATCAAACGGCGGTACCCAAGTAAAGCCCTGCTGCTGGGAAAGCTCAATCGCTTTGGCTTTGGCTTCATCAAAATTCGCGCCGTGCAACAGCACTTCACCGCCGAAACCGCGAACGGCGTCGACTTTGATATCAGCGGTCGCCACCGGCATCACAATCAGTGCCTTCACGCCTAATCGCGCAGAGGAGAAAGCCACGCCCTGGGCGTGATTACCTGCAGATGCGGTAATGACGCCATGCGCTTTTTGCTCTTCAGTCAGGCCCGCCATCATGGCGTAGGCCCCGCGCAGCTTAAAGCTGTGAACAGGTTGCCTGTCTTCGCGCTTCACCAGAATCACGTTGTCGAGGCGCGAAGAGAGTTTTTCCATTTTTTGTAGCGGCGTTACCTGCGCCGCTTCGTAAACCGGCGCACGCAGCACCGCTCTGAGATACTCGGCTCCCTCAGGGGCGCCGGACAAGGGTTGTGAATCCGCCATGGTCATTAACCCCCCAGTTTCGATTTATCGCGCACCGCGCCTTTGTCGGCGCTGGTTGCCAGACTGGCATAGGCACGAAGGGCAAAGGAGACCTGACGCTCGCGGTTTTTCGGCGTCCACGCCTGGTCGCCGCGGGCTTCCTGGGCTTCACGACGGGCGGCGATTTCCGCCTCGCTCAGCTGAAGCTGAATACCGCGATTCGGGATATCGATAGCGATCATGTCACCGTCTTCGATGATCGCGATGTTGCCGCCGCTCGCCGCTTCCGGGGAAACGTGGCCGATAGACAGGCCGGAGGTACCGCCGGAGAAGCGACCATCGGTGATCAGCGCACAGGCTTTACCCAGCCCCATCGATTTCAGGAAGGTGGTTGGGTAGAGCATTTCCTGCATGCCCGGCCCGCCTTTCGGCCCTTCGTAGCGAATCACCACCACGTCGCCTTCGACCACTTTACCGCCGAGGATCGCTTCAACCGCTTCGTCCTGGCTTTCGTAGACTTTCGCCGGGCCGGTAAATTTGAGAATGCTGTCGTCAACGCCGGCGGTTTTCACGATGCAGCCGTTTTCCGCGAAGTTGCCGTACAGTACCGCCAGACCGCCATCCTTGCTGTAAGCGTGCTCCAGCGAGCGAATACAGCCTTCGGCGCGATCGTCATCCAGCGTATCCCAACGACAATCCTGCGAGAACGCCTGGGTGGTGCGGATGCCCGCCGGACCAGCACGGAACATTTTTTTGACCGCTTCATCCTGAGTGACAGCGATGTCGTACTGTTCCAGCGTCTGCGGCAGAGAGAGACCAAGGACGTTTTTCACGTTGCGGTTCAGCAGCCCAGCACGATCCAGCTCGCCTAAAATACCCAAGACGCCGCCGGCGCGGTGAACGTCTTCCATATGGTATTTCTGCGTGCTTGGCGCCACTTTACACAGCTGCGGCACCTTGCGGGACAACTTGTCGATATCACTCATTGTGAAGTCGATTTCTGCTTCCTGCGCCGCCGCCAGCAGATGCAGAACGGTGTTAGTGGAACCGCCCATGGCGATATCCAGCGTCATGGCGTTCTCAAACGCCGCTTTACTGGCAATGTTACGCGGCAGCGCGGAAGCATCATCCTGCTCGTAATAACGTTTGGTCAGCTCAACGATGCGTTGACCAGCGGTGAGGAACAGCTCTTTACGGTCAGCGTGGGTCGCCAGCAGCGAGCCGTTGCCCGGCTGCGACAGGCCCAGCGCTTCGGTCAGACAGTTCATCGAGTTGGCGGTGAACATCCCGGAGCAGGAGCCGCAGGTTGGGCAGGCGGAACGTTCAACCTGCTCACTCTGCGAGTCGGAGACTTTCGGGTCCGCGCCCTGAATCATCGCGTCAACCAGGTCGAGCTTGATGATCTTGTCGGAAAGTTTGGTTTTCCCGGCTTCCATCGGGCCACCGGAAACGAAGATCACCGGAATATTCAGGCGCAGCGAGGCCATTAACATCCCGGGGGTGATTTTGTCACAGTTGGAGATGCAGACCATCGCGTCGGCACAGTGGGCGTTGACCATGTACTCAACGGAGTCAGCGATCAGCTCGCGGGACGGCAGTGAATAAAGCATGCCCCCGTGGCCCATAGCGATACCGTCATCCACCGCGATGGTGTTGAACTCTTTCGCCACGCCGCCTGAGGCTTCGATTTGTTCGGCAACCAGCTTACCAAGATCGCGCAGGTGGACGTGACCCGGCACGAACTGGGTAAAGGAGTTCACGACAGCGATAATCGGCTTGCCGAAATCGGCGTCGGTCATCCCGGTGGCGCGCCACAGTGCGCGGGCGCCCGCCATATTGCGGCCGTGAGTGGTGGTGGCTGAACGATACTTAGGCATGCTTGATTAACTCCCGTCTGTCTTTCCCCTGCATACTTCACGCCGCAGGTGCGTTGGCTGCCTCGCTCACCCCAGCCACTTACTACAGTAAGCTCCTGGGACTTGCTGCGTTGCCGTCTTCCTGCAACGTGAATTATTTTAGGGAAATATTAATATTGTTATTGGTTTACTGAATCCAACCAGCCGTATTTGTCTTCCGTTTCACCGGTGAAGAGGCCAAAGAAGGCCTGCTGGATGCGTTTGGTGACCGGGCCGCAGCGGCCTTCGCCCACCTGAATACCATCGACGCTGCGTACTGGCGTGATTTCCGCCGCGGTACCGGACATAAACACTTCGTCGGCCAGGTACAGCGATTCACGGGACAGCACCTGCTCACGTACTTCGATATCAAGATCTTTCGCCAGTTTAATGATGGCATCACGGGTGATACCCGGCAGCGCGGAAGAGGTAAATGGCGGGGTAAACAGAATGCCATCTTTGACTTCAAACAGGTTTTCACCCGCACCTTCGGAGATGTAGCCATTCACGTCCAGCGCAATACCTTCCTGATAACCATGACGACGCGCTTCGCTACCCACCAGCAGCGAAGACAGATAGTTACCGCCCGCTTTAGCAGCAGTAGGGATGGTGTTCGGCGCCACGCGGTTCCAGGAAGAAACCATCGCATCGATCCCTTGTTCCAGCGCTTCTGCGCCGAGGTATGCCCCCCACGGGAACGCGGCGATGATCACATCAGTGGTGTAGCCCGCTGGCGGGTTAACACCCATCCCGACATCGCCCACAAATACCAGCGGACGAATATAGGCGCTGGTCAGGTTGTTTTTGCGGATCACTTCGCGGCAGGCTTCCATCAGTTCATCAACGCTCTGAGAGACCGGAAAACGGTAGATCTTGGCTGAATCACGCAGACGCTGCATATGTTCACGATGACGGAACACCACCGGCCCTTTGTGAGAATCGTAGCAACGGATACCTTCAAATACAGAAGTACCGTAGTGCAGAGCGTGGGACATCACGTGGACCTTCGCGTCTTCCCAACGAATCATCTCGCCATTAGACCAAATGTAATCAGCTTTTTTCGTCGTCATTTTTCTTCCTTTTGCGCTCAGGCGCGGATTTGTTGTGATGTGGTTGTGCTCTGGCAGATAGCAACATGTGCAACGTCTACCAGCTTAATTAACTGACTAAACAGTAAGTCGACCGACCGGGGGCTGGCAACGGTCAATTCGATATTTATATTCTGCGCATCGCTGGCGGCTGCCATGTTCATGGAGCACACCTGAAAACCACGATGGCGTACCACGCGTAAAACACGTTCTAAGGTTTCCGGATTGAAACGAGCCTCAACGGCGACCTGATGATGCATCATGATAATTTCTCCAGCATTTCTGAGTTGCTGGCGCCAGGCGGCACCAGAGGCCAGACATTCTCAAGTTCGTCGATTGAGACATGAAGCAGGTATGGCCCCTCGCTGTTCAGCATGGTGTCGAGTGCCGCTTCAACCTGGTCTTTACGGGTGATGTGCTGGCCAGGTATGCCGAAGGCGCTGGCCAACATGAGGAAATCGGGGTTATCGGTAAGGGTGGTTTCGCTATAACGTTCCTGGAAAAACAGTTGCTGCCATTGTCGCACCATGCCTAAGCGCTGGTTGTCGAGTAAGACTATCTTCAGCGGTAACTGCTTACGCTTCACGGTGCCCAGCTCTTGCACATTCATCATGAAAGAGCCGTCACCGGAGATACAGATAACCGTATCGTTCGGGCGCGCGACCTGGGCACCCACGGCGGCAGGCAGGCCAAAGCCCATCGTACCCAAACCGCTGGAGGTGATGAAATTTTCCGGGCGGGTATAGGTCATATGCTGTGCTGACCACATCTGATGCTGACCAACATCAGTCGTCACCACGCTATCTGCAGGTTTGCGTTCTGACAGCTGTTTTAACAACAGCGGCGCGTAGATAGCGTCACCCGGATGATCATAACGCCAGGCATGTTCTGCGCGCAGCTCTGCACAGGACTGACGCCATGCGTCAATCTTCAGCGGTTGTTGTAATGCCGGCAACAGCGAATTTAAATCGCCCTGCAACGCGACGTGTGCCTGACGTAGTTTGTTCATTTCCGCCGGGTCGATATCCATATGGATAACGCTGGCGTTAGGAGCGAAAGTATTCAGCTTACCGGTTACCCGGTCATCAAAACGTGCGCCCACTGCGATCAGTAAATCACTTTCTTGCACCGCGAAATTCGCCGCTTTAGTACCGTGCATTCCCAGCATGCCCAAATAGTACGGGTAGTCAGCGTTTACTGCGCCCAGGCCTTTCAGCGTGCAGGCAACTGGCATTTGGGTAAGCGCAATAAACTCACGCAGGGCAGAGACCGCCTGCGCCATACCCACGCCACCACCTACGTACAGGATGGGTTTTTGCGCCTGAGCCAGCATTTTACGCGCCTGCTCAACGTCAGCATGCGGGATAGTCTCTACGTTTCCGACGGTCGTGAAATACGGTTCCAGCGTACCGCTGGCTAACTGGATGTCTTTCGGGATATCGACCAGAACGGGGCCCGGACGACCAGAGTTCGCCACGTCGAAAGCTTCTGCCATGATGCGCGGCAGTTCCTCCAGTGACTGCACCAGGAAACTGTGTTTGGTGCAAGACAGAGACATACCGAGAACGTCCACTTCCTGGAACGCATCCGTTCCGATGAAAGGTGATGCAACCTGGCCGGTGATCGCCACAACGGGAACAGAATCTAACAGGGCATCGGCAAGGCCGGTGATCAGGTTGGTAGCACCAGGGCCTGAAGTGGCGATACACACGCCGGTTTTACCGGTCGCACGGGCATAGCCAATCGCCGCCATCGCTGCGCCCTGCTCGTGTCGACACAAAAGGTGTTCTACGCCGCCGTCATATAACGCATCATAAACCGGCATGATTGCGCCACCGGGATAACCAAAGACGGTTTGAACCCCTTGTGCACGCAACGCATGTACCACCCACTGTGCCCCATTCATAGTTACATCCCCGCCGTAAATCTTGAGAAACAGAATTTTATGCTGATATTCACTTTCTGCTCCTCGTGTATGTTTTTAAGGTCAAAAAAAACCCCCGGACCTTTCGGTGCGGGGGTCTTAGTTCGTTAAGGCTTGTTTTCTAAGCCTTTCCTCGTCCAAGTGCAGCCCCGCACGGTGGGATAATAATCACCACCACGCTAATCACGACCAGGCTAATCACTCGTAGAAGGGCTGTCATTTTTATATTTTCTTGCATCTTGTTCGAAGGAATACCTAAAGAGTTACCATAGAATTTGCAAATAACACAAGAATTTTTTTTATTCGTTTTTCTGACTCCGGTAACGGTTTTGATAAATCGCCTTGTTTTCTATATAAAAAATTAAAAAATGAAAATATTTCACGTTTCAGGTCACTCTTGAGCACACACTCCCCCCCAGCGACACCTTACAAATACGTTTGCGAGCGTTATTCCTGGTTTCATGCAAAAGATTTAATTTGCAAAAAAATACGTGAATCAGCATCTAAAAGCCGCAATCAAGTTAAATCTTGCCGCGATACATTGCCGCATAATGCCTTCATCAGGAGGGGTTATGTCACTATCGATTGTTCACACCCGCGCTGCGCTTGGCGTGAATGCGCCAGCCATTACCATTGAGGTACATATCAGCAATGGTCTGCCTGGTTTAACCATGGTGGGATTGCCAGAAACTACGGTGAAAGAGGCTCGCGATCGGGTTCGTAGTGCGATTATTAATAGTGGTTATGAATTCCCGGCCAAGAAGATAACCATTAACCTCGCTCCTGCCGATCTTCCCAAAGAAGGAGGACGATATGATTTACCTATCGCAGTGGCGCTTCTGGCCGCTTCTGAGCAGCTTACAGCCCATAATCTCGATACCTACGAGCTGGTAGGTGAATTAGCGCTTACAGGCACGCTACGCGGCGTTCCAGGAGCGATTTCAAGCGCAACCGAAGCAATACGCGCAGGCAGGAGAATTATTCTCGCAAAAGAGAATGCCGCTGAAGTCGGACTAATACATGGTGAAGGGTGTCTGATTGCCGATCACCTACAGTCCGTATGCGCATTTCTCGAAGGGAAGCATGATTTAGACAGACCGTTATCTGCAGACTTCACGCCAGAGCCATTAGCCGATGATCTGAGCGATGTCATCGGTCAGGAACAAGGCAAACGCGGGCTGGAGCTCACTGCGGCTGGCGGTCACAACCTGCTGCTTATCGGCCCTCCGGGGACGGGAAAGACCATGCTGGCCAGTCGCCTCAGAGGGCTGCTTCCGCCTCTTAGCAACGATGAGGCACTGGAAAGTGCTGCGATACTCAGCCTGGTCAATTCCGCTACGATACAAAAACAGTGGAAGCAGCGCCCTTTTCGCTCACCGCATCACAGTGCCTCGTTAACCGCTATGGTAGGCGGTGGGTCTATTCCTGCGCCGGGAGAGATCTCTCTGGCGCATAACGGCATACTATTTCTGGACGAATTACCTGAGTTTGAGCGGCGCACGTTGGATGCCCTGCGTGAACCTATCGAGTCCGGGCAAATCCATTTATCCCGCACTCGGGCTAAAATAACCTACCCTGCGCGCTTTCAACTCATTGCTGCAATGAATCCCAGCCCAACGGGTCATTATCAGGGGAACCATAACCGCTGCACCCCAGAACAAACGCTGCGTTACCTCAACCGATTATCAGGACCGTTTCTTGACCGTTTCGATCTCTCCCTCGAAATCCCTTTGCCTCCGCCCGGCATACTCAGCCAGAGCGCAGTGAAAGGGGAAGATAGCGCCACGGTGAAGCAACGCGTTATCGCCGCACAAGAGCGTCAGTATCGGCGACAAAATAAGTTAAACGCGCATCTGGGCAGTCAGGATATACATGAATATTGCCAACTTCGCAGTGATGATGCGCAGTGGCTTGAAGAGGCATTGGCACATCTCGGATTATCTATCCGCGCGTGGCTGCGATTGATAAAGGTCGCCCGAACCATTGCGGATCTCGAGCAATGTGACCATATTACCCGTCAGCATTTGCAGGAGGCCATTGGGTATAGGGCGATCGACAGGTTACTCATTCATTTGCAGAAACTACTGACATAAAAAAAGGGCTTTCGCCCTTTTTTATTAATCATCAGATTCGGTGTAGTCTTCTGCACCTTCCACCTGAGGTTTCCCACCAGACAGCGTGTGGAAACGTTTTGGACGCTTAATACGCGTCATATACTTAGACCACACGCGTTCAGCTTCGGTAACCGGTTCACGTTCACCACGGCATACCGCAACAAACAGTTTTTCTTCTTCCGTTACCGGCTCACGTTTGCCCAGATCCAGCTCGTTGAAAGCATAACCGTGACGCTCAAGCAGTTGTGCTTCTTTAATGGTGAAATCACCATGACGGGAGAATCCACGGGGATAATATTTATTGTCGAAATATCGATTAGTCGTCGTAAAGCTTTCCGCCATCCTGCACGCTCCTAATTCTTTGGCCGAGCTATTTATGGCGCGGAGTATTAGTTACGCTTGACAGAGCGTCAAACAAAAGATTTAAATCATCACGACAAATAATTTTATGGAGCGAGTTGTGGATACGGAATTGTTAAAAACTTTCCTGGAGGTTAGCCGGACACGCCACTTTGGCAGGGCTGCTGAAGCGCTCTATCTGACCCAATCAGCGGTTAGTTTTCGGATCAGACAACTGGAAAATCAATTGGGTGTAAATCTGTTCACCCGACACAGAAACAATATCCGTTTAACCGCGGCGGGTGAGAAATTATTACCTTACGCTGAAACGCTGATGAATACGTGGCAAGCAGCACGCAAGGAGGTTGCGAATACCTCGCGGCATAACGAGTTTTCAATTGGTGCCAGCGCATCCCTTTGGGAATGTATGCTTAATGACTGGTTGAGGCGTTTGTATCAGTCACAGGAGCCACAAACCAGCCTGCAGTTTGAAGCGAGAATCGCTCAACGACAGTCGTTAGTAAAGCAGCTACATGAACGACAGCTTGATCTACTGATCACCACCGAAACGCCCAAAATGGACGAATTTAGCAGCCAACTGTTGGGATATTTCACGCTGGCGCTCTATTGCAGTTCACCTTCGCAAACCAAAGATGAACTGAATTACCTACGCCTGGAATGGGGACCCGATTTTCAACAACACGAAGCGGGACTGATCGCGGGAGATGAAGTGCCGGTACTGACCACCAGTTCAGCAGAACTGGCCAGGCAGCAACTTTCTGTCCTTAAGGGCTTTAGTTGGTTGCCCGTTAACTGGGCTAAAACAAAAAACGATCTACACACGGTTACCGACAGCATAACGCTGTCACGCCCTTTATATGCAGTCTGGCTGCAAAACAGCGACAAGCATGCACTTATTTGCGATCTGCTAAGAACAAGTATTCTGGAAGATTAGAAAGCACTGGCAAGGATGCCAGAAGTAATACAGCAGAAAGGAATAGCTCAAATTGCAGATAAAAAAAATCCTTAGCAAGAATGCTAAGGATTGTTTCTGGCAGGGGCGGAGAGACTCGAACTCGCGACACCCGGTTTTGGAGACCGGTGCTCTACCAACTGAGCTACGCCCCTAAATTTTTTTATCATTAAGCCTGCTTAGTAGCAGGCTTAATTTTCTAATAAGTGGCGGAACGGACGGGACTCGA
>NZ_SZXG01000004.1:0-264002 GCF_005281305.1 Citrobacter sp. wls706 | reverse complement strand
CCGGATCTTTCCGTCGAAGAACTGATCCAAGTTGCCGACAGTTTAGTTCGGCATAATATTGATGGCGTAATTGCAACTAACACCACTCTCGATCGTTCTCTCGTACAGGGAATGAAAAATTGCGATCAAATGGGTGGGTTGAGCGGTCGTCCGTTACAATTAAAAAGTACAGAAATTATTCGCCAGTTGTCTCAGGAATTAAATGGTCAGTTGCCGATTATTGGTGTTGGCGGTATCGACTCGGTCATTGCCGCACGTGAGAAAATAGCCGCTGGCGCTACCCTGGTACAGATTTATTCGGGCTTTATTTTTAAAGGTCCACCATTGATTAAAGAAATCGTCAGCAATATCTGAATGCTACCTTAATCACAATCCAGGGCTTTATTTCTAGCCTTGGTTAATTTAAATTCCCTTGCTGTTATCGGGTTCTGCCTTGAAGCGGTATTAGCAGCTGCCAGCTCTCACCCCTTTGACGCTTTACCCGCAATCACTCCGATAAACTCCAGCACCTGCTTTTGCTTGCGCACCGAGAGTTTTTCCACGGCGCTCAGGGACTTCATCTGTTCTGACTCTTCGGGTTCGGCGGTGCGTGCGGCGTGCACTTCTGGATCAAATGAAACTGCAATACTATGCGTATCAGTCATGGTGACTATTCCCTTTAATAGTTACTGTGATTAGCGATGCGCAGGTGTTGGCGCACCTTCGCATCGCGCTAATAAAACCCCTGTAAATTACCCCAGTATCTTGGGCTAAGTCCAGATGTAAATACAATGAAATAAGCGCGAATAGCACGCTTTCGGAATAAATAGAAAACCCCCTCATCCCAATAAATCCGGTATTATTCACCGTATAAATTCATTGCCTTTTGCACGCCTGAATATCCCCTCGTTCCAGAAAACAGTGCCTGTCGGCATCTGGATAAAAATGTGATCTAACTCACTGAAGCAAATGGCAAACTCTGAAATAACACTGATTTGTACACTTTGCTTTACACTTTTAGTGATGTGAATCACAAATAGTAACCCGCGAAGTGATCCGACTCTCACAAAATGGGGGGTACTCATTCACCAATACAAAATGAGAACAGCCTGGAAAGTAAAGTTTTCAGTATTTCTGGTCGCAGATAACGCTCAACAGCGAACGACAAAACAACATGCAAAAAAAACTTGTTGAATATGAATAGTTAAAAAATGACGTGTGATTTGCATCACTCACATTTACAGCTTTTTGAATTATTGCCAGTGATTAATGTTGCTCGGACTATTTCCATAATCAATTAAATCTTGCATAGTGCCTGCACATTATTTCACCCCCTGATGCAGGAGGCGAATAGTTATATTTCATCAGACTTTATTGATGAACCAGGTATGCTTTACTTCACATTAATACGTACATGACCACTGTTACTGGAGAAACAAAATGAATTATCCGGCAGAACCCTTCCGTATTAAAAGCGTTGAAACTGTATCTATGATCCCGCGTGATGAACGCCTTAAGAAAATGCAGGAAGCGGGTTACAATACTTTCCTGTTAAATTCGAAAGATATTTATATTGACCTGCTGACCGACAGTGGCACCAACGCAATGAGCGACAAGCAGTGGGCCGGAATGATGATGGGTGATGAAGCGTACGCGGGCAGCGAAAACTTCTATCATCTGGAAAGAACGGTTCAGGAACTGTTTGGCTTTAAACATATTGTTCCGACTCACCAGGGACGCGGTGCTGAAAACCTGTTATCGCAGTTGGCAATTAAACCAGGGCAATATGTTGCCGGGAATATGTATTTCACCACTACCCGTTATCACCAGGAAAAAAATGGTGCGGTGTTTGTTGATATTGTTCGTGACGAAGCGCACGATGCCGGTCTGAATATTGCGTTTAAAGGTGATATTGATCTTAAAAAATTACAAAAGCTGATTGACGAAAAAGGTGCCGAGAATATTGCCTATATCTGCCTGGCGGTGACGGTTAACCTCGCGGGCGGGCAGCCGGTATCGATGGCAAACATGCGTGCGGTACGTGAACTGACAAAAGCACACGGCATTAAAGTGTTCTACGACGCTACCCGCTGCGTAGAAAACGCCTACTTTATCAAAGAGCAAGAGCAGGGCTTTGAGAACAAGAGCATTGCAGAGATCGTGCATGAGATGTTCAGCTACGCCGACGGTTGTACCATGAGTGGTAAAAAAGACTGTCTGGTAAACATCGGCGGCTTCCTGTGCATGAATGATGACGAAATGTTCTCTGCTGCCAAAGAGTTAGTCGTGGTGTACGAAGGGATGCCATCCTACGGCGGCCTGGCCGGACGCGACATGGAAGCCATGGCGATTGGTCTGCGCGAAGCCATGCAGTATGAGTACATTGAGCACCGCGTGAAGCAGGTTCGCTACCTGGGCGACAAGCTGAAAGCTGCTGGCGTACCGATTGTTGAACCGGTGGGTGGTCACGCGGTATTCCTCGATGCGCGTCGCTTCTGCGAGCACCTGACGCAGGACGAGTTCCCGGCGCAAAGCCTGGCTGCCAGCATCTATGTGGAAACTGGTGTACGTAGTATGGAGCGCGGTATTATCTCTGCGGGCCGTAATAACGTGACCGGCGAACACCACAGACCGAAACTGGAAACCGTGCGTCTGACGATTCCACGCCGCGTTTATACCTACGCGCATATGGATGTGGTGGCTGACGGTATTATTAAACTTTACCAGCACAAAGAAGATATTCGCGGGCTGAAGTTTATTTACGAACCGAAGCAGTTGCGTTTCTTTACTGCACGCTTTGATTATATCTAAATAATCATATGGCCCCATCTGGCGATGGGGCTTTTTTGTCTTCTTTTTCCATGAACAGGAAGCCTTTACGGTGTCCGTTACCGTGACATAACTATAAAAAGTAAACCCTGACTCCGACATTTTTATTATCCGCATGATGTACAAATGACAGCTGTAATTATAACGAATAGTCTACAGGAACATTTATCATGGATATTAATGCCATTGAGCGACAGAGTAGTACCCCCGGACTGATTAGCGGAACCATGTTGGTTATCGCGACCGTAGTGGGTGGCGGAATGTTTTCCCTGCCGATTGCGATGGCTGGCGTATGGTTCCCCGGTGCGTCGGTTATTCTTCTGTTTATTGCCATCATGATGTTATTAACCGGCCTGATGCTGGTTGAAGTTAACCTGCATTATGGCGCTGGTGCCAGTTTTAATACCTTTACCCAGGATTTATTAGGCCGTAAGTGGAATATCGTGGTCGGCATCGCTTTCGGTTTTGTGCTGTATATTCTGACCTATGCCTATATCTCCGGTTCATCGGCAGTGATGGCGCAAACCGTATTCAAATACAGTGGCGTACGTTTTCCGGCAAATATCTCGGTGATTATCGTCAGTATGCTGGTTGGGGCGATTGCCTGGTACAGCTCGTTGCTGGTTGGACGCATCACTACCGTGCTGATTATCGGTAAGTTTGTAGCGTTCTTTGCCACCTTCTCCGGACTGGTAGGCCATATCGAAGTGGCAAAACTTGTCGACAGCGTAGCGGTGGCGCTGCCTAATTCGCAGTATCTGCCGTATATCCTGATGACGCTGCCGTTCTGCATTATCTCGTTTGGTTTTCACGGTAACGTGCCGAGCCTGGTCAAGCTGTATGGCACGCGCGGGATTTCGAATATTACGCGCTCTATTATCATCGGCACGCTGTTTGCCCTGCTGCTGTATATCTTCTGGTTAGCCGTTACGATGGGCAACATTAGCCGTTCCGCATTCCCGCCGATTATCGCTAAAGGCGGCAATATCGACGTGTTTGTTGAAGCCATCAGCGGGTTGTTCACCAGCCGTTATATGGATCTAATCCTGACCTTCTTCGGCAACTTCGCGGTCGCCAGTTCCCTGCTGGCGGCGACGCTTGGCCTGTTTGATTATATCGCCGATCTTTTCCATTTCCCGGATGACGGCATGGGCCGCCTGAAAACCGCACTGGTGACCTACTTCCCGCCAGCCGCCGTGTGCTTCTTCTTCCCGAACGGTTTTGTGCACGCGATTGGTTACGCCGGTCTGGCCTTTACCATCTGGAGCGTGATCCTGCCGCCGTTCCTGGTGAAAGCCGCACGGAAGCGTTTTCCGACCGCCAGCTATACCGCGCCGTGTAATAACACCGTGCTCAACCTGGTGATTATTTGTGGGGCGGTTGTCTATCTGACGGTGGTTCTGGACGTATTTGGTCTGCTGCCAACGTTTCGCTAGCGCAGGAGGCATTATGTTTATGACATTGCTACGATTTCAGCATCCGCTGGTCTACCGTTTTGCGTGGCTTCGTCTGCGGGTCAGGGTGTTAAGGGCGTGCGGGCTGCGCAAGTGAAAGGGGGCTCGTTGCCGGATGCGGCGCTTGCGCCTTATCCGGCCGACAAATGAGCGTGAAACGCAGGCCTGATAAGCGAATCGCCATCAGGCATTACACGCGGAAGTAGCGTGGTGGGATCAACGCAGAAAAGGCGTCGAACTTCTTCACCATCTTTTTCCAGAACAACATAACAACAATCCTCGATTTGAAACATCGGCGCTATTTTAGTCAGCGCCGACAAATCGTAAAGCCTGTCACCTCGTTCCGATCCCGGGGCGGTGTAAACCTTTATGGTCACCGCTTCGTCAAATACGATTGCCGCGAATTTGGCGGGGTTGACAACGGGTTACGCCATAAACCAGTAATAAAAGAGACCGACTTTCAGGCCGAGGATCACAATGTAGGCGCAGCAGTATTTCATGGTGCCAGACATTATCTGGTTGGCCTGACCGTCCATTTTGGTAGCCGAAACTGCGATGGCGATGCTCTGTGGTGAAATCATTTTTCCGCCCGTTGCGCCGGAGGTATTGGCCGCCGCCAGCCAGTTAGGATCGATATGCAGCTTACTGGCGGCAATAGTTTGCAGCTTACCGAACAGAATGTTCGAGTTGGTATCGCTGCCGGTCACAAACGTGCCCAGCGCGCCAATCACCGGGGTGAGGAAGACGTATGAGCTGCCGGTCAAATCAACAATCGACTGGGCCAGCGTGGAGATAATCCCACTGAGATCCATCACCGTGGCCAGCGCGACGATCGCCATAATCGCCACAATGGAATTTTTAAGCTGGAAAATAGTTTTGATAAACACTTCCAGCATCCCACGTGTCGATGCTCCCTGAATAAAACCGCCGATAATGGTCGCAAAGATGATCAGCATCCCTGGCGTGGTCACCCATTCAACTTTCAGCGCCAGCGTTTTGCCGTCGGCGAGCGTGAAGTGCAGTACCGAGGCCAGTTGGGACGCCGCAGCTTTTATCGTCGGGAACAGCGGCGAACACAGCAGGATAAAGACAAAAATAAACAGATAGATAGAGCCCATGCGGAACAACACTTTTGCCGAGCGCGGCGTGGTTTCGCGGGTATGGCTGACCTCAATGCGCCATTCGGGATCGGTTTTCCCTTTGCGCAGGCGGCTGACCATCGCCACGGCAAGCAGGCTGACCAGGCTCCCGGCAAAGGCGGGCAATTCCGCGCCAAGATGGATAGCGACAAAATATTGCGGAACCAGCGTGGTGATGCCACACATCAGCGTGATCAGAAATACGCCGCGAATGGCTTTCAGGCCACCGCCAATTATGCAGACAATGACAAACGGCAGCAGGATATTAAACAGCGCCAGCTGCAAAATAATGGTTCCGCCTAAGGTATAAACCGGCAGATTAACCTGTTCCGCCAGAATAGAAACCGGGATCCCGACCGCGCCGAATGCGGTGGGAACGGTATTTGCCACCAGAGAGGCGATCGCCGCCTTCAGCGGGTTGAATCCGAGCGCAATAAGAATGCCGATCGGGATGGCGACCGCCGTGCCATAACCTGCCGCGGCTTCAAGAAATCCGCCAAAGCACCATGAAATCAGCAGCACCTGAATACGCTTATCTTCGCTAATGCTGGCGAGAATGTCGCGCAGAATATCCAGCGCTTTGGTCGCCTGCATGACGTTATAACTGAAGATAGCGCCGAGGATCACAATCACGATCGGCCATAATCCCTTCAGTGCGCCATAGCCTATCGCGGCTTTCAAATTCTGTACGGGCATTTCCCAGAATAGTGCCGATAGCGCGGCGGTGAATACTAAAGAGATTAGCACAGAATAATGGATGGGCATTTTCAATTTTAATATTAAAAATACCATCAGTAGTAACGGAGAGAGTGCCAGGGCAAACATAAAATATTCGTTCATTGCTATTCCCGATTGGTTCATTAAACCTGATTTATATTTATGGCGGGGAGGCTACCTTGCTGAATTAATAAAAGCTGTAAACTGAATCGCTTCAGTGGATAAAGTAATTATGATTTGTGGTTTTGTAACTATTGTAATCTTTTAATTAAGAATTAGCGCCGTGTAAATATACTTAAGATCAAGCTGAATACCCATAAGTAGTTATTTAACAACCTCTTTGATAATGGTAGTGACGAGAATAGTTATCCCCTGAAACTATTGTTAAGGTGTTAATAATGCTGTGATTTTAAATATAAAAATGTGAGCGATGCCGAAATAAATAAACCTGGGTATTGCATGTCCGAGTCGATTAGGGGATTATTTTGTTTTGTCATACAAATGAAAATGCAGACATTTGCGATTGTCCTGATATAAGAAATGGGGAGTCGCCATCAAAGGAAAACGATCTGAGCATCATTATGAACCCAGGCATTAGTAAAACGAGCAAACCGAAAAACTGGGTGTGAAAGACGATTGAACCTTTGCTTGATATAGCAATATCAAGCGCAATAAACAGAAATGAAGCAATGGAGTAGTTATTGTGAATGTAAATTTCTTTGTTACCTGCATTGGTGACGCACTGAAATCACGGATGGCACGAGACTCCGTATTGCTGCTGGAAAAACTGGGTTGTCGCGTGAATTTCCCCGAGAAGCAAGGGTGTTGCGGTCAGCCAGCCATCAACAGCGGTTACATCAAAGAAGCGATCCCCGGGATGAAAAACCTGATCGCCGCGCTGGAAGATAACGACGATCCGATTATCTCTCCGGCAGGCTCCTGCACCTATGCGGTAAAAAGCTACCCGACCTATCTGGCCGATGAACCTGAGTGGGCGATCCGTGCTGAGAACGTTGCCGCGCGTATGCAGGATCTTACCTCTTTTATCGTCAACAAACTCGGCGTGGTGGATGTCGGCGCCAGTCTGCATGGCCGTGCCGTATATCACCCCTCCTGTAGCCTGACCCGCAAGCTGGGGGTGAAGGAAGAGCCGCTCACATTGCTGAAAAACGTACGCGGGCTGGAACTGCTGACGTTTGCCGATCAGGACACCTGCTGCGGCTTTGGCGGGACGTTCTCGGTCAAGATGGCTGAAATATCCGGCGAGATGGTGAAAGAGAAAGTTTTCCACCTGATGGATGCGAAGCCGGAATATTTGATTGGCGCAGACGTCAGCTGCCTGCTGAACATTGGCGGTCGACTGCAACGGGAAGGTCAGCCGGTCAAAGTGATGCATATTGCTGAAGTGCTGATGAGCCGCTGAGGGAAAGTAAATGTCGATAAAAACCAGCGATGTAGAATTTAAACTGCGCATTCGTCAGCAGATTGAAGACCCGATCATGCGCAAAGCCGTGGCCAATGCGCAGGAGCGTATCGGCGCGAATCGACAAAAAATGGTCGATGAGTTAGGTCACTGGGAAGACTGGCGCGATCGTGCCAGCCAGATCCGCGATCACGTTCTGAGCAATCTCGACGCTTACCTGTATCAACTCTCCGAGAAAGTGACGCAAAACGGCGGGCACGTCTATTTCGCCAAAACCAAAGAAGAGGCCACCCGCTACATTCTGCAGGTCGCGCAGAGTAAAAATGCGAAGAAGGTGGTGAAGTCCAAGTCGATGGTGACCGAAGAGATCGGCGTCAACCATGTGCTGCAGGATGCCGGAATTCAGGTGATCGAAACCGATCTCGGCGAATATATCCTGCAGTTGGATCAGGATCCGCCTTCGCACGTCGTGGTCCCGGCTATTCATAAAGATCGCTACCAGATCCGCCGTGTGCTGCACGAGCGTCTGGGCTACGACGGCCCGGAAACCCCGGAAGCCATGACCTTATTCATTCGCCAGAAGATCCGTGAGGATTTCCTGAGTGCCGAAATCGGTATTACCGGTTGCAACTTTGCCGTGGCGGAAACCGGCTCGGTGTGTCTGGTGACCAACGAAGGTAACGCGCGCATGTGCACCACGCTGCCGAAAACGCACATTGCGGTAATGGGTATGGAGCGTATCGCACCGACGTTTGCCGATGTGGATGTGCTGATCACTATGCTGGCGCGCAGCGCCGTGGGCGCACGCCTGACGGGCTACAACACCTGGCTGACCGGCCCGCGCGAGGCGGATAACGTTGACGGACCGGAAGAATTTCATCTGGTGATTGTCGATAACGGGCGCTCGCAGGTGCTGGGCTCAGCGTTTCGTGATGTGCTGCGCTGTATCCGCTGCGGGGCCTGTATGAACACCTGTCCGGCGTATCGTCATATCGGTGGTCACGGCTATGGCTCCATCTATCCAGGTCCCATCGGTGCGGTGATCTCTCCGCTGCTCGGCGGCTATAAAGATTTCAAAGATCTGCCGTACGCCTGTTCACTGTGCACGGCCTGCGACAGCGTCTGTCCGGTGCGGATCCCGCTGTCAAAACTGATCCTGCGTCATCGCCGGGTGATGGCCGAGGAGGGCATTACCCCGAAAGCCGAGCGACGGGCGATCAAAATGTTCGCTTATGCCAACAGCCATCCAGGGCTGTGGAAGGTCGGCATGATGGCCGGGGCCCACGCGGCAAGCTGGTTTATCAATGGCGGTAAAACGCCGCTTAAGGTTGGCGCGATTGGTGACTGGATGGAGGCGCGCGATCTGCCTGATGCTGACGGCGAGAGTTTCCGCAGCTGGTTTAAGAAACATCAGGCGCAGGAGAAAAAAAATGGATAACCGTACCGCATTTTTAAACACCGTCGCCCAGGCGCTGGGTCGCCCGCTGCGTTTCGAGCCAGAAGCGGATGCCGCGCCGGTTAACAACTATGCCAACGAGCGCCTGACCGAACTGAGCCCCGAGCAGCGCTGCGAGGCGTTTATCCAGTTTGCCAGCGAGGTGATGCTGGCCCGCTGCGAACTGACCCGCGAGGATCAGGCGGCAGACGCGGCGCTCCGTCTGTGTGAGGAGCTGGGGTCGCAACCGGTGGTACTGAGCGGCGACAGTCGGCTGGTGGAACTGGGCATTACCGAACGCTTACAGCAGGCATGCAACGCCGTGGTCTGGGACCCGGCGCGCGGTAGCGAAAATATTACCCAGGCCGAGCAGGCTAAAGTCGGCGTGGTCTATGCCGAGTATGGCCTGACTGAGTCCGGCGGCGTGGTGCTGTTTTCTGCGCCGGAGCGTGGGCGTTCCCTGAGCCTGTTGCCGGAGTCATCGATTTTCGTGCTGCGTAAAAGCACCATCCTGCCACGCGTGGCGCAACTGGCAGAAAAACTGCATCAGAAAGCGCAGGCCGGTGAGCGTATGCCGTCGTGCATTAACATTATCAGTGGACCCAGTTCGACAGCGGATATTGAGCTTATCAAGGTGGTTGGGGTGCATGGCCCGGTGAAGGCGGTGTATCTGATTATTGAGGATTGCTAAGACAGGATGGAAAACCGCTCTGGCGCGACTGGCCAGAGCGGGACAGACGTTATGCAATCATGCTGATGATCAACACGATTATCAGGCCCACCACGGAGTTCACCAGTTCCAGCAGACCCCAGGTTTTCAGCGTATCCTTCACCGACAGATCAAAGTAGCCTTTGAACAGCCAGAACGAGGCATCGTTGATGTGGGTTAGGGTGTTGGAGCCTGCCGCCGTTGCCAGCACCAGTAACGCAGGATCGACGCCCACCAGTTGACCGGTTGCCGGGTCGAGGATGGCTGCGCTGATAATTCCCGCCGCCGTCATGGCTGAAACCACGCCCTGGCCGGTTGCCAGACGAATCAGCACGGTTATCAACCACGCCATGATGTACGGAGAAATATTGCCGTGCGACATCAGCATACCGATGGTGTCGCCAATGCCGGTATCGATGATGGTCTGCTTCAGTACGCCGCCCGCGCCGATGATCAGGATCACCATAGCGATACTTTTCACCGCGTTTTCAAAGGCGTTCATGACCCATTGCATATCGTGACCACGCGCGGTACCAAACAGCACGAAGGCAACAATCATGGCGATGAACATCGCAATCGGTGAAGAGCCGAGGAAGTTGACCACTTCCCACGCTTGTGTCCCTTTTACCAGCCAGATATTGGCGATGGTGGTGGAGATCATGATGATCGCCGGGATCAGCGGCACCAGAATAGACACGCCGAATGACGGCAGATTATTTTGGTCAACCGGGACGTCGGCTTTCATGAATGAAGGCGTCGGGCGATCGAGGTTGCCGAGAAACTTCGGCAGGATAAGCCCGGCGCAGATCACGCTCGGAATGGTCACCAGAATACCGTAGATGTAGACCATGCCCATGTCAGCGCCGTAGGCGTTAACCAGCGCCACCGGGCCAGGCTGCGGTGGGAACAGGGAGTGAGCGGTGGTGGCGGCGGCAACGGCGGGAATCGCCAACTTGAGGAAGGGGATCTTCGCTTCTGCAGCAATAACGATCACCAGCGGCGCCAGCATAATAAACGCCACTTCATAGAACATCGCCAGACCGAAGATCAGACCAATAATGATCACCGACAGCTGCACATAGCGCAGGCCGAGGCGCGCCAGCAGTGTATGGGCAATCTGATGCGCCGCCCCGGAATCAACCATCAGCTTACCGATGACCGCCCCGAACACCACGATAATCGCCAGCTCTCCCAGCGTACTGCCGAAACCGGATTTCATGGTGTGCAGCAGCTCCATTAAATCCATACCCGCCAGCATACCGACCGAGAGCGCCGCCAGCAGCAGGGCGACCATCGAGTTTATTTTGAATCTTAGATTAAGTACCAGCATCAGACCGATGCCGAATACGACCCACAGAATATTGAGAACGTGCATAAAACGTCTACCTTCTTTTGGTTGAACCATTATGATTTTGGTTGAGATGTTACATATATTGGTTAACCATTGATGCGATAGATGTCACATTGCGTTACATGTTTACATATTTACCGTGTGTTTTTGCGCCATACATAGGATCTCAACGCCTTTCAGTGTGATTTGGTTAACCAATTTTGGCGCTGAGGTTGACATGTAATACCAAAAGGAGGAATTTATGCGCCATATCGTCGAGTCCATAACGTAAACGAGGAATAAAACATGGAACAGACATGGCGCTGGTATGGCCCTAACGATCCGGTCACCTTAGCGGATGTGCGTCAGGCGGGTGCCACGGGCGTTGTCACCGCCTTGCACCATATCCCGAACGGGGAAGTGTGGACGGTTGATGAGATCCTAAAGCGCAAAGCGATTGTTGAGCAGGCGGGCCTGGTCTGGTCGGTCGTCGAAAGTGTGCCGATCCACGAAGACATTAAAACCCGTTCTGGCAACTATCAGCAGTGGATCGCCAATTACCAGCAGAGCCTGCGTAACCTGGCCCAGTGCGGCATTCGTACGGTGTGCTACAACTTTATGCCGGTTCTCGACTGGACCCGTACCGATCTGGAATACGTCCTGCCGGACGGCTCCAAAGCGTTGCGTTTTGACCAGATTGAATTTGCCGCCTTTGAGCTGCATATCCTCAAACGTCCGGGCGCGGAAGCAGACTACACCGCCGAAGAGATTGCTCAGGCGAATGAACGCTTCACCACCATGAGCGATGAAGACAAAGCGCGTCTGACCCGCAATATCATCGCCGGTCTGCCTGGCGCGGAAGAAGGCTATACCCTCGATCAGTTCCGTCAGCACCTTGAGCGTTACAAAGATATCGATAAAGCTGCGCTGCGCGAGAATTTTGCCGTCTTCCTGAAGGCGATCATTCCGGTGGCAGAAGAAGCTGGTGTGCGTATGGCGGTACACCCGGACGATCCGCCGCGCCCGATCCTCGGCCTGCCGCGT
The DNA here is from genome assembly GCF_005281305.1 of Citrobacter sp. wls706. Taxonomy (NCBI): domain Bacteria; kingdom Pseudomonadati; phylum Pseudomonadota; class Gammaproteobacteria; order Enterobacterales; family Enterobacteriaceae; genus Citrobacter; species Citrobacter sp. wls706. The sequence continues at coordinate 251,943 of NZ_SZXG01000004.1, read as the reverse complement.
ATTGTTTCCACCGTGGAAGATATGCAGTGGATGGTAGATACGGTCAGCAGCATGGCGAACGGTTTTACCATGTGCACTGGCTCCTACGGCGTCCGCGCGGACAACGATCTGGTTGACATGATCAAACAGTTTGGTCCGCGCATTTACTTCACCCATCTGCGCTCCACGCTACGTGAAGATAACCCGAAAACTTTCCATGAAGCGGCGCATCTTAACGGCGACGTTGACATGTACGAAGTGGTGAAAGCGATCGTCGAAGAAGAGCAACGTCGTAAAGCTGAGGGTAAAGAGGATCTGATCCCCATGCGGCCGGATCATGGTCACCAGATGCTTGACGATCTGAAAAAGAAAACCAACCCTGGCTACTCCGCGATTGGTCGCCTGAAGGGGCTGGCGGAAGTACGCGGTGTTGAAATGGCTATCCAGCGCGCTTTCTTCAGCCGTTAAAGCAGATTTGCCGGTCACCTGTCTGGCCGGCTTTTTCCTTTTCTCTTCCGTTGGTATTCCAACGGCTTCTGGAGTTCACGATGACAACGACAATTGCCAGTAGCAACCTGCCGGTTGCGCGTCCGGCCTGGGACAGTTCTCGCCTGCAATCCCGTATTGTTCACCTGGGATGCGGTGCTTTTCACCGCGCGCATCAGGCGCTGTACACCCACCATCTCTTAGAAACCACCGACAGCGATTGGGGTATCTGTGAAGTTAACCTGATGCCGGGTAACGACTGCGTACTGATTGAAAATCTGCGCAAGCAGCAACTGCTGTATACCGTGGCGGAAAAGGGTGCGGACAACACCGTGCTGAAAGTGATTGGCTCGATGAAAGAAGCGCTGCACCCGGATCTTGACGGTTGCGACGGTATTTTACAGGCCATGGCGCGCCCGCAGACGGCGATTGTCTCGCTGACGGTCACGGAAAAAGGGTACTGCACCGACGCTGCCAGCGGCCAGTTAGATCTCAATAATCCACTGATTAAGCACGATCTGGCGAACCCAACCGCGCCGAAATCGGCGATTGGGTACATCGTACAGGCGTTGCATCTGCGTCGCGAGCAGGGGCTGGCGGCCTTTACCGTGATGTCCTGCGATAACGTGCGTGAAAATGGTCATGTGGCGAAAGTCGCGGTGCTGGGCCTGGCGCAGGCGCGCGACCCGCAGTTAGCGGAGTGGATTGCAGCTAACGCCACCTTCCCATGCACCATGGTAGACCGCATTGTGCCGGCAGCGACGCCAGAAACGTTGCAGGAAATTGCCGACCAGCTGGGCGTTTACGATCCGTGTGCTATCGCCTGTGAGCCGTTCCGTCAGTGGGTGATTGAAGACAATTTCGTCAACGGTCGTCCGGACTGGGATAAAGTCGGCGCGCAATTCGTTGCCGATGTGGTGCCGTTTGAAATGATGAAATTGCGCATGCTTAACGGTAGCCACTCTTTCCTCGCGTATCTGGGCTATCTTGGCGGGTATGAAACTATCGCCGATACCATGACGAATCCCGCGTATCGCAAAGCGGCGTTTGCACTGATGATGCAGGAACAGGCGCCGACGCTGGCGATGCCGGAAGGCACCGATCTCAACGCCTACGCGACGCTGCTGATCGAACGTTTTAGCAACCCGTCTCTGCGCCACCGCACCTGGCAGATTGCGATGGATGGCAGCCAGAAACTGCCGCAGCGCCTGCTGGATCCGGTACGTATGCATTTGCAAAACGGCAGCGACTGGCGTCACCTGGCGCTTGGCGTCGCGGGCTGGATGCGTTATACCCACGGCGTGGATGAGCAGGGGCAGGCCATTGATGTTGTTGACCCAATGCTGGCTGAATTCCAGCGTATTAACCAACAATACCAGGGGGCTGAACGCGTGACGGCGCTGCTGGGGCTGAGCGGTATTTTTGGCCATGATTTAGCGGAAAACGCCGACTTTGTTGAGACGGTTATCGCCATCTATCAACAACTGTGCGAGCTGGGCGCGCGTGAGTGTGTTGCCGCGCTAAGCGCTGACGCTTAATTCCCCGAACTATGACGGGTCAATCAAAATACTGATTTGGTTGACCCGTTTTCTGTTTTTGACTTGCCGCAAATGCTATAGTTCGATACCTATTCACCGTATCTGATTACACGCTTCTGACGGACATAACACGATGAAATCGAACACTTCTCAACAAAGACCCTACCAGGAAGTGGGTGCCATGATCCGCGATCTGATTGTCCAGACGCCGTACCAGCCCGGTGAGCGTTTGCCCCCGGAGCGTGAAATTGCTGAGATGCTCAATGTCACTCGCACGGTGGTACGCGAAGCATTAATCATGCTGGAAATTAAAGGACTGGTGGACGTACGTCGCGGTGCCGGAATCTACGTGCTCGACAGTGTGGATGCGCAGAGTATCGACAGTACCGATGCAAATCACTGCAACGATGCCGGTCCGTTTGAACTGCTGCAGGCACGCCAGTTGCTGGAAAGCAACATCGCTGAATTTGCTGCGCTGCAGGCCACTCGCGAAGACATCGTTAAAATGCGTCAGGCGTTGCAACTGGAAGAGCGTGAGCTGGCCTCCAGCGAACCGAATGGATCCGAAAGCGGTGACATGCAGTTTCATCTGGCGATTGCTGAAGCCACGCATAACAGCATGCTGGTGGAGCTATTTCGCCAGTCATGGCAGTGGCGTGAGAACAACCCGATGTGGATCCAGCTTCATAGCCACCTCGATGATACTCATTACCGTAAAGAGTGGATGGTCGACCACAAGCAGATCCTGGCGGCGTTAATTAAAAAGGACGCCCGCGCGGCCAAGCTGGCAATGTGGCAGCATCTGGAAAACGTCAAACAACGGCTGTTGGAATTTTCAAATGTCGATGATATCGACTTTGATGGCTATCTGTTCGAGTCCTGGCCGCTGGATAAAGTTAACGCCTGATTTTCTTTCTTCAGCCACACGGGCAGCTTCGATCCGTGTGGTACTTTCCCTCGTGATTATTCCCATTTTATCGTGCTGAATTGGACATAAAAAATTTTGTCTGACACCTCAGCCGAGATTTTTTCGTCGTCTTTCCACGACGTAAATTGATTTATATCAATTAAAAATAACTTAATTTTGCATGCGAAAAAATGGGTTATTTACCTTATTTTTACCTTTTCGTGCGTATTTTTAGACAAAACAGGTCAGCATTAAGTGAGAATCAAAGTGATTCCGGTAGTGGTTTGGATAGAACCGCTTTGCATAACAGTACATAAAAACAAGCAGTTCGCATAAAAGTAGACATTAATAACGGTATGTAACTTATTGGCTGTAATGATGTTTTGATTAAGTGCAATTGTTCTTGTCAATGCTTTAAGCGTTTTTAATCAAATGAATAAAAATGAATATATGTAAAGTTAAAATTACACATTATTCTATAAACAAGTTATCTTTCACTTGAAATATCGTTCCATTTTTCTGCTTTTTATTAACAGTTTTATTACGATTGTGAATGTTTTTTACCGTTGACATGTTTTTACACTGACTGCATATTTCATCGCCATAAGCGTCTTATTGCGTTCAGGAGATGATGACGATGCCTTCTCGAGATTATCCAGATATCCGAAAAGCCAGGGGTACCCGATCTAAAGATATGGTTCTTTTAAGTGCCCGTGTTGATAATTCTCTGTGGGAATATGTCCGAACGCTGGCATTTGAAACGCGAAAAAGTAAACAAGACATTATCGCTGAGGCGTTAATGCTACATCGCTCTATTAACCAGGGCGAGAATCAAGAGTAAACCTGGCTGACCTTATTCCGGATTTTGAATGAAATCTGAGTAGTGAATTATTTATTGCCACTTCATTATTGCCTTTATTGGTGTGTTATTGATTTCTCCCCTTGGTATTCAGGGGGCTTTTTTATGAGGACTTTCTGCCTTCATAACAAAGTTGATAGCAAAATTCACAATTAAAAGTGAGTAAAAATATGAAAAAGTCAGCAGTGGTATTAGCAGTGATGGCATTAGGCATCACTACCGCTCATGCAGCGGAAATTTATAATAAAGATGGCAACAAACTTGATTTGTACGGCAAAGTGAAAGCGGTCCACTCCTGGACTGACGGCACCGATGCTGACGGCACCTACGCACGTCTGGGTTTTCGCGGTGAGACTCAAATCAACGATCAACTGACTGGCTATGGTCAGTTTGAAAGTCAGTTTGATGCCGCTAAAGCAGAAGGTTCTCAGAATGGTGTTAATACACGTCTGGCGTTTGCTGGTCTGGATTATGGCCATGACGTTAGCTTTGACTACGGTCGTAACTACGGTATCGCTTACGACGTGGGAGCTTACACTGACACTCTTTCAGAGTTCGGCGGTGACTCCTATGAAAATACTGACCGCTTCCTTACTACACGCACTTCTGGCGTTGCAACACTCCGCACCAAAAATCTGTTTGGTGCCGTTGATGGCCTGAGCCTGGGCGCGCAATATCAGGGTCAGGATGATACCGATAAGGATCCGACGAAACAGCACGGCAATGGCTACGGCTTCTCCCTGGGCTACGACAATATCGCCGATTCCGGCGTGTCTGCGATTGCGGCCTACACCACCAGTTCCGTGACTGCTCAGCAGGAACAGAATGGTTGGGATGGCGAAAACGCAGAATTCTGGGGCGCTGGCCTGAAGTATGATGCTAACGCCATCTATGTAGCGACGATGTACGGTGAGTCCCACAACCTGATTCAGGATGCGGACAAAGCTAAGCACTTTGAAGCGATGGCTGCGTATGTGTTTGATTTTGGTCTGCGTCCGAATGTGGCCTACGTCCATACGCGTGACAACAACAATAATGACCTGACCGAATATGTGGCGCTGGGTACGGACTACTACTTCAACAAAAATATGGTTGCTGATGTAGGTTATAAAATTAACCTGCTTGATGGTGCTGACGGTGACAACCAGGTTGTTGCGGGTCTGACCTATCAGTTCTAATTTGTTGTGATAATATGTAAAAGGCGTCTTTTGTAAGACGCCTTTTTTACATCTACCTGCTTTTAAAGGAGCAAGTTAAACCGATCAGGATTAGTAACCCGAGTGATTTTTTTAAACCAGCATATATGTGTTATCTGAAGACGGTGGTGATGTTGAGTCAAAATGTCCATTTTTACGCATTTTAAAGTGCGTTTATAAATTAACGGTTGTGAATTGTAATTTTCCTGGTGGGTATTTTGTTCGTTATTTAGGGTTACCGAAACGCTGTTTATATAATTGCGTGAAGCTAATAATCACAGCAATAAACAACGCAACGGCACCACACAGCGTGGCGTTAATTATGGCCTGAGCACCGCTTCCCAGCAGATTAATATTGCGCGGCACGCTAAGTTGACGGGCGAGCGGCATCACCAGCGAGGTGGTCCCTTTAAAGATTCGCTAGCGTCAGCAGGGAAGGAATTTGCGACAGGAGATATAACAGCAGGCCAATAGAACCGCCGACCAGCGTGCCGTTGACGCGAATAAACTGCAAATCTTTGCCAATGTTTAGCTCAATTTGCTGTGACATATCGCGTGCATTCCAGCTTTTCACTGTGTCGCTAATGTGGCGCGTCAGGAAGGTGGCGAACTCTGGCGCAACCTTATGTGCGGCCTGCTCCAGATGCCCATTCAATGAAGCGCGCAGGGCGCTGTCGGCAACCAGCGTTTCGCCGAACCACTGCCCGGCATTAGCAATGCGCTGCTTCACGCGAGAATCCTCGGCGTTAATGTCGGTTTTCAGCCACTGACGCAGGTCTGCCCACAGCTCGCCGAGATAACGGTTGAAGGCTTCGTCTTCTTTCAGATAGCTTTTGAGGCTTTCCGCTCGCACGGCCATTTCCGGATCGTGTTTGAGCTTATCGATGAGCTTAAACGTCGCGCGATCGAAGGCGTGGCGGATCTGATGGGCGCGATCGTGGCTGATGTCATCCAGCAAGGAGTTTACGGCGTCAGAAACCAGCTCGGCGCTGTGCTCGCCCAGCCATTCGGTCGGCAGGATCTTCGCTTTCAGCGGATGTTCGGTCTCCAGCCAGTGCACGATCTGCCGGGCGATAAACGCTCGCGAGCTGTCGCGTTGTAACAGAGAGATCAGTTGGGCGATCAGCGTGTCGAGCAGCACCTGATGGCGATTGTTTTTGGTCATGCTTTCAAGCATCAATGCGCTGGTTTCTGAGAGATCAACCTTATCGATGGCCTTGTGCACCGCCCGCTTGATCAGCCGCTGAATGCGCGCGTCGTCGGTCAGTTCGAGAAAACCGCTCATAATTTGCAGCAGGTGCTGGCCAATACGCCGGGCGTTTTCCGGCTGGCTGAACCAGTTCCCGATCAATAGCGCCGGTTCATGGCGGCGGATCAGCGCAACCAGGGACTGAGTGTCGAGAAATTTTTCCTGCACAAACTGTCCGAGATTTTCCCCGATCCGATCCTTATTGCGTGGGATAATTGCAGTATGTTGCGAGATAAACGGGATCGGCACCCGGCGAAAAAGTGCCACCACGGCAAACCAGTCCGCCAGTGCGCCGACCATCGCCGCTTCAGCGATCGCTTTGATTCCGAGCACCCAGAAGTTAGGCGGCAGAAACAGCGTGATAACGAAAGTGGCGGCGGCAATCAGCAGCAATGAGAGCGCCAGTCGCTTGGCGCGTTTGAGTTCAGTAATTTTATTCATAGGCTTAAGAATAGAGCCAGACGACAGGATCGCGCAAAAATTGTGGTGCGGCCCTCATTTTTAGGCGGCCAGATCTTACTCCGGGATCCAGTTGTCCCAGGCGGGTAAGGGACCGAGTTCCGCTACCAGAAAATCGATAAACGATCGTACCTTGGGATTGCTGTACTTACTGGGAAAATAGAGCGCATACAGGGCGTGAGTTTCACAGGTAATCGTGCCGTCGAGCATCAACGGCGTTATCTCTTCTTTTTGAATATGATCGCCAATCAGGTAGGTCGGCAAGTACGCCACGCCCTGATCTTCCAGTACCGACTTCAGTAATACCAGACTGCTATTGGCCTGGATCGGCATATGGAGTTTGAGCTGATGCAGACGATCCTGTTCATCAGCCACTTTTAACACAGGCGTGAGCCCCGGATACACCAGGCAATCATGGTGGACCAGATCGCTGCGGCGCTGGGGCATGCCTTTTTTGGCAAGGTAGCCAGGTGAGGCGCAGTACGCCCAGCGAACAGGCACCAGCTTGCGCATGGCATAGTTCTGCGGCGGTGCGGTAGAAATGCGCAGAGCGATGTCGAAATCTGTTTCGTTCAGATTCACGAAGTTATCGTTGAGGTCGATATACAAATTCACATCCGGGAACTGAGAGCGATATTTATCCACCAGGTTCACCAGTCGGGAATAGCCAAACGCAATTGAGCAAGTTATACGTAATTCACCCTGTGGGCTGTGGTAATAACCGGAAGTGGTATTCAGCGTTTCATCGAATTCTTTCAAAAGCTTATTCGCGCGGTTGAAGAGATATTGCCCGGCGTCGGTCAGGGTAATACTGCGGGTGGTGCGTTTAATTAACGTCGTCCTCAGCGTGTCTTCCATCGCGGCCAGGCTTTTACTGACCGCAGACGGCGAGACGTTGAGCTGCGCCGCGGCTTCTGACAGCCCCCCGCAATCGACGATTTTCGTAAAAAATTCCAGATGCTTGAGTGAAATTGGCGTACTCATAATTTCCTTTAATTCACAAGTGATTTGCAAAAACGGTACGACCAGGCCGTTACATTCGGCTTTTAAACATGCAACTATTGAATCACAGGCAACAAGTTGCTGGCAAAATGAAAAAATAACAACTTAGGTGAGTTACGTCACAAAATAACAGGAGGCGCAACGGAAACTCATCACATTGTGAATTTAATCTCATTAATTATTATTCTAAAGGTACCGATTATGTGGTCACGACTCGAACCCTATAGATCGTCGATTATTTTATTAGTTGCTCTGGTGATTGGCGGCATATTAGGTATTTATGCCCCATCGTTGGCAAGTAAACTCCAGCCAATAGGTCAGATATTCTTAAACCTGTTATTTATGATTATTGTGCCGCTGGTGGGGATCAGCGTTATGTCTTCGATCGCCAGTATGACCGACCTGAAAAGGTTAGGGCGCATTATGGCGATAATCTTTATTGTTTCGATCGCCATGGCCTTTATTCCGGCTGCCGGGATCGTCGCGCTGGCGCTCTGGTATAACCCGGCGCAGGGCGTCACTATCGATCTCTCGCAGTCCGTACAGGCGGGTAGCGGCAAGATGGATTTTGTGAGCATGATTACCACCAGCGACTTTATTGGACTGTTTTCTAAGTCCAATATCCTGGCGCTGATCGTGATGGCGATCATTGCTGGTGTGGCGATTGGCCAGTCGGATCAGGCAGGGAAACGCATTGCTTCACTGCTGGAGGATGCCAACACGGTGATCATGAAGATCGTCTCAATCATCATGAAGGTTGCGCCGATTGGTCTGGGCTGCTACTTCGCCGCCACCATGGCCAGCCAGGACTCTGCTCTGTTGCTAACCTTTGCCCGCGCCATTGGCCTGTTTATGGTTGCTACGCTGGTCTACTTTGTTTTTGGCTCTATTCTCTATTCGTACATTGGCGGCGGTATTCCGGCGGTGAAAGCCTTTTGGCGTAATGCGATTGAGCCCTCTGCGACCGCGCTGGGAACCTGTTCTTCGCTGGGCACGCTACCGGTGACGCTGCGCGCCGGTAAAGCGATGGGGATCAACCCGGAAATCGTTGATGTCTCCATTCCGCTGCTGGTAAACCTGAATAAAGGCGGTGTGGCGATGATAGCCGCACTGAAAATTGTCTTTATCTATTCCGTGCTGGGTATGGAGTTCACCACCGAAACCTTCTTCCTGACGATGCTGATTGCGGTGCTCTCCGCCATTATCGTCGGCGGCGTACCAGGTGGGGCGTTCCTTGGCGAGATCTTTATCGTCACCACGTTGGGTCTGCCGATGGAAGCGATTCCGATGCTGGTGGTACTGGGGACGATCACTGATGCACCGGCTACATTGATTAACGTGATCCATGATTTGAACGCGGCACAGATTGTCGAACGGTTCGCTGGAAAAAAGCAGACCAACACTGAAATAAACTCTACTGCTGCGGTGGTATAGGTTTTCACACGGATTAAGAACAGGAGAAGTTATGAAAGACGCTATGAAGCTTGAAACGCATCTGGTCGTTGCTGGTCGCGACAAACGCTATACCCAGGGAGCGGTGAATCCGGTGATCCAACGCGCCTCTTCGCTGGTGTTCGATACCGTGAAGGATAAGAAATTTGCCACCGCCAACCGTGCGAACGGCGAACTGTTTTACGGTCGTCGCGGAACCTATACGCATTTTGCCTTCCAGAAAGCCATGAGTGAGCTGGAAGGCGGTGTCGGCTGCGCGCTGTATCCGTGTGGAGCAGCAGCGGTGACCAATGCGATTCTGGCGTTCGTCCAAAGCGGCGATCATATTTTGATGACGGGTGCGGCCTACGAGCCAACCCAGGATTTTTGCAATAAGATCCTGAGTAAATTTAATGTGGAAACAACGTATTACGATCCGTTAATTGGGGCTGGGATCGTTGATCTTCTGCGTCCGGAAACGAAGGTGGTGTTCCTCGAATCACCAAGTTCTATCACGATGGAAGTCCAGGATGTGCCGGGAATGGTGCAGGCTATCCGCGCGGTGAACCCGGAGATTGTCATTATGATCGATAATACCTGGGCGGCGGGCGTTCTCTTCAAGGCACTGGATTTCGGGGTGGATATTTCCATTCAGGCAGGAACCAAGTACACCATAGGTCATTCGGACGGCATGCTGGGAACGGCGGTGTCTAACGCCCGCTGCTGGGACCGTTTGCGTGAGAACTCCTATCTGATGGGGCAAACGCTGGATGCCGACACAGCCTACAACGGTAGCCGCGGATTACGTACGCTGGCGGTACGTCTGAAGCAGCATCATGAGAGCAGTATTCACATTGCCCGCTGGCTGTCGGCAAGGCCGGAAGTGGCGCGGGTAAATCATCCGGCATTAGCGGAATGTCCGGGACATGAGTATTTTCAACGTGATTTTGTCGGAAGTTCTGGCCTGTTCTCGTTTGTGCTGAAAAAGAGACTGACCGACGAGCAGATGGCGAATTTCCTCGATAACTTCTCGCTGTTCCATATGGCCTATTCGTGGGGCGGATTTGAGTCACTCATTCTGGCGAATCAACCGGAAGAGCTGAACAGCATTCGCCCGGCCGGAGAGGTTGATTTCAGCGGCACGCTGGTCAGGGTGCATATTGGTCTGGAAGATGTTGACGATCTGATTGCCGATCTGGAAGCGGGGTTTGCGCGCATCGCGTGAGGTAACACATTCGCTGCCGGATGGCGCTGATGCTTATCCGGCCTACGTAACCCAGTAGGCCGGATAAAACGCCTGTACGACATTCGCGATGACGCTATATTCACAATCAAATTAACTCATAAGTAGTCATTTAAGATCATTTTTTATCAAAAGTAATCTTTGTCACAATTTTCAGCATCCCTCCTGGGTAGCATAGCCACTGGTTTTAAGTGTTATGGCATATAAGGGATGATGAGTTATGAAGCTGAAAGATTTATTCTCACGGACACCAACTGAACGCCGACATTATGGCGTTGCCGTGTTAGTCGGTATCGTTTCCGGCGTACTTTCTGCATTTGTTAAGTGGGGAGCCGAAGTTCCGCTTCCACCCAGGACATTTTCTCTGGGAAGAAATGAGTTTAATCCTCCGTACCTTTTTCTCCGGGACTATTTAGGGATTGACCCCACGCAAACGGTCTATACCTTTTCTGAACATGTGATTAATCCGGTTATGGTCACGCACATCATATTTTCATTAGTGTTTGCAGTCGGATATTGCGTTGCCGCTGAAATTTTTCCAAAAGTTAAACTTTGGCAGGGGGTACTGGCAGGTTTAATCGTGACGGTGGCAGTTCATGGCATCTTCATTCCCGCCCTTCATCTTTCGCCGCCTTTGTCTCAGCTACCATTTGATGAATATGTGTCGGAAATTATTGGACATATTTTCTGGTTTTGGGTCATTGAAATGATTCGTCGCGACCTGCGTAATCGGATTACGCATGAACCCGATGCGGAAGTTTCGTTATCTCTCGCCAGATGATTAAAAGTTGATGCACTATGATGGATTGCCCCCGACCGCTAAACACAAAACCAGTGTTCGCGAATGGGGGCGGTTCATAGGAGGTTAACTCTCTGTGACTAACGCGGTGGCCTCATGCTGACGTACGCGCTTCAGTAAGCCTGCCAGCGTGAACACGACGGCAATACCTGCCACCACCGCCAGCAGATGAAACGAAATCCTGCCGCCGTTGAACCATAACCAACGCCCAATTTCGACAGAAACCGCCATCACCGTCAGGATCACCATATTCAACGACGCCGAAACCGTACCCTTCGGTAAGTTGTTGGAAAATAGTGTAAAGCGGAATAACGTTGGGAAGATCATTCCAATGCCAAACGCATACAGGCTGGTCCCCAGCACTGACCACAACCACACGTGCGGCGACAGTAAATTGCCAGCAATCAATACCGCCAGCCCGCTCAACTGAATGGGAACCGCTCGCCAGATAAAGCGTGGCCGGGTCGGATCCTTCACGAAGCGCACGACCACCATATTGGCGACGATCACCGCGCCAAACACTGGTGCCTGCGCCCAGGCAAACTGGGATGTGGTCATGCCGCCAGCATCAATGAGGATCACCGGTGAGACTGCCACCCAACTCATCATCGGGATATAGCTCAACGACAGCGTGGCTGCGCCAAACAGGAATACCCGGTTGCGGAAAACGTCGCGAAAATCACGCACTACGCTGCGCGCACTGAACGGCACCGCGCCACGCTGGACGGTTTCTGGCATTGCTAATGTGAGTCCAATGAGTGCGATAAGCCCCATGACGGCGATAATGGCAAACAAGATCTTCCAGTGTACAAAGTGCATCAGCGCCGCTCCTGAGAGCGGGCCGATAACCGGTGCAACCAGCACAATAGAGGTGATTACCGCCATTAGCTTGATGGCCTTTGTTTGCCCAAATGCCTCCTGCACCGTGACATAGCCGACGGTGGCGATAAAACAGATGCTGGTGCCTTGCACAAAACGGGCGGCCAGAAATTGCGTCATCGAGGTGGTGAACAATGTGGCAGCGCAGGCGAGCGTAAAAATTAGCGCTCCCGCAATCAGTACCGGACGGCGGCCAATCCGGTCAGAAAGCGGTCCTAACAGCCATTGCAGCGCCATACCACCCGCCAGATAGAGGCTGACCGCCGCGGGTGCCAGGCTGACGTCGGCGTTGAAATCGCGGACGACATTAATGATGCCGGGCTGGATCAAGTCCGTCGACAGATAGGCGGCGAAATCATACAAAATCAACGTAATAGGAAAAAATAGCGTCGTAGCGCGTTGGGAGAAAAACGCGAGAATCCGTTGCATAAAACAGCTCCTTGTCGGGAGAAAACCCTCAACGGGAATAGCGAAATTCAATACCGTCTTTGAGACGTCAGACCGATAACAGAATAAAAGCAGACTGCAAATGTACTGAATTTCATGTAATCAAAAACGCTGTCTGCGTGAAGCGCAAACAGGAGAAACGCTCACTAACGCGGGGTCAGAAAGCGTAACGATTACAGGTAACAATCAGCACATCGCACCTCAGGAAGAGTAAGTTGAACGGGTAGTGACCATCCGCAGTGTAATGCGGATTGGATATTAATTAAACGAGTTTATCCGGTTTATTTGCAGAAAATCGCCACGTTAATCAGAGTACGATGCTCTGCAAAAAACGCAGCGCGATGGCACAACCGAAGATGACCAATACGCCGCCGGCGATACGTTCTACCCACACTATCCCGCTGGTTAACCGTCGCTGGATCTGCGGTAAACCGATGAACATCACGATCAGCAAATCCCAGAACAGCACCACGCTGGTCATCCATATCCCGCTCACGCTTTGTTGTAGCAACGTCACCGACGGGCCGAGCAGAGCGGTCATTAGCGCCAGATAAAACAACGCATTTTTCGGGTTGAGTAGTGACGATGCTAACCCCAGCAGCAGCTGTTTGCCAAACCCTGGACAGGTAGACTGGGCGTCTGCTCCGGTCAGCGTTTGTGGGCGGCTGCGTATCAACAGGCTGCCAATCCACAATAAATAGAGTGCGCCCAACAGCTCAATAACCGTAAACAGCAGAGGAAGCTGGCGCAGGATCCCCCAACCGATAATCGCCAGCATGATATACAGCCCGTTGCCGAGGGCGATCCCCACGCACAGCCCGGCGCTGCCGCGCATCCGGTAACGTACGGCATAGCCGACCAGTAAAAAGAAGTCCGGCCCCGGGCTGAGGAGTGCGACAAAATGCGCCAGCGCCAGCGCGGGAAAAGCAGAAGGGAAAAGTAAGGAAAGCAGCGACATAATGACCTCAGAGAAGGAATCCGAGTTCACCCTACGCCTGACGCCGCGCTAATTATTGTCTGATATTGATCGTCCTAATGCGTATTGACGCGGTGTGGCCGCGGTGTAGCGCACAAAGGTGCGATGGAAATGGCTCTGGTCGGCAAACCCGCTCTGGTAGCCGACATCCGCAATTTCGTCCCCTGCACGCAACCGCTGGCGGGCATAGTTAACTCTCAGGATATTCAGATAACTCCCCGGCGTCAGGCCGGTGTCCTGCTTAAAGTTACGGATCAGCGTCTCTTTACGCATGCGGCATTCATACGCCAGCACGTCCAGCGAGGGGGGCGCAAACAAACTGGACTGCAACCGTTCACGCAGATACGTGCTGGCAGCGCTTAGGCTTTGCGCTTTTACCGATTGCAACGGCAGCGAGCGCAGCAGTGCCTGCGCTGCATCGGTTACCTGTGTCATTTGTTGCCGCTGCATGAGCGCCACGAGGCGTAAATAACGCTGGAATAATTGCGGATCGCGGATAACGGGATTGCGTGGGTAAAGTTGCTGATTGCTGCTCAGCGCAGGCAGATGGTTCAGGCACCACTGGGCATCAAGATAGAGCATATGGTAACTGCGAAACCGCCCATTAACGGGGTTACAGCTGTGAGGTGCCAGCGATGGGATCACAATGAGATCGCCTGAGCTCAGGAGGTATTCTTTGCCATCACACTGGCAGCAAGTCTCACCCTCAAGAATAGCCCCAATCGAGAGCTGAGAATGATGATGACGTTTATAGGCCTGCTGGCTTTGCCAGGTGCTGCGCAGCTCCAGCCACGGCAACTGCTCATCACGCCAGAACGATTGTGGAATATCCCGGGTATGCGTCACATCGTGCTCTCCATGAAAGTGATGATTTGTTATAGCACAGGACGTGCGATGAAAAAGCGGGAATGTGCATTGAGGTCGTGATTCTGCGGGACGCGTTCCAGACCAATGCAGACGTTACATAAGGACGTTGTTATCCCGGAAATCGCCTCGCAAAGAGAGAAAGTTGCAGGTGAGGGGGGGAGTTTTCCGGCGCTACAGTCATGGCATCTTATTTTCAGGTGAAAGATCGCCATGAACAAAGCTTCCACTTCCACACCGCATGATGCGGTCTTTAAAACGTTCTTACGTCACCCTGAGACCGCACGGGATTTTCTGCAAATACATCTTCCCGCTTCGCTACGCGAACTTTGCGATCTTCAGACGCTGAAACTCGAGTCAGATAGTTTCATTGAAGAGAATTTACGCGCGTCCTATTCCGACGTGCTTTGGTCGGTGAAAACGACGGAGGGCGATGGGTATATTTATGTAGTGATTGAACACCAGAGCACACCGGATGCACATATGGCATTCCGGTTGATGCGCTATGCGGTAGCAGCCATGCAGAAACATTTAGATGCTGGGCATCAGCAGTTGCCGCTGGTGGTGCCGATGCTGTTCTATCACGGCGCTAAAAGCCCGTACCCTTATTCATTGTGCTGGCTGGATGAGTTTGCCAACCCGAAGCTGGCTCGTCAGCTGTATGCAGCGGCGTTTCCGCTGGTGGATATTACGGTCATACCGGATGACGAAATTGTGCAGCATCGACGTATGGCGCTGTTGGAGTTAATCCAAAAACATATCCGTCAACGCGATCTTATGGGATTGGTCGAGCAAATTGTTTCCCTGCTACTTACCGGACTGACTAATGACACTCAGATAAAGACGCTGTTTAATTATATTTTACGAACTGGCGATGCACCTCGATTCAGTGAGTTTATTCGCGGGGTTGCCGAACGTTCACCGCAGTACAAGGAGCATTTGATGACGATCGCAGACAGATTACATGAGGCAGGATTTCAAAAAGGATGGCTTGAAGGCAAGCTTGAAGGTAAACAAGAAGGTAAACAAGAAGGACTGATAAAGGGGCGACGTGATGAGGCGCTACGTATTGCCCGCACTATGCTGGCCGACGGTATCGATATCAGCACGGTACAAAAAATTACCCGACTTTCCGCTGAAGATATTCAGGGTTTAAGCCATTAGAGATGATTTAAACCGCTTAATCGCCTGCCCGGAAGCACCGGATGGTCCGGTTACTCCATCGCCGTTTTCACCGCCTCGCCGAGCTTTTGCATGACTTCCCGATGCTTCTCGTTTGGCGGCAATGCACAATTGATGCGTACGCAGTTGCGGTATTTACCGGATGCAGAGAATAGTGAGCCAGGCGCGACCTGGATTTTCAGGCGACAGAGCTGTTTGGCAACGCAGACCATATCGACCTGCTGTGGTAATTCCACCCACAGCATAAAGCCGCCTTTTGGTCGGGTGACGCAGATCCCGCAGGGGAAATATTCCCGTACCCAGCAGGTATAGATCTCCATATTCCGCTGGTAGATCTGACGCATACGGCGAACATGACGATGATAATGCCCCTCGCGCACGAAGGTGGCGGCCGCCAGCTGTGTAGCAGGAACGTTAGTGCCGATGACGGCATATTTCATATGCAGAAATTTATCGTGATAACGACCGGGAATAACCCAACCGACGCGCAATCCCGGCGCCACGGATTTGGTAAATGAGCTGCACAGTAGCACCCGACCGTCGCTGTCCCTGGAATGGATTGTGCGCGGACGTGGATATTCTGTAGCAAGCTCTCCGTACACATCATCTTCAAAAATAACAATATCGTGCTGCTGGGCGAGGGCGAGCACAGCGCGTTTACGCGCATCCGGCATAATAAAGCCGAGCGGGTTGTTGCAGTTAGGAACCAGGATCACCCCTTTAATCGGCCACTGATCCAGCGCCAGTTCCAGCGCTTCAATGCTGATCCCGGCATCCGGATCGGTCGGGATCTCAATAACTTTGATCCCTAATCCGCGTAGCAGCTGCATGGTGCCGTAATAGGCGGGAGATTCAACGGCGACAATATCGCCAGGCTGGCAGACCGTTAGCAGCGCCAGCGACATTCCGCTCTGGCTGCCATTAGTAATCACAATATCATCCGCAGTGACGACCGAACCGCCGTCCAGCATGAGCCGGGCAATCTGTTGACGCAATTCCCGACAGCCAGGTAATTCATCGTAACCCAGCACCGCCTTGAGATTATGCTGCGCCACACGGCTTAGCTCGCGCCACAGTGGCTTCAGGCTGGGTTGGTTGATATCGGGCACGCCACTGCTAAAAGGGATTACCGATTTATCCGCATGACCTGCCAGCATGTCCAGCACCTGATCCCACTGGGTTATCTCGACCGGACGCTGTACCGGGCGCGACATTGGCGGCACCGGCGGTTGTGCTTTTTGTGGCGCGACAAAATAACCGGAACGCGGCTGCGGCGTGATCAGCTGTAGTTGTTCCAGCGTCTGATAGGCCTGCTGGACGGTGCTGATACTGACCCCATGTTCCTGACTCAAGCTACGCACCGAAGGTAATTTTTCGCCATGGCGATACAGCCCCTGCTCAATGCGTTCGGCCAGAAGATTGGCCAGATGTTGGTAACGCGTCATGCTGTATCCCTCATGGGTGCCATACAGATTAAAAAACCAGTACAGATTGGCGTGAAAAAAGCGATTCAGAACTCTTTTTAACCAATCTGTATGTTAAATAAAAGTACTTTGTGAGTCTGTATTGTTCAGACCCAAATTCGTGAATATAAAGCCTCTGGCAAGGTGGGAGGCAAGGTATGGAATTTCATGAGAATAGAGCAAAGCAGCCGTTT
The DNA here is from genome assembly GCF_005281305.1 of Citrobacter sp. wls706. Classification (NCBI taxonomy): domain Bacteria; kingdom Pseudomonadati; phylum Pseudomonadota; class Gammaproteobacteria; order Enterobacterales; family Enterobacteriaceae; genus Citrobacter; species Citrobacter sp. wls706. The sequence continues at coordinate 234,790 of NZ_SZXG01000004.1, read as the reverse complement.
ATTGGGTTTGTACTGATCTGGCGGGCATACAAAGCATGGCGGCTACGGGCGCAAACGCGGCGTCTGTTGCACCAGATGAGCGATGAGCGCCTACGTGACGTCGGGCTGCGACGCGATCAGGTGGAGTAATTATTTTCTATCGACCTAGGCCGGGTGTTAGCGCATCTGGCCTCTTTTATATTCACTGTGTTTATCAATTGATGCTTGTTGATAGTCTGTTTCTTGATGCTTACCATGATAAGTATTATTTTCTTCATCAGCGATGAGGAAAAAGATATATGACTGAAGATGAACTGTTTGCCCGCCGTCCGATGGGGATGCGCATGGCAATGGTGGTGCGTCAGTGGCGGGCCATTATTGATGCTGCCATCACCGATACTGGCCTGACGCAATCAAGCTGGACGGTATTGATGCAGCTGTATCAACTGGGAGACAACGTCTCGGTCAGTGAACTGGCGGAGGTGCAGGGCATTGAACTGCCGCCGCTGATGCGCACCCTCACACTACTGGAAAAGCAGGGCTACCTGCTGCGTTCCACATCGCCTTATGACAAACGCATCCGACTGTTAACGCTGACCGCGCAAGGCCGCTCAAGGCTTGAAGAACTTAACCGGGTGATTGAGACATACCAACATCGCGTCACCTGTACTATTTCTGAAGCGGAGCTTGCCGCCTTTAGCACGACGTTAAATCAACTCGCCTGCAATTTGCGGACAATCCGCGAAGAAGATAATCAACACTAAAAAACTATGATGACCCCAGAACAAAAATTTGCCCGTTGGGTAAGGGTGAGTATTGCCGCTTTCCTGGTAATATTCGCTTGGTTTATCGTTGCTGATATCTGGATCCCGCTGACGCCGGACTCCACGGTGATGCGCGTGGTAACGCCTGTTTCTTCACGCGTATCCGGCTACGTCTCGCAGGTGCATGTACATAACAATAGCCAGGTGAAAAAGGGCGATTTGCTGTACGAGCTGGATCCGACGCCGTTTATCAATAAGGTCGAAGCGGCGCAAATCGCCCTTGAGCAGGCGAAGCTGAGCAACCAACAGCTGGATGCGCAGATCGCCTCCGCGCGCGCTAATCTGCGCACCGCGCAATTCAACGCCCGCAACGATAAGACTACCTTTGACCGCTATCAACGCCTGAGTGCCATGCAGAATGTGTCGCAATCCGATCTCGATAAGGTGCGCACCGCCTGGCAGACCAGCGAACAGTCGGTGGCGGCGCTCAACGCCAGTATTCAGAACCTGCTGATCCAGCGCGGCGAGCGCGATGACAAGCGCAACGTGACGCTGCAAAAATACCGTAACGCGCTGGAAGAGGCGCAGCTGAACCTCAGCTGGAGCAAAGTGTATGCCCAGACCGACGGTATAGTGAGTAACCTCCAGCTTAGCCCCGGACTTTACGCCACCGCCGCCACGCCGCTGCTGGCGCTGGTCAGCCATCAGACCGATATCGTGGCCGACTTTCGCGAGAAAAGCCTGCGCCAAACTCGCGTGGATACCGATGCCGCCGTGGTGTTCGACGCCATGCCGGGCAAGGTTTTCTCTGCCCGCGTCACCAGCAGTGATGCCGGTATTCTGGCGGGCCAGGAGCAGGTTAACGGCCAGCTGTCGCAGCCGGAACAGTCCACCCGCTGGGTGCGCGATGCCCAGCGTATGCGCATTCACGTAGCGCTGAACGAACCGCTCGACACGCCGTTACCGACCGGGGCGCGCGCCACGGTACAGCTGTATAACAGCGAGGGGATGTTCGCTCGCACTTTTGCCGGGGCGCAGATCCACCTCGTTAGCTGGCTGCATTATGTCTATTAACACGCTGGCCCACGTCTTTACGCCGCACGGGAATATCGTCTACACCGCCAATGACTTTCGCCAGACCCTGCGGATTTCCGTCGCCGGGACAATCGCGCTGAGTATCTCGACCTTCTACAACGTGCAGTACGGTGTATTTTTTGTGGTTTATCCGCTGATGCTGCAGTCGCTGGTGCCGGTATTCAACCGCCATGTGGCAAAACAGTTTGTGTTCAGCGCGGCGGTGAACTGCGTTGAAATGGTGCTAATCGTCGGCTATCTCTCACAATGGCCGCCGATTATGACGCTGGTGGTGTTTGGTCTGTACGTGATGCGTTTTCGCTTTATGAGTAAAGGGCCGCTGTTTTTGCTCGGCTCGATGGGCGTAGTGTGTCAGAGCACGATGCTCAACTTTATGAGTTATCCCACCACCAACTGGCATACGCTGATGTTTTCCAATATGGAAGCCTGCGTCATGGCGGTGGCGCTGAGCGCGCTGCTGCATTATCTGATCCCGGACATGGAACCCCGCCAGCCGCCGCCGCGCATTGAAAAAGATGCCGCCCGGGTTCGTCACGAGTCGCTGCTTTCCGGTACGGTGGCGACGATGATTTTTGTGGTCTTCCAGATCTGCGATTTGAGTGATTCGCTGTCAGCGCTGATGGCAGGCATTTTGATTCTGTTTCCTATGCACTATCGCGGGGCGGTGATTAGCTCGATCTGGCGTGTGGTTGGCGTGGTGCTGGCCTGTCTGTATATTCTGCTGGTGCAGCTGCTTATCTATGATTTCAGCAACCATATGGTGCTGATGATGCCGCTGATTGGCCTTGGGCTGGCATTCAGCGCCCGCCTGCACGTAATGGAAAAAGTCGGCGCAGGCGTGGGGTTTGCCAGTATCACCACCATCGGCATTATGTTTGGCCAGAACCTGCACCCGGATCAGGACCTGGTATTCAGCGATCTGTACCGTATCACCTCCGTCACCGTCGCGCTGGTGGCAACGCTAACGATGGTATTTCTGGTACACCGGGTTTTGAACTGCTTTGCCGCGACACAGTTTGTGATTACCGAATAAGTGGGGCTGTGAGTGCCGGATGGCGGCTGCGCCTAATCCGGCCTACAAAAATCTACTTCTTCAACCCCGCAAACGCGGCTCTGATCTCGTCTTCCGGCAGATTAATACCGATAAACACCAGCAGGCTGTGCGGCGTTTCGTCGCCCCACGGGCGGTCCCAGTCGGCGCTGTACAGGCGCTGTACGCCCTGGAACAGCAGGCGGTTTGGCTCGCCTTCAATCCACAGCATGCCTTTATAGCGCAGCAGCTTCTCGGCGGATTCCAGCAGCAGATTTTCCATTACCCGCGACACGTCGCTGATGTTCACCGGGTAATCCAGTTCGACGACGATCGAGGAAATATCGTTTTGCTTGTCGGCGATAAAGTGGAAGCGCGGTTTGGCGCTGACCACGTTCTCTTCCAGCATAAAACCGTTGGTGTCAAAAAGCAGAGAGAGGTCGATATCGCCATGCGTGACGGTGTAAATCGGCGCACGGGCGTTAATGCGCGCCAGGCGCTCACGCAGTTTTTCGCTTTCACCTGCGACGTCGGTTTTGGTCAGCAGGATGCGGTCAGCATAGCCGACCTGCGACTGGGCGATGGTAAACTGGTTCATCTGCTCGTCGGCATGCACCGCGTCAACCAGCGCAATTACGCCGTCCAGCAGGTAGCGTTCGCAAATCACTTCATGGGAGAAAAAGGTCTGGATAATCGGGCCGGGGTCGGCCATGCCGGTGCACTCGATCACCAGACGGTCAAAATTGATGGTGCCTTTGTCGAGGTTGTCGAGCAGGTCTAACAAGGCATCTTCCAGTTCATTAGAACGGGTACAGCAAATGCAGCCGTTGGTCAGGGTTTTGATCTGCGTGGCGCGGTCGCCAATCAGTTGATCGTCCACCGAAACTTCGCCGAATTCGTTTTCGATAACGGCAATCTTGTAACCGTGCTGCTCGTTGAGAATATGGCGTAGCAGGGTGGTTTTACCCGCGCCAAGAAAACCGGTGAGTAGGGTAACTGCAATCGGGGTCATTCACTTCTCCTTCTAACAGCAACTGCTTCCGCCGCTACCGTAGCGGGCTTCCTGGCGCTCGCGGAAGAATTCTTCGTAGGTCATGTACGGCTTATCGGGATGGTTGGTCTTCATGTGCTCGACGTAGTTGTCGTAGTCCGGAATGCCAATCAGCATCTTCGCCGCCTGACCGAGATATTTTTTAGCTTGCCCTAAAGTACCAAACATAAACAATCCTGATAAGCGAAAAGCCCCGCCGAAGCGGGGCTGAATACATCTTAGTGGTGTGAAGAGGTCTTCACGCCGCCTTCCGGCACCGGTACATACGGCGTCTCTTTATCAGAGCGACCGTTGATGGCGCGGGCTTTCTGCCAGGTACGGAACCCGTAGAAAATGATGCTGTACACCACCACCAGGAACAGAATACTCAGACCTGCGTTGGTGTAGTTGTTGACGACGATATGGTTCATATTGGCAATCTGCAGCGCGGTCAGTTCGCCGCCGTTAGCAATCTTCTCTTTGTACTGATTCGCCATAAAGAAGAAGCCTTCCATCTGCGGGTTGGTGCTGAACAGTTTCAGACCCAGCGCCCAGGTGGTGCAGATAAGCAGCCAGACTGCCGGAACCACGGTAACCCAGATGTATTTGGTGCGCTGCATTTTAACCAGTACCACGGTGCCGAGAACCAGCGCCACGGCAGCCAGCATCTGGTTAGAGATACCGAACAGCGGCCACAGGCTCTTAACGCCGCCCAGCGGGTCAACCACGCCTTGATACAGCAGATAACCCCACAGGCCTACGCAGCCCGCAGTACCGATGATGCCCGCAACCAGAGAGTCGGTTTTCTTCAGGAACGGCACGAAGTTACCCAGTAAATCCTGCAGCATAAAGCGGCCAGAACGGGTACCGGCATCCAGTGCGGTCAGGATGAACAGCGCTTCAAACAGAATACCGAAGTGATACCAGAAGCCCATATCAGCCATCGGCAGCACTTTGTGGAACACGTGAGCGATACCCACAGCCAGCGTCGGTGCGCCACCTGCGCGGTTCAGAACGGACGGTTCACCGATGTCTTTCGCGGTCTGCAGGATCTGCTCAGGCGAAATCACGAAGCCCCAGGAGCTGACGGTCGCTGCCGCATGTGCGGTAACATCTTTCAGCTGCGCCATAATCAGCGGTGCGTTTTCGCCGCTCATTTCATGCAGGTTCGGCATGGTGATGCCAAGGCCCGCAGGCGGGGTGTTCATCGCGAAGTACAGACCCGGTTCGATGATAGACGCAGCAACCAGCGCCATAATCGCCACGAAGGATTCCATCAGCATCGCGCCGTAACCGATAAAGCGCGCATCGGTTTCACAAGCCAGCAGCTTCGGCGTGGTACCGGAAGCAATCAACGCGTGGAAGCCAGATACCGCACCACAGGCGATGGTAATAAACAGGAACGGGAACAGAGCGCCTTTCCACAGCGGGCCAGTACCATCAACGTACTGCGTCATCGCCGGCATTTTCAGTTCCGGATTGAGGATAACAATCCCCACCGCCAGACCGACGATAACGCCGATTTTCAGGAAGGTCGCCAGATAGTCGCGCGGGGCGAGGATCAGCCATACCGGCAGCAGCGCAGAGATAAACGCGTAACCAATCAGGGTAAAGGTAATGGTGGTGTCTTTAAAGGTCAGCGCCGGACCCCAGTACGGGTCGTGCGCAATCACGCCGCCGAAGTAGATGGAAGCCACCAGCAGCACAATACCAATTACCGACACTTCACCCACACGTCCTGGGCGCAGGAATCGCATGTAGATCCCCATGAATAGCGCAATCGGTACGGTTGAGCAGACGGTGAACACACCCCATGGGCTTTCCGCCAGCGCTTTCACCACGATCAGCGCCAGTACCGCCAGGATGATGATCATGATTAAGAAGCAGCCGAACAGGGCAATGGTTCCTGGGATCGGGCCCATCTCTTCTTTGATCATCTCGCCGAGAGATGCGCCGTTACGGCGGGAAGAGATAAACAGCACCATGAAGTCCTGTACCGCACCTGCCAGTACCACGCCTGCCAGCAGCCATAACGTTCCGGGCAGGTAGCCCATCTGCGCGGCCAGTACCGGTCCAACCAGCGGACCTGCACCAGCGATAGCAGCAAAGTGGTGACCAAACAATACGTTACGGTTGGTTGGAACGTAGTTCAGACCGTCATTGTTGATGACCGCCGGCGTGGCGCGCGTCGGGTCAAGTTTCATCACTTTCTGGGCGATGTACAGACTGTAGTAACGATAGGCCACCAGATAAACAGAAACTGAGGCGACCACGATCCACAGGGCACTAATGTGCTCACCCCGACGTAATGCCACTACCGAGAGGCAGAATGCACCGATGATTCCGAGAATCACCCAGGGTATGTGCTTGAATATCTTTTTCGTATCCATAGTAAAACCTGGTATCTAATTAATAATTGGCCGAAGCCGCGTGGGTTTGATCTTGTGTTTGAGGAGGTAAATTGACTGCTATGTTGGAGGGATCTTGCCAGAGAATTACGCGCGTAAAGTAAGGTAAATAAGTGAGCGGTTGTATGTCAGCTTAAGCGGTCTCAAGTGTCAGTGAGCGGTTTTGATTCAGCATAATAGATTGAAAATATGTGATTTTAGTCACATATTTTCAGGTCTGTTGTTCACACGCAGGGAGGAGATACCTGTGTTTGAGTGGCAATGAGGTAGATGTAGTAGGCGGTAATGCCGATAACCACGAAATAAAACATACGCCTCTCTATTTTGTCGACCGCGTTTTTACCCATGTGACTAAGGAAGTCAAACGTGCCCCATATCACAATCAACATTAGAGAAAATTTTACGCCGACACCCGTCATGCAAAACTCACCGTAGATCAAAGTTGCCAGTGTGAGGCCGAACAGAGCGCCAAAAGTGGCCGCGGTAATAGATTTTCCAAGTTTATTGAGTGTAAAAGAAAAAATTTTGTAGAAGCATGCAGCCACTTTCTTTTGCGGATCGAATGTTCCACATAACTTGAGTAAAACGACGGTGAATAACGCATCAGTGATTAACAGTAACATGATACTTTTGGGCGCGATACTTTCCATTAAAATGCCCGTAATCTCCGGGATAAATAGCTTCGGCACGACAGGGGTAAATAACCCTAAAATGAATCCCAGCATCATGAAGGCAAACGAATGGGAGAGTAAGTCGAGAAATTTCTTTTTCACAGAAGGACTTCCTTGTTTTAGCGATGGGAGACAAGACTATCATTGGTAGTCGAAGTGCGTATGAATGAAAAGCCCTCTGAAAAGGTAGGGGAAGGCGTTGATGCTATTGTTCGTTACTTGAACTATTGGGTGTTGCTGCTTTTTTCTGCGGGATATGTCGCCGGAACATCTGCTTTTCTAACGAATTCCATAAAGTTTTCCCTTTCCAGGCCGAAAATTCTGACATCTGTCTAGCGGAAAGAGAAAACATGTTAAAACGAATGAAGATTGTTACCAGCTTACTGCTGGTATTGGCGCTATTTGGCCTTTTACAGCTCGCCTCAGGCGGCTTGTTTTTTAACTCACTGAAGAATGACAAAGAGAACTTTACCGTTCTGCAAACCATTCGCCAGCAGCAATCTGCGCTGAACGCTACCTGGGTTGAACTGCTGCAAACGCGTAATACTCTGAACCGGGCGGGTATTCGCTACATGATGGATCAGAGCAACATCGGCAGCGGCGCGACCGTTGCAGAACTGATGCAGGTGGCGAGCAATGCCCTGAAGCTGACCGAAAAAAACTGGGCGATTTACGAGTCGCTCCCGCGGGATCCGCGTCAAAGCGAAGCCGCGTTCCAGGAGATCAACCGCACCTATGACATCTATCACGGTGCGCTGGCGGAGCTGATCCAGTTACTGGGTGAAGGCAAGATCAACGCGTTTTTCGATCAACCGACGCAGAGCTATCAGGACGGTTTTGAGAAGCAGTACATGAGTTACATGCAGCAGAACGATCGCCTGTATGACATCGCGGTTGAGGACAATAACGCTTCCTATAGCCAGGCAATGTGGGTGCTGGCATGTGTACTGATTACCGTGCTGGCCGCTATCGTTGCGGTTTGGTTTGGTATCAAACTGACGCTGATCTCTCCGATGAACCGCCTGATTGAAAGCATTCGTCATATCGCCAGTGGTGATTTGGTGAAGCGTATTGAGGTGGAAGGATCCAACGAGATTGGACAGCTGGCGGAAAGTCTGCGCCACATGCAGGGTGAACTGATGAACACCGTGGGTGACGTGCGTAACGGTGCCAACGCGATTTACAGCGGCGCCAGCGAGATTGCGATGGGCAACAACGATCTCTCCTCGCGTACCGAGCAGCAGGCGGCTTCTCTGGAAGAAACGGCGGCCAGCATGGAACAGCTGACGGCGACCGTGAAGCAGAACGCCGAAAACGCGCGTCAGGCCAGCCATCTGGCGCTGAGCGCTTCGGAAACCGCGCAGAAAGGCGGTAAAGTGGTTGATAACGTGGTGCAAACCATGCGCGACATCGCTTCCAGTTCGCAGAAAATCGCCGATATTATCAGCGTTATCGACGGGATTGCCTTCCAGACCAACATTCTGGCGCTCAACGCCGCAGTAGAAGCCGCGCGTGCGGGCGAGCAGGGGCGTGGTTTTGCGGTGGTTGCGGGTGAGGTTCGTAACCTGGCCCAGCGAAGTGCGCAGGCCGCGCGCGAGATCAAGAGCCTGATTGAAGACTCGGTCAGCCGTGTGGATGTGGGTTCAACGCTGGTGGAAAGCGCCGGTGAAACCATGGATGAGATCGTCAATGCGGTAACCCGCGTGACCGATATCATGGGTGAAATTGCCTCCGCCTCTGATGAGCAGAGCCGTGGCATCGACCAGGTGGGTCTGGCCGTTGCAGAGATGGATCGCGTGACGCAGCAGAATGCCTCGCTGGTGGAAGAATCCGCCGCCGCCGCTGCGGCGCTGGAAGAGCAGGCCAGCCGCCTGACCCAGGCCGTTGCCGTGTTCCGTATTCAGCATGACCAACAGCGCGCGCGCGACGTTGCCGCCGCAAAACCGGTTTCAACGGTCCAACCGCGTAAAGCTGCGGTAACCGATGCCGGGGATAACTGGGAAACGTTCTAAGCCTGTGATGCCGGATGGCGCTGTCGCTTATCCGGCCTACGGGGACAAGTTACCCAGGGCCGATAAGGCGTAGCCGCCATCGGGCAATTAACGCAGCATCAGGCGCATGGCGCAGCGTCGTTCGTACGTCTGCCCGTGCGCCACCTCTTCAGCTCTTTTTTCGCGCAATTCCGGAGAAAGCGTCTCGTCAGCCAACATTTCAAAACCCAGTCGCGCATACAATGGCGCATTCCACGGCACATCGCGGAAGGTGGTCAGCGTCAGTGACGTATAACCTTTCTCGCGAGCCTGTTCGGCAACATAGCCAATCAATCTGCGGCCAATTCCTTTTCCCTGCCACTCCAGATGCAGCGACAGTTCAGCAATAAACAGCGATGACCCCAGCGTTTCGGCTACCAAAAAACCGACCGGACGCTCATCGACCTGCGCCAGCCAGCTCATGCCTGCGGCGGCAAATGCCCGATGCTGAGCAGCAGATATAATCTGGTCGTCAGCAATCCACGCCAGGTCGGGGATGAGTAAAAAACGTTGTCCCGCAGATCGTTCGATGGCGGGAAGAGCGGCAGTTTCTGCCAGAGTAGTCGCGCGCAAGATGATGTTCATACGGAGAGCATAACATGCCCGATAAGCACGGTGTTATCGGGCATCTGGAGGATTAATCTTTACGCGGATCGCTAATGGGCTGACGCACCAGGATGATGTAGGCGAGGGCACCTGCCATCGTGACGCAGCCGCAGATGATCAGCGCCAGGCGGAAAGAGTTGGTGGTATCCACAATAAAGCCGGTAACGATCGGCGCGAAGGACGCGCAGATAAAACTGGCAAAGTTCTGGATACTGCCTACGGAGGCGGTCATACGTGAGGCGACGGCGACGTGGATCAAGCCCCAGCAGGAGGTTCCGGCGAAGTGGATACAGAACAGCGCCATACCGATCAGTAACACCGCGGCCATTGATGTTGTCGCCTGCGGTACCACGAAGGTGAAGGCTGCAGAGCAGAACATCCCGGCGATAATACAAATCTTACGGCTCTTAATCGGTGCCATACCGCCTTTCACCAGCCAGTCGGTGACAAAACCGTTAATCAGCATGCCAGCTGCGCCGAACAGGAACGGAATGGCCGCCATTAAGCCAGTGCTTTTTAAATCCAGGTTGTAGGAGGTCTGCAGGTAGCCCGGTAGCCAGGCCAGGTATAACCATGCGGTGTAGTTGATGCCGCTGAAGCCCAGCATCATGCCCCACATGGTACGGTTGCGGAACAGGCTACGCCATTCGGCAAAGCTCAGCGGATCGCGGCGGGCATTGACGCTGCCGGCGTTCAGGTAAGCCTGTTCCGTGGCGCTCAACTCAATTTGCTCGCGGTTGCGATACAGCATGTACCAGCCGATGGCGAGAAAAATACCCAGCACGCCGATAGTAATAAACATCCAGCGCCAGCCCATTACCAGCATCATGGCGGCCAGAATCGGCGGGCTAATGGCAACCCCGATGGTCGAGGCGGCGTTAAACAACCCCATCGGGCGACCGCGCTCTTTGATGTTAAACCAGTCGTTGATGACCTTTACGCCGCACGGGTTCATGGGCGCTTCGCCGATCCCCATGCCAATACGCACCAGCACAAACTGTGTGAAGCTGTGTACCATCCCGGACAGCGCCTGAAACAGCGACCAGAAGAACATCCCGAGTCCTAACATAATGCGCGGACCCTTGCGATCCAGCAGCGGGCCGCAGGGCAGTTGTGCAATACCGTAAGCGAGAGAGAAGACCGACAGCAGGACGCCGATTTGCGTGGCGCTCAGCCCCAGTTCTTCCCGAATCGTTAAGTTGGCGACCGATAATGAACTACGGTCGAGGTAATTAATCACCGCAGCAAAAAATAATAAAATCATTGCTGTGGTCTGAATGCGTTTTATTCGGCTACTGCGTTGTACCATGCCCTCAGGCGGAACATTAATATCCGCTGATGACGACGTGTCAAACGAAGAACTCGGGTCGAGGGTAATATTATTTTTTTCCACGCCGGACTCCTGAACCTCAATAATTTATTTTTACACAGCAGTGGGCTGTGCAGTATTGAAAAAATACCAGTGATGAATCAATTTACTCATCACCGCTCACAAAAGTTTTTAATGCAGTCGACTTAGCGTGAGCATAGGCAAGAGGTATTTTTCAGGGGTTTATATTTTTATAAAATCGTGCTCCCGGTAATGGTTTGCTGTTTTTTATCGGTACTTAATGCGCGGCAGCGCTACTTTGATTGATAGAGCGAATCATCGATTGTTTGGCTGTATTCAAATGGTTACACAGCGCCAGAGTGGCATCCAGATCGCTGCGGCAAATTAGCGCGCTGAGGATGGTCATATGCTCATCGATGGCAATGATGTTGCGCTGTTTAAGATCGCTTTCATCCCATTGATAGTGGAAGTGGAAAATCACGGAGATGATTTCAAGTGATTGATTAAAAAATATATTATCAGCAGCGGAGAGCAGTAAAGCATGAAACTCACGGTCTAACTGCGAGAACATACGAAAGCTGCTGCCGATGCTGTCGCGCAGGATGCGATGGCGCTCCAACAGCGTTTTTGCCTGCAGCCAGCGCGGGTCATCATCGGGCAGATTGAGGAAATGCTGCAAAGAATGGGTTTCCAGCATTTCTCTGAGTTCAAACAACTGTTCCGCATAGGCCTGATCGAACTGCTTCATGCTCCACTGACCGCGTTTTTCGTTTTTAATCAGGTTGTAACGTTCGAATTTTAAAAGATATTCCCGCACAACTACCGGACTGACGCCTGCGGCTCTGGCAAGCTGCAGTTCGGAGAAACTCTCGCCTGCGCGCAGTTGGCGCTGGTTGATCATGGTGAAAAAAGCCTGCTCGAAGATCCGGTTTTGCTCGGTCATGGAGGCGGTGGTGCAGGCAAAACCGTCGTCATGGTCAGGTTTACGCACGATGACATAGTGGCTGCCGACCTGCGTTAGTACGCCGCATTCGCCTAAGTGGCTCAGCATATGGCGCACGGTGGTGCGGCTGATGTTGTACATCTCCGCCAGCGCGCTTTGCGACGGAAGGGGGGAAGGGATATGACCCCGCGCCATATCATCGATTATTTGGTTAATCACATTGTGGCGTAAGTTTTGTGAACGGCTCATGGCGTCTCCTTTTTGGCTATTAAAACCCGATTTAAAACATTTTTATGCGCTGAGATTCACAGATTACGTTTCCGCTTTCTCCGGTTTTTTTATTTTCGTTGATATCTGAGGCAACAAAAAACAGGAGAGCAGAATCATGTCTACGATGAATACGTTGATTTGCCAGGAACCTAAAAAATTAGTCTGGAAAGAGCGTGAAATACCTATTCCTGGTGAGGGCGAGGCATTAATAAAAATTAAGTCGGTGGGTATTTGTGGCACCGATATTCATGCCTGGGGCGGCAATCAGCCTTTTTTCAGCTATCCACGTGTATTAGGCCATGAAATATGTGGGGAAATTGTCGGGTTGGGCAAAAATATACAAAATCTGAAAAATGGCCAGCAGGTGGCGGTTATTCCTTACGTGGCCTGTCAGCAGTGTCCGGCGTGCCTGAGCGGGCGCACCAACTGTTGTGAGAATATTTCAGTGATTGGCGTGCACCAGGATGGCGGCTTCAGCGAATACTTGTCCGTGCCGGTGACCAACCTGCTGGATGCGCAGGGCATTGACCCGCAGGCTGCGGCGTTGATTGAGCCTTATGCCATCAGCGCACATGCGGTACGTCGGGCGGCGGTAGCGCCGGGTGAGCAGGTGCTGGTGGTCGGTGCCGGTCCGATTGGTCTGGGCGCGGCGGCGATTGCCAAAGCCGATGGCGCACAGGTGGTGGTGGCGGATACCAGCCCCGCGCGCCGGGAGCATGTGCTTTCCCGACTGGATCTTCCGGTTATCGATCCCTCCGCTGAAGATTTTGATGCGCAATTGCGCGCTCAGTTTGGCGGCTCGTTGGCGCAAAAGGTCATTGATGCCACGGGGAATCAGCATGCGATGAACAACACAGTGAATTTGATTCGCCATGGCGGCAGCATCGTTTTCGTTGGGCTGTTCAAAGGCGATTTACAGTTCTCCGATCCTGAGTTCCATAAAAAAGAAACCACCATGATGGGCAGTCGCAACGCGACCCCGGAAGATTTCGCCAAGGTGGGGCGCCTGATGTCGGCAGGCAAACTGACCGCCGACATGATGCTCACGCACCGTTACGCGTTTGCCCAGCTTGCAGAGATCTACGAGCGGGACGTGATTAACAACCGGGAACTGATTAAAGGCGTGATCACGTTCTGAGAGGATAAGAGTGATGAAAACATTGAATCGACGTGATTTTCCGGGTGCCAGCTACCCTACGCGCGTGATCCAGTTTGGTGAAGGTAATTTTCTGCGGGCGTTTGTTGACTGGCAACTGGATATCCTTAATGAGAAAACGGATCTCAATGCTGGCGTGACCATTGTTCGCCCGATTAATACCGATTTTCCGCCGTCGCTGAACGCTCAGGATGGGCTATATACCACGCTTATTCGTGGGTTGAACGAGCAGGGCGAGGCGGTAAGCAAGGCGCGGCTGATTCGTTCGGTGAATAACGAAATCAACCCGTACAAGGATTTCGCGGCGTATCTGGCGCTGGCGCACAATGCAGATATCCGTTTTGTGTTTTCGAACACCACTGAAGCCGGGATTAGCTATCACGCGGGGGACAGTGTGGATGATGCCCCGCCGGTGAGTTTTCCGGCCAAACTGACGCGACTGCTGCTGGAGCGCTTTAACCATTTTGCGGGGGCGGTGGATAAGGGCTGGGTAATTATCCCGTGCGAGCTAATCGACTATAACGGTGAGTCGCTCAAAACGCTGGTGCTGCGGTATGCGCAGGAGTGGCACCTTCCTCCGGCGTTTGCCGACTGGGTGGAAACGGCGAACACCTTCTGTTCCACGCTGGTCGACCGCATTGTTACTGGCTACCCGCGTGAAGAAGCCGCCGCGCTGGAAGCTACGCTTGGCTATCACGATGCGTTTCTCGATACCGCGGAACACTTTTATCTGTTCGTGATCCAGGGACCGGCATGGTTGGCCGAAGAGTTAAAACTGGCGCAATGCCCGCTGAATATCCGGGTGGTGAGCGATATCAAGCCGTACAAGGAACGTAAGGTCGCGATTCTGAACGGCGCGCATACGGCGCTGGTGCCGGTTGCCTGGCTGTGCGGGCTGGAGACCGTTGGCGAAGCGATGCAGGATGCTGATGTCCGCCATTATATTGAGCGAGCGATTGGTGAAGAAATCATTCCGGTATTGGATCTCGATGCCGATGAACTGTGCGAATTTGCCGGTGCGGTGAGCGGGCGTTTTCAGAACCCCTACATTCGCCATCAGTTACTTTCCATCGCGCTTAACGGCATGACCAAATTCCGCACCCGTATATTGCCGCAGCTGCTGGCGGGCCAGCAAAATGGATGTTGGCCTGTACGCTTAACCTTTGCTCTGGCCGCGCTGTTGGCGTTTTATCGCGGCGAACGGGCCGGGGAAAGCTATCCATTGCAGGACGACGAGCAGTGGATAAATCTGTATGCCAGCCTGTGGCCGCGAGTCGGCAATGACCTGACGCTGCGTGAATTGGTGGATACCGTGCTCGGCGATGCCGCGCACTGGGGGGAAGATCTGACGTTGCTGCCAGGCCTTGCAGAGCAGGTGACAGCCAACCTGGAAATGATTCTGGTGCAGGGAATGCGTCAGGCGGTGAACAGTCTGGAATAAGGTTGCCATGCAGCGCCCGGAGTTGTGTTGGGCGCTGTTTTTTTATCCCTGAGCTGCCACCACTTTGATTTCAACCATCCCGATCCCCAGCTTACGCGGCGAGTGGCCGAGAATATTGCCCTCGTTGGTAGCGACCGGATCGGGTGGGATAATCACCAACGTATCGGCATCCGCCGGGTTATCAAAATGTAAGGTAGTGGTGCTGATATCATGGCTTAGCACCAGCGTCTGTTCCTCTTTGCCAACGCGTACGGGGATTGGGCGATTGGCGTTATTGCCATAGGCTTTGGCAGTGATGACCAGATCGAATTTTTTCGGCAATGGCGCTTTGTATTCGATTTTTACCTCTTCACTGAGCTGCGCATTGGACCAGCGTCCCCACGATTCAGGGCGTGAAATACCGCTAAATTGTTTCACCTCTTCCGGCGCGCCCGCCACGTTAAAGACGAAGCTGTCTGCCTTGTAGCGAATATCGTTATCGACAATTTTCAGCGTATCGACGTTGCCTTTGTAGCGCTCCATGTCGATCACCGTGTCTTTAAAGACGGTTTTGCTTTTCCATTTGGCTTTGTCAACGTGCTGCACGATTTGTTGCCCGCCCAGTTGCCCCTGCGAGACGCACCAGTCGGTGGAAAGCGCCAACTCCGGTGCCCACAGCTGCGCCATTTTGTAGCAGCGATCGACCCAGACAAAGTTATCGCGCGGCGCGAAATCTGCCAACTGGAAGCGCAGCGGGGCCGAATATTCGCTTTCTGGTAGCGGCTCGACGCGTTTATCCGATACGCGCAGCAGCAGCGGCAGGCGGAAATGGCTGCCGGAGAAAGCGATCATATTTTTGTCCTGGTCGACGGTGAACTCTTTCATCTCTTTGGGGAAATTCCACAGGCGGATGATGTCGGGTTTCCACGCCAGCATTTTTTCTTTGATGTTGAGGAACACTTCCGACACGGATTCGCCCGACAAACTGCTGCGGCCAAGGCCGATAAAGTTATCACCGCCCAGGATATCCAGCACCGTTGCGCCGTTATCCATCGTGTTACGTTTCACCGCCAGCGTATCCTGCTGCGGCTGGTCGCCGCGCAGCACGAAGAACAGGTTGTTGCGATCCTGCTTGTTCAGATACTTCCATGCGGTGTTGTTCATCGCCAGATGATCGGAAGAAACCACGATCACGGTATCTTTAAACCACGGGGATGCTTTGATTTTATTGATAAATTCAGCGATGTTTTCCTGGCTGCAGCTCACCGCGCTGAAGGACTGATTGGCCTTACCGTCGATGTCATAACGTTTGCGGTTACAGCTACGTGAGATAAATCCATCCGGATGATGGGTATCCACGGTTAGGGTAAACAGCGAAAAACGTTGTCCTGAACGCGATAGCTCTTCAAATTTTTTCCAGGCTTCGTCCAGCACGGTGTCATCGTAAAAACCCCAGTCGTTACGATATGCGGGATCCGCCACCACGCTTTTTAACTCTTCTGCGCCGTACAGATGATCAAATCCGTGAGATTTCAGGAACACATCCTTCCCGGCAAAGCGCAGGTTGGCCCCCTGCACAAAGTAGTTTTGGTAGCCGGAGTTTTTCAGGATGTCGCCGAGACAGATATTGTTGGGGAAAAAGCTGGAAACCGATGCCGAGGCATTGCCTTCAAATGGCGCAAACAGCGGGATGCCACATTGTGAAGCGACCATACCAGCGATGGTGTAATCCGTCCCCGGTAGCTGCATGGTGTTGCTGAAATCCATGCCTTCGTTTTTCAACGCGCCGAGTTCCGGGGTCAGATCCGGGAACGCATCGTTGTTAAAGTAGGTGCGTTCGAGGCTTTCGCCGTAGATATAAACCAGGTTCAGCTTCGGATGAGGGATGGTTTTCGACGGCTCTTTATAATAGGTCAGGAAATCCGGATCGCCATCGCGTGACTGAGATTTCACCAGTTCAGTTATCTGGTGAAACGCCGGGCTGGCGTCAACGGAGGCCAGCGCCAGCAGCAGGGCCAGCAGGCTGTAACCCACGTGATGAGGGTGATGGCGACGGCGGCGAAGGATCCAGCCGAGGGCGACGAAGACGGTCGTCAGCGCCAGCGCAATTCCGACGCCAGGCAGAATATATTTCCCGATACCCGCGCCGGTCAGGCTGTTAGTCAGAGTGTAAAGCACTGCGTCGTTGATTCCGTCGCCGGTGAAATAGTCACTGGCATACAGTGTGATATTCAAGACGATAAAAATCCCCAGCACCGTTAACGTGGCGGCAAACCACCAGGTATTGCGACCCGCTTTCCAGGCGTAAATCAGCACTGAAGCGAGAAACAGAGTGATGGAGATTAATTCTGACACGGTCGATCCTCAGTAAACCGGGCACATGCCTGGCAGGCTAATCATTCGGTGAGAGAACAATGTAATAGCGTTGTTATATTGCTGCAATTGTAGTGACATTAAATTACGTTGTTATTCAGAATTGGTTTAGATATGCGCGTTTTTTTGCGGGTAATTACGGCTTTCGTGATGGCGGTATGTATCGGCAGGAATAGGGGGATGCCGCGCAGGGGACGCGCGGCATTTAATGCCTCAGGAAATGAAGTTCATGCCCTGTTTTAACACCAGATCGCAGGCCTTGGTTTTTACCTGCTTCGCCAGCGAGCTATTACCAATCGTGTTCAGGTCCAGCTGTTGGCCATCTTTGGCATTGAGCAGGCCCTGAATGCCGTCCATGTAGTTGGTATCTTGTTTCTGCTCTGGAGCACTGAGGCCGAGTTTATCCAGCACCTGGTTTTTGACGTTTTGCGTGTCGGTAACCGAGGCCAGTTTCTGTTTGGCGCAATATTCCAGGATCCCGGCGGCGTTATTCATGCTGCTTGAGGTCAGTGACTGATTGCTGCCATTCAGCAGGCTGGTCAGGGAAGAGAGCGACGAGCTGCCCTGCGAGCCGGAGCTTTGTTTGCTCAGTTCGCTGGCCGCGCTGGAGAGCGAATCCTGCCAGGAGGCAGCAAAAACGCTGGTGGAGATGAGCGTGCTGGCGGCAAGCGCACAGCACAGCAGACGTTTGGTTGTTTTCATCATTATATGCAACTCGTGTTATGCCTTTTCAGCGCAGTATAGCGCTGGCAGCTTTAGGAGTGGTCCTAATACGTTTAATACTCTTTGCCTGTTACCCGGCTACGGTAGCTGTCCCAGTTAAAAATCACCCACAGGCTGTTGCCAAGGCGCATACGGTCCATCACGCGCTCTCCCAGCAGTTTGTTCATTTCATCCATATTGCTGTTGGTTAACATGCCGGTTGGGCGTTTTGAGGACGATCGGCGATCGACGATCTGATTGATGATCACTTTTTCATAGCGCGATTCGGTCTGCATGCCGATCTCATCGATCACCAGCAGATCCACATTGCTAAGATCGTTGAGCAACTGTTCTTCGCTGGCTTCACGGTTACTAAAGGTTTCTTTCATCGCCGACATGATATCAGCCACGGTGATGATCAGTACCGACTTACCGCGGAGCAGCAGTTCGTTGCAGATGGCTGCCGCCAGATGATTTTTGCCGGTGCCGGGTTTGCCCGAGAAAATAAAGCTGGCGATGTTGCCGTCAAACTCATCAACGTACTGGCGGGCTTTGCTCAGGGCGTTCATCTGACCTTCGCATTCCACCCGATAGTTATCGAATGAACAGTTTTGGTGCAGCGGACGGATACCGGAGCGGTTAAATGTGCGCTGCATTTTCATGGCCCGGTTTTCGCGGGCCAGCGCTGCGGCACGAATTTCACCTTGCTCTTTTTGCCATGCCAGTAGCTCTTCGCCCGTTTTAAAGGCAGGCTCGACATTGGGCGGCATCATTTTTTGCAGACGTTTCATCAGATCGCCAACGTTTTTCATCGTTATCCTCTAAAACCTGGTGGAATATGGCTGTCAGGTTCGCTGACACTGTTCACATCGCGCTTTGGCATTCCGCCATTGCTGGCCCGGCCAATCTGGATGCTACGCGCCAGTTTTTGCTGCCACTGAATATGGTGAAAGACTTTGCCTTCGGCCTGCCAGTAGGCGACGAATGAGGCCAGTTCCTCGGCGGTGACCGGTTCTCTTAACGCCACGCCCCACAGAGCGGCCTGGCGCTGAAAGTCGGCATCGGGCTGCCAGTCAGCGTACATCGCAAATTTCCCCATTGGCACGGCAACGGGCGCAGCTTGCGGCTCTTCATAAAATTGCGCATCCAATGTCACATCACTTCCTGGACGTGACAGCTTCTCTTCAAGCTCCAACAACTGAGCCAGTCGCGCAGGCGTCAGCGCGTAAAAGGCTGGCGCATTGTTGGCGAATACCGCTACGGCGCCACCCGCAGACTTTGCCAGTACCGCGTGATGATCGTGTAGTAAGGCGTCAATGCTGATGACGTCCGGCGTCAAAATTTTGCAGGGCATAATGTTTCTCAAAACTGAACAACAACTGAGAAGGGACTGCTTTTATAGTAACACAGAGAACCAGGAGAGCAGCAGATGAGGGGGAGATTCCCCCTCTGCGATGTGCTTAGAAATTATCGCGCTAGACGCGCGGGCGTTTGCGATACAGCCATAAGCCTGGTACGGATAAGCCGATAGAGAGCGCACCGACAATTGATGAGGCTTTCAGGAAATTGGTTAACAGGGTGATCATCAGCGCTTCGCTATAGCCGAAATGGCCGATTTTTACCGCGGAGATCATGGCGGTGTAGGCGGAGATCCCAGGAAACATGGGGATCACAGCCGCGACGGTGAAGACCTTAGGATGCGCCAGATACCAGCGCGACCACTGGATCCCAATGCAGCCAATCAGCAGCGACGCCATAAAGGTTGACCATTCAATATTAAATCCTGCGCTCATCATCACCATTCGTGAACCATGGCCCAGCGCACCGAGTAACGCACACCAGGGAAGCGCGCGATGCGGGACGTTAAATACCATGGCAAAGCCCAGTGCCGGAATCGCCGACAGGATCATGTCCTGTATTAGCGCCAGAATGAAATCGATCACGCCCATCCGCGTAGCCCCCATAAGGTCATCGACATAACCACCCCAATGCAGGTCGCCAACGTTAGCAGACTGGCAATGGCCCAGCGAGCCAGCCCGGTATTAATGTGCCCCTTAAACATATCCGCGACAGAGTTGATCAACGGAAAACCCGGAACCAGCAGCAGCACGCTGGCCGCCATGGCGATGGTTGGGGTGTGATTAAAGGTCGGCAGCGTCAGCAACAGGCCGGATATCGTGGTTGCCACAAAGGCGGTGATACAAAAGTTGATTTGCGGGTGCAAATGCCGGGACGCCAGGACCTGGCGGATATACATTGCTACCATGCTGGCGAAAAAGGTGATCACTGCGCCATCCCATCCGCCGTTATTAAGTTTACAAAAGCAGGCGCAGGACAAACCAACCATCAATGCGACCAGCCATCTTGGATAGCGTAGCGGCTTAATCTGGCTAAAGCGCTTCTCAACGCCTTTTATATCCAGCAGCTTGTGTTCCGCTAAAATAACGATGTGCTGCACTTCCGTCACGACGTGCATGTTAATGCCGCGATCATGATTTTTTCGGGTCGACGTCAGACATTGCCCATCTTTAATGGTGGTCAGGACAATCGCGTTGGAGGAGATGGCGCTTTCTACGCTATCCATGCCAAGCGCCAGGCCGAGGCGAGTGGATAGCTCGTCAACCAGCGCGCTTTCCGCACCATGCTGGAGTAAAAAAAGCCCACATTGTATACATAACCGTGTAACCGTTCGCTGTGACGACTGCTCTGTTTGCATGGCTCGCTCTGACTGAAAAGGATCTCATTGAAGGGTGAATGCTTTCTTTTTATCATGAAGCACGAGCCCGTTGGCTCTGGCAAGATCAATCTTTGCGTTGAAAAAAGACGCAGGTCGCAGCCGCTTACATGCCTTACCTGCTTATCAATAAAGATAGCGCTACATGAAAAGGTCGTGTTATTTATAAGGATGGCAAATACGTAAGCAATGCTAATGTTCTATTGTAGTTCTTTTAATTGTACATAGAATGTATTTGTGCGTAATTTTGTAATAACGGTTCAATAGTTTGACGCTATTGGGATTATAGCGCCATTACTTTAATATTTTAATAAAATCCAAGGATAAACAATTCACCTCGTCTATTGTTTAGGTTTTTCTGTTAATTAATATATTTAATTTATCAGGAAGCTTTTAATAAGTGCGAATACGGACTGGTGAATGTGGAGGGGATATGTTGCCAGGACGCTGCAAAAACGCAATTATTATTAGTAAATTACCGATCGTACAAACTGGGCTTAAAGGTGTAATGCAAGGACAGTTCGCTGATTGCGAATTAACTTACTGTCGTTCCGTTGAAGAACTGACATTGTTGCAGTTGCGGTGCGCTGATTTGGTGATTGCTGATTTACCCGCAGACTGTAATCATCCTCGCTCAGTCTGCGAACAATATTATTCTTTATTATCTCAATACCGTGATATTCATTGGGTATTTCTTGTATCTCGTATTTTTTACCCTCTCGCCATCGAACTGCTGATGTGCCCGATCAGTTCGCTGTTATCTGATGCAGAGCCGATTGAAAGTTTAGTGAATGTAATTCATGCGGGAAATACCCGAGCAGAGAGAATTAGCAAGTCGCTGCTCTCTCCGCCCGTAATGCCAGAGTTGGCTGACCATAGCGTCCGCTCAATTGTACTTACCCTCTCGGAGAGGAAAGTGCTGAGACTCCTGGGAAAAGGCTGGGGAATTAACCAGATTGCGTCGTTGCTTAAGAAAAGTAATAAAACAATCAGCGCCCAAAAGAACAGCGCCATGCGTCGCTTATCAATACACAGCAATGCAGAAATGTACGCATGGATAAACAGTTCTCAAGGATCGCGAGAACTGAATTTACCTTCAGTATATGGAGAGACCACGGAATGGAAAGCAGAAGCATTAAAAGAAACGTCGCACTTATAGAAAAATGTGCGATGAGTAGCGTGGGTATTGAGAGTTTATTTAATACCATGCCGGGTGACCAATACGCACTTCATCTCTTTTCGAATCAGCTTGCCTTTAGTCAGGCGATGTTAAAAATGTCATTTTCGGCAGTTATTTTTTCTCTTTCTGCTATCAGGACCGATCGCAGAGCAGGGCTCGCCTATTTGACGGAACTGGCGATAAATTTCCCTCGCATCAGGCGTATAGTTATTGCCGATGACGATGCTGAGGCGCGTTTAATTGGCTCTCTGTCACCATTGCCATTGGATGGGGTTGTTAGCAAAGCTTCTTCGTTAACTGTGTTGCAGGACGCGTTATTTACAGCATTGAATTGCCCTACCCAGGTAACCGAAAGCGCGAAAAACCATTGGTTTATCAATCAAAGCCGTGTGCTTAGCCCTACAGAACGAGAAATTCTGCGTTTTATGTCGAATGGCTATTCGATGCCGCAGATTGCCGTTCAGCTTGAGCGGAATATTAAAACCATTCGGGCGCATAAATTTAACGTAATGTCCAAGCTGGGCGTGAGCTCAGATGTTGGGTTACTGGATGCCGCCGATATCCTGCTGTATCTGCGCGCAGGTGAATCGACACCTTTTCTACAAGCGGCGTCGTAACGATCAACGTAGACCTATTTTGTGTCGGTTTCAGTCACCGGGCTGGGGCGTGAAACATCACTGACACACATCAACCCAGGTGGCTGAAGTTAGCTCAGCCATTCGTTCCGGTGTGATGCGAACCGCGCTGTGAATGGCTCCTGCCGCAGGCAGCACCTCAGCATAGTGCTTCAGAGAGACATCGCAATAAACCGAGATCGGTGTTTCCAGCCCGAAAGGACAAACGCCGCCAACGGGATGACCCGTCGCGTTCACTACCTCATCACTACTCAGCATACGGGCTTTGGCACCGAACGTGCTCTTTAGCTTTTTATTATCCAGCCGGGCATCGCCTTTGGCGACAACCAGGATGATGTCGTTCTTCACCTTTAGCGAAAGTGTTTTCGCGATCTGACCGGGTTCGACATTATGGGCTTTAGCTGCCAGTTCAACAGTTGCCGTGCTCTGGTCTAATTCGATGATCTCAATATCTGGGGCATGCTGCGCCAAAAATTGGCGTACTGATTGCAAACTCATTCTTCTCTCCATGGTGCCTACAGGCAGCTCCGCACAGCAGAAAACCGCATGGCGTAATTTGTCATAGGGCTTACCTCACTGTAAATATTTTATTGTAACAACATGGCAACATTGGCAGTTTTTCGATCGTCTTCACAATCAAAGAAACCGGTTACAGTAACCGGTTGCAGATTGTTGAAATGACGATTAATACTGAAGTTGTCACTTCCTCTGTATCACATAATAAGAGCCATCTATGAAACTTAACTCAAAATGCAGTTGCGCTGGTGCTCTTCCCGGCACGGTTGCGAAAAAGTGTAATGGGCTTTACGTGGTGGTGTTGATGACTGCATGGCTGCAGGGTTTTGCGCAACGGGAGAGCGGCTATGTCTACTAACCATGCTGTGTTTAATGTGATTTTCCGCTTTGTTGAAAACTACGTCAGCCCTGTCGCCGGGCGTATCTCTTCGCAACGTCACGTGATGGCAATTCGTGATGGTTTTATTTCGGCTATGCCATTTATGATCGTAGGCTCATTTCTGTTGGTTTTTGCCTACCCGCCATTTTCTCCTGATACAACATGGGGATTTGCCCGCGCATGGCTGGACATGGCAAAACAGTTTGAAGGCCAAATCCTCACTCCGTTTGATATGACGATGGGGATCATGTCGGTCTACATATGTGCGGCTATCGCTTATAACCTGGGGAAGCACTATGTGAAGTCGTATCAATTAGATCCGTTTATGTGCGCGATGTTGTCCATTATGGCTTTTTTGCTGATTGCTGCGCCGAAAACCAAAGGCACGATGCCCGTTGATAGCCTGGGTGGGACGGGGATTTTCACCGCTATCCTGGTGGCGATTTACTGTGTTGAAATGATGCGTTTCCTGAAGGCGCGCAACATCGGTATCCGTTTACCCGATCAGGTGCCGCCAATGATCAAAAACTCCTTCGATCTGCTGATCCCGGTGCTGGTGGTGGTGCTAACTCTGTACCCTCTGAGCCTGGTTATACAGTCGCAGTTTGACATGCTAATCCCGCAGGCCATTATGGCCATCTTTAAACCACTGGTATCCGCCGCTGATTCTCTCCCGGCGATACTACTGGCCGTGCTGATTGGTCATCTACTGTGGTTTGCTGGGATCCATGGTGCGGCGATTGTATCGGGGATGCTGCAAATGTTCTGGCTAACCAATCTCGGAATGAACCAGTCGGCGCTGGCACAGGGCGCGCCTTTGCCCCATATCTTTATGGAAGCATTCTGGACGTTTTTCATCGTGGTTGGTGGGTCCGGCGCGACGATGGGGCTGGTGATTTGCTATCTGCGCAGCCGTTCGGCTCATTTACGCTCGATTGGGCGTTTGAGCGTGGTCCCCAGCATTTTCAATATTAACGAACCGGTGATTTTCGGTACGCCGATTGTTATGAACCCGGTGTTCTTTATCCCGTTCCTGTTGGCCCCGATGGTGAATGCGGTGCTGGCATGGGCGGCGATGAAGCTGGATTTAATTGGTCGGGTGATTTCCGTCGTTCCCTGGACGGCCCCGGCTCCGGTTGGTGCGGCATGGGCGTTAGGCTGGGATTATCGTGCGGCCATCCTGGTTGTCCTGCTGGCATTGGTGTCGGCGATCATCTATTTCCCGTTCTTTAAGGTTTATGAAAAGCAGCTTCTGGCACAGGAAAAAGAAGAAGCACAGCGTATAGAAGAGGAAAATCAGCAGGTTGCATAATTTATTGGCGAGGGGCTACGGTTCCTCGCTTATTTCAGCGTACAGTCACCGCATTGCTGAACGTCGGGCAGGCGATAGCGCTGGCAGCAGGTTCTGCGAACTAACAGTCCCTCGCGTGGAACAACGGTACGCCACAGGGGGTTATCCTGGCCGCAGGAGAGTTGTTTCTCAAAAAAGCAGGTCTGGCGCAGCGTGTTCAACAGTTCTTCACCTAACAACGGCTTCATTTCCGTTAAGTACCAGTGAATTAAGTATCCCGTATTACTCCAGATAAGCTTTGCGTTGATCTCGCCTGTCGCTTCCAGCGCCTGCACAACCGGCGTCAGCGCTGTGAGAATCAGCGTTTCCATACGTTGTTGAGGAGACAGGGCCGTGGTCTGGTGATCCTGATGCACATCGATCCAGAAGCAGGCTGCACGGCCCGTTTCGTGGAATTCTACGTGCATGTGTTCAGGAGAGACATCGATAGCCTCTTTTTGCGTCAGCAGAGCTACCATGAGCGGAGGCATCATCAGGCCGATATACCACTGGGCCCAGAGAGAAATCAGCGGTTTATTTTCGCGTGTCAGCGTAGGTTGGTTGCGATAGATATGGTCTGAATAAACGGCCAACAGCGAACTGAGCGTCGCCGGTTGCGTCCATTCATGTAGCGTCATCGCGCCCGGTACGGGGATTTCGTCAAGACGAATGAAGTCCAGTAGGTGCTCACGGGTCTTGGCTATCGTTTCGCGTACAGCAGCAGCCAGCGAGGGCATCTTTGCTGGGAGGTGGCTACGCCAGATGACATCTTCAACGATCGGTGCGGAACGATAAGCCATGGCAATATACGGATGTTAATCTAAATGATAATGATTGCTAATCCTATAGTTGACAATGAACGATGGCAAGATCTTTGTCACGATGCTGGGTGCCACCGCACATATAGCTCAGAGTGAAGGGCGGTTTACCCGTAGCTCATCGCTGACCAGCGTGTTGTTACGCCCGAGGTTTTTCGCCTCGTATAGGGCTTTATCCGCTCTGGCGATAGCGGCCTCAATATCCTGCTCTACCAGAGGCGCAATGCCAATACTGACGGTCACGTTGGTTGCCACGCTTTCGTTAAACATGTGGGGTATTTTAAGGTCGTACACTTTCTGACGAATACGCTCGGCGGCAGCCTGTGCCTGCTGCGGATCGATCGCGGTCAGCAAAACCATGAATTCTTCGCCGCCGAATCGCGCCACCACATCCCGGGAGCGTACGGAATCACGAATGGCCGCTGAGACGCGGATCAGCGCCTGGTCACCCATCATATGCCCGTAATGATCGTTATAGGCTTTGAAGTGGTCGATATCTAATAACAACACGTAGTGCTTCGAGTTGCTCAGCGCCAACAGTGTATCGAGTCTGTGTTGCAGCCCCCGGCGGTTATATAAACCAGTAAGCGGATCAAGCATGCTGAGTCCGCTGAGCGTTTCTCGTTCCTCCAGCAGTTTGTACATCAACTGCTGGGCGAAACCATCGTAGCGCTTTTGAATCACATGCTGGATGGCGATCCCGGCCATCGGTAACGCCATAAAATAGAAAATTCGTAAACCGTGCTCGTTGCCGCTAAGCCATAAACAGACGGCGACGGAAGGCAATGAGTGAAGCGTAAACGCGATGATATTATTGGCAAAAGCAATAGATCCAATAAACAGTACACTGAGCAGCGCGATTAACAGAAAATAATAGTCATTATGACCGAGCGTGGAATATTTCTGAAAAATATGAAATGCCCATAACAAGCCAAAAATTATTGAAATAAAAGGGAGATTAATTTTTTTATCCGTATATTTCCCATGCCATATAAGCAGCAGCGTGCTGGTGATCAGTATCAGCAGAGCCGGTACTGATACGGCTTTGACGGCAAAAAGTGGGAAAAAAAGCGTAAACAGCGCGGAGACTGCGTTGAGAAGCAGAAACAAACGCAACGAGAGTTGATATTTTTTAGTGCGCAGAGTTCGCCAGGATTGTACTGTCATAGGTAAATATTGTTAGTTATCTGTAATATACGAAGATGTGTTGGTAAATAAAACAAATAACGAACGGGGCATCATTCGCTGAGGTCTTTATTTTTAGTTGAAGCGTTAATCGGCGAGCAATTTATCACCTTAGGTTATTCATGTCATCAATCGTTAAGTAAAACTCATATAATTGATAGTGCCTTCCAGCTGACAAATGAGAAAATATATCATATGATATTGGTTATCATTATCAATGTCGTAGGTGGAACCATGTTGCAACGTACGCTGGGCAGTGGATGGGGAGTTCTGTTGCCGGGGATGCTCATTGCCGGAATGGCATTTACCGATCTGTCAGTCTATGTATGGAAGGTAATGATTGTATTAGGATTACTACTGACTTCGCTCATGCTATATCACAAGCGCTTACGGCATTTTGTTCTGTTACCTTCATGCGCGGCGTTGATCGGCGGCATTGTGCTGGTAATGATGAACTGGAATCAGGGATAAGCGAAACAGGGAAGAAAGCGAGAGGAAAATAAGATAATTGGTGCGAGGGGGGGGACTTGAACCCCCACGTCCGAAAGGACACTAACACCTGAAGCTAGCGCGTCTACCAATTCCGCCACCTTCGCACAGTCATCTTATTTTTTTGATATCGCCTCGTTGGTGCGAGGGGGGGGACTTGAACCCCCACGTCCGAAAGGACACTAACACCTGAAGCTAGCGCGTCTACCAATTCCGCCACCTTCGCACAGTCATCTTATTTTTTTGATATCGCCTCGTTGGTGCGAGGGGGGGGACTTGAACCCCCACGTCCGAAAGGACACTAACACCTGAAGCTAGCGCGTCTACCAATTCCGCCACCTTCGCCCAGTGCGAGCAATATCAATGTGGATTATGGTGCGAGGGGGGGGACTTGAACCCCCACGTCCGAAAGGACACTAACACCTGAAGCTAGCGCGTCTACCAATTCCGCCACCTTCGCACAGTCATCTTATTTTTTTGATATCGCCTCGTTGGTGCGAGGGGGGGGACTTGAACCCCCACGTCCGAAAGGACACTAACACCTGAAGCTAGCGCGTCTACCAATTCCGCCACCTTCGCATACCATCGACACTCAAAAAGTATCGTTACCACGGAGGCGCATTCTAGTTGTTTTCAACTTTTCGTCAATAGTTAATTGTACAGGCTGGGCCGATTGATGCAAAAACGGCCATGTGAATGGCCGTTCGCTGCGAGACAATTACGCTTTTTTCGCCTGACGCGTCATGATGGTGCGATAGACCTTGAAGCGTCCGGTCTGTGCGATAACTTCATGGAATCCGAATACCTCATCCAGCACCTTTGGATAGGGCAGGAAGGCGTTCGCCACGATACGCAGTTCACCGCCGCTGTTGAGATGACGCACCGCGCCGCGAATCAGCGTTTGCGCGGCATCGAGGCTGGTCTGCATCCCATCATGGAACGGTGGGTTGGAGATGATCATATCAAAGCGGCCCGTCACGTCAGAAAAAACGTTACTGGCGATCACATCACCTTCAATACCGTTGGCGGCAAGCGTGGCGCGGCTGGCTTCAACAGCGGCCGCACTTACATCACACAGGGTTAAGCGAACTTTTGGCGAGTGGCTGGCTAAAGCGACGGAAAGTACGCCAGCGCCACAACCGACATCCAGAATTTTACCTTTGGTATGCGGCGTCAGTGTGGAGAGTAGCAATTGGCTGCCAATATCCAGGCCGTCACGGCTGAATACGCCCGGCAGCGTTTTGATGGTCAGATTATCAACCTGATATTCATCCCAGTATTTTTCTGCATCAAAGACTGGCTGTTTTTCCAGACGGCCGTGGTACAGGCCACAGCGACGGGCGCTGTCGACTTTATTCAGCGGTGCGTATTCGGCCAGCATCTGCTCTGCACTACGTACGCCACTGCGGTTCTCACCGACAACAAAAACATCGCTGCCCACCGGTAACAGCGACAAAATATTCATCAGTTGGAACTGCGCTTCCGGCTTATTCTTCGGCCAGTAGTAGATTAGCGTATCGCTATCGGCAACGTCATCGGCCCTGGCAACGAGGCTGAAACGGACGTTGTCACCCATCTGGCGGTTCAGCACCTGCCAGTGATGAAGTTGTTGAGTGTGCGCACGGCTGGCGGCGCTTTCGAAGTGGGCAGGTAGGTCATCCTGCAAATCACCGGCAAACAGAATACGGCTTTGTTCGAAATCATCACTGTGGCGCAGCAAGACTTCACTTGCCGGGGTAAAAGCAGACATGGAGTGCTCCTTAAATTGTACAGCCGGGGATTATAGTTGTTTGATGGCACGGATTCGACAAATTTGCTATATTTGCGCCCCTGATAGACAGGAGTGTTTCGCTATGACATCCCGACGAGACTGGCAGTTACAGCAACTGGGCATTACGCAGTGGTCGCTGCGTCGTCCTGGCGCACTGCAGGGCGAAATCGCGATCTCCATTCCTGCGCATATCCGTTTAGTGATGGTTGCTGCACAACTACCCGCGCTAACCGAACCGTTAATGAGCGATATTTTACGCGCAATAACCGTCAGCCCGGATCAGGTTTTACAGTTGACGCCTGACCGTGTCGCCATGCTACCGCAGGGCAGTCGCTGTAATAGCTGGCGGCTGGGAACCGAAGAGCCGCTGCTGCTGGAAGGCGCTCAGGTCGAGAGTCCTGCGTTTAATGAATTACGGGAAAACCCAGCGGCCCGTGCCGCGTTATGGCAACAAATCTGCGCATATGAACACGATTTCTTCCCTCGAACCGACTGATTTACCTGCAGCATTTCAGATTGAAAAACGCGCCCACGCTTTTCCGTGGAGTGAAAAAACATTTGCCAGCAACCAGGGCGATCGCTACCTCAATTTTCAGTTGAGGGTTGACGACGTGATGGCCGCCTTTGCGATTACGCAGGTGGTGCTGGATGAAGCTACGCTGTTCAATATCGCTGTCGATCCTGACTTTCAGCGCCAGGGCCTGGGGCGCGAGCTGCTGGAGCACCTGATCGATGAGCTGGAAAAGCGTGGCATTTTGACGCTGTGGCTGGAAGTGCGCGCCTCAAATGCTGCCGCTATCGCACTGTATGAAAGCCTGGGCTTTAACGAGGCGACGATCCGGCGCAATTATTATCCGACGGCCGATGGTCATGAAGACGCCATTATCATGGCATTGCCAATCAGCATGTAAGACAAGGTGTAATGATGAAGAAGTGGGACTGGATTTTCTTTGATGCCGACGAAACGCTGTTTACATTTGACTCGTTTACCGGCTTACAGCGGATGTTTCTCGACTATAGCATTACCTTTACCGCTGAAGATTTTCAGGACTACCAGGCCGTGAATAAACCGCTATGGGTGGATTATCAAAACGGCGCGATTACTTCATTGCAACTGCAGCACGCCCGTTTCCAGAGCTGGGCTGAACGCCTGAAGGTCGAACCAGGCCAGCTTAATGACGCATTTATCAATGCGATGGCGGAGATCTGCTCGCCGTTGCCTGGGGCGGTTTCTCTGCTCAATGCGATTCGTGATAAAACGAAAATCGGTATCATTACTAACGGCTTTACGGCGTTGCAGCAAATCCGCCTTGAGCGGACGGGGCTGCGCGACTATTTCGATCTGCTGGTGATTTCTGAGCAGGTTGGAGTGGCAAAACCCGATCCCCGTATTTTTGACCACGCGCTGGAGCAGGCGGGCAATCCTGATCGTTCCCGCGTGCTGATGGTGGGCGATACCGCAGAGTCCGATATTCTGGGCGGCATTAACGCTGGGCTATCCACCTGCTGGCTAAATACGCACCATCGCGAGCTGCCAGCGGGCATTCAGCCGACATGGACGGTGGCGTCATTAAGCGAACTGGAGCAGCTCCTGTGTAAACACTGATTGCCTCCCCCCCGTTGATGGGTAAAATAGCCGCAATTTTTTCGTATTCAACATGCGCGGCGCATTGCCGCGTTTACTAAGAAGATTGAATTATGACGTTGTCTCCTTATTTGCAAGAGGTGGCCAAGCGCCGCACTTTTGCCATTATTTCTCACCCGGATGCCGGTAAAACGACCATTACTGAAAAGGTCCTGTTATTCGGACAGGCGATTCAGACCGCCGGTACGGTAAAAGGCCGTGGCTCCAGCCAGCATGCAAAATCTGACTGGATGGAGATGGAAAAGCAGCGTGGTATCTCCATTACCACCTCTGTGATGCAGTTTCCGTATCACGACTGCCTGGTGAACCTGCTGGACACCCCGGGGCACGAAGACTTCTCCGAAGATACTTACCGTACTCTGACGGCGGTAGACTGCTGTCTGATGGTTATCGACGCCGCGAAAGGCGTTGAGGATCGTACCCGCAAGCTGATGGAAGTTACCCGTCTGCGCGATACGCCGATCCTGACCTTCATGAACAAACTCGACCGTGACATCCGTGACCCGATGGAGCTGCTGGATGAAGTCGAGAACGAGCTGAAAATCGGCTGTGCGCCGATCACCTGGCCGATTGGCTGCGGGAAGCTGTTCAAGGGCGTTTATCACCTTTATAAAGACGAAACTTACCTGTACCAGACGGGTAAAGGCCACACCATTCAGGAAGTGCGCATTGTTAAGGGGCTGAATAACCCGGAACTCGATGCCGCCGTGGGCGAAGATCTGGCGCAGCAGCTGCGCGACGAGCTGGAGCTGGTGCAGGGCGCGTCTAACGAGTTCGACCATGATCTGTTCCTCGCGGGCGAAATCACCCCGGTCTTCTTCGGTACCGCGCTGGGTAACTTCGGCGTTGACCATATGCTGGACGGCTTAGTGGAGTGGGCGCCTGCGCCGATGCCGCGTAAAACTGATACCCGCACCGTGGAAGCCTCAGAAGAGAAGTTCACCGGCTTCGTGTTTAAAATCCAGGCCAACATGGATCCGAAACACCGTGACCGCGTGGCGTTCATGCGTGTGGTTTCCGGTAAGTACGAGAAAGGCATGAAAATGCGCCAGGTGCGCATTGGTAAAGACGTGGTGATCTCTGATGCGCTGACCTTTATGGCCGGTGACCGTTCTCATGTGGAAGAAGCGTATCCGGGCGATATTCTCGGTCTGCACAACCATGGCACTATTCAGATCGGCGATACCTTCACCCAGGGTGAAATGATGAAGTTCACCGGTATTCCGAACTTCGCGCCGGAGCTGTTCCGTCGTATTCGCCTGAAAGATCCGTTGAAGCAGAAGCAACTGCTGAAAGGGCTGGTTCAGCTGTCGGAAGAGGGTGCGGTGCAGGTCTTCCGTCCAATTGCTAATAACGATCTCATCGTGGGCGCTGTCGGTGTGCTGCAGTTCGACGTGGTGGTTTCACGCCTGAAGAGCGAGTACAACGTTGAAGCGATTTATGAGTCGGTCAACGTGGCGACCGCGCGCTGGGTAGAATGTTCTGACGTGAAAAAATTCGAAGAATTTAAGCGTAAAAACGAAGTTCAGCTGGCGCTGGATGGTGGCGATAACCTCACCTATATCGCACCGACCATGGTTAACCTGAATCTCACCCAGGAACGTTACCCTGACGTTCAGTTCCGCAAAACGCGCGAACACTAATCGCCTCCCAGGGCACGGAATCCGCCGTGCCCGGTAACTTTTCCTGTCTTTTAAATCCCTTGCGGAATGTTCTTAAAACCTCTCGTTTTTCTGTTGTTTGCCTGTTTTTTAGTCAATCCGGACTGCGATCACGAAATTCTGAACTATATTTAACAATGTGATGACATAAATATCGGCGTTAAATGCTTTTTAGGCTGCCTGTTGCAGCTTCTATTGCTGATATTTATTCCACTTACAAGATTAGTTGCTGGTTAACGCCGTTTACGGCAGACCATCGCTTTTAGCAAAACATACAGGAATACATCGATGACAATGACAGGACTTAAGATTTCTAAAACGCTGCTGGCCGTGATGCTGACCTCCGCTGTTGCAACGGGTTCTGCTTTTGCAGAAAACGCCACGACGGATAAAGCGCAATCTGGTGTCGAAAGTGCGGGGCAGAAAGTCGATAGCTCTATGAACAAAGTCGGTAATTTCATGGATGACAGCACTATCACAGCAAAAGTAAAAGCTGCGCTGGTGGATCACGAAAGCATCAAGAGCACCGATATTTCCGTGAAAACAGACCAGAAAGTGGTGACGTTAAGCGGGTTTGTTGAAAGCCAGGCACAGGCTGAAGAAGCCGTGAAAGTGGCCAAAGGCGTTGAGGGCGTAACCTCAGTGAGCGACAAACTACACGTACGCGACAGCAAAAGCACATCCGTAAAAGGCTATGCGGGCGACACGGCAACCACCAGCGAAGTTAAAGCAAAACTGCTGGCTGATGACATTGTCCCTTCCCGTAAAGTGAAAGTAGAGACCACTGATGGAGTGGTTCAACTTTCCGGCACCGTTGACTCAAAAGCACAAAGCGATCGTGCTGAGAGCATCGCCAAAGCGGTTGATGGCGTGAAAAGCGTCAAAAACGACCTTAAAACTCAGTAATTCGACTTAATTCGTCCTCCTGACGTTTGTCGGGAGGCGTGTTGTGCACCACACTAAAAATATCGCCGATGAGCAGCCTGAGCGCTCATAACAAGCGGTGACATTAACTATGGTAAAGGAGAAGCGCATGTTTCGATGGGGCATCATATTTCTGGTTATCGCGTTAATTGCCGCCGCACTGGGTTTTGGTGGACTGGCAGGTACCGCTGCAGGCGCAGCGAAAATTGTTTTCGTGGTGGGGATCATTCTGTTTCTGGTCAGCCTGTTTACCGGTCGTAAACGACCCTAGTAAGTAAACCGTAAAGATAACTTGCTACCAAGCCAGTCCAGTGGACTGGCTTTTACGGTTTTAGCGTCAGGCAATTTGCGTTACTTTGTTGTTCTATTACAAAAACAACAGGAAGGCAGAGGTGGGGCAGAGAATACCCGTCACGCTCGGTAATATTGCGCCGTTATCGTTACGTCCGTTCCAACCAGGCAGTATGGCGCTGGTGTGTGAGGGCGGGGGACAAAGAGGCATTTTCACCGCTGGCGTACTGGATGAATTCATGCGTGCGCAGTTTAATCCCTTTGACCTTTACTACGGGACGTCCGCCGGTGCGCAAAACCTTTCAGCCTATCTGTGTAACCAGCCTGGTTATGGCCGTAAAGTCATTATGCGTTACACCACCCGTCGTGAGTTTTTTGACCCGGTACGCTTTGTGCGCGGGGGAAACTTAATCGATCTCGACTGGCTGGTGGATTCGACCGCATCCCAGATGCCGCTGGCGATGGATAACGCCGAGCGTTTGTTTGCCGCAGGGAAAGCGTTTTATATGTGCGCCTGTCGGGGGGATGATTATACGCCAGGTTATTTTTCGCCGAACCGACAAAACTGGCTCGATCTCATTCGCGCCTCCAGCGCTATTCCGGGATTCTACCGCACAGGTGTTGCGCTGGACGGTGTGAACTATCTGGACGGGGGAGTAAGCGATGCCATACCCGTGCAGGAGGCGGCGAAGCGCGGCGCAAAAACGCTGGTGGTGATCCGCACTGTGCCTTCGCAAATGTACTACACCCCGCAGTGGTTTAAACGTATGGAGCGCTGGCTGGGCGAAAGCAGTCTGCAACCGTTGCTGAATTTGGTCCAGCACCATGAAACCAGCTATCGCGCGATCCAGAGCTTTATTGAAAAGCCGCCGGGTAAGCTGCGAATCTTTGAGATCTATCCGCCAAAACCGCTCCATAGCATGGCGCTGGGCAGCCGTATTCCGGCGCTGCGAGAAGACTATAAGACCGGGCGTTTGTGTGGTCGTTACTTCCTGGCCACCGTCGGCAAGTTGTTGGCGAAAAACGCGCCATTGCCTCGTCAGACGCCGAAGATTGTCGTGCCGGGACCGGTGGTGGTTCCTCCCGCACCGGTGGCCAACGATGCCCACGCGCCGGTGGTGACCAATGCGCCTCAGGCTAACGATACAACGTTTGATAACGAGGATCTGGCGTGAGTTTTCGCTTCATTGATACACATTGTCACTTTGATTTCCCGCCGTTTACTGACGATGAGCCCGCCAGCATTCAACGTGCTGCGGCGGTCGGTGTGAATTGCATCATTGTTCCGGCGACGCAGGCGGCAAACTTTTCCCGCGTACTGGCGTTAGCGGAAAAGTATCCGCCGTTGTTTGCTGCTTTGGGTCTGCATCCCATTGTTATTGAACAACACGGCGATGAAAGTCTGGACCAACTGCAGCAGGCGCTGGATACGCGCCCGCAAAAGCTGGTAGCCGTGGGCGAGATTGGACTGGATCTTTACCGGGACGATCCGCAATTTGATAAACAAGAACGGGTGCTGGACGCGCAGCTTAACCTGGCGAAGCGTTACGAACTGCCGGTGATCCTGCATTCGCGACGGACTCATGACAAATTGGCGATGCTTCTGAAACGTCATGCTCTGCCACGAACCGGCGTGGTGCATGGTTTTTCCGGGAGTTTGCAGCAGGCGCAACGCTTTGTGCAACTGGGGTACAAAATTGGCGTTGGCGGCACTATTACCTATCCACGCGCCAGTAAAACCCGTGAGGTGATGGCGCAACTGCCGCTGGAATCACTCCTGCTGGAAACCGACGCGCCGGACATGCCGCTCAATGGCTTTCAGGGGCAGCCCAACCGCCCCGAGCAGGCGGTCAGAGTATTTGGGACATTATGCGAACTGCGTTCGGAGCCTGCGGACGTGATAGCAGATGCGCTGTATCGCAATACGACCGCGTTGTTTAATGTGTGATTGTTGGGTGCCGGATGGCGGTTGCGCTTTATCCGGCCTACAAATGATGTCGTCGCATCCGGCAATCACAGATACAGCGCCGGGAAAATCAGGTTATCCACACCACGTTCGCGCAATCCTGCCGCCAGTTGCTCCACATCCTCTGGCGTTGCGCTCGGCCAGTCTTTTGCTTCGCCATACACCCCATGCGCATGAAAGGCGTTCAGCCGCACCGGTACGTCGCCTGACTGCTTAATGAACGCTGCCAGCGCATCAATATGTTGCAAATAATCCACATGGTCGGGGATCACTAACAGGCGTAGCTCAGCAAGCTTTCCCTGCCTTGACAGAAAGGTAATGCTTTGTTTAATCAGCGTATTATCTCTCCCGGTAAGCTGGCGATGGTACGTGCTATCCCACGCTTTTAAATCGAGCATTACGCCGTCGCACACCGGCAATAGTTTTTGCCAGCCGGTTTCGCTCAGCATGCCGTTACTGTCGACCATGCAGGTCAGATGTTGCAGCAGAGGATCGCTTTTGAGCGCGGTAAACAGCGCCACAATAAACGGTAACTGGGTAGTTGCTTCGCCACCGCTGACCGTAATTCCCTCAATAAACAGGGCTGCCTTGCGAATATGCTGCAGCACCTGATCAACGCTCATGGTTTGCGCCATCGGCGTCGCCTGCTGCGGGCACAGGTGCAGGCAGGTGTCGCACTGCTGACACACATCGGACTGCCACCATACTTTCCCTGCACTCAGGCTTAGCGCTTCATGCGGGCAATGCAGCACACATTCTCCGCAGTCGTTGCAGCGCCCCATCGTCCATGGATTGTGGCAGTTCTTACAGCGCAGATTACACCCTTGCAGGAACAGAGCCAGGCGGCTGCCCGGCCCGTCGACGCAGGAGAAAGGGATCAGTTTACTGACTGAAGCGCATCTGCTGTTCATGGCTTATCACACGAGGTTGTCGTTCCAGAATACGCGTATTGCGTGCGGCCTCTTCACCAAGCCAGGTGGTGTTAGTGCGAGATCCTTCGGCACGATATTTTTCCAGATCCGACAGGCGCACCATATAGCCCGTGACGCGGACCAGATCGTTGCCGCTCACGTTGGCGGTGAATTCACGCATTCCGGCTTTAAACGCGCCGAGGCACAGTTGCACCAGCGCCTGTGGATTACGCTTGATGGTTTCATCCAGCGTCAGGATATCGCTGATCCCGGCGTGATAATATGCGTGATGCGGCGCGACGGTTTGCAGATGGGTGATCGGGTCAGGTTCATCACCATAAGGCAGACGCGCGCCGGGCGTGGTGCCGATGTCAGAACTGATCCCCGACTGCGCATGCAGCATTGCGCGCTGCTTCCAGCCATACTTCACCGGTGTGCGTTCGACAAACTCCGCCAGTTGGGCGCTAATGCGGTATCCGAGCTGATTGGCGAACGCCTCTTTCCCATAGCGGGCGCTTTGTCCTGCCTTTTCACATAGCAGGTTTACCGCTTCCGCCAGACCATACATCCCGAACATCGGCACAAAACGTTCGGGATCAACCAACCCTTCCTGTACGAGGAAGCTATTCTCAAAGAAATGTGATTTCTCGTAGAGGAATTCACATCGTGAATCAATGATAGCGATTTGCTGCTGGCAGTAGTGCGGTAGGGTGCGCGTAAAGAAGTCATCGATAGAGGTGCTGCGCTCTGCGATGGCTTTCAGATTAAGCCTGACCAGCGTGCTACCGCCTCCGGAGAGCGGTAAAGAGTTGTAACAACTCACGACGCCATACTGACCTTTTGTGAAAATTTTATCATTTTCGGTGCCGTTGGATATATGTGGCTTACTGCACTCGCAGATATTTTGCGCCACGTTGAGCAGCAGATCGTCAGGGGTGATTTGCGGATCATAAATAAATGTCAGATTCGGTGAAACCTGCTTTAACTCTGCATCTGCGCGTAAAATTGCACGAGTAACTGGTGTATCGGCGGGGCCGATATTGGCATGCATAAACGCGTCTGGCAGGGTTCTGTCGAGATAACGCCAGAAACGTTTTATTCGAATATCGATCTCATCTTGTGTTAGAATTCTAACATATGGTTGCAACAGGGCGTCGAGCTGACCGAGGTAGACCGGCATTGAGGTCACTGATGGAACGTGGTGGTACAGGATGGTGAGCAAGGATAACGCATCATCAAGGTCGCTGGCTCCTTCAAGCTCCAGCCATGAGGAGCCGTTGGCCAGAAAACGCGCATAGTCGGGTAAGACATAGCGCGGTTTGAACGGGGCATGACCTTCGTACATATCGCAGATCACCCCGTCATCCAGCGCCTGGCGGGCTTCAGCGGGCAGTTGCGGATAAGGCAGCGCGTTTTCAGCCTCCAGCGCCAGAAAGTGGCGTTTCTGCTCAGGACTGAGCGTCGGGCTGGTCACGATTTGTTGGCACCGCTGTTGCAGCGCGAATTCGCTTGAAGTGGGCATCGTTGGTTCCTTTATGTGCCGAAGGTATCGCGCCATTGTAGAAAGCAACAGCGCCCCAACCTTTGATCCGGATGCGCCTGATGCCACCCCATCGTGTCTGGAAAGATGAATTATTTGAAGTAGATCTCATTAGAGTAATGCAAATCTGTATGTGGTTTTCATTAACTGTGATGTATATCGAAGTGTAATGGCGAGCGGATGTTAGAATACTAACAAACTCGCAAGGTGAAATTTTATACGGCGAAGCCGTTGGAGAATGTTATGACCGATTTAACAGCAAGCAGCCTGCGTGCCCTGAAACTGATGGACCTGACCACCCTGAATGACGACGACACCAATGAAAAAGTGATCGCGCTGTGTCATCAGGCGAAGACCCCGGTTGGCAACACGGCAGCAATTTGCATCTATCCACGTTTCATTCCTGTTGCACGTAAGACTCTGAAAGAGCAGGGCACGCCGGACATCCGTATTGCCACCGTCACCAACTTCCCGCACGGCAATGACGACATCGAGATCGCGCTGGCTGAAACCCGCGCGGCGATTGCCTACGGTGCTGACGAAGTTGACGTGGTGTTCCCGTATCGTGCGCTGATCGCGGGTAACGAGCAGGTTGGTTTTGACCTGGTTAAAGCCTGTAAAGACGCCTGTGCAGCGGCAAACGTGCTGCTGAAAGTGATCATCGAAACTGGGGAGCTGAAAGAAGAAGCCCTGATTCGCAAAGCGTCTGAAATTTCTATCAAAGCGGGTGCTGATTTCATCAAAACGTCTACCGGTAAAGTACCGGTCAATGCGACGCCAGAAAGCGCACGCATCATGATGGAAGTGATCCGTGATATGGGCGTTTCTAAAACCGTTGGATTCAAACCCGCTGGCGGCGTACGTACTGCAGAAGATGCACAGCAGTTCCTGGCGATTGCTGACGAACTGTTTGGCGCCGACTGGGCGGATTCCCGTCATTACCGCTTTGGCGCATCCAGCCTGCTGGCGAGCCTGCTCAAAGCGCTGGGTCACGGCGACGGTAAGAGCGCAAGCAGCTACTAAGTTTGAATTGCCCATCGTAGGCCGGATAAGGCGCTAGCCGCCATCTGGCATCAATACGACTTGCCGGGGAGCGCACTGCTTACCCGGCCCATAATCGGGAGGTTAACGTGTTTCTCGCACAAGAAATTATTCGTAAAAAACGTGATGGTCATGCGCTGAGCGATGAAGAAATTCGTTTCTTTATCAATGGGATTCGTGACAACACCATCTCTGAAGGGCAAATCGCCGCCCTGGCGATGACCATTTTCTTCCACGATATGACAATGCCCGAGCGTGTGTCGCTAACCATGGCAATGCGTGATTCAGGAACCGTGCTGGACTGGAAAAGCCTGCAACTGAACGGCCCGATTGTGGATAAACACTCTACCGGCGGCGTGGGTGACGTAACGTCACTGATGTTAGGCCCGATGGTTGCTGCCTGCGGCGGCTATATTCCGATGATTTCCGGGCGCGGCCTGGGTCATACCGGCGGTACGCTCGATAAACTGGAAGCGATTCCTGGGTTTGACATCTTCCCGGACGACGCACGTTTCCGTGAAATTATTAAAGACGTGGGTGTGGCGATTATTGGGCAAACCAGCTCGCTCGCACCGGCGGATAAACGTTTTTATGCCACCCGCGATATTACCGCGACGGTGGATTCCATCCCGCTGATTACCGGCTCTATCCTGGCGAAAAAGCTGGCGGAAGGGCTGGATGCGCTGGTGATGGATGTGAAAGTAGGCAGCGGCGCGTTTATGCCGACCTATGAACTTTCTGAAGCCCTTGCCGAAGCGATTGTCGGCGTGGCGAACGGGGCGGGTGTCCGTACCACCGCACTGTTAACCGATATGAACCAGGTGCTGGCTTCCAGCGCAGGTAACGCGGTAGAAGTCCGCGAGGCCGTCCAGTTCCTGACCGGTGAATACCGTAATCCGCGTCTGTTAGACGTCACCATGGCGCTGTGCGTGGAAATGCTGATCTCCGGCAATCTGGCGAAAGATGACGCCGAAGCCCGCGCGAAATTGCAGGCGGTGCTGGACAACGGTAAAGCGGCGGAAATTTTTGGCCGTATGGTTGCGGCGCAGAAAGGCCCGACCGACTTCGTCGAAAACTATGCGAAGTATCTGCCGACGGCGATGCTCAGTAAAGCCGTCTATGCTGATACCGAAGGTTTCGTCAGCGCGATGGATACCCGTGCGCTGGGTATGGCAGTCGTTTCTATGGGCGGCGGACGCCGTCAGGCATCGGACACCATTGATTACAGCGTCGGCTTTAGCGACATGGCCCGTTTGGGCGACAGCGTAGACGGACAGCGTCCGCTGGCAGTGATCCACGCGAAAGATGAAGCCAGCTGGCAGGAAGCGGCGAAAGCGGTCAAAGCGGCAATCAGCCTTGACGATAAAGCGCCAGAAATTACACCGACAGTCTATCGTCGTATAACCGAATAACTGTATACTGATCTGATCGCTTTTTTGCGGCGCAGATGTATGGAGAACAAGATGAAACGTGCATTTATTATGGTGCTGGACTCCTTTGGTATTGGTGCGACTGAAGATGCGGATCGCTTTGGCGACGTAGGCTCAGACACTATGGGACACATTGCAGAAGCCTGTGCGAAAGGCGAAGCTGATAATGGTCGCAAAGGCCCACTGAATCTGCCTAACCTGACCCGTCTGGGCCTGGTGAAAGCTCACGAAGGTTCTACCGGTAAAATTGCTGCTGGTATGGACGGTAACGCGGAAGTCATTGGCGCCTATGCATGGGCGCATGAACTCTCTTCCGGGAAAGATACGCCGTCTGGCCACTGGGAAATCGCCGGTGTTCCGGTTCTGTTTGACTGGGGCTATTTCTCCGATCATGAAAACAGCTTCCCGCAGGAGTTACTGGACAAACTGGTTAAGCGTGCCAACCTGCCGGGTTACCTCGGTAACTGCCACTCTTCCGGTACTGTGATTCTGGATCAACTGGGCGAAGAACATATGAAAACCGGGAAGCCGATTTTCTATACCTCCGCTGACTCCGTGTTCCAGATTGCCTGCCACGAAGAGACTTTTGGCCTGGATAAACTTTACGAGCTGTGCGAAATCGCCCGTGAAGAGCTGACCGAAGGCGGTTACAACATCGGTCGTGTTATCGCGCGTCCGTTTATCGGTGATAAAGCCGGTAACTTCCAGCGTACCGGTAACCGTCACGACCTGGCCGTTGAGCCGCCAGCGCCGACCGTGCTGCAGAAACTGGTTGACGAGAAAAAAGGTCATGTTGTCTCTGTCGGTAAGATCGCGGACATTTACGCCAACTGCGGTATCACTAAAAAAGTGAAAGCGACCGGTCTGGATGCGCTGTTCGACGCCACCATCAAAGAGATGAAAGAAGCGGGTGACGAGACCATTGTCTTCACTAACTTTGTGGACTTCGACTCTTCCTGGGGCCACCGCCGCGACATCGCGGGCTATGCCGCAGGTCTGGAACTGTTTGACCGCCGTCTGCCGGAGCTGATGGAGCTGGTGGGTGAAGATGATATTCTGATCCTCACCGCCGACCACGGCTGCGACCCGAGCTGGACCGGTACCGACCATACCCGTGAGCACATTCCGGTGCTGATCTACGGTCCGAAAGTGAAACCTGGCTCTTTAGGTCATCGTGAAACCTTCGCGGATATCGGCCAGACGCTGGCGAGCTACTTTGGCACATCGCCGATGGACTACGGTAAAAACATGCTGTAATACCCGTTGTCTTTCGCGTTGTAGATGCGTTGACTTCATTCGTTCACCCCGGTCACATAGTTTATCTATGCTCCCGGGGATTCACGAATTCGTCGCCTTCCTACAACGCGAAATCCTTAGGGTATTTCACTGTTTTTGCACACGTTTTGTAGGCCTGATAAGGCGTAGCCGCCATCAGGCGATAACAACGAGATAAGGATAAAAAAATGGCAACTCCACATATTAATGCAGAAATGGGTGATTTCGCTGACGTCGTATTGATGCCGGGCGACCCGCTGCGTGCAAAACATATTGCTGAAACTTTCCTCGAAGATGTTCGTGAAGTGAACAACGTTCGCGGCATGTTAGGTTTCACCGGTACTTACAAAGGCCGTAAGATCTCCGTGATGGGCCACGGTATGGGTATCCCATCCTGCTCCATCTACACCAAAGAGCTGATCACCGATTTCGGCGTGAAGAAAATCATTCGCGTTGGCTCCTGCGGCGCTGTGCGTATGGACGTCAAACTGCGCGACGTGGTGATCGGTATGGGCGCCTGCACCGACTCTAAAGTGAACCGTATCCGCTTTAAAGATCATGACTTTGCGGCTATCGCTGACTTTGACATGGTACGTAACGCAGTTGATGCGGCAAAAGCGCTGGGCGTTGACGCGCGCGTAGGCAACCTGTTCTCCGCTGACCTGTTCTACTCTCCGGACGGCGAAATGTTCGACGTGATGGAAAAATACGGCGTACTGGGCGTGGAAATGGAAGCGGCGGGCATCTATGGCGTTGCTGCTGAGTTTGGTGCGAAAGCGCTGACTATCTGCACCGTGTCCGACCATATCCGTACCCACGAGCAGACCACTGCCGCTGAGCGTCAGACGACCTTCAACGACATGATCAAAATCGCGCTGGAATCCGTTCTGCTGGGCGATAAAGAGTAAGACTGTGTTATGCCCGGTGGCGCCGCGCTTACCGGGCCTCGCGATCGTAGGCCGGATAAGGCGTAGCCGCCATCCGGCTTTTTTTTATTAACGTACGGCGAGTGCAATCCATGCCGACAGTTCCCGCAGTTCTTTTTCCTGCTCCGGGAAATCAACCAGCAGCGCCTCGCACTCCTGTTGTAGCATATCCGCGCGGTACAAACACCCTTGTAGTCGCCCCGCCAGCGCTTCCAGCGGCGCGGGATTGAGGCTGTCGGTAAAGACCTGTGCACGGGTGATATGACCTTTTTCGACGTCGAAATGTAGCTCGACGCCGCCCCAGGTGAAACGCTCGTCCAGCAAATGTGAGAATGCCGGCGCCTGGCCGAAATTCCACTCCCAACTGCTCTGGCGCGCAAAGGTTTCGGCAAAATTCGGCAGATCCGGCGTTTTATCCGGGGATATTACTTCTGCTTCGACGCGCTCGCCGTAATGGGCGAAAAAGGCGTCCGTGACCGCCTGGCAGACCTGTTCATGGGTGATGCCCGGTAATAGCTCGGTAAGATTGGCCACGCGAGAGCGAACGGAGGTAATCCCTTTCGCCGCGAGTTTCTTTTTATCCGGATTCAGATAGTTCGCCAGGCGACTGAGGTCAGCATTCAGCAGCAGCGTACCGTGATGGAAGCCGCGATCTTTGGTTTCGCGATAGGCTGAACCAGAGACTTTGCGATCGCCGTCCGGCGTTTTCACCACCAGATCGTTGCGTCCCGAAGCATCGGCCATAACGCCCAATGAATTCAATGCGTTGAGTACGATAGAGGTAGAGATAGTTTTGTCGTATTCCGGTTTGCCGGCCATAAAGGTAAAGCAGGTATTGCCTAAATCATGAAACACCGCGCCGCCGCCGCTGCTGCGACGAGCGAGCCGCACGTTATCCTCTTCCATACGGCGGGTATTGCACTCTTTCCATGGGTTTTGCGCCCGGCCAATCACCACCGTATCGGCGTTACGCCATAAGAACAGAACGCGCTGCGTGGCGGGCATCTGGCGAAATATGCACTCTTCAACCGCCAGGTTAAACCACGGATCGTAAGAGTCTGAGATAAGCAGACGCAGGGTAGTCATAGCGATTTCCTTTTCTTAATCATCTTTATCTTCTTCCTGCACCGGTTTGTTGGCGGTAAGCAGGAACGGCGATTGTTGCCAGCGGGTGCGTTTACCTTGCAGTAAGGTCCGGGTCAGCACCACGCCAATCGCCAGTGACAGGAGCAGCATAAGGCGTAGAATGTTGGTGGTGTTATCCACCTGTTTGGCCTCGGTGGCGAGCGTGTGGGTATCCAGCGTCAGGCGCAGATAGCCCAGTGGACCATTTTTGCCTTGAATGGGTTCGACAATCTGCTGGTTGAAATATCCCCCGGCTTTTTTACCGTCCAGCGCCAGTCGGTCACGAACGTTAACGCTCTCACCGGTACGGGTAATCAGGTCACCCTGTTCATCGTACACGCCCGCATCCAGAATACGGCTACTTTCCGTCAACTGCGTGAGCACTGCTTTAATGCGTTTTTCATCCGGTGTTTCGGTATGCATCAGCGGCGCGACGTTTAATGCAACCTGACGTGCCAACGTACGGGCCAGCTCTTCCAGTTGCGGGTTACGTTGTTGCTGGTGGCTTTGACTAAACCAGGATGCGCCCTGCATCAGGGCGACGAGCAGCGCCAGGCAGGACAATACAATCACTGCACGATGTAGTCGGAATTTCAGTTTTGTGCGAGCCATATTCCACCTGCTGAAAATTTGAGACTTAATGTTGCCAGAAGCGCTGGTTACAGGGTAGCCTCATGCGTTATTTTCCCCTGGATGATTCCGACCCGAACGATTTTACAGGAGCTTTAATGCCTAACATTACCTGGTGCGATCTACCCGAAGATGTCTCTCTGTGGCCAGGTCTGCCCCTCTCTTTAAGTGGCGATGAAGTCATGCCGCTGGATTACCACGCGGGCCGTAGTGGCTGGCTGCTGTATGGTCGCGGGCTGGATAAACAACGTCTCACGCAATACCAGAGCAAACTGGGCGCGGCGATGGTGATCGTGGCCGCCTGGTGCGTTGAGGATTATCAGGTGATTCGCCTGGCAGGTTCGTTAACGCCGCGTGCGGCA
This sequence comes from Citrobacter sp. wls706, assembly GCF_005281305.1. Lineage (NCBI taxonomy): Bacteria > Pseudomonadati > Pseudomonadota > Gammaproteobacteria > Enterobacterales > Enterobacteriaceae > Citrobacter > Citrobacter sp. wls706. Next base: position 190,219 of record NZ_SZXG01000004.1, on the reverse strand, counting down.
AAACTGGCGCATGATGCCAAACTGGATGTTGCGCCGCTAGGCAAGATTCCACATCTGCGTACGCCGGGTTTGCTGGTGATGGATATGGATTCAACGGCGATCCAGATCGAGTGCATTGATGAAATCGCGAAGCTGGCCGGCACCGGTGAGATGGTTGCAGAAGTTACCGAACGTGCGATGCGCGGTGAGCTGGACTTTACCGCCAGCCTGCGCAGCCGTGTGGCAACGCTGAAAGGTGCGGATGCCAATATTCTGCATCAGGTACGCGAAAATTTACCGCTGATGCCTGGCCTGACTCAACTGGTGTTGAAGCTGGAAACGCTGGGTTGGAAAGTGGCCATCGCCTCCGGTGGGTTTACCTTCTTTGCGGATTATCTGCGTAATAAGTTACGTCTGACGGCGGCTGTAGCAAACGAGCTGGAGATCATGGACGGGAAATTTACCGGCAACGTGATTGGCGACATCGTCGATGCGCAGTACAAAGCCAATACGCTGACCCGTCTGGCGCAAGAGTATGAGATCCCGATGGCGCAGACGGTGGCGATCGGCGACGGCGCGAACGATCTGCCGATGATCAAAACCGCGGGGTTGGGCATTGCGTATCATGCCAAACCCAAAGTGAATGAAAAGACAGAGATTACTATCCGTCACGCCGATCTGATGGGGGTGTTCTGCATTCTCTCCGGCAGCATGAACCAGAAATAGTTTTGATGCCTGATAAGCGTCAGCGTCATCCGGCAACAGCGTTAACGAAAGAGGTAAAACGTGGCAAAAGCTCCAAAACGCGCCTTTGTTTGTAATGAATGCGGGGCCGATTACCCGCGCTGGCAGGGGCAATGTAGCGCCTGCCAGGCCTGGAACACCATTACCGAGGTGCGCCTTGCCGCGTCGCCGACGGTGGCGCGTAACGAGCGGCTCAGCGGCTATGCCGGGAATGCGGGTGTCGCAAAAGTGCAGAAGCTGTCTGACATCAGTCTTGAAGAATTGCCGCGTTTTTCCACCGGATTTAAAGAGTTTGACCGTGTGCTGGGCGGCGGTGTGGTGCCCGGCAGCGCTATTCTGATTGGCGGTAACCCCGGCGCGGGCAAATCGACCCTGTTGCTGCAAACTCTGTGCAGGCTGGCGGAGCAGATGAAAACGCTGTACGTCACTGGCGAAGAGTCGCTACAGCAGGTGGCGATGCGCGCGCATCGGCTTGGCCTGCCGACGGCGAATCTGAACATGCTGTCGGAAACCAGCATCGAACAAATTTGCCTGATTGCCGAAGAAGAACAGCCGAAACTGATGGTGATCGACTCCATTCAGGTGATGCACATGGCGGATATTCAGTCTTCGCCGGGCAGCGTGGCGCAGGTGCGCGAAACTGCCGCTTACCTGACGCGCTTTGCCAAAACGCGTGGCGTGGCGATTGTGATGGTAGGTCATGTGACTAAAGACGGATCGCTGGCGGGGCCAAAAGTGCTGGAGCACTGTATCGACTGCTCGGTGCTGCTCGACGGTGACGCCGATTCCCGCTTTCGTACCCTGCGTAGCCATAAAAACCGCTTTGGCGCGGTGAATGAGCTTGGCGTCTTTGCCATGACCGAGCAGGGCCTGCGTGAAGTCAGCAACCCTTCCGCTATCTTCTTAAGCCGTGGCGATGAAGTTACTTCCGGTAGTTCGGTGATGGTGGTCTGGGAAGGTACGCGTCCGCTGCTGGTAGAGATTCAGGCGCTGGTCGATCACTCAATGATGGCGAACCCGCGTCGCGTGGCGGTCGGTCTGGAACAGAACCGTCTGGCGATTCTGCTGGCGGTGCTGCATCGTCACGGCGGCTTACAGATGGCGGATCAGGACGTGTTCGTCAACGTGGTCGGCGGTGTCAAAGTCACCGAAACCAGCGCCGATCTGGCGCTGCTGCTGGCAATGGTCTCCAGCCTGCGTGACAGACCGCTGCCGCAGGATTTAGTGGTCTTTGGCGAAGTGGGACTGGCGGGCGAGATTCGCCCGGTGCCGAGCGGCCAGGAGCGTATTTCTGAAGCGGCGAAGCATGGCTTCCGTCGGGCGATTGTGCCTGCCGCCAACGTCCCGAAAAAAGTGCCGGAAGGGATGCAGGTTTTCGGCGTTAAAAAGCTTGCAGATGCGTTAAGCGTGTTTGACGACTTATAATCCTCTGTATGCAGTGATGTTGTATAATTTGCCGGATGGCGACGCAATGCGTCTTATCCGGCCTACGGATTGATGTTGTAGGCCTGATAAGCGAAGCGCCATCAGGCAGTGTTACGCGATTTTTCCAGCAGGAGGCTCTTGTGTCATCGTTCGACTATCTCAAAACCGCCATAAAGCAAAAGGGCTGTACCCTGCAACAGGTGGCGGATGCCAGTGGCATGACCAAGGGATATTTAAGCCAACTGCTGAATGCCAAAATCAAAAGCCCCAGCGCGCAAAAGCTGGAGGCGTTGCACCGTTTTCTCGGGCTGGAGTTTCCGCGCCAGCAGAAAAATATCGGTGTGGTATTCGGTAAATTTTATCCGCTGCACACCGGCCACATCTATCTGATCCAGCGCGCCTGTAGTCAGGTCGATGAGCTGCATATCATCATGGGGTATGACGATACGCGCGATCGCAGCCTGTTTGAAGACAGCGCCATGTCGCAACAGCCGACGGTGCCCGATCGTTTACGTTGGCTGCTGCAAACATTTAAATATCAGAAAAATATCCGAATTCATGCCTTCAACGAAGAGGGTATGGAGCCGTATCCGCACGGTTGGGACGTGTGGAGCAACGGTATCAAAACGTTTATGCAGGAGAAGGGGATCCAGCCAAACTGGATCTACACCTCTGAAGAGTCAGATGCGCCGCAGTATCTGAAACATCTGGGGATCGAAACGGTGCTGGTGGATCCGAAACGAACGTTTATGAACATCAGTGGCGGGCAAATTCGCGAAAACCCGTTTCGCTATTGGGAGTATATTCCCACCGAAGTGAAACCGTTTTTCGTGCGCACCGTGGCGATCCTTGGCGGGGAGTCGAGCGGAAAATCCACGCTGGTGAACAAGCTCGCCAATATCTTTAACACCACCAGTGCGTGGGAATACGGGCGTGATTACGTCTTCTCCCATTTGGGCGGCGACGAGATGGCGTTGCAATATTCCGACTACGATAAGATTGCCCTCGGACAAGCGCAATACATTGATTTTGCTGTCAAGTATGCCAATAAAGTGGCGTTTATCGATACCGATTTCGTGACCACTCAGGCATTCTGTAAAAAGTACGAAGGGCGCGAACACCCGTTTGTGCAGGCGCTGATTGATGAGTACCGTTTTGACCTGGTGATCCTGCTGGAAAACAACACTCCATGGGTGGCGGATGGTTTGCGTAGCCTTGGCAGCTCGGTTGACCGAAAAGCGTTTCAGTCGCTGTTGGTCGAGATGCTGCAGGAAAACAATATCAATTTCGTGCACGTTCAGGAGCCTGACTACGATGGCCGATTCCTGCGCTGCGTGGAGTTGGTGAAAGAATTGATGGGTGAGCAGGGTTAGGTTTTAATGCCGGATGGCGCCGCGCTTATCCGGCCTACAAGTCGTACTAACCTCGTAGACCGGATACGGCACTTAACGGTAATTACTTAGAAATACGCTTGTACTTGATACGCTTCGGCTCCAGAGCATCGGCGCCCAGTGTGCGTTTCTTGTACTCTTCGTATTCGGTAAAGTTACCTTCGAAGAACTCCACTTTACCTTCATCCTGGTAGTCCAGAATATGGGTCGCGATGCGGTCGAGGAACCAACGGTCGTGCGAGATAACCATCGCGCAGCCCGGGAATTCCAGCAGGGCGTTTTCCAGCGCGCGCAGGGTTTCGATATCCAGGTCGTTGGTCGGTTCATCGAGCAGCAGCATGTTGCCGCCAACCTGCAGCAGCTTGGCCAGGTGCAGACGACCGCGCTCACCGCCGGACAGTTCGCCCACGCGTTTCCCCTGATCCACGCCTTTGAAGTTAAAACGGCCTACGTAAGCACGGCTTGGCATTTCGGTGTTGCCGATCTTCATGATATCCAGCCCGCCGGAAACTTCTTCCCACACGGTTTTGCTGTTATCCATTGCGTCACGGAACTGGTCAACAGAGGCCAGCTTCACGGTTTCGCCCAGCGTGATGGTGCCGCTGTCGGGCTGTTCCTGACCGGACATCATACGGAACAGGGTTGATTTACCCGCGCCGTTCGGACCGATGATGCCGACGATAGCGCCTTTCGGTACAGAGAAGCTCAGATCGTCGATCAGCACGCGATCGCCGTAGGATTTACGCAGATTGCTGACCTCAACGACTTTATCGCCCAGACGAGGTCCAGGTGGAATAAACAGTTCGTTGGTTTCGTTACGCTTCTGGTATTCGGTGTTATTCAGCTCTTCAAAGCGTGCCAGACGGGCTTTGCCCTTAGACTGACGGCCTTTCGCGCCCTGGCGCACCCACTCCAGCTCTTTCTCGATAGATTTACGACGAGCGGCTTCCTGAGAAGCTTCCTGCGCCAGACGCTGATCTTTCTGCTCCAGCCAGGAGGAGTAGTTGCCTTCCCATGGAATACCTTCGCCGCGGTCCAGCTCCAGAATCCAACCCGCAACATTGTCGAGGAAGTAACGGTCGTGGGTAATCGCCACGACGGTCCCTTCGAAGTCGTGCAGGAAGCGTTCCAGCCAGGCGACGGATTCGGCGTCCAGGTGGTTGGTTGGTTCGTCGAGCAGCAGCATGTCTGGTTTTTCCAGCAGCAGGCGGCACAGCGCGACGCGGCGGCGTTCACCACCGGAAAGGTTCCCGATTTTGGCATCCCAGTCCGGCAGACGCAGGGCGTCAGCGGCACGCTCGAGCTGCACGTTCAGGTTATGGCCGTCGTGCGCCTGAATAATCTCTTCAAACTTGCCCTGCTGCGCGGCCAGTTTATCGAAGTCGGCGTCCGGTTCTGCGTACTTGGCATACACTTCATCCAGGCCTTTCAGGGCGTTAACCACTTCGGCCACCGCTTCTTCAACAGACTCACGGACGGTGTGTTCCGGGTTCAGTTTTGGTTCCTGCGGCAGGTAACCGATTTTAATGCCAGGCTGCGGGCGAGCTTCGCCTTCGATTTCGGTATCAATGCCGGCCATGATGCGCAGCAGGGTAGATTTACCCGCGCCGTTCAGACCGAGTACACCGATTTTGGCGCCAGGGAAGAAGCTCAGTGAGATGTTTTTAAGAATATGACGTTTCGGCGGAACGACTTTGCCGACACGATGCATGGTATAAACGAATTGAGCCACGTGGACTTCGCCTCTTTTATAGTGATGAATAGAGTTATCAAAAGCGAAGTGTAGCCTTTTTCATTGCCCAATCCCAGCCAGCAGATCTCACTCGCAACAAAAGTAAAAAAGTGTCCGTGACGTGGCGCATTCTGCAATGTCTGGTTAGCATGAATGAATTAAGCGGCATGATGCTGCACAGACGTAACATGACAAGAGGAAGAGCTTGTGGACAAAGCCAAACAATTTACCTGGCGCCTGCTGGCGGCCAGCGTATGTCTGCTGACGGTCAGTCAAGTGGCGCGAGCCGATTCCCTGGATGAGCAGCGCAATCGCTATGCGCAAATTAAGCAGGCCTGGGACAACCGACAGATGGATGTCGTAGAGCAGATGATGCCCGGCCTGAAGAACTATCCTCTGTATCCCTATCTGGAATATCGTCAGATTACTGACGATCTGATGAATCAGCCGACCATTACCGTCACCAATTTTGTGCGCGCCAACCCGACGCTGCCCCCGGCGCGTACTCTGCAATCGCGTTTTGTGAATGAACTGGCGCGACGGGAAGACTGGCGTGGACTGCTGGCGTTTAGCCCGGAAAAACCGGGTACCACGGAAGCGCAATGTAACTATTACTTCGCGAAATGGAGTACCGGACAAACCGAAGAGGCCTGGCGGGGCGCGAAAGAGCTGTGGCTGACCGGGAAAAGTCAGCCGAACGCCTGTGACAAATTATTCGGCGTGTGGCGCGCCTCAGGCACTCAGGATCCGCTGGCTTATCTGGAGCGTATTCGTCTGGCGATGAAAGCGGGTAATACCGGGCTGGTTACGGCATTGGCCGGGCAAATGCCTGGGGAGTACCAGACAATTGCGTCGGCGATCATCGCGCTGGCTAACGATCCAAACACCGTAATGACCTTTGCGCGCACCACTGGCGCAACGGATTTCACCCGGCAGATGGCGGCGGTGGCTTTTGCCAGCGTGGCGCGTCAGGATGTCGAAAACGCCCGCCTGATGATCCCCTCTTTGGTGCAGGCGCAGCAGCTAAATGACGAGCAGACTCAGGAGCTGCGCGACATCGTCGCCTGGCGTCTGATGGGCAATGACGTCACCGACGAGCAGGCGAAATGGCGTGATGATGCGATTATGCGCTCAAATTCTACCTCGCTTGTGGAGCGTCGCGTGCGGATGGCGCTGGGAACTGGTGATCGTCGCGGCCTGAATACCTGGCTGGCGCGTCTGCCGATGGACGCTAAAGAAAAAGATGAGTGGCGCTACTGGCAAGCGGATCTGCTGCTGGAGCGCGGACGCGAGGCGGAAGCGAAAGAGATTCTGCATCAACTCATGCAGCAGCGCGGTTTCTACCCGATGGTGGCGGCGCAACGCCTCGGCGAAGAGTACGAGCTGAAGGTGGATAAAGCCCCAGCGAACGTTGACTCTGCGCTGACTCAAGGACCGGAAATGGCGCGCGTACGCGAGCTGATGTACTGGAATCTGGATAATACCGCGCGCAGTGAATGGGCAAATCTGGTCACCAGCCGCACCAAGTCCGAGCAGGCGCAGCTGGCGCGCTACGCGTTTAACAATCATTGGTGGGATCTGAGCGTACAGGCCACGATCGCCGGTAAACTGTGGGATCATCTGGAAGAGCGCTTCCCGCTGGCCTATAAAGATCTGTTTACCCGCTATACCAGTGGGAAAGATATTCCGCCAAGTTATGCGATGGCGATCGCGCGTCAGGAAAGCGCCTGGAACCCGAAAGTGAAATCGCCGGTTGGCGCCAGTGGGCTGATGCAGATTATGCCGGGCACCGCAACGCACACGGTGAAAATGTTCTCGATTCCGGGTTACAGCAGTCCGAGTCAACTGCTGGATCCTGATACCAACATCAACATTGGCACCAGCTATTTGCAGTATGTTTATCAGCAATTTGGCAATAACCGCATCTTTGCATCGGCGGCCTATAATGCCGGACCGGGGCGCGTGCGCACCTGGCTGGGTAATAGCGCAGGTCGTATTGATGCCGTGGCGTTTGTCGAAAGCATTCCGTTCTCAGAGACGCGAGGTTATGTGAAGAACGTGCTGGCTTACGATGCGTACTATCGTTATTTCCTTGGCGATAAACCGGAGCTGATGAGCGACGCAGAATGGCAACGTCGTTACTGATCGCATCGGTTGTGTTATGCTATCGTACTCGTTAAAGAGTACAAAAGGGGGAGGCAAGCACGCTTCCCCCACAACGATGGCGATATCTTATGACTCAGCAATCACCCTATTCAGCAGAGATGGCAGAACAGCGTCACCAGGAGTGGTTACGTTTTGTCGACTTACTTAAACACGCCTATGAGCAAGATTTACATCTGCCGCTGCTCAATTTGATGTTGACGCCGGATGAGCGCGAAGCGTTGGGCACGCGCGTGCGTATCATTGAAGAGCTGTTGCGCGGCGAGATGAGCCAGCGCGAGCTGAAAAATGAGCTTGGGGCGGGCATCGCCACCATTACGCGCGGTTCAAACAGCCTGAAATCCGCGCCGGTGGATCTGCGCCAGTGGCTGGAGCAGGTACTGCTGAAAAGCGTCTGATTTGCTCGTAGGCCTGATAAGCACAGCGCCATCAGGCCTACAACATAGCGCAAATAATTATCGATACACCGCGTTATGAAACGGGCTTAACGCCAGAATCACCGCCTGATGGTAAACGCTTGAGCGCGTCAGCTTACCCGCGGTAAACACGCCAATCGCGCCCTCTTTACGACCAATCTCATCAATACCTGTGTACTGCGACATCACCGGGCCAAGCGCTTCCCCCTGGCGGACTCTGTCGAGAATGACGGCGGGCAGCGGCAGCGTGGCCGATCGCGCTTCACCGCGCTGAACGCCGTTATCAATCACCACCCAACTGAAGGTGGCGTCATCGTCAATTCCGGCTTCAATGGCTACCCAGAAATCAGCTTGTGGATGCAGGCGTCGCGCATTATCCACGCGATTTCGTGCGCCAGTGCGCGTTTCCTGGCTTCCAAAAGGCTGTTCCGGTACGCCGCTCTCGACGGCGACGGGTTCGATATGGCAGGATCCTTCCCCGAAAATCTCTTCAAATGCCCGGAGAATTGCCTGAATTTTGGCAGGATTGGTGGTAGCAGAGATAACCTTGTGCATAATAAAGCTCAGTTTGAAAATTCATCGCATCGCAGTATAACGGAAAAAAAGCATGTTACAGGTATACCTTGTTCGCCATGGTGAAACGCAGTGGAACGCCGAGCGACGTATTCAAGGCCAGTCAGACAGCCCACTGACCGCTAAAGGTGAGCAGCAGGCCATGCAGGTTGGTGAACGCGCCCGCTCGTTGGGTATTACGCATGTCATCAGTAGTGATTTAGGTCGTACACGACGCACAGCAGAAATCATCGCTCAGGCTTGTGGTTGTGATATCACTTATGACTCCCGGCTGCGTGAACTGAATATGGGCGTGCTGGAAAAACGCCATATCGACACGCTGACGCCAGAAGAAGAGGGTTGGCGTCGCCAGTTGGTGAACGGTACGGTTGATGGGCGTATTCCGGAAGGGGAATCGATGCAGGAGCTGAGCGATCGCGTCAACGCGGCGCTAGCAGCCTGCCTGGACCTTCCGCAGGGGAGCCGCCCACTGTTGGTGAGCCACGGTATCGCGCTGGGCTGCCTGGTGAGTACGATTCTGGGATTGCCGGCATGGGCTGAACGTCGCTTGCGTCTGCGCAATTGCTCAATTTCCCGCGTTGATTACCAGGAAAGTTTATGGCTTGCGCCGGGATGGGTGGTTGAAACGGCAGGGGACATCTCACATCTGGACGCCCCTGCGTTGGATGAGCTGCAGCGTTAGCGGCGAATCGGTATCAGGAATTCGCAGCGCAGGTTGATCGGGCGATCTCCCGCTTTGGCATCTTCTGCCGGGTAGTATCGCTCGATATCCTGCCCTTTACGGCGGGTCAGGTTTAGCATCGGCATGCAGGTGCCGTATACCGTCAGGATAAACTCCTGTACGCCGGTCCCCAGCCCTTCATAGGTAAACATCACGTACTCGCCGCCCTGCAGCAGGATAGGCTGCGCCGACGGTACATAGCCATTGGCTTGTTCCGGCGTCAATGCCGTGGTGTAAAACACTTCCTGTTCGTCGTCCTTTTCAATGCTCGGACGCGTTTCGTTCAGCCCGTACAGCACCGGCGGGATTGAAGGCGCATGGCCAAGGAAGTCGCGCCAGAACTGAATACGCATTTCATGACGGAAATCTGAAATCTGTTCCAGCGAGCAGGAATAGCTTTGCGTGGTGCCCAGCAGTTGCGTATCTTCCAGCGTCACAAACTCGTGCGCAGGCATAGCAAATTCACCGAGTCGCATTGGCGGGCGAATACCAAAAGCGCTCCATTCCGGCGAGCGGCGATACAGCGCAGGCGTCTGAGAAAACTGTTTCTTGAACGCGCGGGTAAAGGTTTGTTGAGAGTCGAAGCGGTATTGCAGGGCAATATCCAAAATAGGGCGCGCAGTCAGGCGAAGCGCCACTGCGGATTTCGATAAACGACGGGCGCGGATATAGGCGCCAATAGCATGGCCCGTCACGTCCTTAAACATTCTCTGCAGGTGCCACTTGGAATAGCCTGCTTTTGCCGCCACATTGTCAAGCGACAAAGGCTGATCCAGATGACCTTCCAGCCAGATTAATAGGTCGCGAATAATGCCAGCCTGATCCATAAAATATCCTCATCCTTTCAACAACGAGTACCTGACGTCAGGTATGAGGATAATAGCATTTTTTGTTGTTTTAGCATTCAGTGTTTTTTTTGCTCATAAATGCTTTTTTTGGACATTCGAAAGCGTGATTATTGTAATCCTGTGATCTGTATACGTTTTATCTTAGAATGTCGAATAATTACTCAGAGTAACTTTTAAGAATGGTAACAATATGAAATATAAGCGCTTAGCCATTTCCTCAATTTTGCTGATGTTGGCGCAGGTCGCCCATGCGGAGCAGATTGGATCTGTCGATACGGTGTTCAAAATGTTTGGGCCGGACCATAAAATTGTGGTCGAGGCGTTTGACGATCCGGATGTAACCAATGTGACCTGCTACGTGAGTCGTGCCAAGACCGGCGGCATCAAAGGTGGGTTGGGGCTGGCTGAGGATACCTCTGATGCCGCCATCTCCTGCCAGCAGGTAGGACCGGTGGAACTGAGCGACAGAATCAAGAACGGTAAAGCGCAAGGCGAAGTGGTGTTTAAAAAACGGACCTCGCTGGTGTTTAAATCCTTACAGGTCGTACGTTTTTATGACGCAAAACGTAATGCGCTGGCCTATCTGGCCTATTCAGATAAAGTGGTTGATGGATCGCCCAAAAATGCCATCAGCGCTGTGCCAATCATGCCGTGGCGGCAATAACAAGGAAGCAAAATGCAACAGCCGTTGATCTGGTTGGTTGAGGATGAGCAGGGAATCGCCGATACGCTTATCTATATGCTGCAGCAGGAAGGTTTTAGCGTAGAAGCGTTCGAGCGCGGGCTACCGGTGCTGGAAAATGCGCGCCAGAGATGCCCCGATGCGATAATTCTGGACGTCGGCCTACCGGATATCAGCGGTTTTGAACTGTGTCGACGTTTACTTGAACGCCATCCGGCATTGCCGATCCTCTTTCTCACCGCGCGCAGCGATGAAGTGGACCGTCTGCTGGGGCTGGAAATCGGCGCGGATGATTATGTTGCCAAACCCTTCTCGCCGCGTGAGGTGTGCGCCCGCGTACGTACCCTGCTGCGGCGGGTGCAAAAATTCGCCTCTCCTTCCTCAACGACGCGCTGCGGGGATTTTGAGCTTAATGAGCTGGCCGCGCAGATTACCTGGTTCGGTATACCGTTAACTCTGACGCGCTATGAATTCCTGTTGCTGAAAACACTGCTGATGTCGCCGGGGCGCATTTACTCTCGCCAGCAATTGATGGATTTAGTCTGGGCCGATGCGCAGGACACCTTCGACAGAACGGTCGATACCCACATCAAAACGCTGCGCGCCAAGCTGCGCGCCATCAACCCCGAGTTTTCCCCTATTAATACGCATCGCGGTATGGGATACAGCCTGAGGAGCGTCTGATGCGCATTGGTATGCGTTTGCTGCTCGGCTATTTCCTGATTGTCGCCGTTGCCGCCTGGTTTGTGTTGTCGATCTTTGTGCAGGAAATTAAGCCTGGCGTCCGCCGGGCGACGGAAGGCACATTGATTGATACCGCCACGTTGCTGGCTGCGCTGGCGCGTGATGACTTGCTGTCTGACGCTCCCGCCAGCGGTAAGTTGGCGCAGGCATTTTCCCAACTGCATAACCGCCCATTCAGTGCCAATATCAGCGGCATTAACAAAGTGCGTAATGAATACCATGTCTACATGACGGACGCGCAGGGCAAGGTGCTGTTTGATTCCGCTAACCAGGCGGTCGGCCAGGACTACTCCCGTTGGAATGATGTGTGGTTAACGTTGCGTGGGCAGTATGGTGCCCGCAGTACGTTGCAGAATCCGAACGATCCGGAAAGTTCGGTGATGTACGTTGCCGCGCCGATCGTTGACGGCGGGCGTATTATTGGCGTGCTTAGCGTCGGCAAACCCAATGCGGCGATGGCGCCGGTGATTAAACGCAGTGAACGGCGGATGCTGTGGGCCAGCGCGGTGTTGCTGGGGATCGCCTTAGTGATTGGCGCCGGAATGGTATGGTGGATCAACCGTTCTATTGCCCGACTGGCGCGCTATGCCGATTCCGTTACTGAGAATCGCCCCGTCCCACTACCTGATTTAGGCAGCAGCGAGCTACGTAAACTGGCGCAGGCGCTGGAAAGTATGCGTCTGAAGCTGGAGGGCAAGAATTATATTGAGCAATACGTTTATGCATTAACGCACGAACTCAAAAGCCCGCTGGCGGCCATTCGCGGCGCGGCGGAAATTTTGCGCGAAGGCCCGCCGCCGAACGTGGTTGCGCGTTTTACTGATAATATTCTGACGCAAAATGCGCGCATGCAGGCGCTGGTTGAAACCTTGTTACGCCAGGCGCGACTGGAGAATCGACAGGACATTACGTTGACGCCAGTAGCGGTAGATGCGCTGTTTGCCCAGCTCAAAGAGGCCCGGAGCGTGCAGCTGGCGGCAAAAAACATCACGCTGACCATTATGCCTTCATCGCTTAGCGTCGATGCCGATCCCGCGCTGCTGGAGCAGGCATTGGGGAATTTGCTCGACAACGCTATCGACTTTACGCCACAGGACGGGACGATTGTGCTGAGTGCGCATCAGCACGAAGAGCAGATCATATTGCAGGTTACCGACAGCGGCAGCGGGATCCCTGATTTTGCGTTGCCGCGTATTTTTGAACGCTTCTACTCGCTGCCCCGTGAAAATGGGCTTAAGAGCAGCGGATTGGGACTGGCGTTTGTCAGTGAGGTTGCGCGACTGCATGCAGGCTCGGTGACCTTACGCAATCGACCGGAAGGCGGCGCACAGGCTTCGTTTACGCTTCACCGTCACTTCACATAACTTCAAATTCCCCGCACATAGCTGTTCTACCTTGCTGCTATTGCAAAGGAGAACGCTATGTTGAAATCACCCCTGTTCTGGAAAATCGTCACCTTAGGCGGCGCTATGCTGCTGTTGTTAATTCCCCTGACAATGGTCAGGCAGATAATCGTTGAGCGATCGGACTATCGCAATGATGTTGAAGATGCAATCCGCCAGAGCACCAGCGGACCGCAAAAGATGGTCGGCCCGTTGATTGCCATTCCGGTGACGGAACTTTATACCGAGCTGGAGGAGGGTAAAGAGGTCCAGCGTAAGCGCAGCTATATCCATTTCTGGTTACCGGAATCGTTGGTCGTTGAGGGAAGCCAAAACGTTGAAGCGCGTAAAATTGGTATTTATGAAGGCCAGGTCTGGCATAACGATTTGGCGGTGAAAGCTGAGTTTAACGCTGAACGTTTGAGTGATTTAAACCATCCCAATGTCAGACTGGGCAAACCGTTTATTGTGGTGGGCGTGGGTGATGCGCGTGGGATCGGCGTGGTGAAAGCCCCCCTGGTTAACGGCATGTCGCTGGCCGTTGAGCCTGGAACGGGGCTGGCTGGTCGTGCTCAGGGGATCCATATTCCGCTGCCCGATGCGAGCTGGACGGCGCAAAATCTCAGCATGACGCTGTCGCTTAATTTGAGCGGCACCGGCGACTTTTCCGTCGTTCCGGTTGGCCGAAACAGTGAAATGACCTTAACCAGCAATTGGCCGCATCCCAACTTTCTTGGAGATTTTCTTCCGGCGAAGCGCGAAATCAGTGAGTCTGGATTCAATGCCCAGTGGCAAAGCAGTTGGTTTGCCAATAACCTCGGAGAACGCTTTGATGGTGAAAAAATTGGCTGGGAGGGAATGCCTGCATTTAGCGTTGCTGTCGCCACGCCAGCGGATCAATATCAACTGACGGACAGGGCGACAAAATATGCCATTTTGCTGATTGTGCTGATCTTTATGTCTTTCTTTGTCCTTGAAAGCATGACCAGCCTTCGACTGCACCCGATGCAGTACCTGCTGGTGGGGTTATCGCTGGTGATGTTTTATCTGTTGCTGCTGGCGTTGTCAGAACACATTGGTTTTACCGCCGCGTGGATTACGGCAAGCCTTGTGGGCGCATTGATGAACGGTGTGTATCTGCAGGCGATATTACAGGGGTGGCGCAAGAGTATTTTGTTCACCGTGGCGCTACTGGCGCTGGATGGCGTGATGTGGGTGCTGCTGCGTTCACAGGACAGCTCTTTACTGCTGGGTACCGGCGTGCTGTTATTCGCGCTGTGTGGGGTGATGTTCCTGACGCGTCATCTTGACTGGCACTCGCTGGCGCAGCCAAAACCAACGTCGAAAGCGCTTCCTGAGCCGCAACCCGATGAGAGTGACAAGTTTCGTATATGGAAATAGGTGAGAGGTGAAATGAAAAACGGCGCATAAAGCGCCGTTTTTTTTACCCAGCAGAATTGAATTAATCCTGCAGGTCGCCGCAGAAACGGTAGCCTTCACCGTGGATGGTAGCGATGATTTCTGGCGTATCCGGCGTTGATTCGAAATGTTTACGAATGCGGCGGATAGTCACGTCAACGGTACGGTCATGTGGCTTCAGTTCGCGACCGGTCATTTTTTTCAGCAGTTCTGCGCGAGACTGGATTTTGCCAGGATTCTCACAGAAGTGAAGCATGGCGCGGAATTCGCTGCGTGGCAGTTTATACTGCTCGCCATCAGGACCAATCAGAGAGCGGCTGTTGATGTCCAGCTCCCAGCCATTGAACTTGTAGCTCTCGACGCTACGGCGTTCTTCGCTGACGGTACCCAGATTCATGGTACGCGACAGCAGGTTACGAGCACGGATAGTCAGTTCGCGCGGGTTAAACGGCTTGGTGATGTAATCGTCGGCGCCGATTTCGAGGCCGAGAATTTTATCGACTTCGTTATCACGGCCCGTCAGGAACATCAGCGCAACGTTAGCTTGTTCGCGGAGTTCGCGCGCTAACAGGAGGCCATTTTTCCCAGGCAGATTGATATCCATAATCACAAGGTTGATGTCATATTCAGAGAGAATCTGATGCATTTCCGCGCCATCTGTCGCTTCGAATACATCATAGCCTTCTGCTTCGAAAATGCTTTTCAACGTGTTGCGTGTTACTAACTCGTCTTCAACGATAAGAATGTGCGGGGTCTGCATGTTTGCTACCTAAATTGCCAACTAAATCGAAACAGGAAGTACAAAAGTCCCTGACCTGCCTGATGCATGCCGTAAATTAACATGATCGGCGTAACATGACTAAAGTACGTAATTGCGTTCTTGATGCACTTTCCATCAACGTCAACAACATCATTAGCTTGGTCGTGGGTAGTTTCCCTCTGGACCCGACAGTGTCAAAAACGGCTGTCATCCTAACCATTTTAACAGCAACATAACAGGCTAAGACGTACCGGACACCCAATAAAACTACGCTTCGTTGACATATATCAAGTTCAATTGTAGCACGTTAACAGTTTGATGAAATCAACGCATCCAAATGTTTGCTTTCATCACAAAATTGCAATATTACAACTAGTTGCACGAGCTAATTAATAAATGTAATGAATCCAACCAATGCTATCCATTTTAAATTAAATTATCATGGATAAACAGCAGGATATGCAACTTTTGTTAACATAAAAAGCAATAGTACAGGTTGGAAATAGTTTAGCATTTTTTATCGGATGCGAAATCCTTTTTCAGTGATTTCTGTTAAAAATATGTAAATTCGCGCTGCGTAATATGTTGATGTGGGTCACATTATTACCTGCCGACTGGCTAAAAGAGTATCGAAATGCGTTTAACAATTATTCTGGTTGCCCCTGCCAGAGCGGAAAATATTGGTGCGGCTGCCCGCGCGATGAAGACCATGGGATTCACCCAATTGCGGATCGTGGACAGCGAGGCCCATCTGGAACCTGCAACGCGATGGGTTGCACATGGATCGGGCGACATTATTGATAATATTAGTGTTTTTCCAACGCTAGCCGAAGCGCTGCACGACGTTGATTTTACCGTTGCGACCACGGCGCGTAGCCGGGCGAAGTTCCATTATTACGCCACACCGGTCGAACTCGTTCCTCTGCTGCAGGAAAAATCCGCGTGGATGGATCACGCCGCGCTGGTGTTTGGGCGCGAAGATTCCGGGCTGACCAACGAAGAATTAGCGCTGGCGGATATCCTTACCGGGGTACCAATGGTGGCTGACTACCCTTCACTCAATCTGGGGCAGGCGGTAATGGTATATTGCTATCAATTAGCAGGTTTAATACAACAACCGGCCAAAAATAGTGAGGTGACGGATGAACTTCAGTTGCAGGCATTGCGCGCGCGCGTTTTACGTTTATTAGCCACGCTGAACGTTTCTGACGACATCAAACTCACCGACTGGCTGCAACAGCGAATGGGCTTATTAGGGCAGCGAGACACGGCAATGCTGCACCGTTTTTTACATGATATAGAAAAAAATATAACAAAATAAAATGCTGGTTAATGTTTTATCATTGGTTTTTTGTTTTGGTTTCAAGTGGGGCAGGCATACTGTATTGGTTGAAAGTAAAAGGGCAAGCAGTGGCTCATGAACAAGTTTCGGAATGTGATCAATTTAAAAATTTATTGACTTAGGTCAGCAGATACTTTAACCCTAAAAGAATACAAGACAGACAGATAATAATTACAGAGCACACAACATCATGAAACGCATCAGCATCACTATTACCACAACCATCACCATTACCACAGGTAACGGTGCGGGCTGACGCGTACAGGAAACACAAGAAAAAGCCCGCACCTAAACAGTGCGGGCTTTTTTTTCGACCAAAGGCAATGAGGTAAACCATGCGAGTGTTGAAGTTCGGCGGTACATCAGTGGCAAATGCAGAGCGATTTCTGCGGGTTGCCGACATTCTGGAAAGCAATGCCAGACAGGGGCAGGTCGCGACCGTTCTCTCTGCCCCCGCCAAAATTACCAACCATCTGGTGGCGATGATTGAAAAGACCATCGGTGGTCAGGATGCTTTAGCCAATATCAGCGACGCCGAACGCATTTTCTCAGAGCTTTTAGCTGGTCTTGCCGCTGCACAGCCGGGTTTCCCGCTGGCTCAGCTCAAAGCCTTGGTTGAACAAGAATTTGCTCAGATTAAGCACGTCCTGCACGGTATCAGCCTGTTGGGGCAGTGCCCGGACAGCATCAATGCCGCGCTTATCTGCCGTGGCGAAAAAATGTCGATCGCCATCATGGCTGGCCTGCTGGAAGCGCGCGGGCACAACGTGACGGTCATCGACCCGGTTGAGAAGCTGCTGGCGGTAGGCCATTACCTCGAATCTACTGTTGATATCGCCGAGTCTACGCGCCGCATTGCCGCCAGCCGTATTCCTGCGGACCATATGATTCTGATGGCCGGATTTACCGCCGGGAATGAAAAAGGTGAGTTAGTGGTGCTGGGGCGTAATGGCTCTGACTACTCCGCCGCCGTACTGGCCGCCTGTTTGCGTGCGGACTGTTGCGAGATCTGGACCGATGTCGACGGCGTATATACCTGCGATCCGCGTCAGGTACCCGACGCCCGACTGCTGAAGTCGATGTCTTATCAGGAAGCGATGGAGCTTTCTTACTTCGGCGCTAAAGTACTACATCCGCGCACCATTACCCCTATTGCCCAGTTCCAGATCCCGTGCCTGATTAAAAATACCGGCAATCCGCAAGCGCCCGGTACGCTGATCGGCGCCAGCAGCGATGACGACGACTTGCCGGTAAAAGGTATTTCTAACCTCAATAACATGGCAATGTTTAGCGTCTCCGGCCCTGGAATGAAAGGTATGGTGGGCATGGCGGCGCGCGTTTTCGCCGCGATGTCGCGTGCAGGCATCTCGGTGGTGCTGATTACCCAATCCTCTTCTGAATACAGCATCAGCTTCTGTGTCCCGCAGGGCGACTGCGCGCGTGCGCAACGCGCCATGCAGGATGAATTCTATCTCGAACTGAAAGAAGGTCTGCTGGAGCCGCTGGCGGTGACTGAGCGTCTGGCTATCATCTCGGTCGTTGGCGATGGTATGCGCACGCTGCGCGGTATCTCGGCGAAATTCTTTGCCGCGCTGGCTCGCGCGAACATCAACATCGTGGCGATCGCCCAGGGGTCTTCTGAGCGTTCTATTTCGGTGGTAGTGAACAACGACGACGCAACCACCGGCGTACGCGTGACCCATCAGATGCTATTCAATACCGATCAGGTGATTGAAGTGTTTGTGATTGGCGTCGGTGGCGTGGGCGGTGCGCTGCTGGAGCAGCTTAAACGTCAGCAAACCTGGCTGAAAAACAAGCATATCGATCTGCGCGTGTGCGGCGTGGCGAACTCGAAGGCCCTGCTGACCAACGTTCATGGTCTGAATCTGGAAAACTGGCAGTCTGAGCTGGAGTGTGCGAAAGAACCATTCAACCTTGGGCGCTTAATTCGTCTGGTGAAAGAATATCATCTGCTCAATCCGGTGATCGTCGACTGTACCTCAAGCCAGGCGGTGGCGGATCAGTACGCCGACTTCCTGCGTGAAGGCTTTCATGTAGTCACCCCGAACAAAAAGGCCAATACGTCGTCGATGGATTACTACCATCAACTGCGTTGTGCTGCGGCGAAGTCGCGACGTAAATTCCTGTATGACACCAACGTGGGTGCGGGCTTACCGGTTATTGAAAACCTGCAAAATCTGCTCAGTGCAGGCGATGAACTGCAACGATTCTCTGGCATTCTTTCCGGTTCGCTGTCGTTTATTTTTGGCAAGCTGGATGAAGGCATGAGCTTCTCCCAGGCGACCACCATGGCGCGTGAGCTGGGTTATACCGAGCCCGATCCGCGTGACGATCTTTCCGGTACGGACGTGGCGCGTAAGCTGCTGATTCTGGCTCGTGAAACCGGGCGTGAGCTGGAGCTGTCTGACATTGTCATTGAGCCGGTTCTGCCAACAGAATTTGATGATTCCGGCGATGTTTCCACCTTTATGACGAAGTTGTCGCAACTGGATGATGACTTTGCCGCGCGGGTGGCGAAAGCTCGTGATGAGGGGAAAGTATTGCGCTATGTTGGCAATATTGAAGAGGATGGCATCTGTCGCGTGAAAATTGATGCAGTAGACGGCAACGATCCGCTGTTCAAAGTGAAAAACGGTGAAAACGCGTTGGCGTTTTATAGCCATTACTATCAGCCGTTACCGTTAGTGCTGCGCGGATACGGCGCGGGGAATGACGTAACCGCGGCGGGCGTATTTGCCGACCTGCTACGTACCCTTTCATGGAAGTTAGGAGTCTGACATGGTGAGAGTTTATGCCCCGGCTTCCAGTGCCAATATGAGCGTCGGGTTTGATGTGCTTGGGGCGGCGGTAACCCCCGTAGACGGTTCGCTATTGGGTGATGTGGTCTCTGTTGAGCCAGCCGACCAGTTCAGTCTGAATAATCTTGGGCGCTTTGCTGACAAACTGCCTTCTGAGCCGCGAGAAAATATCGTCTATCAGTGCTGGGAGCGATTCTGTCAGGAGCTGGGTAAAACCGTTCCGGTGGCGATGACGCTGGAAAAAAATATGCCGATTGGCTCCGGATTAGGTTCCAGCGCCTGTTCCGTTGTGGCGGCGTTGGTCGCCATGAACGAGCATTGTGGGAAACCGCTCAACGACACGCGTCTGTTGGCGATCATGGGTGAGCTGGAAGGACGTATCTCCGGCAGTATTCATTACGATAATGTTGCCCCGTGCTTTTTGGGCGGTATGCAGTTAATGATCGAAGAAAACGGCATTATCAGCCAGCAGGTGCCAGGCTTTGATGAGTGGTTGTGGGTACTGGCGTATCCGGGGATTAAAGTATCGACGGCGGAAGCGCGGGCCATTTTACCTGCGCAGTATCGCCGTCAGGACTGTATCGCCCACGGGCGGCATCTGGCTGGGTTTATCCATGCCTGCTATTCCCGTCAGCCTCTTCTGGCCGCGAAGCTGATGAAAGATGTCATTGCTGAGCCGTATCGTACCCGCTTGCTGCCAGGCTTCAGCCAGGCGCGTCAGGCGGTAGCGGAAATCGGCGCGCTGGCCAGCGGGATCTCCGGGTCAGGGCCGACGCTGTTCGCCTTGTGCGATAAGCCGGATACGGCGCAGCGTGTCGCAGACTGGCTGGCTAAACATTATCTGCAAAATCAGGAAGGCTTTGTTCATATTTGCCGGTTGGACACGGCAGGCGCACGGGTACTGGGATAATCAATGAAACTCTATAATCTGAAAGATCATAACGAACAGGTCAGCTTTGCGCAGGCCGTCACGCAAGGGCTTGGCAAGAATCAGGGGTTGTTTTTTCCGCACGATCTGCCGGAATTCAATCTGACAGAAGTGGATGAGATGCTGAACCAGGACTTCGTTAGCCGCAGCGCTAAGATCCTTTCCGCATTTATTGGTGACGAGATCTCGCAGGAGATTCTGGAAGAGCGCGTGCGCGCGGCGTTTGCGTTCCCGGCGCCGGTTGCTCAGGTTGCAGCGGACATTGGCTGTCTGGAGCTGTTCCACGGCCCTACGCTGGCATTTAAAGACTTTGGCGGACGCTTTATGGCGCAGATGCTGACGCACATCAGCGGCGACAAACCGGTAACGATTCTGACGGCGACCTCCGGCGATACCGGTGCCGCAGTGGCGCATGCGTTTTATGGCCTGCCGAACGTTCGTGTGGTGATCCTCTACCCGAACGGCAAGATCAGCCCATTACAGGAAAAACTGTTCTGTACGCTGGGCGGTAACATTGAAACCGTCGCTATTGATGGTGATTTTGATGCTTGCCAGGCGTTGGTGAAACAGGCGTTTGATGACGAAGAACTGAAGGTAGCGCTGGGGCTGAACTCGGCTAACTCAATCAATATCAGCCGTCTGCTGGCGCAAATCTGTTACTACTTTGAAGCTGTGGCTCAACTGCCGCAAGAATCGCGCAACCAGCTGGTTATTTCCGTTCCCAGCGGCAACTTTGGCGATCTGACCGCCGGATTGTTGGCGAAATCGCTGGGCTTGCCGGTGAAACGTTTTATCGCGGCGACCAACGTTAACGATACAGTTCCACGCTTCCTTGCAGAAGGCGAGTGGGCGCCGAAGGCGACGCAGGCGACGTTATCCAACGCGATGGATGTCAGCCAGCCGAACAATTGGCCGCGCGTGGAAGAACTGTTCCGCCGTAAAATCTGGCGTCTGAATGAGCTGGGTTATGCCGCCGTTGACGATGCTACCACTCAGGATACGATGCGCGAGCTGCATGAAATGGGGTACACCTCAGAACCGCATGCGGCGGTGGCTTACCGTGCGCTGCGTGACCAGTTGAATCCTGGCGAGTATGGCTTGTTCCTCGGCACCGCGCATCCGGCGAAGTTTAAGGAAAGTGTTGAAGAGATTCTTGAGCTTACGCTGGCTCTGCCAAAAGAGCTGGCGGAGCGCGCGGACCTGCCGCTGCTCTCTCATCACCTGCCAGCGGATTTTTCTGCACTACGTAAGCTGATGATGACCCGCGGTTAACGGTGGTGCCCGCTGGCGTTTTGCTTAGCGGGCCAACAAAACCTGTAGGCCGGATAAGGCGTTAGCCGCCATCCGGCATGTACACTACTGCTCGTGGCGTTTAAACACCAGTTCGCCATTCCCTGACGCTTCTTCATCAAAGAAATAGCCTTCACTGTTAAATGCCGTCAGTTGCTCTGGCTGCGTTAAGCGATTTTCAATGATGTAGCGGCTCATCAGGCCACGCGCTTTTTTGGCATAAAAGCTGATGACTTTGAACTTACCGTTCTTCTCATCGAGGAAGACCGGTTTGATAAGTTCGGCGTTCAGCTTTTTCGGCTTCACGGATTTAAAATACTCATCCGAGGCGAGGTTAATCACCACGCTGTCACCTTGCGCTTCCAGTGCTTCGTTAAGTTTGTCGGTGATGGTATCACCCCAGAACTGGTAAAGATCTTTACCCTTTGGATTAGCCAGACGAATGCCCATCTCCAAACGGTAAGGCTGCATCAAATCCAGCGGACGCAACACGCCGTACAGCCCGGACAACATGCGTAAATGCTGCTGAGCGAAGTCAAAATCCGCTTCGCTGAAGGTTTCAGCCTGCAGCCCGGTATAGACGTCGCCTTTAAACGCCAGAATAGCCTGACGCGCATTCTCCGGTGTGAAATCGGGTTGCCAGTCATGGAAACGGGTGGCGTTCAGATCAGCCAGCTTGTCGCTAATTCCCATCAACTTGCCAATCTGCGGTGCGGAGAGTTGGCGCGCCACGTGAATAAGCTGCTGCGAGTGATCCAGCAGTTCAGGCAGCGTGTGGCGTGTGGTTGCCAGCGGACTTTGGTAGTCGAGCGTTTTTGCAGGTGAAATCAGAATCAGCATATCCAGTCCTTGCAGGAAATTTACTGCGACTTTAGCAAAAAAATGGACAGAATTGATCGATGGTTGCGATTGCCGCGCTAATCACGCGGCGTTTCATCCCAGCTTTCAGGCGCAAGCTGCTGTCTGATATCAGGATAACGGCGCGGATCAAATTCCGGGCGCACTCCGAGTTTACGCTGGCGTAGATAGTCGCTGGCGAGGGTATGGACAACCGGCGAGAGCAGTAAAATCGCCGTCAGGTTAGTGATAGCCATACAGGCCATGATGATGTCGGCAAGTTGCCAGAGCAGCGGGAAGCTGAGTAATGTGCCGCCGACAACGGTGCTCACGGTCGCGATACGTAATAGCCAAATTACCCGGATATTGTCCAGCTTCAGGAAAACAAGGTTGTTTTCCGCATAGATGTAGTTGGCGACGATAGAGCTAAAGGCAAACAGGATCACAATAAAGGCGACGAATCCGGCGCCCCATTCACCCGTCAGCGAGACCATCGCTCTCTGCAGCAACTGGATGCCTTCAATGGGCATGGAACTGGTGCCATTACCCGCCAGCAGAACGATCATCGCGCTGGCCGTACAGAGAATCAGCGTATCGCCTAAAACACCAATCATTTGCACAATGCCTTGTGCCGCAGGATGCGGAGGCCAGGAGGCAGCCGAGGCGGCGGCGTTCGGGGTTGAGCCCATTCCGGCCTCATTCGAGAACATACCGCGTTGAAAGCCGCTGGCAATGGCCTGGCTTAGCGTGTATCCGGCGGCGCCGGCGGCGGCTTCCTGCCAGCCAAAGGCGCTTTTAACGATGGTCATGATAATGTCGGGAAGCTGAGCGAAATGCCAAAGGCAGATGACGAGGCTACAACCGACCCACAACAGAGCCATTACCGGAACAAACCATTGCATCAGACGGGCAACGCCTTTAATACCGCCGACGATGACCAGTAATGATGCGATAGCCAGGACGATACCGGAGAAGAGGGGAGGGATATCGAAGGCAAAAGCAAGTGCGCGCGAGACCGAGTTTGCCTGCACGCTGTTAAAAATCAGCCCATATGCGATGAGTAAAAAGATGGCAAAAAGCACGCCCATCCAGCGCATACCCAGCCCACGCGCCATATACCACGCAGGACCGCCGCGAAACTGTCCCTTGCTGTCGCGTTCTTTATACAGTTGCGCAAGTGAGCATTCGGCAAACGAGGTTGCCATACCAATGACTGCCGAGACCCACATCCAGAAAACGGCTCCCGCGCCGCCTGCGGCGATTGCCAACGCCACGCCCGCCAGATTTCCGCTGCCGATCCGCGCGGCAAGACTGGTGCATAAAGCCTGAAAGGAGGTTAAACCGCCCGGTTGCGGGTTGATGCTGTTTTTAAGACTTCTGCCAAACTGGCGAATGTAGCGAAACTGGATGAACCCCGTGCGCCAGGTGAACCAACATCCTGCGCCAAGCAGGAGGTAGATCATCACCGATCCCCAGAGTATTTCATTAATAAATGCGAAAAAATCAGGCATTAACATCCCTCTTGTTGATGCCGGTAAGCGCGAATAATCCCATGTAAGCGCTACCAATTATCGACCAGTATATACCTTATAAGCAGATTGATTGCGGGAGTTTATCATAACAATAGGTATCCCCCTTAATTGCGCATCTCAGGCTTTGGGATGCGTAATCAGGGCTGGGCGGCAGGTAGGACAATCCAGGCGGTTGCGCTGAGAGTGCGTCGTGCTATCATCAGGGAAGATCGGTTACATCCCCCTAACAAGCTGTTTAAAGAGAATCGCTATCATGACGGACAAATTGACCTCCCTTCGTCAGTTCACCACAGTAGTGGCCGACACCGGAGACATCGCGGCAATGAAGCTGTATCAGCCTCAGGATGCCACAACTAACCCTTCTCTCATTCTTAACGCAGCGCAGATCCCGGAATACCGCAAGCTGATTGATGACGCTGTAGCCTGGGCTAAGCAGCAGAGCAACGACCGCGCGCAGCAGGTCGTCGACGCGACCGACAAACTGGCGGTAAACATCGGTCTGGAGATCCTGAAACTGGTCCCGGGTCGCATTTCCACAGAAGTTGACGCTCGCCTGTCCTACGACACCGACGCATCCATCGCGAAAGCAAAACGTCTGATTAAACTGTACAACGATGCTGGCATCAGCAACGATCGCATTCTGATCAAACTGGCTTCAACCTGGCAGGGCATCCGTGCTGCTGAGCAGCTGGAAAAAGAAGGCATCAACTGTAACCTGACCCTGCTGTTCTCCTTCGCGCAGGCGCGTGCATGTGCAGAAGCTGGCGTATACCTGATTTCTCCGTTCGTTGGTCGTATTCTTGACTGGTACAAAGCCAATACCGATAAGAAAGAGTATGCACCGGCAGAAGATCCGGGTGTGGTTTCCGTAACGGAAATCTACGAGTACTACAAACAGCACGGTTACGAAACCGTAGTTATGGGCGCGAGCTTCCGTAACATCGGCGAAATCATCGAGCTGGCGGGCTGCGATCGTCTGACGATTGCACCGGCTCTGCTGAAAGAGCTGGCGGAAAGCGAAGGCGCTATCGAACGTAAACTGTCCTTCTCTGGCGAAGTGAAAGCGCGTCCGGCACGTATCACAGAAGCTGAGTTCCTGTGGCAGCACAACCAGGATCCAATGGCTGTAGACAAACTGGCGGACGGTATCCGTAAGTTTGCTGTAGACCAGGGTAAACTGGAAAAAATGATCGGCGATCTGCTGTAATCATTTCGGCGTGGCCCTGACTGGGGTCACGCTACCTCTTCTGAAACCTGTCTGTCCTTCCTTTCGCAGTGTATCATTCTGTTTAACGAGACTGTTTAAATGGAATAATCATGAATACTTTACGCATTGGCCTGGTGTCCATTTCTGACCGTGCTTCCAGCGGCGTTTACCAGGATAAAGGTATCCCGGCCCTTGAAGAGTGGCTGGCATCAGCCCTTACGACCCCTTTTGAGCTGCAAACGCGGTTGATCCCGGATGAACAGGCGATCATCGAACAGACCTTATGCGAGCTGGTTGATGAAATGAGCTGTCATCTGGTGCTGACGACCGGCGGAACGGGTCCGGCACGTCGCGACGTAACGCCAGACGCTACGCTGGCCGTAGCTGACCGCCAGATGCCAGGTTTTGGTGAGCAAATGCGCCAGATAAGTCTGCACTTTGTGCCAACCGCAATCCTTTCCCGTCAGGTTGGGGTGATTCGCAAACAGGCGCTGATCCTGAATCTGCCTGGGCAGCCGAAGTCGATCAAAGAAACGCTGGAAGGCGTGAAAGATGCCGAGGGTAAGGTAATTGTGCCAGGTATCTTTGCAAGTGTACCGTATTGTATACAGCTGTTAGATGGGCCTTATGTCGAAACTGCACCGGCAGTTGTAGCATCTTTTCGCCCTAAAAGCGCAATACGCGATACAAACGCCTGAAAGTAGACTATTCGTGATATAAGTAACAATGAAGGTGGAGTATTGAATTGTTTACGATATAGTAATTTTTGCTTTACATATATCGACAGACATAATCAATTACTCCACTGACTCATGGTTTGCTATGTCACAACACAC
Source organism: Citrobacter sp. wls706 (assembly GCF_005281305.1). Classification (NCBI taxonomy): domain Bacteria; kingdom Pseudomonadati; phylum Pseudomonadota; class Gammaproteobacteria; order Enterobacterales; family Enterobacteriaceae; genus Citrobacter; species Citrobacter sp. wls706. The sequence continues at coordinate 164,449 of NZ_SZXG01000004.1, read as the reverse complement.
TCGACCGCTAAATCGCCAGGATTATAAAACCCTTACGCTTGCTGCTCTCGGCGGGGCGCTTGAGTTTTATGATTTCATTATCTTCGTCTTCTTTGCCGCTGTTGTTGGCGAACTTTTCTTCCCGGCAGATATCCCTGAATGGCTACGTCAGGTACAAACCTTCGGCATTTTTGCCGCCGGATACCTGGCGCGCCCATTGGGCGGCATCATTATGGCGCATTTTGGCGACCTGGTCGGACGCAAGAAAATGTTTACCCTGAGCATTTTGCTGATGGCGATACCGACGCTGGCGATTGGTTTGTTGCCTACCTATGCCTCCATGGGGATCCTTGCGCCGTTACTGTTATTACTGATGCGCATTTTGCAGGGGGCTGCCATTGGGGGAGAAGTGCCGGGGGCGTGGGTGTTCGTGGCGGAACACGTACCGGAGCGTCGCATCGGCATTGCCTGTGGAACGCTGACCGCCGGGCTGACGGTGGGGATTCTGCTGGGTTCGGTGGTTGCAACGCTGGTGAACACCAGCCTGACGCAGCAAGCGGTGCATGACTACGGCTGGCGTATTCCTTTCCTGCTGGGCGGCGTGTTTGGGCTGGTGGCGATGTATCTGCGCCGCTGGCTGCAGGAAACGCCTATCTTCCTCGAAATGCAGCAGCGTAAAGCGTTGGCACAAGAGCTACCGGTGAAGTCGGTGGTGAGCAAACATAAAAAAGCGGTGGTCATTTCCATGCTGCTGACCTGGCTGTTATCGGCCGGGATTGTGGTGGTGATCCTGATGTCGCCAGTCTGGTTGCAAAAGCAGTATGGCTTTGCGCCAGCATTGACGTTACAAGCCAACAGCGTCGCGACCATTATGCTGTGCGTCGGTTGTCTGCTGGCCGGGTTTATTGTCGACCGGGTTGGCGCCAGCAAAACCTTTATTGTCGGTAGCCTGCTGCTGGCCTGTTCGAGCTGGTTTTTCTATCATCTGACCGGTAGCCATCCTCAGCATTTGTTCCTGTTGTATGGGCTGGTGGGCTTGTGCGTTGGCGTGGTGGGGGCAGTGCCTTATGTCATGGTACGAGCGTTTCCAGCGGAAGTCCGCTTTACCGGTATCTCGTTTTCTTACAACGTTTCGTACGCCATTTTTGGTGGTCTGACGCCAATCGCCGTGACGATGTTAATGAGCGTGTCGCCAATGGCTCCTGCCTGGTATGTACTGGCGTTATCGCTGGTGGGATTAGGACTGGGGATTTGGCTGCGACAGGATATTTATCATCGCGATACCAGCGTGCAGGGAGAGTTACAGCGCTTGTAAGGAATATCCCCCCGTTCGGGGGGATAGCGTCAGATTAGTGTGTTTCACCAATCGGCAGGATGGTACGGCCAAACTGTTCGTTCAGCACTTCGCCCATCGCCAGGTAAATGGCGCTTGCGCCACACACTAAGCCAACCCAGCCAGCAACGTGGATGATCGCTTCGTTACCTGCAATGTTGCCCACGGCCAGCAGTGCGAACAGCACCGTCAGGCTCAGGAAGACAAACTGTAGCGCACGAGCAGCTTTCAGCGTGCCGAAGAACATGAACAGTGTGAACACGCCCCACAGACCCAGGTATACGCCCAGGAACTGGCCGTTGGTTGCATCCGCCAGGCCCATTTTCGGCATGATCAGGATCGCAACCAGCGTCAGCCAGAACGAGCCGTAGGAGGTAAAGGCGGTTAAACCGAAGGTGTTGCCTTTTTTATATTCCAGCAGCCCGGCAAAAATTTGCGCGATACCGCCGTAGAAAATGCCCATCGCCAGAATAATAACGTCAAAGGCGAAGAAACCCGCGTTATGCAGGTTAAGCAGAATGGTGGTCATGCCAAAGCCCATCAGGCCCAGCGGTGCCGGATTAGCCAACTTAGTGTTGCCCATAATTCCTCAAAATCATCATTGATTGAATGGTGAAATAGTTTCCCCAAATAACGATCACTGTCTTCGGGGCGCGGCATAATAATCAGGGGAGAGGGCACTGTCTATGATCTAACGAAGGGAAAATGAATTATTTTCCCTGTGATGGGCATCACGCTTGTGCGCTGTTGATCATTCTGCGCAGACAGGCGATTTGTAGCACCGCCGGAATCGTCACGCGATAGGCGCTGCCGCTCACCGCTTTAACCCCGTTTAAAGCCGCGCCGACCGGGCCGCCAAGCCCAGCACCGCGTAGCAATCCATGCCCAATGACGCTCACTGCGGCATGGGTACGCAGGATCTGAGTGAGTTGGCTGGAGAGCAGGTGAGAAATGCCAGTCGCCAGATGGCGATCCTTCATCAATAGCGGCAGTAACTCTTCCAGTTCAGAGACTTTTGCATCGACCGCCTGCAGAAATTCCTGCTTATGCCCGGCATCCATTTTTTGCCAGGCATTCCGTAGAAAGTGTTCCAGCAAATATTGTTCAATTTCGTACGTGGACATCGCTTTGTCGGCTTTAAGCTTCAAGCGCTTCGAAACATCCAGCAAAATCGCCCGATACAGCTTTCCATGGCCACGAAGTTTATTGGCAATGCTGTCGCCACCATAATGCTGAAGTTCTCCGGCGATCAGTTGCCAGTTGCGGCGGTGCTGTTCCGGGTGTCCTTCCATCGATTTAAATAATTCGTTGTGGCTCAGAACGCTCGACAGACGGGCTTTCCCTTTTTCATTATGCGTTAACAGGCGAGTAATCGTGGCGAGTTGTTCCTCACTGCAATGCTGCAGAAAGTCGAGGTCGTCGTCATGCAAATACGTGACATTCATGTTTTCTATGGCTTCTGAATAAAAGGGCGGAATTAGTCGTCGCCGATGACTTTAAGCGTCGCCATGTCAGAGGAGTTTACCGACTGGCCTGAAAAAGTAATTTTGGATACGCAGCGTTTGTTGTCGTTGTCGCTATTAATGTTGATCCAATTGGTGGTTTGTCCCTCTTTAATGGAAGACGGGACATTCAGGCTTTGGCTGGAGGTGCGCGCAGCTTTGAAGTAAACGGATGCGCCGTTAAGGTTAATATCGCCTCGATCGGCGGTGAGTTGAATACGTTTCACCACCCGACAAACGGGAATTTTGAGCGTGAGATCGTTGGTTGCATTGCGGGGCATAGCAATCATCCCCAGAACTTTATGATCGTTAGCGTGCGCGGCGCTGCTCAGCAGCAGACCCATAAGCAGGCTGGCGGAAAGGGTTAAAACGGATTTCATGGAATTTCTCTTTGACGGCTGCAAAAGTGTGTGGCTTCGCGCTATTTTACCGCCGACATAAAAACGATTCATTCACGTAATCTTTTCTTTTTATTACAATTTTTGTGTGAATGACAGCACCGTATTAATCGGTTTTATGAATTAATTTTGATTGGCGATTATTCATTTTTTGTAGTTTTGTGCCTTTTTTCGGCAAATTTATTGCTTCTGCGCTAAAAAAAATTTTCATGCCCCCCTTGATGAAGTGGGTTACGACCCCACTTAGTAGTCAACCGCAGTGGTGAGTCTGAAAAAAAACGATTCAGGGTAGTTGAAACCGCACGTTTCGCCCTTATTACAGATTCACAACCACATGATGACCGAATTTTTAGTGGAGACGTTTAGATGGGTAAAATTATTGGTATCGACCTGGGTACTACCAACTCTTGTGTAGCGATTATGGATGGCACTACTGCACGTGTGCTGGAGAACGCCGAGGGCGATCGCACCACGCCTTCTATCATTGCTTATACCCAGGATGGTGAAACTCTGGTTGGTCAGCCGGCTAAACGTCAGGCAGTGACAAACCCGCAAAACACCCTGTTTGCGATTAAACGCCTGATTGGCCGCCGCTTCCAGGACGAAGAAGTACAGCGTGATGAAGCGATCATGCCGTACAAAATCATCGGTGCTGACAACGGTGATGCATGGATTGACGTAAAAGGTCAGAAAATGGCACCGCCGCAGATTTCTGCTGAAGTGCTGAAAAAAATGAAGAAAACGGCTGAAGATTACCTGGGTGAACCGGTAACTGAAGCAGTTATCACCGTACCTGCATACTTTAACGATGCTCAGCGTCAGGCAACCAAAGACGCCGGTCGTATCGCAGGTCTGGAAGTAAAACGTATCATCAACGAACCAACCGCAGCTGCGCTGGCTTACGGTCTGGATAAAGAAGTCGGCAACCGTACTATCGCGGTGTATGACCTCGGTGGTGGTACTTTCGATATCTCTATTATCGAAATCGACGAAGTTGACGGCGAAAAAACCTTCGAAGTTCTGGCAACCAACGGTGATACCCACCTGGGTGGTGAAGACTTCGACAGCCGTATGATCAACTACCTGGTTGACGAGTTTAAGAAAGATCAAGGTATCGACCTGCGTAATGACCCGCTGGCGATGCAGCGTCTGAAAGAAGCCGCTGAGAAAGCGAAGATCGAGCTGTCTTCCGCTCAGCAGACCGACGTGAACCTGCCGTACATCACTGCAGACGCGACTGGTCCGAAACACATGAACATCAAAGTGACCCGTGCGAAACTGGAAAGCCTGGTTGAAGACCTGGTTAACCGTTCTATCGAGCCGCTGAAAGTTGCTCTGCAGGACGCCGGCCTGTCTGTTTCTGATATCAACGACGTTATTCTCGTTGGTGGTCAGACGCGTATGCCGATGGTCCAGAAGAAAGTTGCTGAGTTCTTCGGCAAAGAGCCGCGTAAAGACGTTAACCCGGACGAAGCTGTAGCAATCGGTGCTGCCGTTCAGGGTGGTGTATTGACTGGTGATGTGAAAGACGTGCTGCTGCTGGACGTTACCCCGCTGTCTCTGGGTATCGAAACCATGGGCGGCGTGATGACGCCACTGATCGCGAAAAACACCACTATACCGACCAAGCACAGCCAGGTGTTCTCTACCGCTGAAGACAACCAGTCTGCGGTAACCATCCACGTGCTGCAGGGTGAACGTAAACGTGCTGCCGATAACAAAGATCTGGGTCAGTTTAACCTGGATGGTATCAGCCCGGCTCCGCGCGGTATGCCGCAGATCGAAGTAACTTTTGACATCGATGCCGACGGTATCCTGCACGTTTCCGCGAAAGATAAAAACAGCGGTAAAGAGCAGAAGATCACCATCAAGGCTTCTTCTGGTCTGAACGAAGAAGAAATCCAGAAAATGGTTCGCGAAGCAGAAGCGAACGCAGAATCTGACCGTAAGTTTGAAGAGCTGGTTCAGACCCGTAACCAGGGTGACCATCTGCTGCACAGCACTCGTAAGCAGGTTGAAGAAGCAGGCGACCAACTGCCGGCTGACGACAAAACTGCCATCGAGTCTGCACTGACCGCGCTGGAAACTTCTCTGAAAGGCGAAGACAAAGCGGATATCGAAGCGAAAATGCAGGCGCTGGCACAGGTTTCCCAGAAACTGATGGAAATCGCTCAGCAGCAGCACGCACAGCAGCAGGCTGGTGCAGCAGGCGCTGATGCTTCTGCAAACAACGCGAAAGATGACGACGTTGTCGACGCTGAGTTTGAAGAAGTGAAAGACAAAAAATAATCGCCCTTTGAACGGGTAATTACTGGCACGGGCGAAGAGGTTTCCTCTCCGCCCGTGCACGCATGTTAGGGGCAGATAAAAAGAGATGGCTAAGCAAGACTATTACGAGATTTTAGGCGTTTCCAAATCAGCGGAAGAGCGTGAAATCAAAAAGGCCTACAAGCGCCTGGCCATGAAATATCACCCGGACCGTAACCAGGGTGATAAAGAGGCCGAAGCCAAGTTCAAAGAGATCAAAGAAGCCTACGAGATCCTGACCGATGCGCAAAAACGCGCGGCTTACGATCAGTACGGTCATGCCGCGTTTGAGCAAGGCGGTATGGGCGGCGGCGGCGGTTTTGGCGGCGGGGCTGACTTCAGCGATATCTTTGGTGACGTGTTTGGCGATATCTTTGGCGGCGGTCGTGGTCGTCAGCGCGCCTCACGTGGTGCTGATTTACGTTACAACATGGATCTCACTCTGGAAGAAGCCGTGCGTGGCGTCACCAAAGAGATCCGTATTCCGACGCTGGAAGAGTGTGACGTCTGCCATGGCAGCGGTGCGAAGGCAGGTACTCAACCGCAGACCTGTCCAACCTGTCACGGTTCCGGCCAGGTGCAGATGCGCCAGGGCTTTTTTGCCGTACAGCAGACCTGTCCACATTGTCAGGGGCGCGGTACGCTGATTAAAGATCCGTGCAATAAATGCCACGGTCATGGTCGCGTTGAGAAAAGCAAAACGCTGTCCGTTAAAATCCCGGCAGGCGTTGACACTGGCGATCGTATTCGTCTGTCTGGCGAAGGTGAAGCTGGTGAGCATGGCGCGCCAGCAGGCGATTTATACGTTCAGGTGCAGGTAAAACAGCACCCAATTTTTGAGCGTGAAGGCAACAACCTGTACTGTGAAGTGCCGATTAACTTTGCGATGGCAGCGCTGGGCGGCGAGATTGAAGTCCCAACGCTGGACGGTCGCGTGAAGTTAAAAATTCCGGGCGAAACGCAGACCGGCAAACTGTTCCGCATGCGCGGAAAAGGCGTGAAGTCGGTTCGCGGTGGCGCTCAGGGCGATCTGCTGTGCCGTGTAGTTGTTGAAACCCCGGTTGGTCTGAATGACAAGCAGAAGCAACTGCTGAAAGATCTGCAGGAAAGTTTCGGCGGTCCCACCGGAGAAAACAACAGCCCGCGTTCCAAAAGCTTCTTCGACGGTGTGAAGAAATTCTTTGACGATCTGACGCGCTAATTCTCGACTCAGAAATCTTCGATTAAAAGCCTGGGACTGAAATGTTTCAGGCTTTTTTATTTCTGTTTTCCGTTCGGAAAATCTTTGTCGACTTTAATTTATTGGATCGTAAAAACCGAATCATTCATCATAAATAATCTAATTTTAACGAGCTTTTTGAGGGTGTAAGATAGTATTTACGAAGTATTCACCTAATAGAGAGAATAAAAGTGAAACATCTGCATCGTTTTTTTAGTAGTGACGCCTCGGGGGGCATCATCCTGATCATCGCAGCCGTCGTCGCTATGTTGATGGCAAATATCGGGATCACCAGTGGATGGTACCACGCCTTTCTGGAAACGCCCGTTCAACTGCGGGTTGGCGCGCTTGAGATCAACAAAAATATGCTGCTGTGGATCAATGACGCGTTGATGGCGGTGTTCTTCCTGTTGATTGGTCTGGAGGTAAAGCGCGAGTTAATGCAGGGGTCGCTGGCCAGTCTGCGTCAGGCTGCATTTCCGATCATTGCCGCTATCGGGGGGATGATTGTCCCGGCGCTGCTGTATCTGGCATTTAACTATGCTGACCCTATCACTCGTGAAGGGTGGGCGATCCCGGCTGCAACGGATATCGCTTTTGCATTAGGCGTGCTGGCACTGTTGGGCAGTCGTGTTCCGTTGGCGCTGAAAATCTTCCTCATGGCGCTGGCGATTATCGATGATCTTGGCGCTATCGTGATCATTGCGCTGTTCTACACCAGCGATCTCTCGCTGCTGTCGCTGGGCGTTGCTGCGTGCGCCATTCTTGTCCTGGCGGCCTTGAATCTATGTGGCGTGAGACGTACCGGGATTTATATTCTGGTGGGCGTGGTGTTATGGACTGCGGTACTGAAGTCCGGCGTGCATGCGACGCTGGCTGGCGTGATCGTCGGTTTCTTCATTCCGTTAAAGGAAAAACACGGACGTTCACCGGCAAAGCGTCTGGAGCATGTTTTGCATCCGTGGGTGGCATACCTGATCCTGCCGCTGTTTGCCTTCGCTAACGCGGGTGTCTCACTGCAGGGTGTCACCATTGATGGGCTGACCTCCGTATTACCGTTGGGGATTATTGCAGGTCTGTTGATTGGTAAACCCCTGGGTATCAGCCTGTTTTGCTGGCTGGCGTTACGCTTAAAGCTGGCGCAATTACCTGAAGGAACGAATTTCCAGCAGATCATGGCGGTTGGGATTCTGTGCGGTATTGGCTTTACGATGTCAATTTTCATCGCCAGCCTGGCGTTTGGTAATGTCGATCCTGAGCTGATTAACTGGGCGAAACTGGGGATCCTGATTGGCTCCTTGCTGTCGGCGGTAATTGGTTACTGCTGGTTACGCACCCGGTTAAACGCATCCGCCTGACAGGATAACCCTTTCGTGACAATTTTCAGGGAGAGAGTATGTCTCATATAAATTACAACCACCTGTATTACTTTTGGCATGTTTATAAAGAAGGTTCGGTGGTTGGTGCAGCAGAAGCGCTTTATCTGACACCGCAGACCATTACCGGGCAGATCAAAGCGCTTGAAGAACGTTTACAGGGAAAGTTGTTCAAGCGGAAGGGGCGTGGGCTGGAGCCAAGCGAGTTGGGCGAGTTAGTCTTTCGTTATGCGGATAAAATGTTCACGTTAAGCCAGGAAATGCTGGATATCGTGAACTACCGCAAAGAGTCTAACTTGTTGTTTGATGTCGGTGTGGCGGATGCACTATCCAAACAGCTGGTCAGCCGTGTGTTGGATGCCGCGGTGGTGGAAGATGAACAAATCCATCTGCGTTGTTTTGAATCAACGCACGAGATGCTGCTGGATCAACTCAGCCAGCATAAGCTGGATATGATTATCTCTGACTGTCCGATTGATTCTACGCAACAGGAAGGGTTGTTCTCGGTGCGCATAGGCGAATGCGGCGTGAGTTTTTGGTGCACCCAGCCTTTGCCTGAGAAGCCGTTTCCGGCCTGCCTGGAAGAGCGTCGATTACTGATTCCTGGACGTCGTTCGATGCTCGGTCGTAAGCTGTTGAACTGGATTAACTCACAAGGCTTGAACGTTGAAATCCTCGGCGAGTTTGATGACGCAGCGCTGATGAAAGCTTTTGGTGCAACGCATAACGCTATATTCGTTGCCCCGACGCTCTATTCGAACAACTTCTATGCCGATGATTCGATTGTTGAGATTGGGCGCGTGGAGAATGTGATGGAGGAGTACCACGCTATATTTGCGGAAAGGATGATCCAGCATCCGGCGGTGCAGCGTATTTGTAATGCGGACTACTCGGCGTTATTTAAGCTGCAGTAGACATCAACACGGTAAGACTTCCGGCTGCGGGCAATTACCGCAGCCGGAATCAATCTACAACCTCAGTAGGCTACGGTATTGCCCACCTTCGCGAATAAATACCGGAATTCTGTTCAGTGGCGTAGCGTAATGCAGCGTCTGCCCTCCTGAATAGCTTTCCCCGGTCGCAAGATCTGTCCACTTTTCCCCTTCCGGTAGCCAGACATCACGCTCGCGCATGCCTTCATGCATCACCGGTGCAATCAGCAGATCGGGACCAAAACAGTATTGGTCGGCGATCTCCCAGCTTTTAGCCTGCTCAGGAAATTCAAAAAACAGGGTGCGCATCACCGGCGCATTGCGCTCATGCGTTTCTGCCATCAGCGCCTTGATGTAGGGTTTCAGCTTTTCACGCAAGGCCAGGCAACCCGTTAATAGATCGTAAACGTCTTCGCCATAGCTCCAGACTTCATTCGGTGCTCCAGTCGGGCATTGAGCAATGCCATCCCGATACGGTTGTTCAGGCAAAATTTGCGGATCGCGATTGCCGTGCAGGCGCATCACCGGGCTAAAGACGCCCCACTGAAACCAGCGGATCAACAGTTCATGAAAGCGTGGATCGTGAATATTGCCGCCATGAAAACCGCCAATATCCGTGGTCCACCACGGGATACCCGCAATCCCCATATTGAGTCCGGCGGCAAACTGATTGCGCAGCGATCGAAACGAGGAGTGAATATCACCTGACCATACCAGCGCGCCGTATTTCTGACTCCCCGCCCAGGCACAGCGCAGCAGATTGATAACCTTGTCTTCGCCATCGGCTTTCATGCCGTCAAAAAAGGTTTTGGCATACATCCGCGGGTAGATATTGCCCACTTCCAGTACCGGACCGGCGTGGTAGCGATAGTTGTCGTAGTCGTAAACGCTGAATTCAGGCTCGGCCTCATCTAACCAGAACAGCTTCACGCCTTTATCGTAATAATTGCGCTTGGCTTTGCCCCAGACATAGTCGCGAGCGCCCGGATGGGTGGCATCAAAGAAAGTGGTATTCCCGAGGAAATCCATATTGATCGGCAAGCCACGCTCCGTTTGCACCAGCCAGCCGTTTTCACGCATCTCCCGATAGCTTTCGGTGCGGTTATCTACCGTTGGCCAGACGGACACCATCAGCTCGATACCCAGTGATTTCAGTTCGGCGATCATGGCGTCGGGATCGGGCCAGTCGCGCGGGTCGAACATCCAGTCACCTTGATTCGGCCAGTGGAAGAAGTCGATAACGATAACCGAAATGGGCAGATTGCGCTGTTTATACTCGCGGGCGACCGCCAGCAGTTCTTCCTGGGTACGATAACGGAGTTTGCACTGCCAGAAACCCATGGCGTAATCCGGCATCATCGGCGGCGTGCCGGTTGCGAGCGCGTAAGCCTGGCTGATTTCCGCTGGCGTATCACCTGCGGTGATCCAGTAGTCCAGTTGTTCGCTGACCTGAGCTTCCCATTCGGTAAGGTTGTGGGCGAAGGTTACGCGGCCTACGGCCGGGTTGTTCCATAAAAAACCGTAGCCCAGACTGGAGAGCATGAACGGTACTGAGGCCTGGGAATTACGCTGTGCCAGCTCAAGCACGCACCCTTTGAGATCCAGATTGGCTTGCTGATACTGGCCCATGCCATAAATTTTTTCGTCTTCGGCGGCTTCGAAACGGGCTTTAATCGCATATTTTCCACCCTGAATAGGGCGAAATTCGCGCCCCTCAAGGTTAAGTGCGCTGACGTACTGGCCGTGTGAAGATTCGTCCTCGCCGATTTCTCCCCGCAGACGCCAGAACTCCTGTAGTAAACATTTATGGGGATGGCGGTAAAAGCTGATTTGGCCCTTTTGATTGACGATAGCGATAATCTTGCCGTTAGTCAGCGTGGCCTGCTTTTGGTCGTAGACGATATGGCAGGCGCTCTCCGCCACCGGCTCCGTTAGCGCCCAGTCTTCATTTCTCATAACCGGCAGATGACGGCCGCTACGCACGCGCAGGCTGTTCTCGCCCCAGGGTTCAATCCATAAATAGCGATCGTTTTGCTGCCAGACCAGACGATGCGGGTCTTGTTGCAAAAATGGCATGGTGGTTTCTCCCATATTTGGCTGGTAAAGATAAGAACGTTAGTGATTGATCGTTTCCAGATCGCGGCGAACCTCGTCTTCCATGGCTTCATATTTACGGAAGAAAAGCAGGGGGATTGCTGCGAGCGTGAAGAGGAGGGCGGGCGCCCAGATAAAAGCCCAGGTTATCCCTTCCAGGCCTGTAGCGCTCTGCGCATGGTTAGGGACGTAGCCAAAACTTTTCATGATCCAGGCGGCAAAAGCGGTACCGAGACCACTGCCCATTTTGATGCAGAAGGTGCTGCCAAAGGCGATAAGAATGCCGGTAGCTTTGACACCCGTCTTCCATGCGCCAAAGTCGACGGCGAATCCGAGCATGGCGAAGGGCATTGAGCAGGCGATACCGCTACCGATATTGCCCAGAACCCAGGCGGCAATCAGCATTGGAATGTTATCCGCAGCCAGCCACATCATCACACCGCCAAACGTAGCGACCAGCAGACCGCCGATCCAGATCCAGGTTTTAGAGAGGTATTTGCTAAAGAAAGGGATGGCGATGATAAACAGGATCTGAATCGTCGCCAGGCTGTTGATTAGCGGGACCAGATCTTTGCGAACCAGGTTGTAGGTCAGATAGTAGACAATGGTCGTTGAGCGCTGCTGAAGCGCTACCCAGAAGATCAGATTAGCCAGCACCATCAGGATCCATGGCCAGTTGCCTTTCATAGCCGCGAAACTTTTTTTCATCGGCAATCTTGGCTCTTGCTGTATTTTATCCGCATCCATTTCACGAATGTTTTTAAACGCAAAGAGCGTTAGCGCGCAAGATATAATGGCAAATGTAATTGCCGTATAAATAAAACCCGCATGGTCATCACCGTTACCTAAAAAAGCGACTAACGGTAAGGCGGTTGCGTTCATTAATAAAACCCCTATTTGCCCGCCGGTCATTCTCCAGGAATTTAAGACCAGCCGTTCCTTGGGGGATAGGGTCATTAAGGGCAATATTGCACTGAGCGGGGTGTTAAGTCCGGTAAATAAAATACTGGCTATCATGTAGGATATTGCTGCATATATGGCTTTTCCGGTCATACTGATATCAGGAGACCAAAATGAAAGCGCGCTGAATACGGCAAAAGGCAGCGGTAACCATAAAAACCAGGGACGGCATTTACCGTAGCGTGAACGGGTCTTGTCGATGATGATCCCCCAGATTGGAGCATCTACGCCATCAACAATACGCGCCAACAGCAGGATGACACCCGCTACGGCGAGGCTGATACCGGCAACGTCTGTGTAGAAATATAGAATGTATGTTGAACCGAAACAGTACAGCAGATTTCCCGCTACATCTAAAGAACCGTAGCTAATTCGCTGTAGTAAAGATAATGATGTTGACCCGCAAGACTGGGTATCCTCAATAACAGAACTCATAATGATAACTCCGATATTGGTGCGATACGCCCAGAAAAACAGCTTTTACTTTCTAAGCAGTAGGGTTGTCGTTATTTTTTATTGTCCGGGGAAAATTAACCTTTAGGTAAAATAGGGATAAAGACGTTTTATGAAAAGTAGTTAACCCCGGCGTGGCGATCAATTATCAAATCTCACATCAGGATTGCGTTTATTCGTTTTTTGTTGAGCAATGATACTATTTGCTATGGTGGTCACAATTTCGACAGTAATGAAATAAAAAAAAGTAAACAGTGAAAGAAAATAACTTTCATCTGCCTGATGGCGATGTGGGTGGACAGGGGATTAAACATGCCTAGTGCACGAACGGTGCGATAGCAGGCCGCTGTGGAGAAAGTGTGGACTTGAACGACAGACATAAAAAAACCCGCTTGCGCGGGTTTTTTCACAAAGCGACAACAAGCAGGCGATTAAGCCAGTTTGTTGATCTGTGCAGTCAGGTTTGCTTTATGACGTGCAGCTTTGTTTTTGTGGATCAGACCTTTAGCAGCCTGACGGTCCACGAGTGGTTGCATTTCGTTAAATGCTTTCAGTGCAGTAGCTTTGTCGCCAGCTTCGATAGCTGCGTATACTTTCTTGATGAAAGTACGCATCATAGAGCGACGGCTAGCGTTGTGCTTGCGGGCCTTTTCAGACTGAACGGCGCGCTTCTTAGCTGATTTGATATTAGCCAAGGTCCAACTCCCAAATGTGTTCTATATGGACAATTCAAAGGCCGAGGAATATGCCCTTTTAGCCTTCTTTTGTCAATGGATTTGTGCAAATAAGCGCCGTTTAAATTGCAGCACTCGTTGCGTAGTGATGGCGCAGGATTCTACCAGCTTGCGTGGCGTGAATACAGCTTTTCCACGAGAAAAATTGCATTGGATTGCCCGTAAAGGTCTGCAATTTGTTTCATAACAATGAAAACCATCCTCTTTCTGTTTCGGAGAAACAATCGCCGGTTAACCTTGACCGCGGTACAGGGTATACTTTCACGATTTTCACTGTTTTGAGCCAGACATGAAGCTGATACGAGGCATACATAATCTCAGTCAGGCCCCGCATGGGTGTGTGCTGACTATTGGTAATTTCGACGGCGTGCACCGTGGTCATCGTGCGTTGCTGCAGGGCTTACGGGAAGAAGGGCGCAAACGCAATTTGCCGGTGATGGTGATGATTTTCGAGCCACAGCCATTAGAGCTGTTTGCAACGGACAAGTCGCCTGCGCGCCTTACTCGCCTGCGAGAAAAACTGCGTTATCTGGCGGAGTGTGGCGTAGATTACGTACTGTGCGTGCGTTTTGACAGGCGCTTCGCGGCATTAACGGCGCAGAATTTTATCAGCGATCTGCTGGTTAAGCGCCTTGGTGTACAATTCCTTGCCGTGGGCGATGATTTCCGCTTTGGCGCTAGCCGTGCGGGCGATTTCTTGTTATTACAGGAAGCGGGCGCTGAGTATGGCTTTGATATCACCAGTACCCAGACCTTCTGTGAAGGCGGTGTGCGTATTAGTAGCACCGCGGTACGTCAGGCGCTGGCTGAAGATAACCTGCAGTTGGCCGAAAGCCTGCTTGGGCACCCTTTTACCATCTCAGGACGGGTGGTACATGGTGACGAGTTAGGACGCACCATTGGTTTTCCGACGGCAAACTTACCGCTTCGTCGCCAGGTTTCTCCGGTGAAAGGGGTTTATGCGGTTGAAGTGATGGGGCTGGGTGACAAACCTTTTCCCGGCGTTGCCAATATCGGCACCCGCCCGACGGTAGCCGGCGTACGTCAGCAGTTGGAAGTGCATCTACTGGACGTTGTAATGGACCTCTACGGTCGCCATATAGATGTAGTGCTGCGTAAAAAAATTCGCAGCGAGCAGCGATTTGCCTCGCTGGATGAACTAAAAGCGCAGATTGCGCGTGATGAGTTGACTGCCCGCGATTTTTTTGGGCTAACAAAACCGGCTTAATGCCTATACGAGTTTTAAATACGGAACCGAGAATCTGATGAGTGACTATAAATCAACCCTGAATTTGCCGGAAACAGGGTTCCCGATGCGCGGCGATCTCGCCAAGCGCGAACCGGGAATGCTGGCGCGTTGGACTGATGATGACCTGTACGGCATCATTCGTGCGGCCAAAAAAGGCAAAAAAACCTTCATTCTGCATGATGGCCCTCCTTATGCGAATGGCAGTATTCATATTGGTCACTCGGTTAACAAGATTCTGAAAGACATTATCGTGAAGTCCAAAGGACTCACGGGCTATGACTCGCCTTACGTTCCGGGCTGGGACTGCCACGGTCTGCCGATCGAGCTGAAAGTAGAGCAGGAATATGGCAAACCGGGCGAGAAGTTCACCGCCGCTGAGTTCCGCGCTAAATGCCGTGAATACGCTGCTACACAGGTTGACGGTCAGCGTAAAGACTTTATCCGTCTTGGCGTGCTGGGCGACTGGTCGCATCCGTACCTGACAATGGACTTCAAAACTGAAGCCAACATCATTCGCGCGCTGGGTAAAATCATCGGCAACGGTCACCTGCACAAAGGTGCGAAGCCGGTGCACTGGTGCGTTGACTGCCGTTCCGCGCTGGCGGAAGCGGAAGTTGAGTATTATGACAAAACCTCCCCGTCCATCGACGTGGCGTTCCACGCAGCCGATCAGGACGCGGTGAAAGCGAAATTTGCCGTTTCTGACGTTAACGGCCCGATCTCGCTGGTTATCTGGACCACCACCCCGTGGACGTTGCCGGCGAACCGCGCGATCTCCCTGGCGCCTGATTTTGACTATGCGCTGGTGCAGATCGATGGCCAGGCCGTGATTCTGGCGAAAGATCTGGTTGAAAGCGTCATGCAGCGTATTGGCGCGGCTGACTACACCATTCTGGGTACCGTTAAAGGCGCAGAGCTGGAACTGTTGCGCTTTACCCACCCGTTTATGGGTTTTGACGTGCCAGCGATTCTGGGCGATCACGTCACGCTGGATGCGGGTACCGGGGCGGTACATACCGCGCCTGGCCACGGCCCGGACGACTATGTCATCGGTCAAAAATATGGTCTGGAAGTGGCGAACCCGGTTGGTCCGGATGGCGCTTATCTGGCGGGCACCTACCCGACCCTGGACGGCGTAAACGTCTTTAAAGCCAACGATATTGTTGTCGCTCTGCTGAGCGAAAAAGGCGCGTTGCTGCATGTCGAGAAGATGCAGCATAGCTATCCGTGCTGCTGGCGCCATAAAACGCCGATCATCTTCCGTGCGACCCCGCAGTGGTTCGTCAGCATGGATCAGAAAGGCTTGCGCGCGCAGTCTCTGAAAGAGATCAAAGGCGTGCAGTGGATCCCTGACTGGGGCCAGGCACGTATTGAATCCATGGTTGCCAATCGTCCTGACTGGTGTATCTCCCGTCAACGTACGTGGGGTGTGCCGATGTCTCTGTTCGTTCACAAAGACACCGAAGAGCTGCATCCGCGCGCTATCGAACTGATGGAAGAAGTGGCTAAACGCGTTGAAATTGACGGTATCCAGGCGTGGTGGGATCTCGATCCGAAAGATATCCTCGGCGATGAAGCAGACCAGTATGTCAAAGTCCCGGATACGCTGGACGTATGGTTTGACTCTGGTTCCACCCACTCATCCGTTGTGGACGTGCGTCCTGAATTTGCTGGCCACGCAGCGGATATGTATCTGGAAGGCTCTGACCAACACCGCGGCTGGTTCATGTCTTCTCTGATGATCTCCACCGCCATGAAAGGTAAAGCACCTTATCGCCAGGTACTGACTCACGGTTTCACCGTGGATGGTCAGGGCCGTAAGATGTCCAAGTCTATCGGTAACACCGTTTCTCCGCAGGACGTGATGAACAAACTCGGCGCGGATATTCTGCGTCTGTGGGTCGCGTCTACCGATTACACCGGTGAAATGGCGGTTTCTGACGAAATCCTGAAACGTGCAGCCGACAGCTATCGTCGTATCCGTAACACCGCGCGCTTCCTGCTGGCGAACCTGAACGGGTTCGATCCAGTAAAAGACATGGTGAAACCGGAAGAGATGGTGGTGCTGGACAGGTGGGCGGTAGGTTGTGCGCAAGCGGCCCAGGAAGAGATCCTGAAAGCTTACGAAGCCTATGACTTCCACGAAGTGGTACAGCGCCTGATGCGTTTCTGCTCCGTCGAAATGGGTTCGTTCTATCTCGACATCATCAAAGACCGCCAGTACACCGCGAAAGCGGAAAGCCGGGCGCGTCGTAGCTGCCAGACTGCGCTGTTCCACATTGCAGAAGCGCTGGTTCGCTGGATGGCGCCGATCATGTCCTTCACCGCTGATGAAATCTGGGGCTACCTGCCGGGCGATCGTGAAAAATACGTCTTTACCGGTGAATGGTACGAAGGCCTGTTTGGCTTAGGCGAAACCGAGGCGATGAACGATACCTTCTGGGACGAGCTGCTGAAAGTACGCGGCGAAGTGAACAAGGTTATCGAGCAAGCGCGTGCGGATAAGAAAGTCGGCGGTTCTCTGGAAGCGGCAGTCACCCTGTACGCTGAACCCGAACTGGCGGCGAAACTGACCGCACTCGGCGAAGAGTTGCGCTTTGTGCTGCTGACCTCCGGCGCGAGCGTTGCGGACTATGCCGCGGCGCCAGCTGATGCTCAGCAGAGCGAATTGCTCAAAGGTCTGAAAATCGTACTGAGCAAAGCCGAAGGTGAGAAGTGCCCGCGTTGCTGGCATTACACTACCGACGTCGGCCAGGTGGCGGAACATGCAGATATCTGCGGACGCTGTGTCAGCAACATCGCCGGTGATGGCGAACAACGTAAGTTTGCCTGATGAGTAAGCCTCTTTGTTCAACAGGACTACGCTGGCTATGGCTGGTGGTAGTCGTGCTGATTATCGATTTAGGCAGCAAGTACCTGATCCTCCAGAACTTTGCTCTGGGGGATACGGTATCGCTGTTCCCGTCGCTTAATCTGCACTACGCGCGAAACTATGGCGCGGCGTTTAGCTTCTTAGCCGACAGCGGCGGCTGGCAACGTTGGTTTTTTGCCGGTATCGCTATTGGTATCTGCGTCATCCTGATGGTGATGATGTATCGCTCGAAGGCGACGCAGAAGCTGAACAACATCGCGTATGCGTTAATCATTGGCGGTGCGCTGGGCAATCTGTTCGATCGCCTGTGGCATGGCTTCGTGGTTGATATGATTGACTTTTACGTCGGTGACTGGCATTTCGCGACATTCAACCTGGCTGATACGGCAATCTGTATCGGCGCGGCATTGATTGTTCTCGAAGGCTTCTTACCGTCGAAAGAGAAAAAAGCCGCATAAAAAAATGCCGGATGGCGCTATGCTAATCCGGCTTACAATCTATCGCGAACCTTGTTTGCCCGGTAAGCGTAGCGCCACCGGGCAAACAGGCGGCAGCAATTTTAAAGAGCAACCTGCATGTCTAAATCAGTACAGAGTAACAGTGCGGTGCTGGTGCACTTCACCCTTAAGCTCGACGATGGCTCCACCGCAGAGTCAACCCGCAATAACGGCAAGCCTGCGCTGTTTCGCCTGGGCGATGGTTCTCTGTCTGAAGGACTGGAACAACACCTGCTGGGCCTAAAAGAGGGTGATAAAACCACTTTTGCTCTGGAGCCGGATGCCGCCTTTGGCGTGTCAAGCCCGGACTTAATTCAGTATTTCTCGCGTCGGGATTTTATGGACGCGGGCGAGCCAGAAATTGGCGCTATCATGCTCTTTACCGCAATGGACGGCAGTGAGATGCCAGGTGTGATTCGTGAAATCAACGGTGACTCGATCACGGTTGATTTCAACCATCCGCTGGCAGGGCATACCGTTCATTTTGATATTGAAGTGCTGGAAGTCGAACCGGCACTGGAGGCGTAAAATGCAGATCCTGTTGGCTAACCCGCGCGGTTTTTGCGCTGGCGTAGACCGCGCTATCAGCATTGTAGAAAACGCGTTGGCTATTTATGGCGCGCCAATTTATGTCCGTCATGAGGTGGTGCATAACCGCTATGTGGTGGATAGCCTGCGCGAGCGCGGCGCTATTTTCATTGAACAAATCAGTGAAGTGCCGGACGGCGCGATCCTAATTTTCTCCGCTCATGGCGTCTCTCAGGCTGTGCGTAACGAAGCCAAAGGCCGTGACCTCACGGTTTTCGATGCCACTTGTCCGTTAGTCACCAAAGTGCATATGGAAGTGGCGCGCGCCAGCCGTCGCGGTGAAGAGTCAATTCTGATTGGACACGCCGGGCACCCGGAAGTCGAAGGCACGATGGGGCAGTACAGCAACCCGCAAGGGGGAATGTATCTGGTTGAATCACCGGAAGATGTACTGAAACTGAATGTGAAAAATGAAGGAAAATTATCCTTCATGACGCAGACCACGCTCTCCGTTGACGACACCTCTGACGTTATTGACGCGCTGCGTCAACGCTTCCCGAAAATTGTCGGGCCACGCAAAGACGATATCTGTTATGCCACCACCAACCGTCAGGAAGCGGTTCGCGCGCTGGCGGAACAGGCTGATGTGGTGCTGGTGGTCGGCTCGAAAAACTCCTCTAACTCCAACCGTCTGGCTGAACTAGCCCAGCGCATGGGGAAAGCGGCGTATCTGATCGACGATGCGACCGATATCCAGGAAGCGTGGGTAAAAGAGGCGAAGTGTGTGGGCGTGACGGCCGGAGCCTCGGCACCGGATATCCTCGTGCAAAACGTGATCGCTCGCCTGCAGGAGCTTGGCGGTGGGGAAGCTATCCCCCTGGAAGGCCGTGAAGAAAATATTGTTTTCGAAGTGCCTAAAGAGCTGCGTGTGGATGTTCGTGAAGTAGAGTAAGTCTTTCACGATACGATTATGAGAAGATGCCAGACTTAACGTCTGGCATTTTTTATGGAGAAACCATGCGCTTACCGATCATTCTTGATACCGATCCCGGCATTGATGATGCCGCCGCTATTGCCGCCGCGCTGTTTGCCCCTGAGCTGGATCTGCAACTGATGACCACGGTAGCAGGCAACGTTTCGGTGGAAAAAACTACCCGTAATGCGTTGCAGTTGCTGCATTTCTGGAATGCGGATATTCCGCTGGCGCAAGGGGCATCAATGCCACTGGTACGGCCGCTGCGAGATGCCGCTTCCGTGCACGGCGAGTCCGGTATGGAAGGGTATGAATTTGTTGAACATGACCGCCAGGCGATGGCAAAACCCGCCTTCCAGGCTATTCGTGACGCGCTGATGCATGCCCCGCAGCCCGTGACGTTGGTGGCGATTGGCCCGCTGACCAACATCGCGCTACTGCTGACTCATTACCCTGAATGCGTATTCAATATTCACCGTTTGGTGATTATGGGCGGTTCTGCCGGGCGCGGGAACTTCACGCCAAACGCCGAGTTTAATATTGCTATCGATCCTGAGGCCGCCGCGAAAGTTTTCCACAGCGGGCTGGAGATTGTGATGTGTGGGCTGGATGTCACTAATCAGGCCATGCTCGCCCCGGACTATCTGGCGACCTTGCCGCAGCTTAACCAGACGGGAAAAATGCTGCACGCGCTATTTAGCCATTACCGCAGCGGTAGTATGAATACAGGACTGCGGATGCACGACCTGTGCGCGATTGCCTGGCTGGTGCGCCCGGAACTGTTTACCCTGCAGCCGTGCTTCGTGGCGGTGGAAACTCAGGGGGAATATACCTCGGGTACTACGGTGGTGGATATTGAAGGGCGTTTGGGGCATCCGGCAAATGCCCAGGTTGCACTGGATCTTGACGTTGAGGGGTTCCAGCAGTGGGTGGCAGAGGTGCTGGCGCTGGCACCTTGAGGCTGTGATCCGGCCCGCAATATGCAGACAGAATTAGCAGGTTAATCGATTAATCTGCTAATCTTATCCCGTTGTTCTCCTCGGGCCGGAGACACATATGAACCTTTCTTTTATCCAGCCACCGCAGGTGGCGTGGGCAAGCGGCGCATTAGCCGATGGCCCGTTATTGCGTAAATCCACTCGCATTCAGGATCTTACTGACGTTTTTGCCGATGAAAATGCCCGCCAGCAACTGTCAGGCGAGCAGGTCGTATATGACGTTGAGATGTTGCATACGTCCCCCGCAGAAGGCGAACTTTACACCGGTGTTACCCATCTTTATCCTGGCCGGATCGGCCGCGAGTATTTTATGACCCGTGGGCATTTCCATGCGCGTCGCGAACAGGGTGAGGTCTATTTTGGTCTGCGTGGCACGGGGTTGCTGCTGTTGCAAACTGAACAGGGTGAGGCGAGGCTGGAAAAGGTATTCGCCGGATCCGTCCACATCATCCCCGGTTTTACCGCACACCGGTTGATCAACACAGGGGAAGAGATTCTGTCGGCGCTCGCCGTATGGCCAGGGATTGCAGGCCATGATTATGCGGCGCTGACCAGGGGCTTCAGAATAAGAGTCTTTGAGGAAAATAAGACGATTCAGGCGAAGGAGGTACAGAATGGCTGACTTAGCGCATTCTTATGGCCTGGATATGAGGGTTCATCACCATCCGCTTGGCTTTAGCTATGGGGATGAAGTCACTGGGCCGATGCCGGAGATTCGCCGACTCGATCACATTCGCGCCTCACTGCGCGATCCGCATTGTGAGGGGCCGGAAGAGGTGTATGCCATTGCGATGGATGTGGCACGAATGCAGGATCGCGAAGAGCTGAAAAAGCGGATGCTGTTGTTTGGCGTGGTGACTTATGCAGCGGGACGGCTGGGGGAAGAGCCGGTGCGTAGCCAGGGGCATATTCATCGTATCAGCCAGCACAGCGGCTGGTCCCCGCCGGAGCTTTACGAAATCTGGCAGGGAAAAGCGATAATCTATATGCAGGAGTATGTCGAGGACGACCCTGGGCGTTGTTTTGCTGTGATTGCCGGACCCGGTGAAAAAGTGCTGGTTCCGCCCGGTTGGGGGCATGCGACCATATCCGCAGATCCGAATATACCGTTAACTTTTGGTGCGTGGTGCGATCGTGAATATGGTTTTGAGTACGAGGCTGTGCGCGCGCATAAAGGGTTGGCGTGGTACCCGTTATTGCAGGGCGACCGTGTTATCTGGCAGCATAATTCGCGGTACATACCCGGGAGATTACACGCCGTTACGCCCCGACAATATACGGAATTCTCGATTACTTCCGCGCCTGTTTACCAGCAATTCATCGAGGACCCGGCGCGCTTTCAATTTATATCACGCCCGGACAGGCACCCCGAGCTGTGGCAAAACTTCCATCCATAAAATAACCGGGGCATAGCCCCGGTTCTGATTTTGCCTGGCCTTCAAACAGAAAAACGCGGTACAGTAGAGTAGGCCGGATAAGCGTATGCGCCATCCGGCAAATGACAGGCACTACCCTGCAAACAGGCCTGTCGCAACGCCGAGCGCAGCCAGTATCAACAATAAAATCATCGCTTTTACTGGCGACACGCCACGCTTGGCCATCAGATACCACGTGCCCAATACAACAATCAGCGGCAATAGCTGCGGGAAAATTCCGTCCAGCATCTGTTGCACATGAATATTTACCCCATCCTTGGTGATAAATTCCAGCCCGGTGCCCAGTTTAACGTAGCTCGCCGCTACGCCCCCCATAACAAACACCCCCAGCAGCGATAACGCTTCACGCAGGCGGGCAGATTTGCTGCTCACCAGCATTTCCACCGAGCCGGATCCCATTTTGTAGCCTTTGAGGAACAAAAACCATGAGCCGGGAATAATGATTGCCAGCCAGGCGACGGTATAAAACAGCGGTCCCAGAATGTTACCACCAGCCGCCAGGGCCATACCGATACTGAGCAGGATTGGGATCAGCATGCCCGGGATCATCGAATCGCCAATCCCGGCTATAGGGCCCATCAGTCCAACCTTCAGGGTATTGATCGTTTCCCCATCGATCGGCTCACCGTTCGCTTTTTTCTCTTCCAGCCCCAGTACCATGCCATTAACGATCGCGCCTATCTGCGGCTCCGTATTATAAAACGAGGCGTGACGGCGCAGCATTTCAGTACGTTGGGCGGCGTCGGGATAGAGCTTTTTCGCCACCGGGAGCATACTCAGGCAAAAGCCAAAAGATTCCAGACGTTCAAAGCTCATGGATGACAAGTTGTGCATCATCCATGCGCGCCAGCAGCGGCGAAGATCTTTACGCGTAAGTGTACGTTCTTCCATCAGAATTCATCCTCATCATCAACGACCGACTTTGCATGCGTAGTCTGTGGCGGTTCTGGTTTGTAGTTGTAATGGATCAACGCCAACAGCGAACCGACGATCACTAGCGCGACCATGTTGAGTTTTAAAAAGACGATGCAGACAAAACCGACGAGGAAGTAGATCAGCATGGTGTAATTTTTGATAATCTGCTTAAGCAAAATCGCGATCCCGACGGCGGGTAAAATGCCTCCCAGTACGTTCATCGTCGACAGAACAATTTTCGGTAAACTGTCCATAAAACCGCTGATGTATTGCGCCCCGAAGTAGACCGCAATAAAGGTCGGTACAAAACGCAGGACAAAGTTTGTCACCTGTGGCCAGATGGCGCTGTTCAGGTAAATACCGCGTTCGTCGCCCCGCTCCAGCGCCACATCTGCCCGGTGATTCCAGAAGGAGTTCAGTACCATCATTGCGTTAAACAAAATGGTGCCGGCGATACCGATGGTGGCTGCCAGCGCGACCGCGACCTCGGGGCCCTTTCCGGAAAGGATCCCTAAAGCAATAGCCGGGTAAGCAACAAAGTTGAGGTCGGCGGGCATCGAACCGCCAGGTGTAACCATCGCGATATACACTGCCTGAACCGCGACGCCAATCATGATCCCCGTTTTAATATCGCCAAGGATAATCCCGACCAACATTCCGGAAATCAGCGGACGGGTGATCAGATACCAGCCGCCAGTCAGTCCCAGCAGCCAGGGGCTGCTGAGCGCGCCGAGGTAGCAAAGTATGCCAATCAACGTAGCTTCGATAATCATCGTGCGCTCCTTATTTCAGCTTCTGACGTGCGTCCTGCCAGCTGTAGCAACTGGCGTCAGGGACCAGGCGAAACTCAACCAGGTGCCCATGCTGCGTCAGCCAGTCAAAGGCGGCGATTTCCTCGCCATTCACCGACTGGTTTGGGCCGATGGTGGTGGTATCGGCACGGGCGCTCATTGGGCCTACATTAATTTTGCCGTTGGCATTTTTTAGGCTAATACCTGCTTCTTCAATGCGCTTCAGCGTGACGGGTGATTTACCAATGACGAAATAACGCTTCTCGCTGGCAATGACTTTCGGCAGTTTTTCAATCGCGGTGGCCGTATCAAACAACCAGACTTTGGTGTCCTGCACGGCGCCTTTCATCACCGAAGAGAGCAGAGGGTCGGCCGCGACGGCGTCGTCTATCGCGACAATCCCGTCACAGGGCAGCTCTTTGGCCCAACGTGTCACGAGCTGCCCATGGATTACGCGGTCATCGATACGTACAAAAGAAATACTCATAGTGGTTTCCTTTAAAAATCGTCGGACTGAACGGATAAAACCGGGGCGGCTTTAATCAACGTGGGTACCGTCAACGCCAACAGCTTGACGGCTGCGGCGTGAACATCCGTTAATTGACAGATCTCCTCGCTTTGTAACAGCATCGGGAAATTGACCCCCGCGACGACGGCAACGGGGGGAACCGTTTGTGCAGAAAACGCATGATGGCAGGCGACATTCCACGGCGTACCGCTTTGCATGTCACAAAGTACCAGTACGCCGTCAGCATCTTTCCCGGCGCTCGCGAGAACCTGAGCAAACGTCTGTTTAAACCCTTCAATACCCGCCTGTTCACTCAGCGTGACGGGGTAAACATGCGGTAATTCTCCGTAAACCATACGACCGCTGGCGAGAAGCGCTTCCGCCAGGGGACCATGGGTGGCAACAATAACGTTAATCATGCGTTTATCCTCTGACCCAGGCTTTAATCGTAGCGAGCTGCTGGCTGATACCCTTGCCAAACGGCGAAATACGGTATTCTCCAACGGCGGCCGGGATAATAAAGGTCTCTGCATAGTTGACGACAAACGGGGCAAATGCGCCGCTCGGGCTTTCAACAACGGCCTGCGCACCTTCGACCAGGTTCAGGACGTTTACGCCGCCATGGGTATGGTGCGTGACCGGTGCCGTAAACCAATGGCGTCGCGTTTCAATAAACTCGCGTTCGTGCATTCCGGTTCTTTCTTCCCGCCAACCTTCTCCTTCAGCGAGAGGCTCGATACGGTTGACCAGGTTGTCGTGTACCCATTGCGTGTCGCGCTGCCAGTCAATCACCTGCTGACCGTGATCCAGATGGACCGGGCGCGGTAAGCCGTCTAACCCTAAACGCCCCCAATCCCACAGTTTAAAGGTGAAGATATATGGCGTTGCGCTGATCTCCAGCACCATGGTTCCTGCACCCGAGCAGTGAACGGTTCCGGCGGGGATCAGGAAGTGATCGTGTTTATGCGCAGGGATCTGATTAACGAATCGCGCATCATCAAAGGCTTTTTCACCACGACCCGCGGCTCGGAGATCGTCGAGCATGTCCTGCGGCGCGATCCCGGTTTTGGTGCCGAGATACACCACGGCGTTCGGCTCGGCTTCGAGAATGTAATAGCTCTCATCCTGGGTATAGTGCATACCAAACTGCTGCTGAATGTACTCAGTGAGCGGATGAACCTGAAAGCTCAAATTCTGGCCGCCAATGGTGTCGAGGAAATCAAAACGAATCGGGAATTCTGCACCAAAACGTGCGTGAACTTTCTCGCCCAACAGGGGGCGGGGACAGGTTAGCACCAGATCCTGAGAGGGGATCTCGATCCGCACGTTGCCAAAACGCAGTAACAGGCTGTTTTCCTCGGGCACGCAATCAAAACACCACGCGTAATTGGGGGCTGAGGGATCGAGATCGAAGTGTTGTTTCATCCATTGCCCACCCCAAACGCCTGGGTCGAAGAACGGGGCAACGCGAAACGGTTGTTGAGTTGTTTGTTGCAGACCGGCGCGCAACGCGTCGCCGCTGACCATCGCGGGACTATTTTCTATCGTGGTATCAAGCAAATAATCGACGCGTTTGAGTAACGGCGTTTTGTGTCGGTCGAATACCCGCCACTCAATGAAGAAGGCTCGTTTGTACCGACGAAGAATATCTTCATCCTGGTTTTCCGCCCCCCAGTTCCCCAGCCCGTTATGGCGCATGCGTTGCTGAATTTCCCAGCGCGGAAGATCGGCATAAACCAGTACGTCACCCGGGTGCGCCAGCGTCGCGCCGGGTCCGTATACCACGACCAGACCTTCGGCAACGGCATCAATCTGTTGGCGGAGCTGACTGAGCTTGTCGCTATCAAAAAACTCATCCAGGTGATGGCAGGAAAGGACGCCGAATACGCGATCGTCGGTAAGGTTACGCGCCAGTAACTCATGCAGGGCCTGCTCATCTCGGCGGGCGGATTCAATATTCAGCACCAGCGCGGTATCTAACGTCGTGACAAGCTGTTGTTCCAGTTCTTCAAGCCGCACGCCCGGATAGCAATCCACGATCAATACGGTTTTGGCTGCAGCAGAAACCCTGGTGTTAAGCACAGAATGGATCTCCGCCCAACCCTGCCAGGCGTGATCGTCATATCCCTGAACGTTAACCTCAGGGAATTTATTATAGGTTGTCGTCATTTTCTTTCTCCGTGTTGGCTTATTTAAGATTAATCGATTAACCTTATTTTCATAGTGTGGTTAACGCGATTAACCCGCCATATTCAGAATCAAGAGCGGTGAAAAGCGCATTAGCGTGATGTGAATCACACGTAAAAAAGCGATATTTCGGTTATTCGATTAACCTTCGATAAAAAATCAGGAGCAGGTATGACCACAGTCACTTTGGCGCAGGTAGCTGAGCGCGCGGGAGTCTCCACGGCGACCGTGTCGATGGTATTGCGTAACCGGGGGCGAATTTCTCAGGCTACACGCGACCGGGTGCTTAAAGCGCTGGATGATGCTGGCTATGTGTATAATCAAACCGCCGCTAACCTGCGTAACCGGAGCAGTAATCAGGTTGGATTGTTGCTCCACGATATCACTAACCCTTTTTACGGCGAGATGACTGCAGGGCTAAGCCATGAGATGGAACGACATGATCTGTTGTTGTTTCTGGCAAATAGCGAAGAGTCAGGGGAACGGCAGCAAAAATTTGTCGATTCTTTGATGCGCAATAATGCCTGCGGCATGGTGCTCTGCGCGGCGCGCGAGACGCCGACATCCTTCTTCGAGGCGCTGAAAAGGCGCAATATCCCCGCCATTATGGTCGTCCGTCCCCTTAGCGATCCTGATTTTGATTTTGTCGGAACCGATAACTTTCTCGGTACGCAAATGGCCACCACCCATTTAGTTAAAATGGGGCACAAGAATATTGCGTTTATTGGGGGGACGCCTGGTTCCGGCAGTCGGACACAGCGTATCGGTGGCTTCACCAGCACATTGCTGGAGCACGGAATATCGCCGAATCCAGAATGGATCGTGGCTACGCAGGCCAGCCAAATTGACGGCGCAAAAGTAGCGGAGTCTCTTCTTCTGCGTTACCCGCAAATTACCGCCGCCGTATGTTATCAGGATATTGTGGCGCTTGGGGTTATGCAGGCGCTACGTAAAATGGGGCGGGAACCTGGGCGGGATTTTGCGCTGGTGGGGTTTGATGACATCACCGAAGCGGCGCTGGTACAACCTGCGCTTACCACCGTGTCGGTGGCGGCAAAAGAGATAGGTCGTAAGGCCGGAGAGCTGCTTTATAGCCGTATTCAGGGAAATGACGAACCGCCGAAACGTATTATCCTGCCGCCGGCGCTGGTAGTCAGAGAATCATGTGGTTTTTGCTGATCGTCATGCCTTTTACTGATATCTCTGGCTGTTTATCATTAAATTCTAATTATCGACGTTTTCGGCTGGCGGCGCAGCGATGCGCTGGTTACTCTGAAAACGATTTACGCAAAATTAACAAAAGAGAATAGCTATGCATGATGCACAAATCCGCGTTGCCATCGCGGGAGCCGGAGGACGCATGGGGCGTCAGTTGATTCAGGCCACACTTGGCATGGATGGCGTACAGCTTGGCGCGGCGCTGGAGCGCGAAGGCTCTTCCTTACTGGGAAGCGATGCCGGAGAGTTAGCGGGAGCCGGGAAAACAGGCGTTACCGTACAAAGCAGCCTTGAGGCGGTGAAAGATGATTTCGATGTTTTCATCGATTTCACGCGCCCGGAAGGCACGCTGGCACATCTGGCGTTTTGCCGCCAGCACAGTAAAGGGATGGTGATTGGCACCACCGGGTTTGATGATGCTGGTAAGCAGGCTATTCGCGATGCTGCGCAGGAGATTGCTATCGTTTTCGCTGCGAACTTTAGCGTCGGCGTTAACGTCATGCTCAAGCTGCTGGAGAAAGCGGCAAAAGTGATGGGGGACTATACCGATATTGAGATTATCGAAGCGCATCACCGCCACAAAGTGGATGCCCCATCGGGGACGGCGCTGGCAATGGGCGAGGCGATCGCCGGGGCGTTGGATAAAGATCTGAAAGACTGCGCGGTCTACACGCGCGAAGGTTATACCGGCGAGCGTGTGCCGGGCACTATTGGTTTTGCGACCGTACGCGCCGGTGACATTGTCGGCGAACATACCGCAATGTTTGCTGATATTGGCGAGCGTATTGAAATCACCCATAAAGCATCCAGTCGCATGACGTTTGCCAATGGCGCAGTTAGATCGGCTGTTTGGCTGAAATCTAAGTCAAACGGTCTTTTTGATATGAAAGATGTGCTTGATTTACGCAGTTTATAGATTTTGTTACCCTTCGTGATGTGGTTATTGTAATCATAATTATTTGATTACATAGGGCAATATTTTATTGCCCTTTATTTTTTTGCATTTTGGCTTGGTTTTTTATTTAAGGACGTATTTGTTTATGTCTTTATGCTTTATTCTGTTATCTCAATGTAAATTTTGACCAAATGGTCCACTTTTTTCTATCACTCTTCCGGTTTTTACACTCTTTACCTACCGCAAGCGTTTTCCACCCTGAGTTAGATGATCTTTTTGCCTGTTAAATCGAATGATTTATTCCAGTGGCGTAAAATAATAATAAAAATTACCCTTTTGGGTAGACTTTTACGTGGGCTATCTCTAGAATGCCGCCGTTTGCCAGAAATCCATAGGTAAGCAAATTTGCATTGATTCATGAGGTGTTAATGAATTAATATGCAAATAAAGTGAGTGAATATTCTCTGGAGGGTGTTTTGATTAAGTCAGCGCTATTGGTTCTGGAAGACGGAACCCAGTTTCACGGTCGGGCCATAGGGGCAACAGGTTCGGCGGTTGGGGAAGTCGTTTTCAATACTTCAATGACCGGTTATCAAGAAATCCTCACTGATCCTTCCTATTCTCGCCAAATCGTCACTCTTACTTATCCCCATATTGGTAATGTCGGCACCAATGCCGCCGATGAAGAGTCTTCTCAGGTTCACGCTCAAGGTCTGGTTATTCGCGACCTGCCGCTGATTGCCAGCAACTTCCGCAACACCGAAGACCTCTCTTCTTACCTGAAACGCCATAACATCGTGGCGATTGCCGATATCGATACCCGTAAGCTGACGCGTCTGCTACGTGAGAAGGGCGCTCAGAACGGCTGCATCATTGCAGGCGATAATCTGGATGCTACGTTGGCCTTAGAAAAGGCCAAAGCGTTCCCGGGCTTAAATGGGATGGACCTGGCAAAAGAAGTGACTACCGCTGAATCCTACAGCTGGACGCAGGGTAGCTGGACGATTTCGGGGGACCTGCCGGAAGCCAAGTCCGCAGAAGAGTTGCCGTTCCACGTGGTGGCCTACGATTTTGGTGCCAAGCGCAACATCCTGCGCATGCTGGTGGACCGCGGCTGCCGCCTGACAGTGGTACCGGCGAAAACTTCCGCGGAAGAAGTGCTGGCGATGAATCCGGACGGCGTGTTCCTGTCAAACGGCCCTGGCGACCCGGCCCCGTGCGACTACGCCATCGACGCGATTGAGAAATTCCTCCAGACCGACATTCCGGTATTTGGCATCTGCCTCGGCCATCAGCTGCTGGCGCTGGCGAGCGGTGCGAAGACCATCAAGATGAAATTTGGTCACCACGGTGGTAACCACCCAGTGAAAGACATGGATAAGAATGTGGTAATGATCACCGCGCAGAACCACGGCTTTGCGGTTGATGAAGACTCGCTGCCAGCCAACCTGCGCGTAACCCATAAATCCCTGTTCGACGGTACCCTGCAAGGGATTCACCGTACCGATAAACCGGCGTTCAGCTTCCAGGGCCACCCAGAGGCGAGCCCAGGCCCGCACGATGCGGCGCCGCTGTTCGACCACTTTATCGAACTTATTGAGCAATACCGTCAGTCCGCGAAATAATCAGGAGTAATAAGAGCCATGCCAAAACGTACAGACATAAAAAGTATCCTGATTCTGGGCGCGGGCCCGATTGTTATCGGTCAGGCGTGTGAGTTTGACTACTCCGGTGCCCAGGCGTGTAAAGCGCTGCGCGAAGAGGGTTACCGCGTTATTCTGGTGAACTCTAACCCGGCAACCATCATGACCGACCCGGAAATGGCCGATGCGACCTACATCGAGCCGATTAACTGGGAAGTGGTACGCAAAATCATCGAAAAAGAGCGTCCGGATGCGGTGCTGCCGACCATGGGCGGCCAGACGGCGCTGAACTGTGCGCTGGAGCTGGAGCGTCAGGGCGTGCTGGAAGAGTTCGGCGTAACCATGATTGGCGCCACCGCCGACGCGATTGATAAAGCAGAAGACCGTCGTCGCTTCGATGTGGCAATGAAGAAAATCGGCCTCGACACCGCGCGTTCCGGTATCGCGCACACTATGGAAGAAGCGCTGGCGGTTGCCGCTGACGTCGGCTTCCCGTGCATCATCCGGCCTAGCTTTACCATGGGCGGCACCGGCGGCGGTATCGCCTACAACCGCGAAGAGTTCGAAGAAATCTGCGAACGCGGTCTGGATCTCTCGCCAACCAACGAGCTGCTGATTGATGAATCGCTGATCGGCTGGAAAGAGTACGAGATGGAAGTGGTGCGTGATAAGAACGACAACTGCATCATCGTCTGCTCTATCGAAAACTTCGATGCAATGGGTATCCACACTGGTGACTCCATCACCGTAGCGCCAGCGCAGACTCTGACCGACAAAGAATACCAAATCATGCGTAACGCCTCGATGGCGGTACTGCGTGAAATCGGCGTCGAAACCGGTGGTTCTAACGTCCAGTTCTCGGTGAACCCGAAAGACGGTCGCCTGATTGTTATCGAAATGAACCCGCGCGTCTCCCGCTCCTCGGCGCTAGCCTCGAAAGCTACCGGCTTCCCGATTGCCAAAGTGGCAGCGAAACTGGCGGTGGGTTACACCCTCGACGAACTGATGAACGACATCACCGGCGGCCGTACGCCGGCCTCCTTCGAGCCGTCTATCGACTACGTTGTCACCAAGATTCCACGCTTCAACTTCGAGAAATTCGCTGGCGCTAACGACCGTCTGACCACCCAGATGAAATCTGTCGGCGAAGTGATGGCGATTGGCCGCACGCAGCAGGAATCCCTGCAAAAAGCGCTGCGCGGCCTGGAAGTGGGCGCCACCGGTTTCGACCCGAAAGTGAGCCTCGACGACCCGGAAGCGCTGACCAAAATCCGCCGCGAGCTGAAAGATGCGGGCGCTGAGCGTATCTGGTACATCGCCGATGCGTTCCGCGCGGGCCTCTCCGTCGACGGCGTGTTCAACCTGACCAACATCGACCGCTGGTTCCTGGTGCAGATTGAAGAGCTGGTGCGTCTGGAAGAGAAAGTGGCGGAAGTGGGCATTAACGGCCTCAACGCTGACTTCCTGTTCCACCTGAAGCGTAAAGGTTTTGCCGATGCGCGCCTGGCGAAGCTGGCAGGCGTGCGCGAAGCGGAAATCCGCAAGCTGCGCGACCAGTACAACCTGCACCCGGTCTACAAGCGCGTGGATACCTGCGCGGCGGAATTCGCCACCGATACCGCCTACATGTACTCCACCTATGAAGAAGAGTGCGAATCTAACCCGTCCGTTGACCGCGATAAAATCATGGTCCTCGGCGGCGGCCCGAACCGTATCGGCCAGGGTATCGAATTTGACTACTGCTGCGTACACGCCTCGCTGGCGCTGCGCGAAGACGGCTACGAGACCATCATGGTCAACTGTAACCCGGAAACCGTCTCCACCGACTACGACACTTCCGACCGTCTGTACTTCGAGCCGGTCACGCTGGAAGACGTGCTGGAAATCGTGCGCATCGAGAAGCCGAAGGGCGTCATCGTGCAGTACGGCGGCCAGACCCCGCTGAAGCTGGCGCGTGAACTGGAAGCCGCAGGCGTACCGGTTATCGGCACTAGTCCGGACGCCATCGACCGCGCGGAAGACCGTGAACGCTTCCAGCACGCGGTTGACCGTCTGAAGCTGAAGCAGCCGGCGAACGCCACCGTCACCGCCATTGAACAAGCGGTTGAGAAGGCGAAAGAGATTGGTTACCCGCTGGTGGTGCGCCCATCCTACGTACTGGGCGGCCGCGCGATGGAAATCGTCTATGACGAAGCCGACCTGCGTCGCTACTTCCAGACTGCGGTCAGCGTGTCTAACGATGCGCCGGTGCTGCTGGACCGCTTCCTTGATGATGCGATTGAAGTCGACGTTGACGCCATCTGCGACGGCGAAATGGTGCTGATTGGCGGCATCATGGAACACATCGAGCAGGCGGGCGTACACTCCGGTGACTCCGCCTGTTCCCTGCCAGCCTACACGCTGAGCCAGGAGATTCAGGATGTGATGCGCCAGCAGGTGCAGAAGCTGGCCTTCGAGTTGCAGGTGCGCGGCCTGATGAACGTGCAGTTTGCGGTGAAAGACAACGAAGTCTACCTGATTGAGGTTAACCCGCGTGCGGCTCGTACCGTACCGTTCGTCTCCAAAGCCACCGGCGTACCGCTGGCGAAAGTGGCGGCGCGCGTGATGGCCGGCAAATCGCTGACCGAGCAGGGCGTGACCAAAGAAATTATTCCACCGTACTACTCGGTGAAAGAAGTGGTGCTGCCGTTCAACAAATTCCCGGGCGTTGACCCGCTGTTAGGGCCAGAAATGCGCTCTACCGGGGAAGTGATGGGCGTGGGCCGTACCTTCGCGGAAGCGTTCGCCAAGGCACAGCTGGGCAGTAACTCCACCATGAAGAAACAGGGCCGTGCGCTGCTCTCCGTTCGCGAAGGTGACAAAGAGCGCGTGGTTGACCTGGCCGCTAAGCTGCTGAAACAGGGCTTCGAGCTGGATGCCACCCACGGTACCGCGATTGTGCTGGGCGAAGCCGGTATCAACCCGCGTCTGGTGAACAAGGTGCATGAAGGTCGTCCGCACATTCAGGACCGTATCAAGAATGGCGAATACACCTACATCATCAACACCACCGCAGGTCGTCAGGCGATTGAAGACTCCAAGCTGATTCGCCGCAGCGCGCTGCAGTACAAAGTGCACTACGACACTACCCTGAACGGCGGTTTCGCCACCGCGATGGCGCTGAACGCGGACGCTACCGAGAAAGTAACCTCGGTGCAGGAAATGCACGCGCAGATCAAAAAGTAATAAACTGAAGATATCGGTGATATTGCCGTTAATTGGATCTGCAATATAAATTACAAACGGTTCCTGTATAGGAACCGTTTTTTTTTACTCTTTCAGGTCATTCCTGGAGAAGTCCGTTTACGTAACCACATTTTCAATGTAATAAGCACGATATTGCTCACACTAATCAACATTCAAGTCGCATACTATCTTTATATCCACAATTTTAATATGGCTTAGTTTTTATTAATTTGGACAGGCCGTAGCCAGATTTTTAATTTGTGAAATGGTGTGCTTATGTGTGAAAAATATGTTGAAAGACCGCTTTATTTGTTAATTGCTGACTGGATGATGGCAGAGGACCGATGGATTACTGCCAAGGAGATTTCCCGTCAATTTGATATTGAACACTGCAAAGCAATTAATACGCTCTCCTATATTCTGTCAGAAGTGGGGGAAATTGTTTGTGAAGTGAAGATGATCCCTAACCAGATTGCAGGACGAGGCTGTCAGTGCCAGCGTCTGGTGAAAGTCGTGAGTATTGATTCTCATCTCTATCGCCGATTGAATCATAATTTGCAGGAAAGAAAAGTGAGCGTGGCGAAAACACCGCGCCTGTCAGCGGTTCCTCCAACAGAGCTGAACCGTGAGCAGAAATGGCAGATGATGCTGTCAAAAAGTATGCGTCGCTAATTGTCTGTTTACCTGATGGCTGTATAAACGGTGATTGACGCGTAGGCCGGATAAGCGTGAGCGCATCCGGCATCAATTACTGTGCTGATTTTGGCTTTACGTCCGTCGTGCCTTTCAGGCGCGGCCGGTTTTCTTCGACCTGCGTTAACGGCTTCGTTTCAGATAACCCTGTTCGACAGCGGACCGCAAGATCCTGATATTCTTTGGTGTTGAGGCGTTTCCAGTGCAGCTCCTGGTCTGTGACCTGGCGTAGTACGCGCGCAGGTGAACCCACCAGCAGTTGCCTTGCCTCACCCTGAAATCCGGCTTTGACAAAACTCATGGCGGCGACAATGCTCTCTTCGCCAATCACTGCGCCGTCCATAATGACGCTGTTCATGCCGACCAGGGCGTCCCGTCCCACCACGCACCCATGTAAAATAGCGCCGTGGCCGATATGGCCGTTTTCATGCACGATGGTATCGGTATCGCAGTAGCCATGCATAATGCAGCCATCCTGCAGATTAGATCCTGCCTCCAGGATCAGGCGACCATAATCCCCACGCAATGACGCGAGTGGGCCAATATAAACACCAGCACCCACGATGACATCGCCAATCAGCACGGCGCTGGGATGGACAAACGCGTCCGGGTGCACCACCGGGATCAGTCCTTCAAAGGCGTAATAGCTCATGGTTTTACCTCGGTTTTTTTTGTCGGATGGCGGCGTAAACACCTTATCCGGCCTACGGTTGTGCATGTGTTGTAGGCCGGATAAGCGAAACGCCATCCGGCATAGTCACATTAACGACCTTTCCACACCGGATCGCGTTTTTCGGCAAATGCCAGCGGTCCTTCGAGCGCATCTTCTGAATGCAGTACCGAAGGATAATGCTTCAGCACGCCGCTGCGGATGTAGCGGTAGCCTTCTTCAACCGGCATTTCACTGGTCGCGCGATAAATCTCTTTCAGCGCCGCGATAGCCAGCGGAGCGCTATTGACCAGTTGTTGCGCCAGTTCGCGCGCGCTATCCATCAGTTCGCTCTGGCTGACAACGCGGTTCACGATCCCCCAACGCAGCGCTTCTTCGGCGCTCATTCGTCTGCCGGTCATTACCATTTCGTTGACGATAGCTGGTGGCAACAGCTTAGGCAGGCGCAAAACGCCGCCGCTGTCAGGCACGATGCCGAGCTTTGCTTCCGGCAGCGCGAAGCTGGCGTTTTCGGCGCAGACAATAAAGTCTGCCGCCAGCGCCAGTTCGAAACCGCCGCCAAACGCATAGCCGTTCACCGCGGCGATGACCGGCTTATCGAGGTCAAATATTTCGGTTAAACCGGCAAAGCCGCCGGGACCAAAATCGGCATCCGGCGCTTCACCTTCCGCTGCCGCTTTTAAGTCCCAGCCAGCAGAAAAGAATTTCTCACCGCCGCCGGTAATGATTGCTACGCGTAATTCCGGGTCGTCACGGAAATTAAGAAAAGCTTCACCCATCGCAAAACTGGTTTTGGCATCAATGGCATTCGCTTTAGGTCGGTCGAGGGTAATTTCCAGGATCGGGCCGTTACGGGTCAGATGTAATGATTCACTCATAGTTCATCTCCAGATAAATAGTTTCCCGGCGGGAGGGATTCCTGCCGGAAGGTTTATTTCAGATTTTTTTTGATTATTTTTCCTGAACAATTGCGCGGCAGGTCGGTTCTGATCTCCATAAAAGAGGGAACCTTGAATTTCGCCATATTGTTTTCGCAGAAGCTGAAAAACTCGGCCTCGCTTAATGTTTCACCTTCATTAAGGACAATAAATGCTTTAATGGCTTCATCACGGATCGCATCTTTAATACCAACCACTACAATGTCCTGAATTTTCGGATGTGCAGAAATAATATTTTCCAGCTCGACGCAGGAGACATTTTCCCCGCCGCGTTTAATCATGTTGCAGCGTCTGTCGACAAAATAGAAATAGCCATCCTCATCCTGGTAACCCGAATCACCGGTATGTAACCAGCCCTCTGGTTCCAGCGCCCTGGCGGTTGCCTCCGGCTGCATGTAATACTCTTTGAAGATAGTCTTGCCGGGGATGCCTTTAATACAGATTTCGCCAATTTCTCCGGCGGGCAGCGGGCGATTTTGATCGTCGCGAATTTCAGCTTCATAGCTAAAACCCACGCGACCAATGGAAGGCCAGCGTCGTTTGTCTCCTGGACGGTCGCCAATAATTCCGACAATGGTTTCAGTCATACCATAAGAGGTCAGCAGCCTGACGCCAAAGCGTTCGGTAAAGGCGTCTTTTTCCTGCGCCGATAGATTGAGATAGAACATCACTTCACGCAGATGATGTTGCCTGTCCGTTGGCGCGGCGGGCTGCACCATCAGCGTGCGGATCATCATCGGGATGCACTCGGTCACCGTCGCCTGATATTTACGTACCTGACCCCAGAATGCTCGGGCGCTGTACTTTTCCAGCAGCACAAAGGTACTGCCGGCGGAAAAGGCTGGCATTGCCGCGGTACACTGACAGTCGATATGAAAAGCGGGCATCACCGTCATGTACACGTCATCATCGCGCAGGGCGATTTGCCAGGCAGAGTAGTAGCCCGCAAAACGCAGATTATAGTGGGTAATAACCACCCCTTTTGGACGCGAGGTGGTACCGGAGGTAAACAAAATTTCCGCCGTATCGTCAGTGGATAACGCTGGCGTATAGCACAGCGTGGCCGACTGACGTGCTTGCAGTTGGGAAAAGTGGCTCACGCCATCGTCAGCCGGAAGCTGCTCGCCAATCAGACAGATATGATTAAGCGGAGTGCTATTTTCCTGGCGTATTTCACGGTACATAGGATAAAACTGGACGCTGGTAACCAGCAGGCTCACCTGGCTGTTTTGCAGGATCCAGGCACTTTCTTCGCCCAGTAAGCGGGCATTAATCGGCACCATAATGGCGCCGATTTTTGCCAGTCCAAACCAGCAAAAGATGAATTCCGGACAGTTATCCAGATGCAGTGCGACTCTATCGCCCTTGCGGATCCCTAAGGAATGAAAAAGGTTCGCCGTGCGGTTAATCTCTTCATTTAGCGAGGCATAGCTAAACTGCCGAACGATTCCCTCACAGGATTCGAAAATTAACGCCGTTTTATCTCCGTACACTTCGGCCAGGTCGTCCCACATCTGACGTAAGTTTTGTCCGCCAACGATATCCATATTGCTTTATCCACTGAAATCAGGCGTGAGCGCTAACCAACGAGCAGGTTAGCGCGTCGCGTTTATTCCTCAACCCTGGCCAGGCCTTTGCCGACCAGCTCATTTATGTCTGCTTCGCTATAACCAATGTTTTTCAGAATGGCGGCGGTATCCATGCCGTGTGAGGGCATGCCACGCCAGATTTTCCCCGGGTTGTTTTTAAATTTCGGCATGATGTTCGGCCCTTTACAGGTGCGGCCGTCCATTGTTTGCCACTGAGTAATGGATTCGCGGGCAACGTACTGCGGATTACCTTCCAGTTCTGGAATGGTTAGCACCTTTGCACAGGCGATATTCAGCTCAGCAAAGCGCGCCTGAACTTCGGCGATAGTGTGTGTTGCCAGCCAGGCGTCCAGTTTCTCTTCGACGAGCGGGCCGTAAGGGCATTCCACGCGATGAATTAGCTGCGTGCCTTCCGGAACTTCCGGCGTACCGAGAATGTGGGCAAGGCCAATATCTTTAAAGCACTCGTTGATTTGCGTGATGCCGACCAACTCCATGACGATGTAACCATCGGCGCATTTATACAGGCCGCAACCGGCGTAGTAGGGGTCTTTCCCTTTCGTCATACGTGGACAGATTTCGCCGCCGTTGAAGTAGTCCATCATGAAATACTGACCCATGCGCAGCATCACTTCGTACATGGCGATATCGATGCTTTCACCTTTACCCGTTTCGCGCACTTTGTGCAGGGCAGCCAGCGCCGCTGTTGTCGCGGTCATCCCGGAGAAGTAATCGGCGGTATACGGGAAGGCTGGCATCGGTTGGTCAACGTCGCCGTTTTGGATCAGATAACCACTGAACGCCTGCGCGATGGTGTTATACGCCGGAAGATTGGTGTACTCCTCGGTACCAAACTGGCCGAAGCCAGAAAGGTGGGCAATGACCAGTTTCGGGTTATGTTCCCACAGCACTTCATCAGTAATACCGCGGCGCGCAAAGGCAGGGCCTTTACTGGCTTCAATGAAAATATCGGTGGTTTCCATGAGTTTCAGAAACGCTTCCCGACCTTCATCTTTGAAAATATTCAGTGACAGGGCGTGCAGGTTGCGGCGTGAGAGCTGCGGGTAGTTAGGCTGTACGCGGATGGTATCAGCCCATGCGACGTTTTCAATCCAGATAACCTCGGCGCCCCATTCGGCGAACATCTGTCCGGCGAACGGACCGGCGATTTCGATCCCTGAAAAAACAACGCGTACCCCAGCAAGAGGACCAAAGGTTGGCATTGGTAAATGATTCATCATTTTTCTCCTGGCATTTTTTGTAGGCCCGGCAACTACGGCGCCACCGGGCATGTTGCCGGATGGCGGCGTAAACGCCTTATCCGGCCTACGAATCGTGCTGAATTAGCGGTATTGCTTGAGTACCGCACGACCCAACGTCAGGATCTGCATTTCGTCAGAACCACCAGAAACACGGTCAACGCGCAGGTCACGCCAGAAACGCGTGATGCGGTGGTTGCCCGCGATACCAACACCTCCCAGTACCTGCATGGCGGTGTCTACCACTTCAAACGCGGCGTTGGCGCAGAAGTATTTGCACATTGCCGCGTCGCCGGAGGTAATAGTGCCGTTATCCGCTTTCCACGCGGCTTCCAGCAGCATGTTTTTCATGGAGTTCAGTTTGATCGCCATATGCGCAAACTTCTCCTGAATCAGCTGGAAACGGCCAATAGTTTCACCAAACTGCACGCGCTGATTAGCGTAACGCGCAGCGTCTTCAAAAGCGCACATTGCCGTACCGTAGTTGGTCAGCGCGACGAGGAAGCGTTCATGGTCAAACTCTTCTTTCACGCGGTTGAAGCCATTACCTTCCCGACCGAACATGTCTTTTTCGTCCAGTTCAACGTCGTCAAAGGTGATTTCACAGCAGCTATCCATGCGCAGACCAAGTTTCTCCAGTTTGTTGACCTTGATACCCGCTTTGCTCATGTCAACAAACCACTCGGTGTAAACAGGTTTATCCGGCGATGCACCGTCTCTCGCCATGACCACGATGTACGGGGTATAGGCGCTACTGGTGATAAAGCACTTACTGCCATTAAGATAAACCTTACCATTTTTGCGTGTATAAGTGGTTTTAAGACTACCAACATCCGATCCCGCTCCCGGTTCGGTGATAGCAGAGTTCCACATCTGCTTACCGGTGCCCTGGAACGCCATGATTTTATCAATTTGCTCCTGAGTCCCTTCACGCAGGAAAGTGTTAAAACCTCCCGGCAATTGGTACAACACGTAAGTTGGCGCGCCAAGACGTCCCAGCTCCATCCAGACGGCGGCGACGGTGACAAAACCCGCTTCCAGACCGCCGTGTTCCTCCGGGATCAGCAGGCTATCAATGCCCATATCCGCCAGCGCTTTTACAAAACGCTCAGGGTAGACGCTGTCACGATCGCACTCGGCAAAATAAGCTTCCCAGTTCTCACTGGCCATCAGTTCACGAATACCGGCGACAAACAGTTCCTGCTCGTCATTTAAGTTGAAATCCATCTTTCAGCCTCTTGATCAATTGGGTTAATTAGAATTACTTGTCTTTCCAGTGCACTTTGGCGTCTTTAATAAAGGACAGCGTCACCATAATGTTGACGAAGAACAGCGGGCATCCTCCGGCGATAATCGCGGTCTGAATGGGCTTCAGCCCGCCCAGCGCCAGCAGAACGATACCGATGATGCCGACCAGAATGGACCAGCCGATGCGTACCAGCAGCGGCGGCTCTTCACCATCGCGAACTTCGCGACAGGTCGACATCGCCAGGGTGTAAGAGCAGGCGTTAATCAGCGTGACGGTGGCGATAAAGCAGAGGATAAAGAAACCCCACATGGTGGCGGTGCTGAGCGGCAAGGCGGCCCAGGTTTCGATAATGGCGCGCGCCACGCCGTGTTGTTCAATCAACTGCGGAATGTTGAGGATGTTTTTATCCATCAGCAGCAGCGTGTTACTGCCAAGGACAGTCCACAGGATCCAGGTAGACGCGGTCAGGCCCAGTACCATCCCGAAGCACAGTTCACGTACGGTACGACCCCGAGAAATACGAGCCAGGAAGATACTCATCTGGATGGCGTAAATAACCCACCACGCCCAGTAGAAAACGGTCCAGCCCTGCGGGAAGCCGCCTTTACCGATGGCATCGGTATAGAACAGCATCCGTGGCAGATGCATCAGCAGCATCCCTACAGAATCGGTGAAGTAGTTCATGATGAAGCTGGCGCCGCTGACGATAAACACCCAGCCGAGCATCAGGAAGCTCAGGTAGCTACGCACATCGCTGGCGATTCTGACCCCTTTTTGCAAGCCGCAGGCCACGCAAATAGCGTTCAATATGATCCAGCAGGTGATGATGATGGCATCCAATTGCAGCGTATGCGGAATACCGAACAGCCATTGCATACACTCGGTGACCAGCGGGGTAGCCAGACCGAGGCTGGTGCCCATTGCGAAGATCAGCGCCACCAGGTAGAAGTTATCGACGATGGTGCCGAACAGCCCTTTTGCATGTTTTTCGCCCACTAACGGTACCAGCGTGGAGCTGGGGCGGATGACATCCATCTTGCGTACAAAGAAGAAGTAGGCGAAGGCCACGGAAAGGAAGCTATAGGTTGCCCACGGCAATGGCCCCCAGTGGAACAGGCTGTACGCCAGACCTATCTCTTTCGCGCCTGTGGAATTTGGTTCCAGACCGAACGGCGGGGTGGAGATATAGTAGTAGATCTCAATAGAGCCCCAGAACAGAACTGCAGCGGATGTACAGGAGGCGAACATCATGAAAATCCAGCTGGCGGTACTAAACTCCGGTTTTTCGTCGCCTAATCTCTTTTTAGCATAGGGGCCAAAAACCAGCCAGAACCAGCCGAAGAGCATGACGACCATATACCATTCAAATGCCCAACCCCAGACATTGGTGACATAACTGAATACCGCATTAATAACGACGTTAGCGGCATCAAGATCTCTTACTGTTAGCCAGCAAAGTATCCCGACAATTATTAATGGCGGGAAAAAAACCTTCGGTTCAATTCCCGATTTTCTCTTTTCATTTTTCATAAGTGAATTCCAGTGTGAAAACGAAATTTATTTAGCGTGCCAGTCCATGAACGTTTGTTTATTTATTATTAATGATTTGTTGATAAGTTTTTAACCTCTGGGACGCCTCAATGAGTAACTCATAATGGGTATTCATTTCGGGTGATTCTGTTATCTTCGTCACACTTTTTTGTGCTGGTTATTTTGTGTTTAAATTCTTATTTTTGTTTTGTAAATCATTTAGTTGATGCTGATTTTTTAACTTTTTTAAGTGTCTGGCGTTCAATATTGTTGAGCCAGCAAACAATATTGAAAATTTTCATATTTGGCATATTTCTTTCAATATTGGTGAGGTGCGTAACACTATTGAAAGTTACGAATATCAATGTGTGACATTTTCAATATTGGTGATTAATGTTTTATTTCCGAATTAAAGAGCGTGATATCTGTATTTAACACCGCCGATATAAATACGTTTCCTTCATGATTTCT
Source organism: Citrobacter sp. wls706 (assembly GCF_005281305.1). NCBI lineage: Bacteria > Pseudomonadati > Pseudomonadota > Gammaproteobacteria > Enterobacterales > Enterobacteriaceae > Citrobacter > Citrobacter sp. wls706. The sequence goes on along the minus strand of NZ_SZXG01000004.1, from coordinate 122,828 downwards.
GGAGATGCAATGAAGATAATTACTTGCTACAAATGCGTACCTGATGAACAGGATATTGCGATTAATAATGCTGATGGAACACTCGATTTCAGCAAAGCGGATGGCAAAATCAGCCAATATGATCTGAATGCAATTGAAGCTGCTTGCCAGTTAAAACAGCAGTTGGGAGACGCTCAGGTTGTCGCCATGAGCGTTGGCGGCAAAGCGCTGACCAATGCAAAAGGGCGCAAAGATGTCCTCTCTCGTGGCCCTGATGAACTGATTGTTGTGATTGACGATCAATTTGAGCAGGCGCTGCCGCAACAAACCGCCAGCGCGCTGGCTGCCGCCGCGCAAAAATCAGGTTTCGATCTGCTTATTTGCGGTGACGGTTCTTCCGATCTTTATGCTCAGCAGGTTGGTCTGCTGGTGGGCGAAGCGCTGAACGTTCCGGCGATTAACGGCGTGAGTAAGATCCTCTCTCTTACCGACAGCACATTGACGGTAGAACGCGAACTGGAAGATGAAGTTGAAACGCTGAGCATCCCGCTCCCGGCGGTGATCGCGGTTTCCACCGACATCAACACCCCACAAATCCCTTCGATGAAAGCCATTCTTGGCGCGGCGAAAAAACCGGTTCAGGTCTGGTCGCCTGCGGATATCGGGCTGAACAGCGTACCTGCGTATTCCGCACAACAGGTTGCCGCACCGAAGCAGCGCGAGCGTCAGCGTGTGGTGATTGAAGGTGACGGGGAAGAACAAATCGCCGCGTTTGTCGAGAATCTGCGCAAAATCATTTAATTATCAGGGGATGTTATGAACAAATTTTCCAGTGTCTGGGTATTCAGCGATACCCCTTCTCGTCTGCCCGAACTGATGAGTGGCGCGCAGGCTGTAGGTGAAAAAGTTAACGCGTTCGTACTGAACGAAGCGGACAGCGCGACAGCATGTCATTTGGGCGCGGATCATGTCTGGCTGCTCAGCGGCAAACCAGAAGACCGCATGATCGAAGACTACGCTGATGCGATGGCTGAGACTATTCGTCAGCATAGCGAGGGCGGCGCGGTGCTGCTGCCGAATACGCGTCGAGGCAAGCTTTTGGCAGCAAAACTGGGCTTTCGCTTGTCGGCTGCGGTTTCCAACGACGCCAGCGAAGTCGCCCTGCAGGATGGAAAAGCGGCGGTTAAACATATGGTCTACGGCGGTCTGGCAATAGGAGCGGAAACCATCGCTTCGCCGTTTGCCGTGATCACGCTTAGCAGCGGAACGTTTGACGCACAAGACCCGGACACTTCTCGCAGCGGCGAGATGCATACCGTGCAGTGGCAGGCTCCGGCCATTAACGTGACCCGCACCGCAACCCAGGCGCGTCAGAGCAACAGCGTTGACCTCGACAAAGCGCGTCTGGTGGTCAGCGTGGGACGTGGCATCGGCAGCAAAGAGAATATCTCGCTGGCCGAAGCGCTGTGCCAGACGATTGGCGCCGAGCTGGCCTGCTCTCGCCCGGTGGCGGAAAACGAGAAGTGGATGGAGCACGAGCGCTACGTCGGTATCTCCAACCTGATGCTCAAGCCTGAACTGTATCTGGCGGTGGGGATCTCCGGGCAGATCCAACATATGGTTGGTGCCAACGGCGCGCAGACGATTTTCGCCATCAACAAAGATAAAAACGCGCCAATCTTCCAGTATGCGGATTTTGGCATCGTTGGCGATGCGCTGAAGATCCTGCCTGCGCTGACGGCTGCCTTAGCGCGATAAACCATTTCGGGCAGGATACGAAGGTATCCTGCCGCTGACAGGAGTACGTATGTCCGAAGATATCTTTGATGCCATCATCGTGGGTGCAGGTCTGGCCGGTTCGGTTGCGGCGCTGGTGCTTGCTCGCGAAGGTGCACAGGTGCTGGTTATCGAGCGTGGCAATTCTGCTGGCGCGAAGAATGTCACCGGTGGGCGTTTGTATGCACATAGCCTGGAACGCATCATTCCCGGCTTTGCGGATCAGGCCCCCATTGAACGCATGATCACCCACGAAAAACTCGCCTTTATGACCGAAAAAGGGGCGATGACGATGGATTATTGCAACGGCGAGGACGCCGCATCGTCGCAAGTTTCTTATTCCGTTTTGCGCAGTAAATTTGACGCCTGGCTGATGGAGCAGGCCGAAGAGGCGGGGGCGCAACTGATCACCGGTATTCGCGTGGATAATGTCGTTCAGCGTGATGGCAAAGTCGTGGGCGTGGAAGCCGATGGCGATATTCTGGAAGCCAAAGTCGTAATTCTCGCTGATGGGGTGAATTCTCTGCTGGCTGAAAAGCTGGGCATGGCAAAGCGTGTTGAGGCATCGCATGTTGCTGTCGGCGTGAAGGAACTGATCGAATTGCCTAAGTCGGTAATTGAAGATCGTTTCCAGTTACAGGGCAACGAAGGTGCCGCCTGTCTGTTTGCCGGGGCGCCAACCGATGGTCTGATGGGCGGTGGCTTCCTGTATACGAATGAAACAACCCTTTCCCTGGGGCTGGTCTGTGGACTTCATCATCTGAAAGACGCGAAAAAATCGGTCCCGCAAATGCTGGAAGATTTCAAACAGCATCCGGCAGTTGCGCCGTTGATCGCCGGTGGCAAGCTGGTGGAATATGCCGCACACGTTGTACCCGAGGCGGGAATGAATATGCAGCCTGAACTGGTGGGCGATGGCGTACTGATTGCCGGAGACGCTGCCGGCATGTGTATGAACCTCGGCTTTACCATCCGTGGTATGGATCTCGCCATATCCGCAGGCGAAGCGGCGGCGAAGACGGTGCTTTCGGCGATGAAGCGTGACGATTTTAGCAAGCAGTCGTTGGGGGAATACCGTCAGCATCTGGACGAAGGTCCGATGCGCGATATGCGCATGTATCAGAAACTGCCAGCTTTTCTTGATAATCCCCGCATGTTTACCGCTTATCCCGAAATGGCGGTCAGTATCGCGCGCGACCTGTTCACCGTGGATGGCTCCGCTCCGGTGCCAATGCGTAAAAAAATCCTGCGCCATGCGAAGAAAGTGGGCTTCATCAACCTGATGAAAGATGGCCTGAAAGGAGTGACCGTATTATGACATCTCCCGTCAATGTGGACGTCAAACTGGGCGTCAATAAGTTCAATGTGGATGAAGACAGCCCGCACATCATTCTCAAAACCGATCCTGATAAACAGGCGCTGGAGGTGCTGATTAAGGCCTGTCCGGCGGGACTGTATAAAAAGCAGGACGACGGCAGCGTTCGTTTTGATTACGCCGGGTGCCTGGAGTGCGGAACGTGCCGGATCCTCGGCCTTGATACGGCGCTGGAAAAATGGGAATACCCACGCGGGACGTTTGGTGTGGAGTTCCGCTACGGCTAAACCTGGTGCCGGATGGTGGCTTCGCCTTATCCGGCCTACAGGCATAGTACGTAGGCCTTAAAGCTACGCGCCATCAGGCATTAAGTTAAATAAAACAGGACATCACCATGCAGCAGCCCAGGAACTTTGATGATATCAAATTTACCTCTATTCATCGCCGGATAATGCTATGGGGAAGCGGTGGGCCGTTTCTGGATGGTTATGTGCTGGTAATGATTGGCGTGGCGCTGGAACAGCTCACGCCAGCATTGAAACTGGATGCTGACTGGATTGGTCTGCTGGGGGCCGGTACACTGGCTGGCCTGTTTATTGGTACATCGCTGTTTGGCTACATTTCCGATAAGGTCGGGCGGCGCAAAATGTTTATTATCGATATCATCGCCATTGGCGTGATATCGGCGGCGACGATGTTCGTTACCTCGCCCGTTGAACTGTTGGTGATGCGCGTGCTGATCGGCATTGTGATTGGCGCCGATTACCCGATCGCCACCTCGATGATTACCGAATTTTCCAATACCCGCCAGCGTGCCTTCTCTATCGGTTTTATCGCGGCTATGTGGTATGTCGGCGCAACCTGTGCCGATCTGGTCGGTTACTGTTTGTATGATGTTGAGGGCGGATGGCGCTGGATGCTAGGTAGCGCGGTGATCCCCTGTATTTTGATCCTGATTGGACGCTTCGACCTGCCTGAATCGCCGCGCTGGCTGCTGCGTAAGGGGCGGGTGAAAGAGTGCGAGGCGATGATGATCAAGCTGTTCGGCGAACCGGTGGTGTTCGACGAAGAAGCGCCGCAGGAGACGCGTTTTCTCCAGCTGTTTAACCGCCGCCATTTCCCATTTGTGCTGTTTGTTGCCGCCATCTGGACCTGTCAGGTGATCCCGATGTTCGCCATTTACACCTTTGGTCCGCAGATTGTTGGACTACTGGGACTGGGCGCCGGGAAAAGCGCCGCGTTGGGCAACGTGGTGATTAGCTTGTGCTTTATGCTGGGGTGTATTCCGCCGATGTTCTGGCTCAACAGCGCGGGGCGGCGACCGCTGTTGATTGGCAGCTTTATTATGATGACGCTGGCGCTGGCCGTACTGGGGTTAATTCCTGATATGGGGGCGTGGCTGGTGGTGCTGGCCTTTGCCGTATACGCATTTTTCTCTGGTGGTCCGGGGAATCTGCAGTGGCTATATCCTAACGAACTGTTTCCTACCGATATTCGCGCGTCTGCCGTCGGGGTGATTATGTCGTTAAGCCGCATCGGGACCATTGTTTCCACCTGGGCGCTACCGGTGTTCATTAGCAAATACGGCATCAGTAATGTCATGCTGATGGGGGCAGGAATTTCGCTGATTGGCCTGCTCGTGTCCATTGCTTTTGCACCAGAAACACGCGGTCTGACGTTGTCTCAAACCAGTCAGATGACGATTCGCAGTAAGCCCGTGACCAGGGCAGGCTATTAGGAGTGTTCTGTATTTTCCCTGTAACTCAGTCAGTTAGCCTACAGTTAATGTATATATCACTGAAAACGACTGAAAAGCAGGGAGAACACCATGCAAAAACATATCCTGATCACCTCTATTTTTACCGCAGCAGCACTGTTTACCGTCGCTGGTTGTTCCTCAAACCAGGCGGTGAAAACCACCGATGGCAAAACCATCGTTACCGACGGCAAACCGCAAGTGGATGATGATACTGGCCTGGTGTCATATAAAAATGCGCAAACAGGTAAGACGGAGCAGATTAACCGCGACCAGGTTAAAGATATGAGTGAGCTGGACAACTAACTCAGATTTTTCCATTTATCTACTCAATAATATTGACTGTTAGCCTGTGGATTAACTGACTAAACTCACTGTTATTACAATAATGCAGTGACACAGGCTAATCATGATTCTCATCATTTATGCGCATCCCTATCCGCAGCATTCGCATGCGAATAAGCGGATGCTTGATCAGGCAAGGACGCTGGAGGGCGTGGAGATCCGCTCGCTCTACCAGCTCTACCCCGATTTCAATATCGATATTGCCGCTGAACAGGATGCGTTGGCACGCGCTGATTTAATTATCTGGCAGCATCCTATGCAGTGGTATAGCACGCCTCCGTTACTCAAATTGTGGATGGATAAAGTCCTCTCTCACGGCTGGGCCTATGGCCATGGCGGAACAGCGCTGCACGGTAAACATCTGCTGTGGGCTGTGACGACTGGCGGCGGTGAAAACCACTTTGATATCGGATCCCATCCTGGCTTTGATGTACTTTCCCAGCCCTTACAGGCAACGGCTTTATATTGCGGCCTCAAATGGCTGCCGCCGTTTGCGATGCACTGTACGTTTATTTGTGATGATGAAACGCTGCAGGCGCAGGCGCGCCACTATAAACAGCGTCTGCTGGAGTGGCAGGAGGTGCATCATGGATAGTCATACGCTAATACAGGCGCTGATTTACCTCGGTTCGGCGGCGCTGATTGTCCCCATCGCCGTACGGCTGGGGCTGGGATCGGTGCTGGGGTATCTTATCGCCGGATGTATTATCGGACCCTGGGGTTTGAGGCTGGTGACCGATGCCGAATCAATCCTCCATTTTGCCGAGATCGGCGTGGTGCTGATGCTGTTTGTCATCGGCCTGGAACTGGATCCGCAACGTTTGTGGAAGCTGCGAGCCTCGGTGTTTGGCGGTGGTGCATTACAAATGGTGGTTTGCGGTGGGCTGATCGGTCTGTTCTGTATGTTCCTCGGCCTGCGCTGGCAGGTAGCGGAACTTATCGGCATGACGCTGGCGCTTTCCTCCACGGCCATCGCTATGCAGGCGATGAATGAACGTAACCTGATGGTGTCGCAACTCGGACGTAGCACATTTGCCGTGCTGCTGTTCCAGGATATCGCCGCTATTCCACTGGTGGCGATGATCCCATTACTCGCGGCGAGCGGCGCATCGACAACGCTTGGGGCGTTTGCGCTCTCTGCGCTAAAGGTTGCGGGCGCACTGGTGCTGGTGGTGTTGTTAGGCCGCTATGTGACGCGTCCGGCCTTACGTTTTGTCGCCCGTTCAGGCTTGCGGGAAGTGTTTAGCGCCGTCGCGCTGTTCCTCGTTTTTGGCTTCGGTCTGCTGTTGGAAGAGGTTGGACTGTCGATGGCGATGGGGGCGTTCCTGGCCGGTGTGCTGCTGGCCAGCTCTGAGTATCGCCACGCGCTGGAAAGCGATATTGAACCGTTCAAAGGGCTGTTGTTGGGTCTGTTCTTCATCGGCGTGGGGATGTCTATCGATTTTGGCACGCTGATTGATAACCCTTTGCGCATTATCATCTTGCTGGTTGGTTTCCTGGTTATCAAAACCGTCATGCTGTGGCTGATAGCGAAACCGTTGCAGGTGCCGAATAAGCAACGTCGCTGGTTTGCCGTATTATTAGGGCAGGGCAGTGAATTTGCCTTCGTGGTGTTTGGCGCGGCGCAAATGGCAGACGTGCTTGATCCTGATTGGGCGAAATCGTTGACCCTGGCGGTGGCGCTGTCGATGGCGGCGACGCCAATTTTACTGGTGATTTTGACGCGACTGGAAAAATCAGCGACCGGTGAAGAGCGGGAAGCGGATGAAATCGACGAAGAACAACCGCGAGTGATCATCGCCGGGTTTGGGCGATTTGGTCAGATTACCGGTCGTTTGCTGTTGTCGAGCGGCGTCAAAATGGTGGTTCTTGATCATGACCCGGACCATATCGAAACGCTACGTAAATTTGGCATGAAGGTTTTCTATGGCGATGCGACCCGGATGGATCTGCTGGAGTCTGCCGGGGCGGCTAAAGCTGAAGTCATTATTAACGCCATTGACGATCCGCAAACCAGCCTGCAATTAACCGAAATGGTGAAGGAGCATTTCCCTCATCTGCAAATTATTGCCCGCGCGCGCGATGTGGATCATTACATTCGCCTGCGCCAGGCGGGGGTGGAAATGCCGGAACGTGAAACCTTTGAAGGCGCGCTGAAGACCGGGCGTCTGGCGCTGGAAGGGCTTGGGCTGGGGCGCTATGAAGCGCGTGAGCGGGCCGACGTATTCCGTCGTTTCAATATGCTTATGGTTGAGGAGATGGTGAAAGGGGAAAATGACGCGATTTCCCGTGCAGCGGTTTATAAACGCACCAGCGCAATGCTGAGTGAAATTATTGCGGAAGATCGCCAACACTTATCGTTAATTCAACGCCATGGCTGGCAAGGCACGGATGAAGGTAAACATACGGGCGACGTCGCCGATGAGCCGGAAGTGAAACCGTCAGCATAGAGTAAAAAATGTGATGTTCTGCAAACTTTACTGCTAATTGACTGTTTTTGAACTACTGTAATGCTGGCGTACCACCTTAAATAGGTCGGTTCGCCAGCAGAACGGAAAATTTTCATGCTCATCCTCTTTCCGCCAGTCGACGAAAGATTGCGCTTTCCGTATAGTGGCGACAATTTTTTTGTATCCGGGAAACATTCAATGATCAGTCTGATTGCGGCGTTAGCGGTAGATCGCGTCATCGGTATGGAAAACGCCATGCCATGGAACCTACCTGCCGATCTCGCCTGGTTTAAACGTAATACCTTAAACAAGCCGGTTGTCATGGGACGCCATACCTGGGAATCCATCGGGCGACCGTTGCCAGGGCGTAAAAATATTGTCATCAGCAGCAAGCCAGGCACCGACGATCGTGTGCAGTGGGTGAAGTCTGTTGATGAAGCAATAGCGGCCTGCGGCGATGAACCTGAAATTATGGTGATTGGCGGTGGACGCGTGTATGAGCAGTTCCTGCCGAAAGCGCAAAAACTGTATCTGACACACATTGATGCGGAAGTTGAAGGGGATACGCATTTCCCGGACTACGAACCGGACGACTGGGAATCAGTGTTTAGCGAATTTCATGATGCCGACGCGCAAAACTCCCACAGCTACTGCTTCGAGATTCTTGAACGTCGTTAATACTGTAAATGCCGGATGGCGGCGAAATGCCTTATCATCCAGCTAATGTAGGCCGGATAAGGTGCGAGCACCGCATCCGGCAAACGACTATCAGGCGTTGACCGCTTCGCCGGGATCCAGATTCAGATGGCGATTTGATGGCTGCACAAAGTACTGTTTGTCTTCCCAGCGCAGACAGGTGAGGTCTCCCCCCCAGCAACATCCCGTATCCAGCGCGTAGATACCTTCAGGCGTGCCTTTCCCCTCCAGCGATGCCCAGTGCCCGAAAGCAATGCTATAGGCTTCACTGACAGGCCCAGGAATGGCAAACCAGGGCTTCAGCGGGGCTGGCGCATCTTCTGGCGACTCTTTGCTGTACATATCCAACTGACCGTTGGGGAAGCAGTAGCGCATACGGGTAAATGCGTTGGTAATAAAACGCAGGCGCGCCAGTCCCGTGAGTTCTGGTGTCCAGTTGTTTGGCATGTCGCCATACATGGCATCGAGGAAGAAGGGATACGAGTCGCTCGACAATACGGCTTCAACATCGCGGGCACAATTCCTCGCTGTCTGCAGATCCCATTGTGGGGTAATGCCGGCATGCGCCATCACCAGCTTCTTCTCTTCATCAATCTGCAAGAGTGGCTGGCGGCGTAACCAATTAAGTAACTCATCCGCATCCGCTGCTTCGAGCAGCGGTGTGAGCCGGTCTTTCGGTTTGTTACGGCTGATACCAGCAAACACGGCCAGCAGGTGCAGATCGTGATTGCCAAGGACTAACCGCACGCTATCACCCAGCGATTTCACGTAGCGTAAAACGTCCAGAGAGCCTGGCCCACGCGCGACCAGATCGCCGGTGAGCCAGAGGGTGTCTTGTTCGGGGTTAAAGTCTACCTGGTGCAGCAAGGCGATCAGTTCATCGTAACAACCGTGAACGTCGCCAATAAGGTATGTCGCCATAGTTATTGTTTTAGTGAATGAGTGTTGGAACGGCGAGCCGAAACACGGGAATGTCGATGGTAAAGGCAATGCCTTGTTCATCGATCATTTCGTAATGACCCTGCATGGTGCCCAGCGGTGTTTCAATTACCGCTCCGCTGGTGTACTGATACTCTTCGCCAGGTTCGATATGGGGCTGAACGCCAACCACACCTTCGCCCTGAACTTCGGTTTCGCGGCCATGACCATTAGTGATCAACCAGTAACGCCCCAACAGCTGCACAGGCGCTCGCCCCAAATTGCGGATAGTCACGGTATAAGCAAAAACGTAACGTTCATCATCAGGTGAGGATTGCGCCTCAATGTAGACGCTTTGTACCTGAATGCACACTCGGGGCGAATTGATCATCTTTAACTCTCCTTCGATGGCGCGTTTTCTGACAGATAGTTAGCCATCCGGCAGTATTGCGCGACAGAGATATTTTCCGCTCGCATCGCCGGATCAATACCCAGCTCGGTCAGGACCTCAACGCTAAACAGGTTACCGAGGCTGTTACGTACCGTTTTACGGCGCTGGTTAAACGCTTCGGTGGTAATACGGCTCAGCACGCGGACATCTTTAACCGGGTACGGCATCGTCGCATGTGGAACCAGACGCACAACGGCGGAATCGACTTTAGGCGCAGGCGTGAATGCGGATGGCGGTACTTCGAGTACCGGGATCACATTGCAATAATATTGCGCCATGACGCTTAATCGACCATACGCTTTACTGTTTGGCCCTGCAACCAGACGATTGACTACCTCTTTTTGCAACATGAAATGCATGTCGGCAATGGCATCAGTATAGGTAAAAAGATGGAACATCAGCGGCGTGGAGATGTTGTACGGCAGGTTGCCGAAAACGCGCAGCGGCTGGCCCATCGTTTGTGCGAGTTCGCCGAAGTTCATCGTCATGGCATCTTGCTGATAAATCGTCAGCTTTGGCCCTAAAAACGGGTGAGTTTGCAGGCGCGCGGCAAGGTCGCGGTCCAGTTCAATGACCGTGAGCTTATCCAGTCGTTCACCTACTGGCTCGGTCAATGCTGCCAGGCCCGGGCCGATTTCGACCATTGCCTGACCCTTCTGCGGATTGATAGCAGAGACAATACTTTCGATCACAAACTGATCGTTAAGGAAGTTTTGCCCGAAACGTTTACGGGCTAAGTGGCCCTGATGGACTCGATTATTCATTAGTATTAACAATCATTTTGATGGCGAGGTTAAGCGCCGTAATAAAACTGCCGACATCTGCTTGCCCACGACCCGCAAGTTCAAGTGCGGTACCGTGATCGACAGATGTGCGAATAAAGGGCAGGCCCAGCGTGATATTCACACCGCGACCAAATCCCTGGTATTTTAGCACGGGGAGACCCTGATCGTGGTACATTGCCAATACGGCATCCGCGTGGTCGAGATATTTGGGCTGAAACAGCGTATCTGCAGGCAGTGGGCCGTTTAATTTCATCCCCTGCGTACGCAGGGCATCGAGGACCGGAATGATGGTGTCTAACTCTTCCGTCCCCATATGTCCGCCTTCACCAGCATGCGGGTTAAGGCCACACACCAGAATATGCGGATCGGCAATGCCAAACTTGGTGCGCAAATCATGATGCAGAATGCCGATCACTTCCTGCAACAGTGCGGGTGTAATAGCGTCGGCAACGGCTCTGAGCGGCAAATGCGTGGTGGCCAGCGCTACGCGCAGTTCCTCCGTCGCCAGCATCATCACCACTTTCTTCGCCTGTGAACGCTCTTCAAAAAACTCGGTATGCCCGGTAAACGGCACCCCAGCGTCATTGATTACGCCCTTGTGGACAGGGCCGGTAATCAGCGCCGCAAATTCACCTTGCAGACAACCATCGCAGGCGCGAGCCAGCGTATCCACGACATATTGCCCATTTTCTACCGCCAATTGACCTGCGACTACAGGTGCTCGTAGCGCAATCGGTAACAGCGTCAACGTACCTGCTGATTGCGGTCTGGCTGGAGTATCTGAAGAGTAGGGGAGGAGTGAAAGCGGTAAACCGAGCATCGCTGCCCGGTCACTGAGAAGAGCGGCATCCGCACAGACGACGAGTTCTACGGGCCACTCACGCTGTGCGAGCTGAACCACGAGGTCTGGGCCAATCCCGGCGGGTTCGCCGGGAGTGATGACAACGCGTTGAATACGAGTCATTAGTTGCTCAGAATTTTAACGTATGCGCTGGCGCGCTGTTCCTGCATCCAGGTCGCTGCTTCTTCCGAGAATTTACGGTTCATCAGCATACGGTAGGCACGGTCTTTCTGCGCTGCGTCAGTTTTATCCACATTACGCGTGTCCAGCAGTTCGATCAGATGCCAACCGAAAGAGGAATGCACCGGGGCGCTCATCTGGCCTTTGTTAAGTTTGGTCAGCGCATCGCGGAAAGCGGGATCGAAAATATCCGCTGCAGCCCAGCCCAGATCGCCGCCCTGGTTGGCAGAACCGGGATCCTGAGAAAACTCTTTCGCTGCTGCCGCGAAGGTGGTTTTACCGCTCTTAATATCTGCCGCGATTTGTTCCAGCTTCAGACGCGCCTGTTGATCGGTCATGATCGGCGATGGCTTCAGCAGAATATGGCGGGCGTGCACTTCAGTCACGGAGATGCTCTGACTTTGACCACGCATATCGTTGACTTTCAGGATGTGGAAACCTACACCTGAACGAATAGGGCCGATGATATCGCCTTTCTTCGCGGTGCTTAACGCCTGAGCGAAGATGCCCGGTAGTTCCTGAATACGTCCCCAACCCATCTGGCCGCCTTTCAGCGCCTGCTGGTCTGCGGAGTAAGTGATAGCCAGTTTGCCGAAATCGCTACCGTTACGCGCTTCATCAACAACGGAACGCGCCTGGCTTTCAGCCGCGTTTACCTGATCTGAAGTTGGGTTTTCCGGTAATGGGATCAAAATGTGGCTCAGGTTCAGCTCGGTGCTGGCATCGTTTTGGTTGCCAACCTGCTGCGCCAGGGCATCCACTTCCTGCGGCAGAATGGTGACGCGACGGCGGACTTCGTTGTTACGCACTTCGGAGATGGTCATCTCTTTGCGGATCTGGCTACGATAGGTCGAATAGCTTAAGCCATCCTGTGCCAGACGGCTGCGCATCTGATCCAGCGTCATGTTGTTCTGCTTGGCGATGTTGGCGATAGCCTGATCCAACTGCTCGTCAGAGATTTTAACCCCCATCTTCTGACCCATTTGCAGGAGGATTTGATCCATGATCAAACGTTCCAGGATCTGATGACGCAGCGTGGCGTCATCCGGTAACTGCTGACCAGCCTGACCCGCATTAAGTTTTACTGACTGCATTAAGCCATCGACGTCGCTTTCGAGAACGACGCCGTTATTGACGACGGCTGCGACTTTATCGACTACCTGTGGGGCAGTGAAACTGGTATTCGCGATCATGGCGATACCGAGAAGCAGCGTTTTCCAGTTCTTCATACTTTTTCCATTTCAATTAACCGCAATGCGGATTACGTTGTAAATCAATCAGATCATAAAGCGCTTTGATACGGCAAAATGTTCGAACGCAACATTTGGTTGGTGCCGAGACCGTAGTTAGAGCTCAGGCCACGCAGTTCGATATTAAAGCCGATCGTGTTGTCATAAATCGCGTGCTGCATTTTGTTATCCCAACCGTTCAGCTTACGTTCGTAGCCGAAGCGAATAGCGTAACAGCAGGAGTTGTACTGTAAGCCCAGCATTGAATCTGCTTCTTTGTTCACATTGGTATCGAAGTAGTAAGCACCGACAATCGACCAGCGGTCGGCAATCGGGAAGCTCGCCACCGCACCCACCTGTGAAATCCCATTTTCATATTGGGCGTTAGTTACATCGCGTGAAGGTACCGCGGCCTTAATATACTCTGGGCTGGCATAACGGTAGTTCAATTGCAGCATACGGTTTTCGTCACGGCGGTATTCGATACTGCTATTGCTGGTTGCGATGCTATCCAGGCGCGTGTCGTACTGGATCCCACTGCGTAAACCCCAGCGATCGGAGATGCGCCAGTAGGTATCGCCAGCCCATACCAGTGAGCCCGTTTTGTCGTCATTCTCCCATTCTGTATGGTCATCGCCAGTGCGAGACTCGGTGAAATAGTAGATTTGACCCACAGAAATATTAAAACGTTCAACGGCCGCGTCATCATAAACGCGAGATGTGACCCCGGTCGTTACCTGATTGGCGGAAGCAATACGGTCCAGGCCGCCATAAGAGCGGTCACGGAACAGGCCACTGTAGTCAGATTGCAGCAGGGATGAGTCATAGTTATAGATATGACTTTGGTCGCGGTATGGGACGTACAGGTACTGCGCGCGCGGCTCCAGCGTCTGGGTATATCCCGGCGCCAGCATGTTCATATCGCGCTCGAAGACCATCTTGCCGTCGACTTTAAACTGCGGCATGACGCGGTTGGCGGAATCATCCAGCTTGGTATTTTTCGGGTTACTGTTGTACCAATCCAGGTTGGTCTGCTGATAGTGCGTTGCCAGCAGTTTCGCTTCCGTATTGACACTGCCCCAGTTATTTGACAACGGCAGATTAATGGTCGGTTCCAGGTGAACACGCGTGGCTTCCGGCATGTTGTCATTGGTGTTCACGAAATGGACCGCCTGGCCATAAATACGGGTATCAAACGGACCGACGTCATTCTGGTAATAGTTGACGTCTAACTGCGGCTGCGCAGAGTAGCTGTTACTGTTTGCGGCATCGAAGACCTGGAACTGCTTGGTCGAGACCGTGGCGTCAAAGTTCTGTACCGCATAGCCAACGCTGAATTTTTGCGTGGCATAGCCGTCGGTACTGGAGCCGTATTTATTATCGAAATCATTGAAGTAGCTGGTGTCGCTGACCTTGGTGTAGTCGACGTTGAAACGCCACACCTGGTCCATTACGCCAGCGTGCCGCCAGTAAAACAGCCAGCGGCGTGAATTGTCATCCTTCGGGTGATCATCTTCGTATACTTTATCGGAGTTCAGATAGTCGAACTCCATCAGGCCTGCACCCGCCTGGGTGAGGTAGCGGAATTCGTTCTCCCACATGATGCCGCCACGACGGTGCATATAATGCGGCGTGATGGTGGCGTCCATATTGGGCGCAATGTTCCAGTAGTACGGAAGATAGAACTCAAAATAGTTATTAGTCGAGTATTTTGCGTTCGGGATCAGGAAACCGGAACGGCGCTTATCGCCGACGGGTAACTGTAAATAAGGACTGTAAAAGACCGGAACCGGACCCAGTTTAAAACGGGCGTTCCAGATCTCTGCGACCTGTTCTTCACGATCGTGGATGACTTCGCTACCGACGACGCTCCAGGTATCGGAACCGGGCAGACAGGAGGTAAAGCTACCGTTTTCCAGAATGGTATAACGGTTTTCCCCACGCTGTTTCATCAAGTCGGCTTTCCCGCGTCCCTGACGGCCCACCATCTGGTAATCACCTTCCCAGATGTTGGTATCTTTGGTATTCAGATTAGACCAGCCCTTCGGTCCCTTCAGAATAACCTGATTGTCATCGTAATGGACATTACCCAACGCATCGACGGTACGTACTGGCTCCGGCTGGCCTTCTGCCTGCTTCTGATGAAGCTGAACTTCGTCGGCTTGCAGGCGGCTATTACCCTGCGCAATATCCACGTTGCCGGTAAACACTGCGTCATCCGGGTAATTCCCTTTCGCGTTGTCGGCATTGATGGTGACGGGTAATTCATTGGTTTCGCCCTTCACCAGAGGACGGTTATAGCTCGGCACGCCCAGCATACACTGTGAGGCGAGATCGGCTGCCAGACCCTGTTGACTATAAAGGGCGCTGGCAATCATGGTGGCCAGAAGAGTGGGAATACGTTTTTTCATACGTTGTATTTATTGTTCCATCATCGGTAGCGTCGCGCGTGACAAACGGTCACAGCCTAACTTATCTCATCTTCACTGCGCTAGTGTTAATCCTGCCCATTTAGGCATCCGTGGTGTTAGGCACGGCATTGAATGACAGGTATGATAATGCAAATTATAGGCGATGTCCCACAATTGACCGCAGCCGTCAAACGGTAAAAGCAGCTTATATTGTGGGACATAGTCTGGCTGAGAGCATAAAGATTTGGGGAGTCTATGCAGTATTGGGGAAAGATAATTGGTGTAGCCGTGGCTTTAATGATGGGCGGCGGCTTCTGGGGTGTGGTTCTGGGCCTGTTAGTCGGCCACATGTTCGACAAAGCCCGCATGCGCAAAATGGCGTGGTTTGCCAACCAACGTGAACGCCAGGCGCTTTTTTTTGCCACCACTTTTGAGGTGATGGGACATCTGACCAAATCCAAAGGTCGCGTCACGGAAGCCGATATTCATATCGCCAGCCAGTTGATGGATCGGATGAATTTGCACGGTGATTCCCGTACTGCCGCGCAACACGCCTTCCGGGTGGGAAAATCAGACAATTACCCATTACGTGAAAAGATGCGTCAGTTTCGCAGCGTCTGTTTTGGTCGATTCGATCTGATCCGCATGTTTCTGGAGATCCAGATCCAGGCAGCATTTGCCGATGGGTCATTGCATCCTAACGAGCGCGAAGTGTTGTATGTGATCGCTGAAGAGTTGGGGATTTCGCGCACCCAGTTTGATCAGTTTCTGCGCATGATGCAGGGCGGGGCACAGTTCGGCGGCGGATATCAGCAGCAGTCCGGTGGTGGCGGCTGGCAGCAAGCGCAACGAGGCCCGACGCTGGAAGACGCCTGCAATGTTCTCGGTGTTAAAACAACCGACGATGCGACCACCATTAAACGCGCTTATCGTAAACTGATGAGCGAACACCATCCGGACAAACTGGTGGCGAAAGGGCTGCCGCCGGAGATGATGGAGATGGCTAAGCAGAAGGCGCAGGAAATTCAAAAGGCGTACGAGCTAATCAAAGAACAGAAAGGCTTCAAGTAAATATACACGGCATCCTTCAAGCTGCCTCTTTGTTGGCTGCACTGTGAAACCCCAGTCACATAGTTATCTATGCTCCTGGGGATTTCTTCGTTTGCCGCCTCGATGCATCTCGAATGATTTGTGTCTATAAATAGAGACACAAAGCAAAAACGAAATGCGTCCCCAGCAACGTTTTAAAAATCTGCCGGGACTTTAAACGTCATGCTGTTGCCGTATTCGGGATGGGTGATGGTTAACATCTCTGCGTGCAGCAGCAGGCGCGGCGCTAACGCCAGGGCCTGTGGCGGGGCGTAGAAGCGGTCACCCAGAATCGGATGCCCTAATGCCAGCATATGCACTCGCAGCTGGTGGGAGCGTCCGGTAATAGGTTTGAGCACCACCCGGGCGGTGTTATCCGCCGCGAACTCTACCACTTCATACTCGGTCTGCGCGGATTTCCCGGTCTCATAACACACTTTCTGCTTTGGCCGGTTCGGCCAGTCGCAAATCAGCGGTAAATCAACCAGTCCCTCGGCCGGAGCGGGATGTCCCCATACGCGTGCGACATACTGCTTTTTCGGTTCGCGCTCGCGAAACTGGCGTTTTAGTTCACGCTCTGCCGCTTTGGTTAGCGCGACTACAATCACGCCGCTGGTTGCCATATCCAGACGATGCACGGATTCAGCCTGCGGATAATCGCGCTGAATGCGCGTCATCACGCTGTCTTTGTGCTCATCCAGACGGCCCGGCACGGACAACAAGCCGCTCGGCTTATTGACCACCATAATGTGCTCATCCTGATACAGGATAACCAGCCAGGGCTCCTGCGGCGGATTGTAGTTTTCCATCCCCATGTATGGCTCCGTTACTGGTGCGTCACAACGATCAGACGCAGGGCATCCAGACGCCAGCCCGCCTGATCCAGGCTTTCCAACACCTGCTGGCGGTTGCTTTCAATGGCGCTGAGTTCGTCATCACGGATGTTCGGGTTAACTGCACGCAGGGCTTCCAGACGCGACAGTTCTGCTGTCAGCTTCTCGTCCGCTTCCTTACGCGCCGCGTCGATCAGCGCGCGGGCGGATTTTTCCACCTGCGCTTCACCCAGTTGCAGGATAGCATGAACATCCTGCTGCACGGCGTTGACCAGTTTGCTGCCGGTGTGGCGGTTAACGGCGCTGAGCTGACGGTTAAAGGTTTCGAATTCAACCTGCGCGGCAAGGTTATTACCGTTTTTATCCAGCAGCATGCGTACCGGCGTTGGTGGCAGGAAGCGGTTCAACTGCAGCTGTTTCGGCGCTTGCGCCTCTACAACGTAGACCAGTTCAACCAGCAGAGTGCCGACTGGTAATGCCTTGTTTTTCAATAAAGAAATAGTGCTGCTTCCGGTATCGCCGGAAAGGATCAGATCCAAACCATTGCGGATCAGCGGATGCTCCCAGGTAATAAACTGAGCGTCTTCACGCGACAGGGCGACATCACGTTCAAATGTAATGGTGCAGCCATCTTCCGGCAGGCCAGGGAAATCCGGTACCAGCATGTGGTCGGACGGCGTCAGCACGATCAAATTGTCGCCACGGTCATCTTGATTAATACCGACGATATCAAACAGGTTCATGGCAAAGGCGATCAGACTGGTGTCGTCATCCTGCTCTTCAATACTTTCGGTAAGCTGTTGAGCTTTTTCGCCGCCATTGGAGTGAATTTCCAGCAGGCGATCGCGGCCTTGCTCCAGCTGGGCTTTCAGCGCGTCATGCTGCTCACGGCAGGTTTTGATCAGGTCATCAAAGCCATCGGTATTTTCCGGCTCAGCCAGGAAGCCGATCAGATTGTTGTATACCGTGTCATAGATAGTACGTCCGGTTGGGCAAGTATGTTCGAACGCATCCAGACCTTCGTGGTACCAGCGCACCAGCACGGATTGCGCTGTTTTTTCCAGGAACGGCACGTGGATCTGAATATCATGCGCCTGACCGATACGGTCCAGACGACCAATACGCTGTTCCAGCAGGTCCGGGTTGAACGGCAGGTCGAACATCACCAGGTTGCTGGCGAACTGGAAGTTACGCCCCTCGGAGCCGATTTCAGAACACAGCATCACCTGGGCGCCGCTATCTTCTTCGCTAAACCAGGCTGCCGCGCGGTCACGTTCAATGATCGACATTCCTTCATGGAACACGGCGGCGCGGATCCCTTCACGCTCGCGCAAGACCTGCTCCAGTTGCAGTGCGGTGGTCGCTTTCGCGCAGATAACCAGCACTTTTTGTGAGCGGTGGCTGGTCAGGTAGCCCATCAGCCATTCCACGCGCGGGTCAAAGTTCCACCAGGTGCCGGTGTCACCTTCGAATTCCTGATAAATCTGTTCCGGGTAGAGCATGTCGCGAGCCCGGTCTTCCGCACTCTTACGCGCGCCCATAATGCCGGAGACTTTAATCGCCGTCTGGTATTGGGTTGGCAACGGTAATTTGATGGTATGCAGTTCGCGTTTCGGGAAGCCTTTCACACCGTTACGGGTGTTGCGGAACAGCACGCGACTGGTGCCATGGCGGTCCATCAGCATCGAAACCAGCTCCTGGCGCGCGCTCTGGGCGTCCTCGCTGTCGCTGTTTGCCGCCTGCAATAACGGCTCAATGTCCTGCTCGCCAATCATGTCGCCTAACATGTTCAGCTCATCGTTACTCAGCTTGTTGCCAGCCAGCAGCATGGCGACGGCATCAGCGACCGGACGGTAATTTTTTTGCTCTTCAACAAACTGGGCGAAATCGTGGAAACGGCTTGGATCCAGCAGACGCAGACGCGCAAAGTGGCTTTCCATACCCAGCTGTTCTGGCGTAGCGGTCAGCAGCAGGATACCTGGCACGCGTTCAGCCAGCTGTTCAATGGCCATATATTCACGGCTGGGCGCATCTTCGCTCCACACCAGGTGATGGGCTTCATCGACAATCAGCAAATCCCATTCGGCGTCACACAAGTGCTCCAGACGCTGTTTACTGCGACGGGCAAAGTCCAGCGAACAGATAACTAATTGTTCGGTTTCAAACGGGTTGTAGGCGTCATGCTGCGCTTCTGCATAACGCTCATCATCAAACAGCGCAAAACGCAGGTTGAAACGGCGCAGCATTTCGACCAGCCACTGGTGCTGTAGCGTCTCCGGGACGATGATCAGTACGCGTTCAGCGGCGCCGGAAAGCAGTTGCTGATGCAGGATCATCCCAGCCTCAATGGTTTTACCTAAACCCACTTCGTCAGCCAGCAAAACGCGTGGGGCGTGACGACGACCAACATCATGAGCAATGTTGAGCTGGTGGGGGATCAGGCTGGTACGCTGGCCGCGCAAACCACTCCACGGCATACGGTACTGTTCGCTCTGAAATTTACGCGCGCGATAGCGCAGCGCAAAGCGGTCCATACGATCAATTTGGCCAGCAAACAGGCGATCCTGTGGTTTGCTGAATACCAGTTTACTGTCGAGGAGCACTTCACGCAGCGTTACACCGGTTTCTTCGGTATCAAGGCGGGTTCCGATATAGGCAAGCAGGCCGTTTTCTTCTTTTACTTCATCGACATGCAGCTGCCAGCCTTCATGGCTCGTTATCGTATCGCCAGGATTGAACATCACGCGGGTCACGGGAGAATCACTGCGCGCATACAGACGGTTTTCGCCCGTCGATGAGAAAAGTAAAGTGACGGTTCGCGCATCCATGGCGACAACAGTACCAAGTCCCAGTTCGCTTTCTGTATCGCTGATCCAGCGTTGACCAAGTGTAAAAGGCATATATGTTCGGCTCTATATCTTTAATTGCAGGCAATACTCGTCATTTTCCGGGCTAACCCGGTTTTTGAGAGCATACGACCCCGCTACCAGGCTAATAAATCAGTGGTAGTGGTGTTAAATGGGTCCAGGAATGGAAAGGGCGCTATGGTACTGGATGGCGGCGGTTTCGTCACGCGTCAAAATAACCCCAGTTGCCCTGTGAGTAGTGTAGCAAAGTTATCATCGATAAAGGGAAGTATTCCCTCGGCAACTGGTTGTATCTGACGGGTCAGATAGTGCTCATAATCGAGAGCAGATTGCTGATAATCCACAGGTTCAGGGCCGTTTACTGTCCAGACATATTTAATGGTGCCACGGTTTTGGTACTGTGGCGCACGACCTCGATTTATATTCTGTTCATCAGCCAGTCGTGCCGCGCGGACATGTGGCGGAACATTACGCTGGTATTCACTTAACGGGCGGCGCAGACGTTTGCGGTACACCAGTTGCGCATCCAGTTCACCCGCCATCAGACGGTCGATGGTCTCGCGGACAAACTCCTGATACGGCTCGTTACGAAAAATTCGCAGGTACAGCTCCTGCTGGAATTGTTGCGCCAGCGGTGTCCAGTCGGTGCGAACCGTTTCCAGCCCCTTAAACACCATGCGTTGTTCAGCCCCTTCCTGAATCATTCCGGCATAACGTTTTTTACTACCGGTATCTGCACCGCGAATAGTCGGCATCAGAAAGCGACAAAAGTGGGTTTCAAACTCCAGCTCCAGCGCGCTGGTCAGATTTTGTTGCTTTAGCGATTGCGCCCACCACGAGTTGACATGGCTCACCAGCTCCCGGCCAATCCGAGCGGCATCATCTTCTGAGTGCGCCTTTTTAAGCCAGACAAAGGTCGAGTCGGTATCACCATAGATGACGTCGTAACCCTGAGCCTCAATTAACGCTTTGGTCTGGCGCATGATCGCATGACCGCGCATCGTGATTGATGAGGCCAGTCTTGGGTCGAAAAAGCGACAGGCGGTCGTGCCAAGCACACCGTAAAACGCGTTCATGATAATTTTCAGCGCCTGCGAGAGCGGTTTATTTCCGTGGCGTTTTGCTTCTTCACGCCCGTGCCAGATCTGAGTAACGATCTCCGGCAGGCAATGTTTTTCGCGTGAGAACCAGGCGTCAAGGAAACCTTCGGTGCTGTGCTCCCGATCCGGTTGCGCCATCCCTTCGATAAGCCCCACCGGATCGATCAAAAATGTACGAATAATTGAGGGGTACAGGCTTTTGTAATCCAGTACCAGCACGGAGTCGTACAATCCCGGGCGCGAGTCCATCACGTAGCCGCCGGGGCTGGCGTGCGCGGGAACTTCCCCCAGATTTGGCGCCACGTAACCCGCCCGGTGCATGCGCGGAAGGTAGAGGTGGCCGAAGGCGGCAACCGAACCACCGTGACGGTCGACCGGTAGACCGTTGACCGTCGAGCGCTCCAGCAGAAAAGGCATGATCTCGGTTTTATGAAAAATACGCGTGACCAGCTCACAGTCTTTGAGATTGTAGGTGGCGAGCGCGGGTTTATTCTGGGCAAACCGACGGTCAATTTCGTCCATTCGGTCCCACGGGTTATCAATCGACTTGCCTTCACCTAGCAATTCTTGCGACACCGTTTCCAGCGAGAATGACGAGAAATTCCAGAAGGCGGATTTGAGTGCTTCAATGCCGTCAATGATCAGACGACCTTTGGCCTGCGCGAAGAACACGCCGTTTTTGAAGCCATGCTCGCGCCACTCCAGTTCGCTATTATCACGACCAAAACGCAGGGGGATGCGATAACGTTCGGCATGCTTTTGCAGGACGCGTAAATCGAATTGCACCACGTTCCAGCCGATGATGACATCGGGATCGTGACGGGCAATCCAGTCGTTGAGCTTTTCCAGCAACTGCGGGCGGCTTGCCACGTACTCAAGTTCAAAATCCAGCGCCGAGGCATCGCCGTTTGCCGGGCCGAGCATGTAGACAATACGCTGCCCGCAACCTTCAAGGCCAATGCAGTAGAGTTCACCATGCCGCGTGGTTTCGATATCCAGCGATACCCATTTTAGCGGTGGACGATAGCCCGGGTTTGGCTTCAGACGGGTATTAATCAGCGTGCCGTGCTGTTTGTCGCCTTCGGCCCAGACCGGGGACGTGATGAAGCGCTCCATCAGGTAGCGCTCCGGCGGGCGGATATCCGCCTCGTAGACAGTGACGCCGTTTTCGCGCAGGAGTTTTTCCAGCCGCATGAGCTGGCGATGGGAGCGGCAATACAGACCCGAAACGGGCTGGCGGTGGAAATCTTGTAGTTGAAGCGGCGTCAGGCGATAGCCGTTCTCTGTACGTAATAATGATGTAACGCGCGGAACCTGACTGCCTGGTATAAACGCGACGGATTCCTGCGGCGCGAGCGTAACCAGCAGCGGCCCGTCGTCTGTAGCCAGCCAGAATGAGACCTCAGTTCCCTGCGGGGTGTCCCGCCAGTGCCGGGTTAAAATAAAGCCTGCCTGCGCCACGCTGTGTATCCATTAAAAAACCAGGCATGATTATAGCCTGGTTCTGATAGATTTGCTGTGGTTTTATACAGTTATCCTGTACCCGCAGAGACTACTGTCCGTAATACGCTTTAGCACCGTGTTTACGTAGGTAGTGCTTATCCAGTAGGGTTTGTTGCATATCCGGCAGTTGCGGCGCGAGCTGGCGGCAGAAAATCCCCATATAGGCGACTTCTTCCAGCACGATGGCGTTATGCACCGCATCTTCGGCATTTTTTCCCCAGGCGAACGGACCGTGAGAGTGCACCAGTACGCCAGGCATCTGCGCTGCGTCAATGCCTTGTTTCTCGAAGGTTTCAACGATTACATTTCCGGTTTCCCACTCGTATTCACCGTTAATCTCGCTGTCGGTCATTTTCCGTGTACAGGGAATCGTGCCGTAGAAATAGTCCGCGTGGGTGGTGCCTGTCGCTGGAATCGACTGACCCGCCTGCGCCCAGATTGTCGCGTGGCGCGAGTGGGTATGAACAATACCGCCAATGCTCGGGAATGCCTGATATAACAAACGGTGTGTTGGAGTATCGGAGGAGGGCTTTTTCGTGCCTTCAACGACTTCCCCAGTGGCGATACTGACAACAACCATATCGTCTGCGGTCATGACGCTGTAATCGACACCGGAAGGTTTAATCACAAACACGCCGCGTTCGCGATCGACGGCGCTAACGTTTCCCCAGGTCAGCGTCACCAGGTTGTGCTTTGGCAGCGCCAGATTCGCTTCCAGTACCTGACGTTTAAGATCTTCTAGCATGTTAACTCCTGAATGCCGGATGGCGCTTCGCTTATCCGGCCTACGTAATTTGTAGGCCCGGTAAATGAAATGCCACCGGGCAATCCGTTTCACCAATTAACGTTTGAACCCGTAATACACTTCGTTCCAGCGCAGCGCGTCCTTAAAGGCCGGCAGACGGGTATCGTTATCGATCACTGCGATCTCGATATCATGCATTTCAGCGAACTGGCGCATATCGTTCAGATCCAGCGCATGGCTGAAGACGGTGTGGTGCGCGCCACCGGCAAGGATCCAGGCCTCAGATGCGGTTGGCAGATCCGGCTGGGCCTTCCACAATGCGTTAGCCACCGGCAGTTTCGGCAGGTCATGCGGCGTTTGCACCGTGTCGATGCAGTTAACCAGCAGGCGATAGCGATCGCCGAGATCGATCAGGCTGGCAACCACTGCCGGGCCAGTTTTAGTGTTGAAGATCAGACGGGCAGGATCGTCTTTACCGCCAATACCAAGGTGCTGAACGTCGAGGATCGGTTTCTCTTCCACAGCGATTGACGGGCACACTTCCAGCATGTGCGAGCCGAGCACCAGATCGTTGCCTTTCTCGAAGTGGTAGGTGTAATCCTCCATAAATGAGGTGCCGCCCTGCAGACCGGTTGACATCACCTTCATGATGCGAAGCAGAGCGGCGGTTTTCCAGTCGCCTTCGCCCGCAAAGCCGTAGCCTTGCTGCATCAGACGCTGTACGGCCAGACCCGGGAGTTGTTTCAGGCCGTGCAAATCTTCAAATGTCGTCGTAAAGGCGTGGAATCCGCCCTGTTCCAGGAAGCGTTTCATCCCCAGTTCAATACGGGCGGCTTCCAGTACGTTCTGACGTTTTTCACCATGGACTTGCGTGGCCGCCGTCATGGTGTAGGTGCTTTCGTACTCGTCGATCAATGCGTTGATTTCGCCGTCACTAATTGCGTTCACTACCTGCACCAGATCGCCCACGGCCCAGGTATTTACCGAGAAACCGAATTTGATCTGTGCGGCAACTTTATCGCCGTCAGTGACCGCCACTTCGCGCATGTTGTCGCCAAAACGGCAGACTTTCAGATGGCGGGTATCCTGCTTGGACACCGCCTGGCGCATCCAGGAGCCAATACGCTCGTGCGCTTGCTTATCCTGCCAATGGCCGGTGACCACGGCGTGCTGCTGACGCATACGCGCACCGATGAAGCCGAACTCGCGACCGCCGTGTGCGGTCTGGTTCAGGTTCATAAAGTCCATATCAATGCTGTCCCACGGCAGGGCGGCGTTGAACTGGGTGTGGAACTGCATCAGCGGTTTGTTGAGAATAGTCAGACCGTTAATCCACATTTTGGCTGGAGAGAAGGTGTGCAGCCAGACCACCAGACCTGCGCAGCGATCGTCATAGTTGGCATCACGACAGATAGCGGTAATTTCGTCAGGAGAAGTACCCAGCGGTTTTAATACCAGTTTGCAGGGCAGGTTAGCTTCCGTATTCAGTGCGTTAACAACGTGCTCGGCATGTTGGGTTACCTGACGCAGTGTTTCCGGGCCATACAGATGCTGGCTACCAATCACAAACCACACTTCATAGTTATCAAAAATTGTCATTGTCGTGTCCTTAATGAGTCAGGGTTGCCAGGTCTACCGGGGCTTGCTGCGCCGGTGCGGCAGTCGGAAGGTACTGTTGTTCAGCGCTTACCGCCCACAGCTGGTAGCGGCGGTAAAGCTGTTCAAAGCGTTGAGCCTGTTCTGGACGAGGTTGCATCGTCTTTTCTACTGCGCTCGCCATGTGTTGCTGGGCGGCTGGAATGTCTGCATGGACCTGCGCGGCAACGGCGGCGAAGATAGCCGCACCGAGCGCGCAGCACTGGTCTGAAGCGACAATCTGTAGCGGACGGTTTAGCACGTCGCAGCAGGCCTGCATGATGACCGGGTTTTTACGCGCGATACCGCCGAGCGCCATGACGTTGTTAACCGCAATGCCTTGTTCGGTGAAGCATTCCATGATGGCGCGCGCGCCAAAGGCCGTGGCGGCAATCAGACCACCAAACAGCGCTGGCGCATCGGTTGCCAGATTCAGGTCGGTAATGACGCCTTTCAGACGCTGGTTGGCATTCGGCGTACGACGACCATTGAACCAGTCGAGCACCACCGGCAGGTGATCCAGCGACGGATTTTTCGCCCAGGCTTCGGTGAGCGCAGGCAGCAGCTGTTTTTGGCTGGCTTTAATCTGTGTTTTCAGTTCCGGGTGCTGCGCGGCAAGCTGTTCCAGCGGCCAGCTCAACACACGGCTAAACCAGGCATAGATATCGCCAAAAGCAGATTGCCCCGCTTCCAAACCGATAAAATGCGGCACCACGCTGCCATCAACCTGGCCGCAAATGCCTTTCACCGCGCGTTCGCCAACGTTTTGTTTGTCGGCAATCAGAATGTCGCAGGTAGACGTGCCGATGACTTTCACCAGCGTATTGGGCTGTGCGCCTGCGCCGACCGCGCCCATATGGCAGTCAAAAGCTCCGCCTGAAATCACCACGGTTTCTGGTAGCCCCAGGCGCTGCGCCCACACGGCACACAGGGTGCCAACCGGCAGGTCCGCCGTGAAGGTGTCGCTAAACATTGGGTATTGCAGATGGCGGTTGAGGATGGGGTCGAGTTCGTCAAAGAAACTGGCTGGCGGCAGCCCCCCCCAGCTTTCATGCCACAGGGATTTATGCCCGGCGCTGCAGCGACCGCGACGAATATCCTGCGGGCGTACGGTGTTGGAGAGCAGGGCCGGAACCCAGTCGCATAGCTCAATCCATGAGACCGCTGCCTCGGCGACCGCGTGGTCCTGGCGAGTTACGTGCAGGATTTTTGCCCAGAACCATTCGCTGGAATAAATACCGCCAATATAGCGGGAGTAATCGATCTTGCCCGGCGTGTGGCACAGGCGAGTAATTTCTTCGGCTTCTTCGACCGCGGTGTGATCTTTCCACAGAACAAACATCGCATTCGGGTTTTCCGCGAACTCCGGGCGCAGCGCCAGTACGTTGCCGTCGGCATCGATGGGCGCCGGGGTTGAACCGGTACTGTCAACGCCAATCCCGACCACTTCCGCGCGTTGTTCCGCGCTCAGCTCGGCCAGGACGGTTTTCAGCGCCGCTTCCATGGACTCAATGTAGTCGCGCGGATGATGGCGAAACTGGTTGTTTGGGCCGTCGCAATACTGCCCTTCCTGCCAACGTGGGTACCACTCAACGCTGGTGGCGATTTCTTCACCAGTGGCACATTCCACCGCCAAAGCGCGTACCGAATCACTACCAAAATCGAGGCCAATTGCAATCGCCATCGTCTTACTCCATCCAAAAATACGGGTATGGATAAACAGTAGTGAGAAGGGATAAAAACCGTCAGGCAGGATCCGCTAATCTTATGGACTAAAATGCTGTGGTATCACAAAGTGTGACGCCGTGCAAATAATCAATGTGGACATTTCTGCCGTAGTTATAGACACTTTCGTTAGCCGATTTTGACGTTGGCGTAGTACATGTTTTTTACAAATTGCTTTTCACAAGCGGGGTTGATGGTCCATTACTGCAAACACTGTGACCCGCAGGGGCGACGGCGATGATGTCTGGCGTAATATGGACAAATTGTTTCTTAGCAGAACCCAGGGAGTATTGAAATTATGGCTGAAACGCAAAACGATCCCCTACTGCCGGGCTATTCGTTTAACGCACATTTGGTGGCTGGATTAACCCCCATTGAGGCGAACGGATACCTGGACTTTTTTATCGACAGGCCGCTGGGGATGAAGGGCTATATCCTTAATCTCACTATCCGTGGGGAAGGGGTCATTAATAATCAGGGCAAGCAGTTTGTCTGTCGACCTGGCGATATTTTGCTGTTTCCGCCCGGAGAAATTCACCACTACGGACGCCACCCGGATGCCAGCGAGTGGTATCACCAGTGGGTCTACTTTCGGCCACGCGCTTACTGGCAGGAGTGGCTGACCTGGCCGGCCATTTTTGCCCAGACCGGTTTCTTTCGCCCTGATGAAGCGCACCAACCGCATTTTAATGAACTGTTTGGACAGATCATTAATGCCGGGCAAGGGGAGGGGCGCTATTCCGAACTGCTGGCGATTAATCTGCTGGAGCAATTGTTACTCCGACGTATGGAAGCCATTAATGAGTCGCTGCATCCGCCAATGGACAACCGCGTTCGCGATGCCTGCCAGTACATTAGCGATCATCTGGCGGACAGCAATTTTGATATTGCCAGCGTCGCACAGCATGTCTGCCTGTCGCCTTCCCGTTTGTCACACCTGTTCCGCCAGCAATTGGGCATCAGCGTATTAAGCTGGCGTGAGGATCAGCGTATCAGTCAGGCGAAGCTACTGCTGAGTACCACACGTATGCCTATCGCCACGGTGGGTCGCAACGTCGGCTTTGATGACCAGCTCTATTTCTCTCGCGTTTTCAAAAAATGTACCGGCGCCAGTCCGAGCGAGTTCCGTGCTGGATGTGAATAAAAAGTGAATGATGTGTCCTGAAAGTTGTCATAACTGGCAATCTATTCAGACAATTGATGGCTTGACGAAGTTGAGAAGGGTTATCAAAATCCCTGCTTCGTAAATCTGACGGACACATTATGCAAGCATTGCTGGAACACTTTATTCTCCAGTCCGCCCTGTACTCTCTGATCGCCGTACTTTTGGTGGCTTTTTTGGAGTCGCTGGCGCTGGTTGGTCTGATTCTGCCCGGCACCGTGATGATGGCGGGGCTGGGGGCGCTGATTGGCAGTGGCGAACTGAATTTCTGGCATGCCTGGCTTGCGGGCATCGTCGGTTGCCTGTTGGGGGATTGGATCTCCTTTTGGTTGGGCTGGCGCTTTAAAAAGCCGCTGCACCGTTGGTCGTTCATGAAAAAGAACAAGGCGCTGCTGGATAAAACCGAGCATGCGCTGCATCAGCACAGCATGTTTACCATTCTGGTGGGCCGTTTTGTCGGCCCAACGCGTCCGCTGGTGCCGATGGTGGCGGGCATGCTGGATCTGCCTGTCGCAAAATTTATTGTGCCGAATATTATAGGCTGCGTGCTGTGGCCGCCGTTCTATTTCCTGCCGGGTATTTTGGCGGGAGCGGCAATCGATATTCCTTCCGATATGCAGAGCGGAGACTTCAAATGGCTGCTGCTGGCGACGGCGTTGCTGCTGTGGGTCGGGGGCTGGCTATGCTGGCGGCTGTGGCGTAGCGGCAAAGCGGCAGTCGATCGTTTAACCGCGTATTTCCCCCGCAGTCGTTTGCTGTATCTGGCACCGTTAACGCTCGGGATCGGCGTGGTCGCGCTGGTGGCGCTGTTGCGTCACCCGCTGATGCCGGTGTATATCGATATTCTGCGCAAAGTTGTGGGTTACTAGCGATTCCTTTGCCGGATGGCGGCTTCGCCTTATCCGGCCTACGAAATATGAGGGTTGATGCCTAACAGCGCTGAGGCACTGGCTTGACCGCTTAGTAGCTCGTCTGTTTTGCCTTGCCATGCAATGCGTCCGTCGGCGACGACGATTGACCGGGGCGCAATTCGCGCCGCATCTTCTACGCTGTGGGAAACCATCAGCAGCGTAAGCTGCTTATCACGGCAGACCTCGGCGACCAGGGTTAACATCTCCTGACGCAGGGCGGGATCGAGCGCAGAGAACGGTTCATCGAGCAGCAATATGGGTTGCTCCCGCACCAGACAACGCGCCAGCGCCACGCGTTGTCGCTGCCCGCCGGAAAGCTCACCGGGGAGTCGCTCCAGCAATGAATCGAGCCCCATTTGCCGGGCGATGTTGTGCATTTTCTCCCGCTGAAGCGCGTTCAGTTTTAAACCCGGATCAAGACCCAGGCCGATGTTTTGCCACACGCTCAGATGGCTGAACAGATTGTTTTCCTGAAACAGCATGGAGACGGGACGACGCGAAGGAGGCGTTGCGGTGTGATCTTCACCTTCAATCATCATTGTGCCGCTGGCAGGCGTGAGAAAGCCGGCAATCAGATTCAGCAACGTACTTTTCCCGGCACCGCTGGGCCCGAGTATTGCTACCTGCTCACCGCGCGAGACTGACAGCGTAAAGCGCATGGGCAAATGGTGGTAAAGCCATGTGATATCAATCAGTTTTAACATTTCGACCCGGCAATTTCTCAATAACGGTAAACAGCGTAAAACACAGGATCAGCAGCAAGAGCGCCGTAACCGCGCCATCCTGACTGCGATAAGATCCAATCTGCTGATATAAATAAAACGGCAGGGTGCGGAAATCCTCATTGCCAAATAACGCCACCACGCCAAAGTCGCCAATCGACAATACACAGGCAAACGCCATCGCCTGCGCCAGCGGACGTTTTAGTGCCCGCAGTTCAACCACTTTCAGGCGCGACCATCCCTCAATTCCCAACGACTGGCACAGCATACTGTAGCGTGCGGTCACGTCACGCATTGGGTTTTCCAGTACCTTCAGCGCGTAAGGGATCGCCATCAGCGCGTTGGTGAAAATCACAATGCCGTCGGCAGATTCGGGGAGTCCAACGGTGTTATTGAGCAGCAGAAAGAAGCCGGTAGCTAACACGATGCCCGGCATGGCGAGGATCATCATGCCGCTAAGCTCCAGCATCTGGCCTGCCAGAATCTGCTGTCGGGCGCGCAGTTCGCGACTGCTCCATAACAGCATCATGGTGAGTATCACGCACAATGCCCCTGCCGCCAGCGCGATGCGCAGTGAGGTTCCCAATGCCTGCCACAGAACCGGCTGCATAAGCACTTCCAGTACCTGGCTGTTAAGACCATCGACAAGCACTGCCAGCAGCGGCGGCAGCAACAGCAGCAGGGCCAGAATAATCAGCAGCGAGTCGGCCAGACGGCTGTGCAAACGATCGTCGGGATCGCGCCAGCCCTGAACCAGCGTGGTGCCCGGCGCAATGGCGCGGCTCAGGCGTTGGCTGAGGAGCACCAGCGCTAAACAACACAGCATCTGGATCAACGCCAGCATCGCGGCACGGGCGGGATCGTAATCAAAGTTCAGCGCCTGATAGATAGCCAACTCAATGGTAGTGGCCTGCGGCCCGCCACCCAGCGACAAAACGGTGGCAAAGCTGGCGAAGCACAGCATAAAGATGAGCGCCGCGACGGGAAGGATTTGACGGCGTAACCATGGCCATTCGACAAAGCGGAAGAAATGCCAGCCGCGGATACCCAACTGAGCGGCTAACTGTCGCTGTTCGCCGGGAATATTTTCCAGCGACTGCAACAGCAGACGGCTGGCCATCGGCAGATTGAAAAAAACGTGCGCCAGCAGGATGCCCTGCAAACCGTACGGCGAAAACGTCCACTCCAGCCCGAATGTCTGCCAGAGCGAGGCTAACCAACCCTGACGGCCATACACGCTCAGGATGCCAAAGACCGCGACCAACACCGGCAGGATTAGCGTCATCGCGCACAGGCGTAGCAGCGCCAGACGTCCAGGGAAACGGCGGCGATAAAGTGCTCTGGCAAGGAAAATTGCCGGGACAACCGACAACACTGCGGATAAAAAAGCCTGCCAGAAAGAAAAACGCACCACGTGCCACAGGTAGTCGTCTCGCCACAGCGAGAGCCAGTCACCTTGTGGGGCGTTAAACCATAGCGCCAGGAACGCGGCCAGGGCAACTGCGACCATCAGCGTGGCGGCAGAAAGCCCGGGAACCAGCCAGCCGGGAATTAACGGCTGACGGCGCGTTGCCATTCGCTGATCCATGTCTGACGCTGGGCCGCAACCTGCTGCGGGGTAAATTCCAGCGCGGTGGCCGGTTTATTCAGTTGCTCAAATCCTGGCGGAAGAGCAACCTGCGTCACCGGATACATCCAGTTGCCGGTCGGAATGGCATTCTGGAATGCCGGTGACACCATAAATTTCAGGAATTTCTCAGCCAGTTCCGGCTGCTTGCTGGCCGCGGTGCGGGCGGCAACTTCCACCTGCAAATAGTGACCTTCACTAAAGTTGGCGGCGGCGTAGTTATCTTTTTTCTCGTCAATGATGTGATAAGCCGGAGAGGTGGTGTAGCTCAGTACCAGATCGCTTTCACCTTTCAGGAACAGGCCGTAGGCTTCGCTCCAGCCCTTGGTGACGGTGACGGTTTTGGCCGCCAGTTTCTGCCACGCCTCCGGCGCTTTGTCGCCATAAACTTTCTGCATCCATAACAGCAGGCCCAGCCCTGGCGTGCTGGTGCGTGGATCCTGATAAATGACGCGCCATTTCTGATCGCTTTCGACCAGTTCTTTCAGACTTTTGGGCGGATTCTTCAGCTTGTTCTTATCGTAAACGAAGGCGAAATAGCCGTAGTCAAACGGAACGAAGGTATCGTTTTTCCAGCCGCCGGGCACGTTAATGGCGTCACCTGGTACACCGCTTTTGGCGAACAGTTTGGTTTGCGTGGCGGCGTCCAGCAGGTTGTTATCCAGTCCCAGTACGACGTCGGCTTTGCTGTTTTTTCCTTCCATGCGCAGGCGGTTAAGCAGCGAGACGCCATCTTCCAGCGCGACCAGCTTCAGTTCGCAGTTGCAGTCAGCTTCAAAGGCTTTTTTGATTGTCGGGCCAGGGCCCCAGTCCGCGGCGAACGAATCGTAGGTATAGACGGTCAGTACCGGTTTGGCGAAGGCAGGCGCTGCGCACAGCAGTAAAAGCGGAAGACATTTTTTAAACACTTTGCACCTCAAGAGTTGGGTGGCAAAGGACTTGAGATAAGCCTCAAATCCCTTCGCCGGCATTATCCGGATCAGGTTCGACGGGTATCTCTCAGCCCATACACTTCATCATTCACGCTGCCTCTGTGTTGGCTGCGCTCGCTTACCCCAGTCACATAGTTATCTATGCTCCTGGGGATTCACTCGCTTGCCGCCTTGAGGCATCATGAATGATTTTGTGTATGTTTTTTATTTAGCACCCCGTTGAGAACGGCGTTAGTGTAGTGATTTTGTTGCCGGGCAGCAATTAAGAGCTGGCTCTTATGGATCCGGCGGCGCAAACCATGCCGATTTAAAATCAAACCAGCCGAGGGTATTCATGCGTAGCCCGCGCATACTGCGCTGGCCCTGAATGATCAGCCAGTGGTGGATCAACGGCACAATGGCCTTTGTGGCGAGCAACTGTTGGCACCATGCCGCCAGGCTCATTTCACCGGTTCGCCAACGGGCGGCATCGTTTTCCCAGTCACGCGAGATACAGTTTTGCAGTAATGGGACTTCGCAGAGATGCGCGAACAATGAGAAATCCAGCGGGAGGGTAAAGTTGGCGCTGTTGAGCCAGATATCACTGACTATTTCACCTGCATGCCACTGATCGTAGTCGATCTCCTGAATATTTAACTGTACCTGATGTTCCGCCAGCAGCGTTTTCATGATCTGCGCGATAATTCGGTGTTCGATGTGATCGCGATAGTAAGTGAGCGTTAGCGTTTCCAGCCCGGCCGGTTTTTCGCCATGTCCGGGTTTGGCGTGGTGCCAGCGGGGGAGTAACCCATAGGCGGGAAACCACAGTCGTTGGTACTGTTCGTCGGCGTGACAGATTAAATTTGTCGGTGAAAGAACGCGGCTTGCCCACTCGCGAACCTCCTGGTTCGCGCCACGATGGGTTCGCGCATCAAACAACAGGTAATAGCAGCCTTCTTCGAGGCGGCTTTCGATCGCTTTTTCATCTTCCGTGGGACCTTTTAGCGTCAAGCCGCCGCCCGGCTCTTCGCCGATGTCAGGTAATACCCAAACGTTAACTTCATCGATCAGCGCCCGGTAGCCGAAGTAATCATCAAATGCGCGAATTTTTAGTTGGTTATTAGTATTGCGCATCACGGCATATGGGCCGGTGCCAATCGGATGGCTGGAGAAGTTACTTAGCGTTTCCCATTCTCGTGGCAGGATCATGGCGGGGACTTGCCCCAGTAGCCAGGGAAGCCAGCGGTCCGGTTGGGCAAGATGGATATCCAGCGTCCAGGCGGTGGGGGAGACGATTTGCGTAATGTGCGAGTACAACGGCAGCGTGTTGATACGCTGTAGCGAGGTAATGACATCCTCCATTTCCAGCTCGCGGCCATGGTGGAAATGGATCCCCGGGCGCAGGAAGAATCGCCAGTGTAAAGGCGAAATCTGTTGCCAATGATGGGCGATGTCGGCTTCCAGTTCCCCATTTTCCTCATTTACCAGAATTAAGGAACTGAAGATTTGCCGGGCAATATGGGTTTCGGAGCGGCGTAACGCCGTGCCGGGGAGCAGATTGCGCATAGGACGATAATAGAGGACGCGCATGATGTGCCGCCCCTGGCGAAAACTGCGTCCCAGGTGGGAAACCAGCATTTGTCTGACGGCCGTTTTATCACCGACCAGTTGTACCAGTTGATCGATACGATCCTGTTCCAGCAGGTCTTCTGCTCGCTGCTGCTGGAGCGCCAGCCCGGTATAGAGGAATGTCAGGCGCGAGCGTTTACCCCGCCCAACTTCGGCTTCCCACGTTAACCAGCCGCGATCCTGCATGGTATTAAGCAGGGTGCGCATATGACGGCGCGAGCAGCTCAGCAGCTCCGCCAGTTCGTTCAGCGTCGTGTCTTGCGTTTTGCCGTCACAGCATTGCCACAGACGGATGAACTGTTGTTGCAAACGACCAGAAGACATAAAAGGGGAACTCCTGCGGAAAACTCAGCAATTTTATTATCCCTATATTAAGCCAATAATAGATTCCGATGAAGCGATGAGACAACGAAGGGGTCATCTATGCGTCAGTTCTGGTTGAAGTACTTTACTGCGACGGAAAAATCGTCCTGGTTGGCTTGCCTGAGCGCACCGCAGCGCTTAAAGATGCTTGAAGAACTGATGCAGTGGGAGGTGACAGCCTGACCTCCGAATTGCGAGTTGCAGACATCATGTGTGACTGAGTATTGGTGTTAATCGCCGCGCCAGCAGGTATTATCTGCTGGCTTTTTTCGTTTCAGCTGCGCTTAAAAGGAAAGATATGCTCTGGATTATGACCATGGGACGGCGCCTCAACGGCGTTTACGCGGCATTTATGCTGGTCGCTTTTATGATGGGCGTGGCCGGGGCGTTGCAGGCTCCCACGCTGAGCCTGTTTCTGAGCCGTGAAGTCGGGGCGCAGCCATTTTGGGTCGGGCTGTTTTACACCGTCAACGCCATTGCCGGGATCGGAGTCAGCCTTGGTCTGGCGAAACGATCCGACAGTCAGGGCGATCGGCGCAAACTGATCATGTTCTGTTGTTTGATGGCAATCGGCAACGCGCTGCTGTTTGCCTTTAATCGCCACTATCTCACTCTGATCACCTGCGGTGTGCTGCTGGCTTCGCTGGCGAATACCGCCATGCCGCAGCTGTTTGCGCTGGCGCGGGAATATGCCGATAGCTCGGCGCGTGAAGTAGTGATGTTTAGCTCGGTGATGCGTGCGCAGCTTTCGCTGGCCTGGGTGATTGGGCCGCCGCTGGCCTTTATGCTGGCGCTGAATTACGGCTTCACGGCGATGTTTTCCATTGCCGCAGGCATTTTTGCTATTAGCCTCGTGCTAATCGCGCTGATACTGCCGTCTGTGGCGCGGGTGGAACAACCTGTCGATGTGCCGCTGGAACAGGCTGGCGGTTGGCAGGACAAAAATGTACGCATGCTGTTTATTGCCTCCACGCTGATGTGGACCTGCAACACCATGTACATCATCGATATGCCGCTGTGGATCAGCCTTGAACTGGGTTTACCGGACAAGCTGGCCGGGATCCTGATGGGCACCGCGGCCGGGCTGGAAATTCCGGCGATGATTCTGGCGGGCTACTATGTGAAACGCTTTGGCAAGCGGCGCATGATGATTGCGGCCGTAGCGGCGGGCGTACTGTTTTATCTCGGTTTGATCTTCTTTCACAGCCGCACGGCGCTGCTGGTTCTGCAACTGTTTAACGCGGTGTTTATCGGCATTATCGCCGGAATAGGAATGCTGTGGTTTCAGGATCTGATGCCGGGGCGCGCGGGTTCTGCGACCACATTATTCACCAACAGTATTTCAACGGGCGTGATTCTGGCGGGAGTGATTCAGGGGGCGGTTGCCCAAAGCTACGGGCATTTTGCCGTTTACTGGGTGATTGCGGCGATTTCGGTGGTCACGCTGTGGATGACCGGGCGGGTGAAGGACGTTTAATCATGTTGCCGGATGCGCAGCGCATCCGGCACAACAATGACTAGCGCATAAACGCGGGCTGCTTGTCTTCGTACTCGGTGATGGCCGATTCGTGCTGCAGCGTCAGCCCGATGCTGTCCAGACCGTTCAGCATGCAGTGGCGACGGAAGCCGTCGATCTTAAAGCTGTAGGACTTATCGCCCGCTTTCACTACTTGCGCGACCAGATCCACTTCAAATGTAATCCCCGGATTGGCTTTGACCAGGTTGAACAGCTCATCGACCTGTTCGTCGCTTAATTTCACCGGCAGCAGTTGGTTGTTGAAACTGTTGCCGTAGAAGATGTCGGCGAAGCTTGGCGCGATCACCACTTTAAAGCCGTAATCGGTCAGCGCCCACGGCGCATGTTCGCGTGAAGAGCCGCAGCCAAAGTTTTCCCGCGCCAGCAGAATCGACGCGCCTTTATATTCCGGAAAGTTCAGCACAAACTCTGGATTAGGCTGTTGCCCCTTTTCGTCCAGGAAACGCCAGTCGTTAAACAGATGAGCGCCAAAACCGGTGCGCGTAACCTTCTGCAAAAACTGTTTAGGAATAATTGCGTCGGTATCAACGTTGGCGGCATCCAGTGGGACAACCAGGCCGGTATGCTGGGTAAATTTCTCTGCCATGGTAGTTTCCTTATTTGATGCTGCGAATATCGGCAAAATGTCCGGTGACGGCGGCAGCGGCAGCCATGGCCGGACTGACTAAGTGCGTACGACCACCGCGGCCCTGACGACCTTCAAAGTTACGGTTGCTGGTGGATGCGCAGCGCTCGCCTGGGTTCAGGCGGTCATTATTCATGGCCAGACACATGGAACAGCCCGGTAAGCGCCATTCAAATCCTGCTTCGATAAAGATCTTGTCCAGACCTTCCGCTTCCGCCTGCGCTTTCACCGGACCAGAACCCGGTACCACCAGTGCCTGTACGCCCGGCGCGACTTTGCGGCCTTTGGCGATTTCCGCCGCAGCGCGTAAATCTTCAATGCGCGAGTTGGTGCAGGAACCGATAAACACTTTATCGATAGCCACTTCTGTTAACGGAATGCCCGGTTTCAGCCCCATATACGCCAGCGCTTTTTCTGCCGATGCGCGCTCAACGGGATCAGTAAATGACGCCGGATCGGGAATAGTATCGTTCACCGAGATCACTTGACCCGGATTCGTTCCCCAGGTCACCTGCGGCGCGATCTCTTCTGCTTGCAGGGTGACGACGGTATCAAACGTTGCGCCGTCGTCGGTTTGCAGCGTTTTCCAGTACTCAACCGCGTGGGCAAAATCCTCGCCCTTCGGTGCGTGTAAACGACCTTGCACATAGTTGAACGTGGTTTCATCCGGTGCGACCAGACCCGCTTTGGCCCCCATTTCAATGGCCATGTTACACAGGGTCATGCGGCCTTCCATGCTCAGCGCACGGATGGCTTCGCCGCAAAATTCAACCACGTGCCCGGTACCGCCCGCGCTGCCGGTTTTACCGATAATCGCCAGCACGATATCTTTCGCTGTGATGCCCGGCGCTGCTTTGCCGTTGACTTCAATCTTCATGGTTTTGGCGCGGCCCTGTTTCAGGGTTTGCGTTGCCAGCACGTGTTCAACTTCTGACGTGCCGATACCGAACGCCAGCGCGCCGAACGCGCCGTGGGTGGCTGTGTGGGAGTCACCACAGACGATGGTCATTCCCGGCAACGTTACGCCTTGTTCAGGCCCCATCACATGCACGATACCCTGGTACGGGTGGTTCAGGTCGTACAGTTCGACGCCAAATTCATTGCAGTTTTTGATCAATTCCTGCATCTGAATACGCGCCATTTCGCCGGAGGCGTTAATGTCTTTGGTCTGCGTGGAGACGTTGTGGTCCATGGTGGCGAAGGTTTTACCCGGCTGGCGCACCTGACGGCCATGTGCGCGCAGACCATCAAACGCCTGCGGAGAGGTGACTTCATGCACCAGATGGCGGTCGATATACAGCAGCGGGGTTTCGTTTTGCGCCTCAAAGACTACGTGCGCATCAAATAATTTTTCGTATAACGTTTTGGCCATGATTACACCCCTTCTGCGACGTAACGGGCAATGATGTCGCCCATTTCATCGGTACCGACTGCGGCAGCGCCACGGGCCAAATCACCAGTGCGAATGCCTTCTTCTAATGCGCGGTTAATGGCGCTCTCAATTGCGGTTGCCGCATCGTTGGCATCCAGGCTGTAGCGCAGCAGCAGCGCCAGCGACAGGATCTGGGCGATAGGGTTAGCAATGTTTTTCCCGGCGATATCCGGGGCGGAGCCGCCAGCAGGCTCGTACAGACCAAAACCCTGCTCGTTCAGGCTGGCGGATGGCAACATCCCCATTGAACCGGTGATCATGGCGCACTCGTCAGACAGAATGTCGCCAAACAGGTTGGAGCACAGCAGTACGTCGAACTGGGAAGGATCTTTGATCAGCTGCATGGTAGCGTTGTCGATGTACATATGCGCCAGCTCAACGTCCGCATACTCTTTACCGATTTCGCTGACGATTTCACGCCACAGAATGGACGATTGCAGCACGTTGGATTTATCAATCGAGGTCACTTTGTGACGACGCTTACGTGCGGATTCAAACGCGATGCGGGCGATACGCTCGATTTCAAAACGGTGATACACCTCGGTATCAAACGCTTTCTCGTGCTGGCCGCTGCCTTCGCGGCCCTTCGGCTGGCCGAAGTAGATGCCGCCGGTCAGTTCGCGGACGCACAGGATATCGAAGCCGTTAGCCGCGATGTCGGCGCGCAGCGGGCAGAACTCTTCCAGCCCCTGGTACAGCTTTGCCGGGCGCAGGTTGCTGAATAATTTGAAATGCTTACGCAATGGCAGCAGCGCACCGCGTTCAGGCTGCTGGTTTGGCGGCAGGTTTTCCCATTTCGGGCCGCCAACGGAGCCAAACAGAATGGCGTCAGCTTGCTCACAGCCTTCAACTGTTGCCGGTGGCAGCGGATGACCGTGGTTATCGATGGCGGCGCCACCCACATCGTAGTGGCTGGTGGTAATGCGCAGGTTAAAACGGTGGCGAATTGCGTCCAGTACTTTCAAGGCTTGCGCCATCACTTCCGGGCCAATACCATCACCCGGCAAAACAGCAATATGGTAATTCTTCGACATCACACGGTTTCCTTGTTGTTCTCGTTGTTCTGAGCTTTGCGTTGCAATTCTTTTTCGACTTCCTCGGCGCGCCAGATATTGTTCAGCACATGCACCATCGCTTTAGCGGAAGACTCGACGATATCTGTTGCCAGACCGACGCCGTGGAAGCGGCGACCGTTATAGTTGGCGACGATATCCACCTGACCCAGCGCATCTTTACCGTGCCCCTTGGCGGTCAGGCTGTATTTCACCAGTTCGATGTTGTATTCCGTCACGCGGTTAATGGCCTGATAAATGGCATCGACCGGGCCGTTACCGTTCGCCGCTTCGGCTTTGACGTCTTCACCACAGGCCAACTTGACGGAGGCGGTGGCAATATCATTAGAACCAGACTGCACGCTGAAATAGTCCAGACGGAAGTGTTCTGGTTCTTCCTGCTGTTTGTTAATAAAAGCCAGCGCTTCCAGGTCGTAATCGAATACCTGACCTTTTTTATCTGCCAGTTTCAGGAAAGCGTCATACAGGTTGTCCAGATTGTATTCATTTTCTTTATAGCCCATCTCGTCCATACGGTGTTTCACCGCGGCGCGTCCGGAACGGGAGGTCAGGTTCAACTGCACCTGATTCAAGCCGATGGATTCAGGCGACATGATTTCGTAGTTTTCACGATTTTTCAGTACGCCGTCCTGATGGATGCCGGAGGAGTGCGCAAAGGCACCGCTACCGACAATCGCTTTGTTTGCCGGAATGGGCATGTTACAGATTTGGCTGACTAACTGGCTGGTACGCCAGATCTCCTGGTGATTAATGCGGGTCTGTACGTTCAGGATATCTTTGCGCACTTTGATCGCCATAATCACTTCTTCCAGTGAGCAGTTACCAGCACGTTCGCCGATACCATTCATTGCGCCTTCCACCTGACGCGCACCGGCATGAACGGCCGCCAGCGCGTTGCCGACGCCCAGACCTAAATCATCATGGGTGTGCACGGAGATGATGGCTTTATCGATATTCGGTACGCGTTCATACAGACCGGAAATGATTGCGCCAAATTCGAAAGGCATGGTGTAACCGACGGTATCGGGGATATTGATGGTTTTGGCACCCGCATTAATGGCGGCTTCTACCACGCGAGCCAGGTCTGCGATAGGAGTACGACCCGCGTCTTCGCAGGAGAATTCCACGTCATCCGTATAATTACGCGCTCGCTTAACCATATAGATAGCTCGCTCGATAACCTCATCCAGCGTGCTGCGTAATTTTGTTGCGATATGCATCGGCGAGGTGGCGATAAACGTATGAATGCGGAAAGCTTCAGCGACCTTCAGGGATTCAGCGGCAACATCGATATCTTTTTCAACGCAGCGCGCTAAGGCGCAAACGCGGCTGTTCTTAACCTGACGAGCAATGGTTTGAACCGACTCAAAGTCACCGGGTGAAGAAACCGGGAAACCCACTTCCATCACGTCAACGCCCATACGCTCGAGGGCCAGCGCAATCTGCAGTTTTTCTTTCACACTCAGGCTTGCCTGTAACGCCTGTTCTCCGTCGCGTAAGGTGGTATCGAAAATAATGACTTGCTGGCTCATGGTTTAGGTCCTTGGTCTTTAGGGCGCCTTGCTTCGAGCATAAAAAAACCCGCGCAACGGCGCGGGTTTCTGTCTTAACTGGAGCTGACTTAATGCTGAATGTCGTCCACCAGTCTACCGCGCAACGAAGATGCGTTTAGTAGTAGTAGACCGTTGAAACGAGCAATGTAAGTCATCAATTAAGCTCCAGGCGAATGCGATATGCTTTTAGTGGTACTGGATATGAACTTCGATGTCAACCCCATCCTCTGTAAATGCCCCTGTAGCAGAGGAAAGTTTAGGCAAAACTTAAGCGAATTGTGCTGAATTTTTTACCGTATATAAAATTAATCCGCTGATGCTTGTACATGTTTTTCATGATTAGACATATTTAAGCATATTTGTTTGCACTTACTGTAACCATCGGTTGAAGTAGTTGACCTGTTTGAGATTTTATATCTGTATGATTTACCTGTTTTTATACTAATTTTGAATAGATAGGAAGAGAGCAAAAGCTCATAATTGATAAATTAATGTTAACTTTTAATGTATTAATAATATAAACATTTAATTAAAACTTAAATATACATTCATAATATGTATGATTGTGTATTCGCCGTGCTTATGGTTATATTGTTTTTGAAATTTAAACATATGAATCATCGTGCAGTGACCTCTGCCACACTGCGCTCGCATTGCTCTTTTGTTCATTTAGGTTTGTACCTTTATGTTTTCCTAATTTTAATGTTTTTCCTTTTTCTCATTTTATATGCATGGTAAATCATATTAACGGAGGTTATTTCTTCACTCCGTCTGGAAAAAGGGAGTTTAGAGTGACAGTGGAGTTAACTATGCCAGAAGTAAAAATAATAGATAAACCCAATCTTTTAGAGCCAGGAAAACCGCAGCTTCGCATGGTTGACCTTAATCTTTTAACTGTTTTTGATGCGGTGATGCAGGAACAGAATATTACCCGCGCAGCGCATACCTTAGGAATGTCGCAACCAGCAGTCAGTAATGCGGTAGCGCGCCTGAAGGTCATGTTTAATGATGAGCTTTTTGTTCGTTACGGCCGTGGGATCCAGCCGACAGCAAGAGCTTTCCAGCTATTTGGTTCCATTCGTCAGGCATTGCAATTAGTGCAAAACGAGCTGCCTGGATCGGGTTTTGAGCCAACCAGCAGCGAACGTGTATTCAATCTTTGCGTATGCAGCCCATTAGATAATATCCTGACATCATTGATTTATAATCGGGTTGAACAAGTCGCGCCAAACATTAATGTCGTATTTAAATCTTCACTCAATCAAAATACCGAGCATCAGTTGCGTTACCAGGAAACTGAGTTTGTTATTAGCTATGAAGAATTCCGCCGTCCAGAATTCTCAAGTATTCCGTTATTCAATGATGAAATGGTATTAGTCGCGAGCAAAAAGCATCCGCGCATTAGTGGTCCATTATTGGAAAGCGACCTTTATAATGAGCAGCACGCGGTGGTTTCGTTGGACCGCTTCGCATCTTTCAGTCAGCCGTGGTATGACACGCCGGATAAACAATCTTGCGTCGCTTACCAGGGCATGGCATTAATTAGCGTTCTTAATATTGTATCGCAAACGCATCTGGTTTCGATTGCGCCACGTTGGTTGGCAGAAGAGTTCGCAGATTCGTTAGAACTTCAGATATTGCCTTTACCTTTAAAATTGAATAGTCGGACATGTTATCTTTCCTGGCATGAAGCTGCTGGCCGGGATAAAGGACATCAATGGATGGAAGAGCTGTTGGTCTCCGTCTGTAAGCAATAGCATTCAGCAGAACAAATCGGTTAATGCAACCTGTTTGTTCTGCTTTTTTCTTTGTATATGAAATTTTATGCTGAAATCCACTTTTCAGGTTTAGCCAAAAGTGTAAAAAAATAGAGTAATAGCTGTAAGTACCCCTTTTTAAGCGATTATTTATCATATCATTTACTTATCCTGGTTTAATTCTCCATTAAATCGACGCTTTCCTCCGTTTTATTCTTATTTGCTCTGAGGCTACCCCTGCGGAGTCAATTGCCATGCGTCATCGTCAGCGGTTAATGTGTTGTTAAACCGTTTTTCATTATAAGAGTGAGGCAAGCCATGGAGATGTTGTCTGGAGCCGAGATGGTCGTCCGATCGCTCATCGATCAGGGTGTAAAGCAGGTATTCGGTTATCCCGGGGGGGCCGTCCTCGATATTTATGATGCGCTGCATACAGTCGGTGGTATTGATCATGTGCTGGTCCGCCATGAGCAGGCTGCGGTACACATGGCTGATGGCCTTGCGCGCGCTACGGGGAAGGTGGGCGTCGTATTAGTCACTTCAGGACCCGGCGCTACCAACGCGATTACCGGAATCGCAACGGCTTACATGGATTCCATTCCGCTGGTGATCCTCTCCGGACAGGTCG
Organism: Citrobacter sp. wls706; assembly: GCF_005281305.1. Classification (NCBI taxonomy): domain Bacteria; kingdom Pseudomonadati; phylum Pseudomonadota; class Gammaproteobacteria; order Enterobacterales; family Enterobacteriaceae; genus Citrobacter; species Citrobacter sp. wls706. The sequence goes on along the minus strand of NZ_SZXG01000004.1, from coordinate 80,269 downwards.
CAACGTCGCTGATTGGCTACGATGCCTTCCAGGAGTGCGACATGGTAGGTATATCCCGCCCGGTAGTGAAGCACAGTTTCCTGGTCAAACAAACGGAAGACATCCCACAGGTGCTAAAAAAAGCCTTCTGGCTGGCGGCAAGCGGTCGTCCCGGGCCAGTGGTGGTGGACTTACCGAAGGATATTCTGAATCCAGCTAAGAAACTGCCTTATAGCTGGCCGGAGTCGGTGAGCATGCGTTCGTATAATCCGACGACGACCGGACATAAAGGGCAGATAAAACGCGCTCTGCAGACGTTAGTCGCGGCTAAAAAACCGGTTGTGTACGTGGGTGGTGGCGCCGTTAATGCCGCCTGCCATGCGCAGTTAGGCCAGATCGCTGAAGCACTTAATCTGCCGGTTGTTTCCTCGCTGATGGGGTTAGGCGCGTTTCCGGCAACACATCGGCAGGCGCTTGGGATGCTGGGCATGCATGGAACTTACGAAGCAAACATGACCATGCATCATTCCGATGTGATCTTCGCCGTCGGCGTGCGCTTTGATGATCGAACGACCAATAACCTGGCAAAATATTGCCCAAATGCGACCGTGCTGCATATCGACATCGATCCGACCTCTATTTCGAAAACCGTCACTGCGGATATTCCGATTGTCGGCGATGCTCGTCTGGTACTTGATCAGATGCTCGAACTGCTGGATCAGGAGAAATCTCAGCAGCCGCTGGATGATAACCGTGACTGGTGGCAACAGATTGAACACTGGCGCGCCCGTCAGTGCCTGAAATATGACACGCAAAGTGAAAGCATTAAGCCACAGGCGGTGATTGAAACCATCTGGCGTCTGACGAAAGGGGATGCGTATGTCACCTCTGACGTTGGCCAGCATCAGATGTTTGCCGCACTCTACTACCCATTCGATAAACCACGCCGTTGGATTAACTCAGGCGGCCTCGGCACCATGGGATTTGGATTACCTGCGGCGTTAGGCGTGAAAATGGCGCTGCCGGATGAAACGGTAGTGTGTGTTACCGGGGATGGCAGTATTCAGATGAACATCCAGGAACTGTCTACGGCGCTGCAATATGAGTTGCCGGTACTGGTGCTCAACCTGAACAACCGTTATCTCGGCATGGTCAAGCAGTGGCAGGACATGATCTACTCCGGACGTCACTCACAATCTTATATGCAGTCGCTGCCCGATTTTGTGCGCCTTGCCGAGGCTTATGGGCATATTGGTATCCAAATTAACCATCCAGAAGAACTGGAAAGCAAACTGAGTGAAGCGCTGGAGCATGTGCGCAATCGTCGTCTGGTGTTTGTCGATGTCACCGTTGATGGCAGCGAGCATGTCTACCCGATGCAGATTCGTGGGGGCGGTATGGATGAAATGTGGTTAAGCAAAACGGAGAGGACCTGATTATGCGCCGGATATTATCGGTATTGCTGGAAAACGAGTCGGGTGCCTTGTTGCGTGTGATAGGCCTTTTCGCCCAGCGTGGATACAATATTGAAAGCCTGACCGTCGCCCCCACTGACGATCCAACCTTGTCGCGGATGACGATTCAGACGGTAGGGGATGAGAAAGTCCTGGAGCAGATCGAAAAGCAGCTACACAAACTGGTGGATGTTCTGCGCGTGAGCGAACTGGGGCAGGGTGCCCATGTTGAACGCGAGATCATGTTGGTGAAAATTCAGGCCAGCGGCTATGGTCGGGAAGAGGTGAAACGCAACACGGAGATTTTCCGCGGGCAAATCATCGACGTCACGCCGTCCATCTACACCGTACAGTTGGCGGGCACCAGTGATAAGCTGGATGCGTTCCTGGCAACATTACGGGAAGTTGCCAAAATTGTAGAGGTAGCTCGTTCCGGCGTGGTGGGGCTTTCTCGCGGCGATAAAATCATGCGCTAATAGTCGACTGTAGGCCTGACAAGCACAGCGTCATCAGGCATCCTCGTGGAGGTCATGCCGGATGGCGGTGTAAACGCCTTATCCGGCCTACAGGTAACGTACCCGTTTTCGCTGATGCTTCCTGTTGCGCTTTTTTTTTTGCGAAATCAGCAGTAACCAGAGACAAAAGCGGTTGCCGCAGTCATTATTCTGCGCTTAGATGTTAAGAAACTTAACCCATGCCATCACAAAGGTTATGGTTTGTACATTTTACGCAAGGGGCAATTGTGAAACTGGATGAAATCGCTCGGTTGGCCGGCGTTTCGCGAACGACTGCAAGCTACGTTATTAATGGCAAAGCAAAGCAATATCGCGTAAGCGACAAAACGGTTGAAAAAGTCATGGCGGTGGTGCGTGAGCATAATTACCACCCGAATGCCGTGGCGGCCGGGCTGCGTGCTGGACGCACACGTTCTATCGGGCTGGTGATCCCGGATCTTGAAAACACAAGCTATACCCGGATCGCAAACTATCTGGAGCGCCAGGCGCGTCAGCGCGGGTATCAACTGTTGATTGCCTGCTCTGAAGATCAGCCAGATAACGAAATGCGCTGTATTGAGCATCTTTTACAGCGCCAGGTTGATGCCATCATTGTGTCGACTTCCTTGCCGCCAGAACATCCGTTCTATCAGCGCTGGGCAAACAGTTCATTCCCGATTGTGGCGCTGGACCGTGCGCTGGATCGCGAACATTTCACCAGCGTCGTGGGCGCGGACCAGGATGATGCGGAAATGCTGGCGCAGGAGTTACGTAAATTCCCTGCAGAAACCGTACTTTATCTGGGCGCGCTCCCTGAATTATCTGTCAGCTTCCTGCGTGAGCAGGGCTTCCGTACCGCGTGGAAAGATGATCCGCGTGAGGTGCATTTCCTCTACGCCAACAGCTATGAACGCGAAGCGGCAGCGCAGCTGTTTGATAAATGGCTGGAAACGCATCCAATGCCTCAGGCGCTGTTTACCACGTCGTTTGCTCTGTTGCAGGGGGTGATGGATGTGACCCTGCGTCGCGATGGGCAGTTGCCGTCTGATTTGGCGATAGCGACTTTTGGCGATCACGAACTGCTCGACTTCCTGCAGTGTCCGGTTCTTGCGGTGGCTCAACGCCATCGTGATGTAGCGGAACGCGTGCTGGAGATTGTGCTGGCAAGTCTGGATGAGCCGCGTAAACCCAAACCAGGATTAACGCGTATACGGCGTAATCTGTACCGTCGCGGTATTCTGAGCCGTAACTAAGTTGCCTCATTTGATGACGTCAACGGCATAAGCCTCTGACGTCATCAAATATTCTATTCTCAGAAATAACCTCATTATAATTAAGAATATTCTTTAGAATTATCTGAAATTGATTCTTGAAATATGCCGAATTAAAAATGCAACTCGCCATTTTTGGGTTATTGAAGCGTAAAGATGCGTTACGGTTGTATTATTTTGTTACATGCTTGTGGGGATTTGCCGAATTAACAAACACTTTGCTGCCCTATGGCGACAACCTCACGCTGACCTCGCTCCTGCACGGCATACAGACTGATTAACTGGTACTGTTATCTCGCTGCATATTGTCCTAAAATGCCGCTCGCGTCGCAAACTGACACTTTATATTTTCTTTGGATGATATTCAGTTGTTTTAAACAATCATGAGTTGTTGGATTTTTTTCTTACAAATATTCATGACGTTAATTTGCTTCGTTTGCTGTACGGAATTTGTTCAACGCTGATATTAGCCGTAAACAATGTGTTTTTTGCTCCGCTTAGCGCCGTGACTTGCTTGACAAGGTTTTCCTCCGCTCCGTAAACTCCTTTAAGTGGGATTTTGTGGGATAAAGTGGTAATCGGGGGTGAGACTGGCATGTTCCGGGGAGCAACGTTAGTTAATCTCGACAGTAAAGGGCGCTTATCGGTGCCCACCCGTTATCGGGATCAACTGCTCGAGTGCGCTACCGGTCAAATGGTTTGCACCATTGACATCCATCACCCGTGCCTGCTGCTGTACCCCCTGCCTGAATGGGAAATTATCGAGCAGAAGTTATCGCGTCTGTCGAGCATGAATCCAGTTGAGCGTCGCGTACAGCGCCTGTTGTTGGGGCATGCCAGCGAATGTCAGATGGATAGCGCTGGCCGATTATTGATAGCGCCCATTCTGCGGCAACATGCGGGGCTAACGAAAGAAGTGATGCTGGTTGGGCAGTTCAATAAGTTTGAGCTGTGGGATGAAACGACCTGGTATCAACAGGTCAAGGAAGATATCGACGCTGAGCAGTCTGTTACCGGCGCGCTGTCGGAACGATTGCAGGATTTGTCTCTATAAAATGATGGAAAATTATAAACATACAACGGTGTTGCTGGATGAGGCCGTCAACGGCCTGAATATTCGTCCAGACGGCATCTACATAGACGGGACATTTGGTCGCGGTGGTCATTCACGTCTGATCCTCTCCCAGCTTGGCGAAGAGGGACGTTTACTGGCTATCGATCGCGATCCGCAGGCTATTGCCGTTGCACAGACGATTACCGATCCCCGTTTCTCCATCGTCCATGGACCTTTCTCTGCGCTGGCTGACTATGTCGCCGAGCGTGGGCTTACCGGTAAGATCGACGGGATTCTCCTCGATCTTGGCGTGTCTTCACCGCAGCTTGATGACGCGGAGCGCGGTTTTTCGTTTATGCGTGATGGTCCGTTGGATATGCGTATGGATCCAACACGCGGTCAGTCCGCGGCCGAATGGCTGCAAACCGCTGATGAAGCGGACATTGCCTGGGTGATTAAAACCTTTGGCGAGGAGCGCTTTGGTAAACGCATTGCTCGCGCCATCGTAGAGCGCAATCGCATCGAACCGATGACCCGCACCAAAGAGCTGGCGGAAGTGATTGCGGCGGCAATGCCGGTGAAAGACAAATTCAAACATCCCGCGACCCGTACCTTCCAGGCGGTGCGCATCTGGGTGAACAGTGAACTGGAGGAGATAGAGCAGGCGCTAAAAAGCTCGCTCAGCGTGCTGGCACCAGGTGGTCGCCTTTCGATTATCAGTTTCCATTCGCTTGAAGACCGCATTGTGAAACGCTTTATGCGCGAACAAAGCCGTGGTCCTCAGGTTCCGGCTGGAATACCGATGACGGAAGCGCAGATCAAAAAGCTGGGCGGCCGTGAGTTAAGAGCACTAGGCAAGATGATGCCGGGTGAAGAAGAGGTAGCTGAAAATCCTCGTGCCCGTAGTTCAGTTCTGCGTATTGCAGAGAGGACGAACGCATGATCAGCAGAGTGACAGAAGCCCTCAGCAAAGTTAAAGGATCGATAGGAAGCAACGAGCGCCATGCCTTGCCTGGCGTGATCGGTGACGATCTTTTGCGGTATGGGAAGCTGCCACTCTGCCTGTTCATTTGCATTATTTTGACGGCGGTTACCGTCGTGACAACAGCCCACCATACGCGGTTACTGACCGCGCAGCGTGAGCAACTGGTTCTGGAGCGAGATGCGCTGGATATCGAATGGCGCAACTTGATCCTTGAGGAGAACGCGCTCGGCGACCATAGCCGTGTTGAACGGATCGCAACGGAAAAGCTGCAAATGCAGCATGTTGATCCCTCACAAGAAAATATCGTAGTACAAAAATAAGGATAAACGCGACGCATGAAAGCAGCGGCAAAAACGCACAAACCAAAACGCCAGGAAGAACAAGCCAACTTTGTCAGTTGGCGTTTTGCGTTACTGTGCGGCTGTATTTTGCTGGCATTAGGTTTCCTGCTGGGGCGCGTTGCCTGGCTGCAAATCATTGCGCCGGATATGCTGGTGCGTCAGGGTGACATGCGTTCCCTGCGCGTCCAGGAAGTCTCCACATCGCGCGGGATGATTACCGACCGTTCCGGTCGTCCGCTGGCGGTGAGCGTTCCGGTGAAAGCGATTTGGGCCGACCCGAAAGAGGTGCATGACGCAGGCGGCGTGAGCGTTGGTGAACGCTGGAGAGCGCTGTCGACTGCGCTGAATCTACCGCTCGACCAGCTGGCTTCCCGCATTAACGCCAACCCGAAAGGACGCTTTATCTATCTGGCGCGTCAGGTTAACCCTGACATGGCCGACTACATCAAAAAACTCAAGCTGCCGGGTATTCACCTGCGTGAAGAATCCCGTCGTTACTATCCTTCCGGAGAAGTGACCGCTCACCTCATTGGCTTTACTAACGTTGACAGCCAGGGGATTGAAGGCGTTGAGAAGAGCTTCGATAAGTGGCTCACCGGACAGCCGGGCGAACGTATCGTGCGTAAAGACCGCTATGGTCGCGTAATTGAAGATATTTCCTCTACTGACAGCCAGGCGGCGCATAACCTCGCGCTGAGTATTGATGAGCGTTTACAGGCGCTGGTCTACCGTGAACTGAATAATGCCGTCGCGTTCAACAAAGCGGAATCCGGCAGCGCCGTGCTGGTGGATGTCAACACCGGTGAAGTGCTGGCGATGGCCAACAGCCCGTCCTACAACCCCAATAATCTCTCCGGTACGCAAAAAGATGTCATGCGTAACCGTACCATTACCGACGTGTTTGAACCGGGTTCTACCGTCAAACCAATGGTGGTAATGACGGCGCTGCAGCGTGGAGTGGTACGCGAAAATACCGTACTTAATACGATTCCTTACCGAATTAATGGCCACGAAATCAAAGACGTGGCGCGTTATAGCGAATTGACCCTTACCGGGGTTTTGCAGAAGTCGAGTAACGTCGGTGTTTCTAAGCTGGCGTTAGCGATGCCGTCCTCAGCGTTAGTAGATACTTACTCACGTTTTGGGCTGGGAAAAGCGACCAATTTGGGGTTGGTCGGAGAACGCAGTGGCTTATATCCTCAAAAACAACGGTGGTCTGACATAGAGAGGGCCACCTTCTCTTTCGGCTATGGGCTAATGGTAACCCCGTTACAGTTAGCGCGAGTCTACGCAACGATCGGCAGCTATGGCGTTTATCGCCCGCTGTCGATTACCAAAGTTGACCCTCCTGTACCGGGCGAACGTATTTTCCCGGAAGCGACCGTTCGTACCGTGGTGCACATGATGGAAAGCGTGGCGCTGCCCGGTGGCGGCGTGAAGGCGGCGATTAAAGGCTATCGCATCGCTATCAAAACCGGTACGGCGAAAAAAGTAGGGCCGGATGGTCGCTACATCAACAAATACATTGCTTATACCGCAGGCGTTGCGCCTGCGAGTCAGCCGCGCTTCGCGCTGGTTGTTGTTATCAACGATCCGCAGGCGGGTAAATACTACGGTGGCGCCGTTTCCGCGCCGGTCTTCGGTGCCATCATGGGCGGCGTATTGCGCACCATGAACATCGAGCCGGATGCGCTGGCAACGAGCGATAAAAGTGAATTTGTGAATAATCAAGGCGAGGCAACAGGTGGCAGATCGTAATTTGCGCGACCTTCTTGCTCCATGGGTGCCGGGTGCACCGGAGCGAGCACTGCGGGAGATGACGCTCGACAGCCGTGTGGCTGCATCGGGCGATCTCTTTGTAGCAGTATTGGGTCATCAGGCGGACGGGCGTCGGTATATCCCGCAGGCGATAGCGCAAGGTGTGGCTGCCATTATTGCAGAAGCAAAAGATGAAGCGACTGACGGTGAAATCCGTGAAATGCACGGCGTTCCGGTTATCTATCTCAGCCAGCTTAACGAACGTTTATCTGCACTGGCGGGCCGTTTTTACCACGAGCCTTCTGAAAAAATGCGTCTGGTCGGCGTGACCGGGACCAACGGTAAAACTACTACGACCCAATTGCTGGCGCAGTGGAGCCAACTGCTGGGTGAAACCAGCGCGGTTATGGGAACCGTTGGCAATGGCCTGTTGGGCAAAGTGATCCCGACGGAAAATACCACCGGTTCAGCCGTTGATGTCCAGCATGTGCTGGCGGGGCTGGTTGCGCAGGGCGCAACGGTTGGCGCGATGGAAGTTTCTTCCCACGGTCTGGTTCAGCATCGCGTTGCGGCGCTGAAGTTTGCCGCATCGGTATTTACTAACTTAAGCCGTGACCATCTCGACTACCACGGTGACATGGAACATTACGAAGCTGCGAAATGGCTGCTGTATTCCACGCACCATTGCGGTCAGGCCATCGTCAATGCGGATGATGAGGTCGGCCGTCGCTGGCTGGCTAAACTCCCGGATGCGGTGGCCGTTTCGATGGAAGACCACATCAACCCGAACTGTCATGGTCGCTGGTTAAAAGCGGTTGAGGTGAAGTATCACGACAGTGGGGCAACGATTCGCTTTACCTCTTCATGGGGTGAGGGCGAAATAGAAAGTCGCCTGATGGGGGCGTTTAACGTCAGCAATCTGCTGCTGGCGCTGGCAACGCTGCTGGCGCTGGGTTATCCGTTAGCCGATTTACTGAAAACGGCGGCGCAATTACAGCCGGTTTGCGGGCGCATGGAAGTGTTCAGCGCGCCGGGTAAAACCACTGTTGTCGTTGATTATGCTCATACGCCGGATGCGCTGGAAAAAGCGCTGCAGGCGGCGCGTCTGCACTGTACTGGCAAACTGTGGTGCGTCTTTGGCTGCGGCGGCGATCGCGATAAAGGCAAACGTCCGCTGATGGGCGCGATTGCCGAACAATTTGCTGATGTTGTCGTGGTGACCGATGACAACCCACGTACCGAAGAGCCGCGCGCCATCATCAACGACATTCTGGCGGGGATGCTGGATGCCGGACAGGCGAGGGTGATGGAGGGTCGCGCAGAAGCAGTGACTAACGCCATCATGCAGGCGAAAGAAAACGACGTGGTGCTGGTGGCTGGTAAAGGTCACGAAGACTACCAGATCGTTGGCTCACAGCGCCTCGACTATTCTGACCGTGTCACGGCTGCGCGCCTGCTAGGGGTGATCGCATGATTAGCGTAACGCTCAGCCAGCTGGCGGAAATCCTCCGTGGCGAACTAAAAGGGGCCGATCTGACCCTCGATGCAGTGACAACCGATACGCGTCAAGTGACGCCGGGCTGCCTGTTTGTGGCGCTGAAAGGCGAACGTTTTGATGCTCACGATTTTGCCGACAAGGCGAAAGACGGGGGAGCAGGCGCGCTGTTAGTCAGCCGTCCGCTCAATATTGATTTACCACAGGTCATTGTCAAAGACACCCGTCTGGCTTTCGGCGAACTGGCAGCGTGGGTTCGCGCCCAGGTTCCGGCGCGCGTTGTCGCGCTGACCGGCTCATCCGGCAAAACGTCTGTTAAAGAGATGACCGCCGCGATTCTCAGCCAGTGCGGCAAAACGTTATATACCGCAGGCAATCTGAACAACGACATCGGTGTACCGATGACGCTGTTGCGCTTAAATAACGATTACGACTATGCCGTGATTGAGCTCGGCGCCAATCATCAGGGCGAAATCGCCTGGACCGTTAGCCTGACGCGCCCGGAAGCGGCGCTGGTGAACAATCTTGCCGCCGCGCATTTGGAAGGTTTCGGCTCTCTGGCGGGCGTTGCGAAGGCTAAAGGTGAGATCTTTAGCGGTCTGTCGGCGAATGGTATCGCCATCATGAATGCTGATAACAACGACTGGCTGAACTGGCAGAGCATCATTGGCGATCGCAAAGTCTGGCGCTTCTCCCCGAATGCGGCCAACAGCGACTTTTCGGCGACCAACGTTCACGTGACTTCACACGGCACGGAGTTTTCATTGCAAACGCCAACCGGAAGCATTGATGTTCTGCTGCCGTTGCCGGGTCGTCACAACATAGCTAACGCCCTGGCAGCGGCTGCGCTCTCTATGGCGGTAGGCGCGACGCCTGAGGCGATCAAAGCGGGCCTGAAGGATCTGCAAGCGGTACCGGGGCGTCTGTTCCCTATTCAACTCGCAGAAAATCAGCTGCTGTTGGACGACTCCTACAACGCTAACGTTGGTTCGATGACCGCAGCGGTACAGGTGCTGTCCGAAATGCCGGGCTACCGCGTGCTGGTGGTGGGCGATATGGCAGAGCTTGGCGCGGAAAGCGAAGCATGTCACGTACAGGTAGGTGTTGCTGCGAAAACCGCGGGCATCGACCGTGTACTGAGTACAGGGAAACTGAGTCAGGCAATTAGCGGCGCCAGCGGCGTGGGCGAGCATTTTGCGGATAAAACCGCGCTGGTCGCGCATCTCAAGGCGCTGATTGCAGAACATCAGATCATGACGATTTTAGTGAAGGGTTCACGTAGTGCCGCCATGGAAGAGGTAGTACGCGCATTACAGGAGAATGGGACATGTTAGTTTGGCTGGCCGAACATTTGGTCAAATATTATTCCGGCTTTAACGTCTTTTCTTATCTGACGTTTCGCGCCATCGTCAGCCTGCTGACCGCGCTGTTCATCTCTTTGTGGATGGGCCCGCGCATGATCGCCCGCCTGCAAAAAATGTCCTTTGGACAGGTCGTACGTAACGACGGTCCGGAATCACACTTCAGTAAACGCGGTACGCCGACCATGGGCGGGATTATGATCCTCACCGCGATTGTTATCTCCGTGCTGCTGTGGGCATACCCGTCGAACCCGTACGTTTGGTGCGTGCTGGTGGTATTGGTCGGTTACGGCATCATCGGTTTTGTCGATGACTACCGCAAAGTGGTACGCAAAGACACCAAAGGCCTGATTGCGCGCTGGAAATATTTCTGGATGTCGGTGATTGCTCTGGGCGTAGCCTTTGCGCTGTACCTCGCGGGCAAAGATACCCCAGCGACAGAACTGGTCGTGCCCTTCTTCAAAGACGTGATGCCGCAACTGGGACTGTTCTACGTCCTGCTGGCGTACTTTGTGATTGTGGGTACTGGTAACGCGGTCAACCTCACCGATGGTCTGGATGGTCTGGCGATTATGCCGACCGTGTTCGTGGCTGCGGGTTTTGCGCTGGTGGCATGGGCGACCGGTAACATGAACTTTGCCAACTATCTGCACATTCCGTATTTACGCCATGCCGGTGAACTGGTGATCGTCTGTACGGCGATTGTCGGTGCAGGGTTAGGCTTCCTGTGGTTTAACACCTATCCGGCGCAGGTCTTCATGGGCGACGTCGGATCGTTGGCGCTGGGCGGCGCACTGGGCATTATTGCTGTGCTGCTGCGTCAGGAGTTCCTGCTGGTGATCATGGGCGGCGTATTTGTCGTAGAAACGCTGTCGGTCATTCTGCAGGTCGGTTCCTTTAAGTTGCGCGGACAGCGCATCTTCCGTATGGCGCCGATCCACCATCACTATGAACTGAAAGGCTGGCCGGAACCGCGCGTGATTGTGCGCTTCTGGATTATTTCGCTGATGCTGGTGCTGATTGGCCTGGCAACGCTGAAGGTACGTTAATCATGGCTGATTACCAGGGTAAAAAAGTCGTCATTATCGGTCTGGGTTTGACCGGACTGTCCTGCGTGGATTTCTTCCTGGCGCGTGGCGTAACGCCGCGCGTGATGGATACCCGCGCGACGCCGCCGGGCCTGGATAAATTACCGGAAGCGGTTGAGCGTCATGTTGGCAGTCTGAATGATGACTGGCTGCTGGACGCCGATCTTATCGTCGCCAGCCCTGGTATTGCCCTGGCGCACCCTTCGCTGAGCGCTGCCGCCGATGCGGGGATTGAAATTGTCGGTGACATCGAGCTGTTCTGTCGCGAAGCGCAGGCGCCGATCGTTGCGATCACCGGTTCTAACGGTAAAAGCACCGTTACGACGTTGGTTGGCGAAATGGCGAAAGCGGCCGGTGTGAACGTGGGGGTGGGCGGTAACATTGGCCTGCCCGTGCTGATGCTGCTGGATGATGAGCGTGAGCTGTATGTTCTGGAACTGTCGAGCTTCCAACTGGAAACAACCTCCAGCTTACAGGCCGTAGCCGCCACTATTTTGAACGTCACCGAAGATCATATGGACAGGTATCCGTTTGGCTTGCAGCAGTATCGTGCGGCCAAACTGCGCGTTTATGAGAATGCGAAAGTCTGCGTGGTCAATGCGGATGATGCGCTGACCATGCCGGTTCGTGGTGCCGATGAGCGTTGCGTGAGCTTTGGCGTCAACATGGGTGACTATCATCTTAATCGTCAGCAGGGCGAAACCTGGCTGCGGGTGAAGGGTGAAAAAGTTCTCAACGTGAAAGAGATGACGCTTACCGGCCAGCATAACTATACCAACGCTCTGGCAGCGCTGGCGCTGGCTGATGCTGCGGGTCTGCCGCGGGCGTCAAGCCTGAAAGCGCTGACCACCTTTACCGGACTGGCGCATCGTTTCCAACTGGTACTGAATCATAATGGTGTGCGTTGGATCAACGATTCAAAAGCGACCAATGTCGGCAGTACCGAAGCGGCGCTGAATGGCCTGCACGTTGACGGTACGCTGCACCTGTTGTTGGGCGGCGACGGGAAATCCGCTGACTTTATGCCGCTGCAACGTTATCTGAACGGCGACAACATTCGTCTGTACTGCTTTGGCCGCGATGGCGCGCAGCTTGCCGCGCTGCGACCTGAGGTTGCGGAACAAACTGAAACCATGGAGCAGGCAATGCGTCTGCTCGCGCCGCGCGTGAAGCCCGGTGATATGGTGCTGCTGTCGCCCGCCTGTGCCAGCCTCGATCAGTTCAAGAATTTTGAGCAACGCGGTGACGTCTTTACGCGCCTGGCGAAGGAGTTGGGTTGATGCGTTTATCTCTCCCTCGTCTGAGAATGCCTCGCTTACCGGGACTGGGTATCCTGGCGTGGATCTTCGCGGCACTTAAAGGCTGGGTGATGGCTTCGCGCGATAAAGACGCGGACAGCCTAATCATGTATGACCGCATGCTGCTGTGGCTGACCTTTGGTCTGGCGGCAATTGGTTTCATCATGGTGACATCGGCATCGATGCCGGTAGGACAACGTCTGGCGGGCGACCCCTTCCTGTTTGCCAAACGTGACGCGCTGTACATCTTCCTGGCGTTCTGTCTGGCGATGGTCACGCTGCGTCTGCCGATGGAGTTCTGGCAAAAATACAGTACGACGATGCTCATCGCCTCGATCATCATGCTGTTGATCGTGCTGGTGGTGGGGAGCTCCGTTAACGGGGCGTCGCGCTGGATTGCTCTGGGGCCGCTGCGTATTCAGCCTGCGGAATTTACCAAGCTGTCGCTGTTCTGTTATCTCGCCAACTACCTGGTACGCAAGGTGGATGAAGTGCGAAACAACCTGCGCGGCTTCCTGAAACCGATGGGCGTGATCCTGGTGCTAGCTGTGCTGCTGCTGGCGCAGCCTGACCTCGGTACGGTGGTGGTGCTGTTTGTCACCACGCTGGCGATGCTGTTTCTTGCCGGCGCTAAATTATGGCAGTTCATTGCGATTATCGGCATGGGGATATCGGCGGTCGTGCTGCTGATCCTTGCCGAACCGTATCGTATTCGCCGCGTAACTTCTTTCTGGAATCCATGGGAAGATCCGTTCGGCAGCGGATACCAGCTGACGCAATCGCTAATGGCTTTTGGCCGCGGTGAGGTTTGGGGGCAGGGGTTAGGCAACTCAGTCCAAAAGCTGGAGTATTTGCCGGAAGCGCACACCGACTTCATCTTCGCCATCATTGGGGAAGAGCTGGGTTATATCGGTGTGGTATTGGCACTTTTAATGGTATTCTTCGTCGCTTTTCGCGCGATGTCGATTGGCCGTAAAGCGCTGGAAATTGACCACCGTTTTTCAGGCTTTTTAGCCTGTTCCATCGGGATCTGGTTTAGCTTCCAGGCGCTGGTAAACGTCGGCGCGGCGGCAGGTATGCTGCCAACCAAAGGTCTGACGTTGCCGCTGATCAGTTATGGTGGTTCCAGTTTGTTGATTATGTCGACGGCCATCATGTTTTTGTTACGTATTGATTATGAAACGCGTCTGGAAAAAGCCCAGGCGTTTACACGAGGTGCACGATGAGTGGTCAACCGAAGCGGTTAATGGTGATGGCAGGCGGTACCGGCGGGCATGTGTTCCCGGGGCTGGCGGTCGCGCACCATTTAATGGCCCAGGGCTGGCAGGTTCGTTGGCTGGGCACCGCCGATCGTATGGAAGCGGATTTAGTGCCGAAGCATGGCATTGAAATTGACTTTATTCGCATCTCCGGTCTGCGTGGCAAAGGCGTTAACGCACTACTTGCCGCACCCGTGCGTATTTTTAACGCCTGGCGTCAGGCGCGCGCCATCATGAAGCAATTCAAGCCTGATGTGGTGCTCGGTATGGGCGGCTACGTGTCAGGTCCTGGAGGTTTAGCTGCATGGTCATTAGGTATTCCGGTCGTACTGCATGAACAGAACGGCATTGCGGGATTAACCAATAAATGGCTGGCAAAGATTGCAACGAAGGTTATGCAGGCTTTCCCTGGCGCTTTCCCGAATGCGGACGTGGTCGGGAACCCAGTACGCACGGACGTGCTGGCACTGCCATTACCCGAAGCGCGTCTGGCTGGACGTGAAGGCCCGGTTCGTGTGCTGGTGGTTGGTGGTTCTCAGGGCGCACGCGTCCTCAACCAGACGATGCCGCAGGTTGCCGCAAAGCTTGGCGAGGCGGTGACTATCTGGCACCAGAGCGGTAAGGGCGCGCAGCAGACCGTTGAACACGCTTATGCCGAGGCGGGACAACCGCAGCATAAGGTCACTGAGTTTATTGATGATATGGCCGCCGCTTATGCGTGGGCGGATGTTGTCGTGTGCCGTTCCGGCGCGCTGACGGTGAGTGAGATTGCCGCCGCAGGCTTGCCTGCGCTGTTTGTGCCGTTCCAGCACAAAGACAGACAGCAGTACTGGAATGCGTTGCCGCTGGAAAAAGCGGGCGCCGCCAAAATTTTAGAGCAACCACAGTTTACTGTGGACGCCGTCGCCAGCACCCTTGCCGGGTGGTCGCGAGAAACTTTATTAACCATGGCAGAACGTGCGCGCGCCGCATCCATACCGGATGCCACCGAACGCGTTGCAAATGAAGTGAGCCGGGCTGCCCGGGCGTAATTGTGGTGATGCCTTTTGCATCGCATGAACTAAGAAGTTAATGGCTAAAGAATGAATACACAACAACTGGCAAAACTGCGTTCCATCGTGCCCGAAATGCGTCGCGTTCGGCACATTCACTTTGTCGGCATCGGTGGTGCTGGTATGGGCGGTATTGCCGAAGTTTTGGCCAATGAAGGTTATCAGATCAGCGGTTCTGACTTAGCGCCAAATCCGGTGACGCAGCAGTTGACGAATCTCGGCGCCACGATTTTCTTCAACCATCGCCCTGAAAACGTGCGCGATGCGAGCGTGGTGGTGGTCTCCAGCGCTATTTCTGCGGATAACCCGGAAATTGTTGCGGCGCATGAAGCGCGTATTCCAGTGATCCGCCGTGCTGAGATGCTGGCGGAGTTAATGCGTTTTCGTCACGGCATCGCCATTGCCGGGACGCACGGTAAAACCACGACCACAGCGATGGTCTCCAGTATTTACGCGGAAGCGGGGCTGGATCCGACTTTTGTTAACGGTGGTCTGGTGAAGGCTGCTGGCGTCCATGCGCGCCTGGGTCATAGCCGTTATTTGATTGCCGAAGCGGACGAGAGCGACGCGTCGTTCCTGCATTTGCAGCCGATGGTGGCGATTGTCACCAATATCGAAGCCGACCATATGGATACCTACCATGGCGACTTCGAAAATTTAAAGCAGACGTTTATTAATTTCCTGCATAACTTGCCGTTTTATGGTCGTGCGGTGATGTGCGTTGACGATCCGGTGATCCGCGAACTGTTACCGCGAGTTGGCCGCCAAACCACAACCTATGGTTTCAGTGATGATGCCGATGTGCGCGTTGAGGATTACCAGCAGATCGGCCCGCAGGGGCACTTCACGCTGGTGCGTCAGGGGATGGCCGATCTACGCGTGACGTTAAACGCGCCGGGCCGCCACAATGCGCTGAACGCCGCGGCTGCGGTGGCTGTCGCAACGGAAGAAGGTATTGAAGACGACGCGATCCTGCGCGCGCTGGAAAGTTTCCAGGGTACCGGACGTCGTTTTGACTTCCTCGGCGAATTCCCACTTGAGCCGGTTAACGGTAAAGCCGGGACCGCGATGCTGGTTGATGATTACGGCCATCACCCAACGGAAGTGGACGCCACAATTAAAGCTGCACGCGCAGGCTGGCCGGACAAAAATCTGGTGATGCTGTTCCAGCCGCATCGGTATACGCGCACTCGCGATTTGTATGACGACTTTGCCAACGTGCTGACTCAGGTTGATACGCTGTTGATGCTGGATGTATACGCCGCGGGCGAAGCCGCCATTCCGGGCGCTGACAGCCGCTCGCTGTGCCGTACTATTCGTGGTCGCGGTAAGATCGATCCTATTCTGGTATCCGATCCGGCCCTGGTGGCAGAAATGTTGGCACCGGTATTAACCGGCAACGATCTGATTTTGGTGCAAGGCGCTGGAAATATCGGCAAAATTGCGCGTTCCTTAGCTGAAATCAAACTGAAGCCGCAAAATCCGGAGGAAGAACAACATGGCTGATAAAATCGCGGTCCTGTCAGGAGGTACCTCCGCAGAGCGAGAAGTGTCGCTGAATTCCGGCGCGGCCGTATTGGCAGGGTTACGCGAAGGTGGTGTCGATGCCCATCCGGTTGACCCGAAAGAGGTTGATGTCACTCTTCTGAAATCTATGGGTTTTCAGAAGGTGTTTATTGCGTTGCATGGTCGTGGCGGGGAAGATGGCACGTTGCAGGGCATGCTGGAGCAGATCGGCCTGCCGTATACCGGCAGCGGCGTCATGGCTTCCGCGATCTCAATGGACAAACTGCGCAGCAAGCTGCTGTGGCAGGGCGCAGGTTTACCCGTCGCGCCATGGGTTGCGTTGACCCGCGCTGAGTTCGAAAAAGGTCTTAGCAATGAGATGGTTGCAAAAATCTCTGCGTTAGGTTTGCCGCTGATTGTGAAGCCAAGCCGTGAAGGCTCCAGCGTAGGGATGTCAAAAGTTGAAGAAGAAAATGCTTTGCAGGGTGCATTAGCATTGGCTTTTCAGCATGATGAAGAAGTACTGATTGAAAAATGGCTCAGTGGCCCGGAATTTACCGTTGCGATACTCGGCGAAGAAATTTTACCGTCAATACGTATCCAACCCGCGGGAACCTTCTATGATTATGAGGCGAAGTATCTCTCTGATGAGACACAATATTTCTGCCCTGCAGGTCTGGAAGTCGAGCAAGAGGCCAGATTACAGGATTTAGTCCTGAAAGCGTGGACCGCCCTGGGCTGTAAAGGTTGGGGGCGCATTGACGTCATGCTGGACAGCGATGGCCAGTTTTATCTGCTGGAAGCCAATACCTCTCCGGGTATGACCAGCCACAGCCTGGTGCCGATGGCGGCGCGTCAGGCGGGTCTGAGCTTCTCGCAGTTGGTGGTAAGAATTCTGGAGTTGGCGGACTGATATGTCGCAGGCTGCGCTGAACACGCGAAACGGTGATGAAGAAGAAGTAAACTCCTCACGCCGCAATAATGGAACGCGTCTTGCAGGAATACTGTTCCTGCTGACAGTGCTGTGCACCGTGTTTGTCAGCGGCTGGGTAGTGTTGGGATGGATGGAAGATGCGCAGCGTTTGCCGTTGTCAAAACTGGTGTTAACCGGCGAACGGCATTACACGCGCAATGATGATATCCGTCAGTCCATTCTGGCGCTGGGCGCGCCGGGAACCTTTATGACGCAGGATGTAAACATCATCCAGAGTCAGATTGAACGCCTCCCGTGGATTAAACAGGCGAGCGTCAGAAAGCAATGGCCTGATGAATTGAAGATTCATCTGGTTGAATATGTGCCAATTGCGCGTTGGAATGACCAGCATATGGTGGATGCCGAAGGCAATACGTTCAGCGTCCCAACCGGTCGGGCCAATAAGCAGGTATTACCCATGTTGTACGGACCGGAAGGCAGCGCAAGTGAAGTGCTGCAAGGGTTCCGCGATATGGGGCAGGTGCTGGCTAAGGATAGATTCACCCTGAAGGAAGCGGCGATGACCGCGCGTCGTTCCTGGCAGTTGACGCTGAATAACGATATTAAGCTCAATCTGGGCAGGGGCGATACGATAAAACGTTTGGCTCGCTTTGTGGAACTCTACCCGGTTTTACAGCAGCAGGCGCAAACCGATGGCAAACGGATTAGCTACGTTGATTTGCGTTATGACTCAGGAGCGGCAGTAGGCTGGGTTCCCTTGCCTCCTGAGGAATCTAATCAGCAACAGAATCAGGCACAGGCAGAACAACAATGATCAAGGCGACGGACAGAAAACTGGTAGTTGGACTGGAGATTGGCACCGCGAAGGTAGCCGCTTTAGTAGGGGAAGTTCTGCCCGACGGTATGGTCAATATCATTGGCGTGGGCAGTTGCCCATCGCGAGGTATGGATAAAGGCGGGGTGAATGACCTTGAGTCAGTGGTGAAATGCGTACAGCGCGCCATTGACCAGGCTGAGCTGATGGCAGATTGCCAGATATCCTCGGTATATCTGGCGCTTTCCGGCAAACATATTAGCTGTCAGAATGAAATTGGTATGGTGCCCATTTCCGAAGAGGAAGTGACACAGGAAGATGTGGAAAACGTCGTACATACGGCAAAATCCGTACGCGTGCGCGATGAACATCGTGTTCTGCACGTTATTCCGCAGGAATACGCCATTGACTACCAGGAAGGTATTAAAAATCCGGTCGGTCTTTCCGGCGTACGCATGCAGGCAAAAGTGCATCTTATTACCTGCCATAACGACATGGCGAAGAATATTGTCAAAGCCGTTGAACGTTGTGGTCTGAAAGTTGACCAACTGATTTTCGCCGGACTGGCAGCCAGTTATTCCGTGTTGACGGAAGATGAACGTGAACTGGGTGTCTGCGTGGTAGATATTGGTGGTGGTACAATGGACATCGCCGTTTATACTGGCGGGGCGTTGCGCCATACCAAAGTGATCCCTTATGCAGGGAATGTGGTGACCAGCGATATCGCGTATGCCTTCGGTACGCCGCCGAGCGATGCCGAAGCCATCAAAGTTCGTCATGGCTGCGCGCTGGGCTCCATCGTCGGTAAAGACGAGAGCGTTGAGGTGCCAAGCGTGGGCGGCCGTCCGCCACGTAGCCTGCAGCGTCAGACTTTGGCAGAGGTCATTGAGCCGCGTTATACCGAGCTGCTCAACCTGGTCAACGAAGAAATTTTGCAATTACAAGAACAGCTTCGCCAGCAGGGTGTGAAACATCATCTGGCGGCGGGGATTGTGTTAACCGGTGGCGCAGCGCAAATTGAAGGTCTTGCGGCCTGCGCACAGCGCGTGTTCCATACGCAAGTCCGTATTGGCGCACCGCTGAATATTACCGGTCTGACGGATTATGCCCAGGAGCCGTACTATTCCACGGCGGTGGGGCTGCTTCACTACGGGAAAGAATCCCATTTAAGTGGTGAGGCTGAAGTTGAAAAACGCGTAACGGCGTCAGTTGGCTCGTGGATTAAACGACTCAATAGCTGGCTGCGAAAAGAGTTTTAATTTTTAAAGAGACCGACGCACATTAAAGGTCTCAGGCGACAGGCACAACGGAGAGAGAAACTATGTTTGAACCTATGGAACTAACCAATGACGCGGTGATTAAAGTCATCGGCGTCGGCGGCGGCGGCGGTAATGCCGTTGAACACATGGTGCGCGAGCGCATCGAAGGTGTTGAATTCTTTGCGGTGAATACCGACGCTCAGGCGTTGCGTAAAACGGCGGTTGGACAGACCATTCAGATTGGTAGCGGCATCACCAAAGGTCTGGGCGCGGGTGCAAACCCGGAAGTCGGTCGTAATGCGGCAGACGAAGATCGTGAAGCTCTGCGTGCAGCGCTTGACGGCGCAGACATGGTGTTTATTGCAGCAGGTATGGGCGGCGGTACCGGAACCGGTGCAGCGCCAGTGGTTGCTGAAGTAGCAAAAGATTTAGGTATCCTGACCGTTGCTGTCGTGACTAAGCCTTTCAACTTTGAAGGCAAGAAGCGTATGGCATTCGCTGAGCAGGGTATCACCGAGCTGTCCAAACACGTGGACTCTCTGATCACTATCCCGAACGACAAACTGCTGAAAGTGCTGGGCCGTGGTATCTCCCTGCTGGATGCGTTTGGCGCAGCGAACGATGTGCTGAAAGGTGCAGTCCAGGGTATCGCTGAACTGATTACGCGTCCGGGCCTGATGAACGTCGACTTTGCAGACGTGCGCACCGTGATGTCCGAAATGGGCTACGCGATGATGGGCTCCGGCGTGGCAAGCGGTGAAGACCGTGCGGAAGAAGCGGCTGAAATGGCAATCTCTTCCCCGCTGCTGGAAGATATCGATCTGTCCGGCGCGCGCGGCGTGTTGGTCAACATTACTGCGGGCTTCGACCTGCGTCTGGATGAGTTCGAAACCGTCGGTAACACCATCCGTGCCTTTGCATCGGATAACGCGACCGTGGTTATCGGTACCTCTCTGGACCCGGATATGAACGACGAACTGCGCGTGACCGTTGTTGCCACTGGAATTGGTATGGACAAGCGTCCTGAAATCACTCTGGTAACCAACAAGCAGGTTCAGCAACCGGTAATGGATCGTTACCAGCAACACGGTATGGCGCCGTTGACGCAAGAGCAAAAACCGGTTGCGAAAGTGGTGAACGACAATACGCCGCAAACCACTAAAGAGCCGGATTATCTGGATATCCCTGCGTTCCTGCGTAAGCAAGCTGATTAAGAATTAGCTGGAATTTGGGAATTGTGGCTCTTTGTGCTAAACTGGCCCACCGAATGTATAGTACACTTCGGTTGGATAGGTAATTTGGCGAGATTATACGATGATCAAACAAAGGACTCTTAAACGTATCGTTCAGGCGACTGGCGTCGGTTTGCATACCGGCAAAAAAGTCACCCTGACATTACGCCCTGCGCCGGCCAACACCGGGGTCATCTATCGTCGCACCGACTTGAATCCTCCGGTAGATTTCCCGGCCGATGCCAAATCTGTGCGTGATACCATGCTCTGTACGTGTCTGGTCAATGAGCATGATGTACGGATTTCAACCGTTGAGCACCTTAACGCTGCTCTGGCGGGCTTAGGTATCGATAACATCGTTATTGAAGTTAACGCCCCGGAAATCCCGATCATGGATGGCAGTGCCGCTCCGTTCGTTTATCTGCTGCTTGATGCAGGTATTGAAGAACTGAGCAGCGCCAAAAAATTTGTTCGCATCAAAGAGACCGTTCGTGTCGAAGATGGCGATAAGTGGGCTGAGTTTAAGCCGTATAATGGTTTTACGTTGGATTTCACCATCGACTTTAACCATCCGGCAATCGACTCCAGCACGCAGCGCTACGCGATGAACTTTTCTGCGGATGCGTTCATGCGCCAGATCAGCCGCGCGCGTACTTTCGGCTTCATGCGTGATATCGAATATCTGCAGTCCCGCGGCCTGTGCCTGGGCGGCAGCTTCGATTGTGCCATCGTTGTTGACGATTATCGCGTATTGAACGAAGACGGCCTGCGTTTTGAAGACGAATTCGTTCGTCACAAAATGCTCGACGCGATTGGTGACTTGTTCATGTGTGGTCACAACATTATTGGTGCATTCACCGCGTATAAATCCGGTCATGCATTGAATAACAAACTGTTGCAGGCGGTCCTGGCGAAACAGGAAGCCTGGGAATATGTGACCTTCCAGGACGATGCAGAACTGCCGTTGGCGTTCAAAGCACCTTCGACCGTACTGGCATAACGACATACGCTGTCGCATAAATTCGACTGGTTAATCTGGCACTCTCTCCGGCCAGGTGAACCAGTCGTTTTTTTATTTTCCGATTGCAAACCACCTTCCCTGAAGCGACTTTCTCCCCACCGGCAGAGTAAAATAGCGTTCGATCGCTGCTTTCTTAAGCATATTTACCCGCGACTTGCGTCATTACTGCTGTGGTGCGAACGCATTAATGGTAATATTTGTGCGCAAAAAATGGTTTTGCATATGTAACCCCAAACGCAGGGTATATCAGGTGGCAATAACGTGAGTGGAATACTGACGCGCTGGCGACAGTTAGGCAGACGGTACTTCTGGCCGCATCTCCTGTTGGGGATGGTCGCGGCTAGTTTTGGCCTGCCCGCGCTCGGTAATGCTGCTGAACCTAATACCCCCGCGAAGGCGACCGCCAGCAATCACGATCAAGGCGCTAAAGTTAACTTTAACCAGCTTGCTTTGCTGGAAGCGACCAACCGCCGCCCGAATTTTACCGTCGACTACTGGCATCAGCATGCTATTCGTACGGTCATTCGCCATCTTTCTTTTGCCATGGCTCCTCAGGCGCTGCCCGTTGCCGAAGAGCCGTTGCCAATCCAGGCGCACCATCTTGCGTTACTGAATACGCTCAGCGCGATGCTGACGCAAGAAGGCACTCCGCCCGCGACAGTAAGTCGCGTGACATACGCACACTTTACCTCTCAGGCCGCGTTTAGCGTTCCGGTCTGGATCAGCCAGCTGCAGGGTATCCGCGCTGGCCCTCAACGCCTCAGCTAAAAAAGAACCTTCCAACTTATAATTTTTGACTCCGCACCGCGGGGCGTTTGAGATTTTATTATGCTAATCAAATTATTAACAAAAGTATTCGGTAGCCGTAACGAACGTACGCTGCGTCGTATGCGTAAAGTGGTCAATGTCATCAACGCAATGGAACCGGAGATGGAAAAACTCTCCGATGATGAGCTGAAAGCGAAGACCGCTGAATTCCGCGCCCGTCTGGAAAAAGGCGCCAGCGTTGAGAGCCTGATCCCGGAAGCGTTCGCGGTGGTCCGCGAAGCGAGTAAGCGTGTGTTCGGCATGCGCCACTTCGATGTTCAGCTGCTGGGCGGTATGGTCCTGAACGACCGTTGCATCGCGGAAATGCGTACAGGTGAAGGTAAAACCCTGACCGCAACGCTGCCGGCGTACCTGAACGCGTTAAGTGGCAAAGGCGTACACGTGGTTACCGTGAACGACTACCTGGCTCAGCGTGACGCTGAAAATAACCGCCCACTGTTTGAATTCCTCGGCATGACCGTTGGTATCAACATGTCTGGCCTGCCAGCACCAGCCAAGCGTGAAGCCTACAACGCTGATATTACTTACGGTACCAACAACGAATACGGTTTTGACTACCTGCGTGACAACATGGCGTTTAGCCCGGAAGAGCGCGTTCAGCGTAAACTGCACTATGCGTTGGTCGATGAAGTCGACTCCATCTTGATCGATGAAGCGCGTACGCCGCTGATCATTTCCGGTCCGGCTGAAGATAGCTCGGAAATGTATAAAAAAGTGAACAAAATCATTCCGCACCTGATCCGTCAGGAGAAGGAAGATTCCGACACGTTCCAGGGTGAAGGCCACTTCTCCGTTGATGAGAAAGCGCGCCAGGTTAACCTGACCGAACGTGGTCTGGTGCTGATTGAAGAACTGCTGGTGAACGAAGGCATTATGGATGAGGGCGAGTCGCTGTACTCTCCGGGCAACATTATGCTGATGCACCACGTGACTGCCGCACTGCGCGCGCACGTGCTGTTTACCCGTGACGTCGACTACATCGTGAAAGACGGCGAAGTTATCATCGTCGACGAACACACTGGTCGTACGATGCAGGGGCGTCGCTGGTCCGATGGCCTGCACCAGGCTGTTGAAGCGAAAGAAGGCGTGGAGATCCAGAACGAAAACCAGACGCTGGCATCCATTACCTTCCAGAACTACTTCCGTTTGTACGAAAAACTGGCCGGTATGACCGGTACTGCAGACACTGAAGCGTTTGAATTCAGCTCCATCTACAAACTGGATACCGTGGTCGTTCCGACCAACCGTCCGATGATCCGTAAGGATTTACCGGATCTGGTGTACATGACCGAAGCGGAAAAAATTCAGGCGATTATTGAAGATATTAAAGAGCGTACCGCAAATGGCCAGCCGGTGCTGGTGGGTACTATCTCCATTGAAAAATCGGAAGTGGTCTCTAACGAGCTGACCAAAGCGGGGATCAAGCACAACGTACTGAACGCCAAGTTCCACGCCAGCGAAGCGGATATCGTTGCTCAGGCGGGTTATCCGTCAGCCGTAACTATTGCGACAAACATGGCGGGTCGTGGTACCGATATCGTGTTGGGTGGTAGCTGGCAGGCGGAAGTTGCCGAGCTGGAAGACCCAACTCCGGAACAGATTGCCCAGATCAAAGCTGACTGGCAGGTTCGTCATGACGCGGTGTTAGCGGCCGGTGGTTTACATATTATCGGTACTGAGCGCCATGAATCTCGTCGTATCGATAACCAGCTGCGCGGCCGTTCCGGTCGTCAGGGGGATGCGGGTTCGTCTCGTTTCTACCTGTCGATGGAAGATGCGCTGATGCGTATTTTTGCCTCTGACCGCGTGTCCGGCATGATGCGTAAACTGGGTATGAAGCCGGGTGAAGCGATTGAACACCCATGGGTGACGAAAGCGATTGCAAACGCGCAGCGTAAAGTGGAAAGCCGCAACTTCGATATTCGTAAGCAACTGCTGGAATATGATGACGTTGCAAACGACCAGCGCCGTGCAATCTACACCCAGCGTAACGAACTGCTGGACGTCTCTGACGTTAGCGAAACCATTAACAGTATCCGCGAAGACGTCTTCAAAGCGACGATTGATGCCTATATTCCGCCGCAGTCTCTGGAAGAAATGTGGGATATTCCGGGTCTGCAGGAGCGCCTGAAAAACGACTTCGATCTGGATATGCCGATTTCAGAGTGGCTGGATAAAGAACCTGAGCTGCACGAAGAAACGCTGCGCGAACGTATTCTGGCAAACGCGGTAGAAGTTTATCAGCGCAAAGAAGAAGTTGTGGGCGCAGAGATGATGCGTCACTTCGAAAAAGGCGTGATGCTGCAAACGCTCGACTCGCTGTGGAAAGAGCACCTTGCGGCAATGGATTACCTGCGTCAGGGTATCCATCTGCGTGGTTATGCGCAAAAAGATCCGAAGCAGGAATATAAGCGCGAATCCTTCTCTATGTTTGCATCAATGCTGGAATCACTGAAGTATGAAGTGATCAGTACCCTGAGCAAAGTTCAGGTACGTATGCCAGAAGAAGTAGAAGCGATGGAGCAGCAGCGTCGTGAAGAAGCTGAGCGTTTAGCGCAGATGCAGCAGTTGAGCCATAAAGGTGACGATTCCGCCGCAGCAGAAGAGCTGGCAGCACAAACCGGCGATCGTAAAGTGGGTCGTAACGATCCGTGCCCTTGCGGTTCCGGCAAGAAATACAAACAGTGTCATGGCCGTCTGAGCTAAGAAAATAACTTATTGAAAAGGCGCAGACTTCTGCGCCTTTTTTATGGACGATGAAAATGAAAATACTACAGATCGCCGTCGGGATTATTCGTAACCAGCACAATGAAATTTTTATCACCCAGCGTGCGGCGGATGCCCATATGGCAAATAAGCTGGAATTCCCCGGCGGGAAAATTGAAGCGGGTGAAACGCCAGAGCAGGCGCTGATTCGCGAACTACAGGAAGAAGTCGGGATCACACCGACTCAGAATTCACTGTTCGAAAAGCTGGAGTATCAGTTTCCGGACCGGCACATCACTCTATGGTTCTGGCTGGTTGAGAGCTGGGAAGGCGAACCGTGGGGCAAAGAGGGACAACCGGCGCAGTGGATTGTGCAAGATGCTCTGAATGTGGAGGACTTCCCGCCCGCGAATGCCCCGGTAATTGAAAAGCTGATTGCGGGCTAAGGGTGTTCGTAGGCCTGATAAGCGCAGCGCCATCAGGCAAAACAACATACAACGCCGGATGCGGCGTTGCCTTCTCCCGTTTTGGCAGAGTTATTTCTGCTCTTCACTCCAGTCGTCGCTTTCCGACAGATCGCCAGAGCTTGGGATACGTTTCTCTTCTGCGGCCCACTCTCCCAGATCGATTAACTGGCAGCGTTTGCTGCAGAATGGGCGAAACGGACTGACTTCAGCCCACACTACGGGTTTACCGCAGGTTGGGCAGTTGACGATGGTTTGTTCAGACATGTTGACTCCTTAACAGCACGCCAGATCAAAATCGAGACGCTCAGGCACCTGGCCATTCTCGCTATCCAGCGGCATAAAACGAATGGCAAAACGGCTCTTATGACCAGAAATTTGCGGATAAAGCTGCGAATCCAGCGGCAGCTGCAAGCGCAGCAAATCGGCATCTTCGCCGTTATCCTGGTAAAAACCATTCAGGCTGGTTTGTTTACGAAACGGCGCCGAGTTACGAATTAAATCCAGCACCAGCGACAACGCCTGGTTGAGCGGATTCAGGCTGGCAAGCCAGGTTTCAACCTGCGCGTCGCGTTGCGGCTGCGGTAAATGTAACCAGATATGCAGGGTGGGAAGATCGAAACTGCAGCATCCGCCAGGAATGCTTAAACGCTGACGCACGAGGCCAATCAGACGATCTTCACGCAGCGTTTGTCCAATGCGTGGGGCCGAAATCAGAATGCTGCCCGCGCTTTTTAACTGTTGGCGCAATGCGTCGATTCTGCTTTGATCGACGCCGGGAACTTCAACCCAGGCCTGGAGTTTACGCTGTTGTCGTTCAAGTTCTTTCAGGAGTTCGGTTCGGACTTCACCGCGTTCAAAGACATCCAGTAAGTCGCCGATATTACGGAAAAAATGCAGCGCCCCTGCATGGTCTGCAATAGGTAAATTA
Organism: Citrobacter sp. wls706; assembly: GCF_005281305.1. Lineage (NCBI taxonomy): Bacteria > Pseudomonadati > Pseudomonadota > Gammaproteobacteria > Enterobacterales > Enterobacteriaceae > Citrobacter > Citrobacter sp. wls706. The sequence goes on along the minus strand of NZ_SZXG01000004.1, from coordinate 53,685 downwards.
ACGGAGAGCTGTTGGATCAAAAACTCTATGCGCAGCCATGTACGCATCTTCTCATTGAGAGGGTGTTCAAAAAGGACCTGGGTGTGCATTACGGTTTTTCCTGTGAGACAAACTGCAACGCGCATTGCAAATAGAGCGCGTGCAGGCGGGCGACATCCGAGGCGATGGCTTCCGGTGCGCCATTATTATCAATAACATCGTCTGCCACGGCCAGACGCGCTTCACGCGTTGCCTGGGCAGCAAGAATTTGTTCAACATGCTCGCGTGTCACATCATCACGCTGCATGGTTCGTCTGAGCTGGGTCTCAGGGGTGACATCCACCACCAGCACGCGGTTGGCTTTTTTATACAGCGAATTCTCTACCAGCAACGGGACAACCCATAACAGATAGGGCGAGGTCGCTTGATCAAACTGACGCTGTGTTTCCTGCTGAATAAGCGGATGGAGCAGCGCATTTAGCCAGCTTTTTTCCTCAGGATTGGAAAAAATACGTTCGCGTAAAATGCGTCGCTGTAGCGACCCGTCAGCGGCTATCACGTCGGAACCAAAATGTTCTTTAATCGCCACGAGGGCAGGCTTACCTGGTTCAACCACCTGACGCGCAATGATATCTGCATCAATCACGTTTATTCCGAGGTCAGCGAACGCATTTGCAACGGTGCTTTTACCACTGCCAATGCCGCCGGTTAAGGCTACTGTATACCTCATAGATGCAGATCCTGGAGTTTAAGTTTGATTATCAAACAGTTAAAAGTTAAGCGCGTGAAGGCGAGGCTGCTGCAGGATTAACCTACTATTCGCCAGGTAAATTTATGGGATTGTAGCGTAAAAAAAGAGAATTTCGCAGTCTTGCGCGGCATTGATTAGTGCGTATGATAGCGTCACTGGAGTTGTGAGTTTCGATTTTTCGCCATTAACCCCAGGAATCCGCACATGCGTATCGAAGAAGATCTGAAGTTAGGTTTCAAAGACGTTCTTATCCGCCCTAAGCGTTCTACTCTCAAAAGCCGTTCCGATGTTGAGCTGGAACGTCAATTTACCTTTAAGCATTCAGGTCAGACCTGGTCCGGCGTACCGATTATCGCTGCGAACATGGACACTGTCGGGACGTTTGCCATGGCAAAGGCTCTGGCATCTTTCGACATCCTGACGGCTGTGCACAAACACTATTCTGTTGAAGACTGGTCTGCCTTTATCGCAGAGACTTCTACCGATGTGCTCAAGCATGTGATGGTTTCAACCGGCACCTCTGACGCTGATTTCGAAAAAACCAAACAGATTCTGGCGCTCAACCCGGCGCTGAACTTTATCTGCATTGATGTGGCAAATGGCTACTCAGAGCATTTTGTTCAGTTTGTCTCAAAAGCGCGTGAAGCATGGCCGACGAAAACGATCTGTGCGGGCAATGTAGTTACCGGCGAAATGTGTGAAGAGCTGGTGCTTTCCGGTGCGGACATTGTCAAAGTCGGTATTGGGCCAGGTTCTGTATGTACCACGCGTGTAAAAACCGGCGTTGGCTATCCGCAGCTTTCAGCAGTGATTGAATGTGCCGATGCAGCCCACGGTCTGGGCGGTATGATTGTCAGCGACGGTGGCTGCACAATGCCGGGTGACGTGGCAAAAGCGTTCGGCGGCGGTGCGGACTTCGTTATGCTCGGCGGGATGCTGGCCGGTCATGAAGAAAGTGGCGGCAAAATTGTTGAAGAGAACGGTGAGAAATTCATGCTGTTCTACGGTATGAGCTCTGAATCTGCCATGACGCGTCACGTAGGTGGTGTTGCACAGTACCGCGCCGCAGAAGGTAAAACCGTTAAGCTGCCGCTGCGTGGTCCGGTTGATAATACCGCTCGCGATATCCTCGGCGGCCTGCGTTCAGCCTGTACTTATGTCGGTGCATCTCGTCTGAAAGAGCTGACCAAACGTACAACGTTTATTCGTGTACAGGAACAAGAAAACCGCGTTTTCAATAGTCTGTAACATGATCAAGCTGGCGTGTGGTAATGCGCCAGCTTTATCCCACGCCGCTCATTGCATCTCCCAAATGGAAAATCGGTAAATACATCGCGACAACCAGCGTACCGATGATCAAACCCGTAATGACCAGTAACGCGGGCTCAAGTAGCGCAGCCAGATTTTCCGCCTGAGACAGCGTTTTCTCTCCGTGATGGTGGGCGAGATTACGCAGCATTGCATCCAGCGAACCTGATGCTTCCCCCGTTCTTACCAGCTGTATACATAATGGACTGAATTCACCGCAATTTTTCAGCGCCAACCAGACAGGTTTCCCGGCGCTGATATCGTGATGAACCTGCGCTAAACGTTGAGACCAGAAAGGGCTGGCAAGCGTTTCACTAACACTCTCAAGACTCTGTAAAAAGGGAATGCCAGCGTTTTGTGTTAACGCCAGAACGGTAAAAATCTGTGCGAGTTTTTGCCCTCTGACCATTGCTCCTGTAACAGGGAGCCCAAGCAACCATTTCTGACTCAGAATGAGCCAATACGGTTTTTGTTTGATCACGTGATATGTCATAACCGAGAGCATAGTGAATGCTACCGCCAGCCACCCCCATTGGCTGCTATAGTCGGCGATGGCAATAATCCCCCGAGTGAGCGCCGGTAGTGGGGTGTTGAACGTTTGGTAGATGGCGGCAAACTCAGGGAGCACAAACTGCAGCATCGCAAATACGACCATTACCGCCATCGTGATGATGATAATCGGATAGCGCAGGGCTTTTTTAACTTTATCAGCGAGTTGCTGCTGGTTTTTTTGCTGTCTGGCGAGTTCAAAACAGCAATCATCCAGCTTACCTGTAAGCTCTCCGGTACGGATCATTGCCTGATAAAGTGGCGGAAAAACGTGTTGCCATGTTGCGAGTGAGGTGGAGAGGGAAATGCCCTGCTCCATATCGTGAGCCAGTGTGCGCAGTAGCGCCTGCCACTGGCTGCTGGGATGCTGTTCAGCCAGCAGGGTTAGCGCTGCCGAGAGTGTTAGCCCTGCTTTCAGTAAGGTTGCCAACTGATGTATGGTTTCGGCGCTTCTTTCACGGCTCCAGTGAGAGTTTTTGACACGGATACGTTTAATACGTAACGGCGTGATATGCCGCTGCTCCAGTGCTTGTATCAGCGAGAGTCGGGTTTCAGCCCATAATACGCCTTCCGACGGCTCACCTTCGTTGTTAATGCCTTGCCAGCGCCAAAGCTGTTTAGCTGACATGCGGCATGCCCAGTACGCGAATAAGTTCTTCATATGTCGTTAAGCCTTGTTCGACAGCCTGACAGCCATTCTCGAAAAGCGTACGCCCTGATAGCTGAGCATCTGACTCGACCCCGTCTGTGGATGTGCCGCTGGCGATATTCTGGCGTAATGCAGGAGTAACGGGCAGCACTTCAAACAATGCGGTACGGCCATAAAACCCGTGATAACAATGTTCGCAACCAGACGCATGCCAACGTGGCAGTGGCATGGGCCAGATTGCTTTGGGGAGCGTGATGGATGTCTCCAGGCGTTGTCGGCAATGGGGGCATAGCTTTCTGACCAGCCGTTGGGCAATGACGAGCGTCAGCGCGGAGGCGATCATCCAACGCGCAACCCCCATTTGCTGCAGGCGCACCAGGGTTTCACTGGTGGAATTTGTATGCAGTGTTGACAGAACCAGATGGCCGGTTTGTGCTGCCTTAAGCGCTATTTCAGCCGTTTCGCCATCGCGGATTTCGCCGACCATAATGATGTCGGGATCCTGGCGCAGCAGAGCGCGCAATACTCCCTGAAAAGTAAGACCTGCGCGTGGGTGAATTTGTGTCTGGTTAAGGCCTGCGATCGGGATCTCTACCGGGTCCTCTACGCTACAAAGATTCACATCTGATGTATTTCGGGTTTGTAGCGCGCTGTACAGGGTGACCGTTTTACCGCTCCCGGTAGGCCCGGTAACCAGAATCAGCCCTTGAGGCAGCTGCAACGCTTGCGAAAATGCTGCCAGCTGTTCGTCCTGCATTCCCAGCGTAGTGATATCCAGCGTCTGATCGACCTGTTGAAGTAGCCGCAGCACTACCTTTTCACCCCAGCGACAGGGCAGGGTGGAGATACGAAACGAAATGGGCTGCCCTGAAATCTCAACGGTAAATTGTCCGTCTTGTGGCAGCCGGTGCTCGGCGATATCCAGACTGCCTAATACTTTTAATCTCGCAGTGATAGCGATGCCCATCTCAGTTGTGACTTCCGGCAAAGCGTGTAATACGCCATCCACGCGTAATCTGATCCGATAGCGATGTTCCGCGGGTTCAAAGTGAATATCAGAAGCCCGTTGAGCCAGGGCGGATTGAAACGTCTGATTCAGCAACCCGGCTGCGGTAGCGCTGCTTTCAGACACTACGACCGGTAACATTTTCTGTGGCGTATGCGTGTGCCCTTCCATTTGCTGGCGCGTCCAGCAAACAATGTCGATACGTCGGGTGGTGGCAAAATGCAGGGCATCCAGCAGCTCATGGGACGGTGCATCCACCACGGCGATGTGTACTACTTCATTGTCTGCATCGAGTAATATTCCCTGATAACGTTGGCATAGCGCCTTAAGTTGCGTGGTATTCATCTCTTTTCCTTAGTAGGTATCGAAGCGGAAAACGTCTTCGCAAGCCTGTTGCAGTGCGCTGTCATTTTGAATGGCGCAGTTACGGCTCCAGCCGGTAATACCGTTGGCATTATCCCAACCCGGCGTCATCGTGATGCTTAGCCCGTTCAGGCTTTCCTGGCCTGTGAGACTGACAACGCCTTTTTCAACACTCATGCCTGAGACATAACGGGTGGTTGTGGGGGAGGGGATGCCATTGGTCCCGGCATCGCAAGTCTCAGTTCCACCATGCTCCAGCGCACAGAGTTCGACCGCGGTGCGATAGGGGACAAAGGTTTGCAGCATGTCTGTCAGGGCGGCTTTGCGTAGATAGTTTTGATAAGCCGGAATACCGATGGCGCTAAGAATGGCAATGATGCCAATGACCACCATCAGTTCGATAAGCGTGAAGCCTCGTTGTTTATCCATTGTTGATTCGCTCCTGGAGTTAGCTGGCGCTACTTTGGCAAATCGAACGGATCTTTGGCGAGAGACAAAAAACAGAACGGGAAGGCGGGTTCAGAGGATATTTACGAAATTACAGCATCAGACAACGTATTTGCGAAGGGGCTCGAAGAAACTGCCGGATGACGGCGTAAATGCCTTATCCGGCTGGGGGATGCCCGATAAGCGAAGCGCCATCGGGCCTTGCTATTAGAAATTAACGAAAACGCATGGAGAGATCGAGCGCGCGGACGTGCTTGGTCAGTGCGCCAACGGAGATAAAGTCCACACCGGTTTCGGCAAATTCTCGCAGTGTTTCATGGGTGACGTTACCCGAGACTTCCAGACGCGCCTGGCCGTTGGTGCGTTTTACCGCTTCGCGCATTTGCTCAGTTTCGAAGTTATCGAGCATGATGATGTCCGCCCCGGCTTTCAGCGCGTCGTCCAGTTCTTCCAGGCTTTCAACTTCAACTTCAACGGGTACATCCGGATGCAACCAGAAGGCTTTTTCAACGGCCTGGCGTACCGAACCAGAAGCAATAATATGGTTTTCTTTAATCAGGAAGGCGTCAGAAAGCCCCAGACGATGATTCGCGCCGCCGCCGCATAACACGGCGTATTTCAGGGCAGTACGCAGCCCTGGCAGCGTTTTACGTGTATCCAGTAGTTGGGTTTTTGTCCCCGCCAGCAGATCGACGTATTTACGCACCTCGCTCGCCACACCCGAAAGCGTCTGCACAAAATTAAGCGCGGTACGTTCGCCGGTCAGCAGTACGCGGGAAGGTCCGTCCAGCTCAAACAGCGGTTGATTAGCTTTAATGCTGTCGCCATCCTCGACATGCCAGGTGATGTTGACATCATCGCCAGCCAATTGAATAAAGACCTCTTCCACCCAACGTTTCCCGCAAAAAACGCCATTTTCTCGGGTGATCACGGTGGCGTGGGAGCGCATGTCTTCGGGTAAAAGCTGCGCGGTGATATCGTTATTGGCATCAACTTCTCCGCCTAAATCTTCGCGCAGTGCCTGGGCTACAGCGGCAGGGATATCCAGATTTATGCGTTCCAACAGCGCGTCACGTCGGTAGTCAGGGTTATAGCGGCGAGGCGGCATGATAAAACTCCAAATTGCTAACGAATCATAAGGTAGAAACATGCTACCCTGAACCTGATATGAGCACCACCAATAAGGAGATTCTGCATGTTGTTAGATGAGGGTTGGCTGGCAGAGGCGCGACGCGTTCCCTCTCCTCATTACGATTGCCGCCCGGATGACGAAAACCCTTCTCTGCTGGTGGTGCATAATATCAGCCTGCCGCCCGGCGAATTTGGCGGCCCGTGGATAGACGCGTTGTTTACCGGCACGATTGATCCCAAGGCCCATCCTTTTTTTGCTGAGATTGCCCATTTGCGCGTCTCGGCCCATTGTTTGATCCGCCGTGATGGTGAGATTGTGCAGTACGTCCCTTTTGATAAACGAGCCTGGCATGCGGGCGTGTCAAATTATCAGGGGCGTGAGCGCTGTAATGATTTTTCAATTGGTATTGAGCTGGAAGGAACGGATACGCTGGCCTATACCGATGCACAGTATAAGCAGCTGGCCGCCGTGACGAATGCACTGATTACGCGTTATCCGGCCATTGCCAACAATATGACTGGACACTGTAATATTGCCCCCGAACGTAAGACCGATCCCGGGCCGTCTTTTGACTGGGCAAAATTTCGCGCCCTGGTCACCCCCTCGTCGCACAAGGAGATGACATGACGTTGTTTACAACATTACTGGTGTTGATTGTTGAACGCCTGTTTAAGCTGGGTGAGCACTGGCAGCTTGATCATCGGGTGGAAGCTTTTTTCCGCCGAATTAAGCACTTCTCGATGATGCGTACGGTGGGCATGACCCTGATTGCAATGGGGCTGACATTCCTGCTGCTGCGCGCGGTTCATGGGCTGCTGTTTAACGTTCCGTTACTGGTGGCGTGGATCTTAATTGGCTTGCTGTGCATTGGCGCAGGCAAGGCGCGTCTTCATTATCACGCCTATTTACAGGCGGCATCTCGTGATGATGTACATGCTCGTGAAGCGATGGCCAGCGAGCTGACGCTTATACATGGGGTTCCGCCGGATTGCGATGAGCGAGAGTTCTTGCGCGAGTTGCAGAACGCGTTGTTATGGAACAACTTCCGCTTTTATCTGGCGCCGTTATTCTGGTTGATTGTTGGTGGTCCGTGGGGACCGGTGACGCTGGTGGGTTATGCCTTTTTACGTGCCTGGCAGTCCTGGCTGGCGCGCTATCAGACCCCGCATCAGCGTCTGCAATCGGGTATTGATGCGATCCTGCATGTGCTGGACTGGATCCCTGTGCGTCTGGCGGGCGTGGTCTATGCGCTGTTAGGACACGGCGAGAAGGCGCTGCCAGCCTGGTTTGCATCGCTTGCCGATCTACATACTTCGCAATATCAGGTGTTAACGCGTCTGGCGCAGTTCTCTCTGGCGCGTGAACCGCATACTGATAAAGTCGAAACGCCAAAAGCGGCTGTTTCAATGGCGAAGAAGACCTCTTTTGTGGTGGTGGTGATTATCGCATTGCTCACCATTTATGGCACATTAGTGTAGCGTTGTGCCGGATGGCGCTAACGCTTATCCGGCCTGTAATGTAAAACGTGTAGGCCCGGTAAGCATTAGCGCCACCGGGCAGTACAACGGCTTAGATCGTATCAGCAGGCGGCACGCCAAAATCAGGCATTCCGTTTTCGTCCCAGCGCACCAGTTTCAGACGCGTATGGCGGTTTGGATCGTACAACGGATCGCCTTCAATTTCGGTGTAATTTCTCGCATGGTACACCAGTACATCTTCACCATCCGGCGTTTGCGTAAAACTGTTGTGTCCCGGTCCATACTGGCGATTTTCATAGCTGGTGGTAAAGACCGGGCGCGGTGATTTTTGCCAGTTCTGCGGGGTGAGCGGATCGTCGTTGAGGTCAATCCACAGTAACCCCATACAGTAATTCTCATCGGTGGCGCTGGCCGAATAGCTGATAAACAGCTTGTCGCCATGCACCATGACGGCCGGACCTTCGTTGACCCAGAAACCCCGGCATTCCCAGTCATACTCAGGATGGCTGAGCATGACCGGCTCGCCTTTAATCGTCCATGGGTTTTCCAGCTCTGCGAGATAAATATTGGAATTGCCGGCGATATCGGGCGATTTTTGTGCCCATAGATACCACTGTTTTCCCTGATGATTAAAGGTGGTGGCATCCAGGGCGAAGGTATCAAACTGCGTTTTAATCTGGCCTTTCTCTGTCCACTTGCCGGTCAACGGATCGGCGTCTGCGCACTCCAAAGCAAACATGCGGTGCTGGAACATCCCCAGCTTATCAAGCGCCTGAGTATGGGTAGCGGCAAAATAGATGTACCACTTGCCTGCCAGATGATGAAGTTCTGGCGCCCAGATGAGTTGGCTCATAGGACCACTTTCCGGCTTACGCCAGACGACAACGGGAGTGGCGGAGCGCAAACCCTCCAGAGAGTCGGCCCGGCGAATCTCCAGTCGGTCATATTCTGGTACTGACGCAATGAAATAGTAGTGGCTACCGTCGCGTAAGATAAACGGATCGGCGCGTTGTTCGATAAAGGGATTTGGCCACTGATTCATTAGGCTTTCCTTACGGGTTCAGTCGTTTTTATATCGTGGTATTCATTCAGTTCACGGTAGTTGGTACGGCGTTTTTCCAGATCGGTCTGGATTTGCTGCATAAACTCGCGGTCAACTTTTAGCAGGCGAACCACGCCTGCGGTAATCAGGTAGCCTACGCCGGGTATGATGGTAAACAGCAGCATAATACCGTTGATGGCAGAGTCGCTTTGCGCTTTCGCCCCTGCGTCGTAGCCGTACCAGGAGAGCAGGAAGCCAACCATCGCCCCGGCAATCGCCAGGCCCAGCTTGAGGAAGAACAGGTTACCGGAGAAACTGATCCCGGTGATGCGCTTACCGGTTTTCCACTCACCGTAGTCATCGACATCCGCCATCAACGACCAGTGCAGCGGGGAAGGGATCTGATGCAGGATGTTGAGCAGGAAGTAGAGCACCATGATCATCATGGTGGCTTTCGGGTCGAAGAAATAAAATGCAGCGGAGAAAATCGCCAGGATGATGTTGGTCCAGAAGAACACCTTCAGTTTGCACCAGCGATCGGTTAATACCTTCGCCAGCATGCTGCCGATCATCATGCCGACGACGCCGAGGCTGATAAACAACGTGGCGAACTGCGTGCTTTGTTGCATAACCCACGTAACGTAGTACATGGTGGCGGCCATGCGAATAAAGCCCGGGCAGACGTTGCACAGGGTTAACAGCAGGATTTTTACCCACTGATCGTTCTTCCACACATCTTTCAGGTCGGCTTTTAAATCGTCGTTAGTCTGCACGGCGGGGCGAACGCGTTCACGGACTGATGCAAAGCAAAACAGGAACATACACATGCCGATGAAGGCGAGCACCGCCATCGCCATCTGATACCCTTTAGCTTTGTCTTCCCCGCCAAACCAGTCAGCCATCGGCAGCAGGGTGAGGGAGAGTAGCAGGGTTGCAATCCCTACCAATACAAAGCGATATGACTGACAGGCGACGCGTTCCTTGGGATCGTTGGTGATAACGCTGCCGAGCGAACAGTAGGGAATGTTGATCGCCGTATAGGTAATAGAGAGCAGGAAGTAGGTGACGAAGGCATAGATAACTTTGCTGTTATACGTCCACTCAGGGGTGGTAAACATAAGCACGCTGAATAATGCGTAAGGGAAAGCCATCCACAAAAGCCATGGACGAAATCGACCATATTTACTGCGTGTGCGGTCGGCCATCGCGCCCATTATAGGGTCGGTAACGGCATCGATAACGCGTACTGAGAGTAGTAATACGCCGACCAGGGCAGGCGCCAGACCAAAAATATCTGTGTAAAAGTAGTTAACAAACAACATGATGGCGCCAAAGATGATGTTGCATCCGGCGTCGCCCATTCCATAGCCGATCTTTTCTTTCACCGTGAGCTTACTGGTTTCCATCAACTGCACTCCATTAATGAGATATGGAGAGAATTATTGTCTGGTACCGGTGTTTTTACGTTGCAGGATAACGCCGCTGATATGGACGAAACAGTCGTGAATGGGAAAGTGTGAGGCAGGTAACAACCCCCACCCGGTCCAGGTGGGGGAGGGAAGTTTAATGCGCTTTAACCGCGCGGGCCGTTTTCTGCTTGCACAGATAGCCGATGCCAAGAATACCAATCCATACCGGGATTAAGTACACTGAGATCGCCATGCCCGGCGTCATCAGCATAATCACCAGCACTGCGGCCATGAACAGCAGGCACACCCAGTTACCAAGCGGGTAGAGCAGAGCCGGGAAGCGGGTGGTTACGCCCTGCTGCTGTTTGGCTTTGCGGAACTTCATGTGCGCCAGGCTGATCATCGCCCAGTTGATCACCAGGGCGGAAACCACCAATGCCATCAGCAGGCCAAAGGCGGATTCCGGCGCCAGATAGTTGATCAACACACACAGAGCCGTTACCAGCGCGGAGACCAGAATGGTGTTTACCGGTACGCCGCGCTTGTCGACGTTCATCAGCGCTTTCGGCGCGTTGCCCTGCTGCGCCAGACCGAACAGCATGCGGCTATTGCAGTATACACAGCTGTTATAGACAGAAAGGGCGGCGGTCAACACCACGATGTTCAGCGCATTGGCAACAAAGGTGTCGCCCAGCTCGTGGAAAATAAGGACAAACGGGCTGGTATCAGCCGTGACGCGTGTCCACGGCATCAGGGAAAGCAGAACCGCCAGCGAACCGACATAGAAAATCAGGATGCGGTAGATAACCTGGTTAGTCGCTTTCGGAATGCTTTGCTCCGGGTTATCGGCTTCTGCTGCGGTGATGCCGACCAGTTCCAGCCCACCAAAGGAGAACATGATAATCGCCATCATCATCACCAGACCGGTGAAGCCGTGTGGCAGGAAGCCCCCCTGGCTCCACAAGTTGCTGACGCTGGCCTGTGGGCCGCCGTTACCGCTAAACAGCAACCAGCCGCCGAACAGGATCATCGCAACTACGGCAATGACTTTAATAATGGCAAACCAGAACTCCATCTCGCCAAACACCTTCACGTTGGTCAGGTTGATGGCGTTGATCAGCACGAAGAAGGCCGCCGCAGAAACCCAGGTTGGGATCTCCGGATACCAGAACTGAATGTATTTACCTACGGCAGTCAGCTCTGCCATGGCAACCAAAACGTACAGTACCCAATAGTTCCAGCCGGAAGAGAAACCCGCGAAAACGCCCCAGTATTTATAAGCAAAGTGGCTAAAGGAGCCTGCAACCGGCTCTTCAACCACCATTTCACCTAACTGACGCATAATCAAAAAGGCGATAAAGCCGGCAATAGCGTAACCGAGAATAATCCCCGGTCCTGCAGACTGGATAACGGATGCGCTACCAAGGAATAACCCGGTACCAATCGCGCCACCCAGCGCGATTAGCTGTATATGGCGGTTTTTAAGGCCGCGCTTGAGCTGATCGCCATGCGGTTGACTTTCCATCATTAAACCTCGTGTGTGGTTTTACTCTTCATATTTCGAGTACTTATTTTTTGAACTACGCAGCAATGCGTGTGTAAGTTTGCAATTCCGTTTGTTGTATTAATTTGTTTACAGATGCCAATAAGGAAATGTTGCCTCAATACTTTTGTCTTGATCAGAATAATGTTATGCGAGCGCGAATGCACCTGCTTTATGCGAGGGTGTTGACGAGTTGAATAAAAAGAAACCATTTGTAAATGCGAGTTTATCTACCTCAAAATTTCCATTTTGAATTTTTATTCATTAATTTCGCTTTAAAAGTCGATAATTAGGTGGGTGAATCGGTTCAGATAATATATTTTTTCGTTTCAATTCGGTTAAAACTACCCCATGGTGGGTAAATTTAACATTTGTGCATAGTTACATGTTTGAAACGTTATTTCTGTAATGTTGTTAAAATATGCCCCCTTTACTGATTTCAATCAAAACCTGTATGGACAGAAGGTGAATACTTTGTTACTTTAGCGTCAAGAACATGAAATTGGTAAGACCAATTGACTCCGGGCAAATGGCTTAAGACAGGAAATCATGGCCTACAGCAAAATCCGCCAACCAAAACTCTCCGATGTGATTGAGCAGCAGCTGGAGTTTTTAATTCTTGAGGGGACACTTCGCCCCGGAGAAAAACTCCCACCGGAACGCGAGCTGGCAAAACAGTTTGACGTCTCCCGCCCCTCCTTACGCGAGGCGATCCAACGCCTTGAAGCGAAGGGGTTACTGCTTCGTCGTCAGGGCGGTGGCACTTTTGTTCAGAGCAGCCTGTGGCAGAGCTTTAGCGACCCACTGGTAGAGCTGCTCTCTGACCATCCTGAATCCCAGTTTGACCTGCTTGAGACGCGCCATGCGTTGGAAGGTATTGCAGCCTATTACGCTGCATTACGCAGCACGGATGAAGACAAAACGCGTATCCGTGAACTCCACCATGCGATCGAGCTTGCGCAACAGTCCGGCGATCTGGACGGCGAATCCGATGCGGTACTCCAGTATCAAATTGCTGTCACCGAAGCCGCACACAATGTGGTACTGCTCCATCTGCTAAGGTGTATGGAGCCGATGTTGGCCCAGAATGTTCGGCAAAACTTCGAATTGCTGTACGCGCGTCGCGAGATGCTGCCGCTGGTAAGCAGTCACCGTACCCGTATCTTTGAAGCAATCATCGCCGGGAAGCCTGAAGAGGCGCGTGAAGCGTCTCACCGTCACCTGGCGTTTATCGAAGAGATTTTACTGGACAGAAGCCGTGAGGAAAGCCGTCGTGAACGCGCCTTACGCCGTCTGGAGCAACGAAAGAATTAGTGATTTTTCTGGCAGAACGTTAACCAGAAGATGTTGTAAATCAAGCGCGAACTAAAAGCGCGGCAACTAAACGCAGAACCTGTCTTATTACGCTCTCTGACGAGAACGTAATGGGACAGGTTCCAGATAACTCAACGTATTAGATAGATAAGGAATACCCCCATGTCAGAACGTTTCCCAAATGACGTGGATCCGATCGAAACTCGCGACTGGCTACAGGCGATCGAATCGGTCATCCGTGAAGAAGGTGTTGAGCGTGCTCAGTATCTGATCGACCAACTGCTTTCAGAAGCGCGCAAAGGCGGCGTGAAAGTAGCGGCAGGTGCAGGGGCCAGCAATTATGTAAACACTATTGCCGTTGAAGATGAACCGGAATACCCGGGTAATCTGGATCTGGAACGTCGTATCCGTTCTGCTATCCGCTGGAACGCCATCATGACCGTACTGCGCGCGTCTAAAAAGGACCTTGAGCTGGGTGGCCACATGGCATCCTTCCAGTCCTCCGCAACGGTATATGATGTTTGCTTCAACCACTTCTTCCGTGCACGCAACGAGCAGGATGGCGGCGACCTGGTATACTTCCAGGGTCACATCTCTCCGGGTATCTACGCACGCGCATTCCTGGAAGGTCGTCTGACCGAAGAGCAGATGAACAACTTCCGCCAGGAAGTACATGGTAAAGGCCTGTCTTCCTACCCGCACCCGAAACTGATGCCGGAATTCTGGCAGTTCCCGACCGTCTCTATGGGTCTGGGCCCAATCGGTGCTATCTACCAGGCTAAATTCCTGAAATATCTGGAACACCGTGGCCTGAAAGATACCTCTAAACAAACCGTTTACGCTTTCCTCGGCGACGGCGAGATGGATGAGCCAGAATCTAAAGGTGCGATCACTATCGCGACCCGTGAAAAACTGGACAACCTGGTCTTTGTTATCAACTGTAACCTGCAGCGTCTTGACGGCCCGGTCACCGGTAACGGCAAGATTGTTAACGAACTGGAAGGCATCTTTGCAGGTGCTGGCTGGAACGTTATCAAAGTCATGTGGGGCGGTCGTTGGGATGAGCTGCTGCGTAAAGACACCAGCGGTAAACTGATCCAACTGATGAACGAAACCGTTGACGGCGACTACCAGACCTTCAAATCCAAAGATGGCGCATACGTACGTGAGCACTTCTTCGGTAAATACCCGGAAACCGCAGCGCTGGTTGCTGACTGGACCGATGAGCAGATTTGGGCTCTGAACCGTGGTGGTCACGATCCGAAGAAAGTCTACGCTGCACTGAAAAAAGCGCAGGAAACCAAAGGCAAAGCAACTGTAATCCTCGCCCATACCATTAAAGGTTACGGCATGGGTGACACCGCTGAAGGTAAAAACATCGCTCACCAGGTTAAGAAAATGAACATGGACGGCGTGCGTTATATCCGCGACCGTTTCAACGTTCCAGTGACCGATGAGCAGGTTGAAAACCTGTCTTACATCACCTTCCCGGAAGGTTCTGAAGAGCATACCTATCTGCACGCTCAGCGTCAGAAACTGCACGGTTACCTGCCTGCTCGTCAGCCGAACTTCACCGAGAAGCTGGAACTGCCGGCTCTGGAAGACTTCGGTGCGCTGCTGGAAGAGCAGAACAAAGAAATCTCCACCACTATCGCGTTCGTTCGTGCCCTGAACGTGATGCTGAAGAACAAGTCGATCAAAGATCGTCTGGTTCCGATCATCGCTGACGAAGCGCGTACTTTCGGTATGGAAGGTCTGTTCCGTCAGATCGGTATCTATAGCCCGAACGGCCAGCAGTACACCCCGCAGGACCGTGAGCAGGTTGCTTACTATAAAGAAGACGAGAAAGGTCAGATCCTGCAGGAAGGTATCAACGAATTGGGTGCCGGCGCATCCTGGCTGGCTGCTGCGACTTCTTACAGCACCAACGATCTGCCGATGATCCCGTTCTACATCTACTACTCCATGTTCGGGTTCCAGCGTATCGGCGACCTGTGCTGGCAGGCTGGTGACCAGCAGGCGCGCGGCTTCCTGATTGGTGGTACTTCCGGTCGTACTACGCTGAACGGCGAAGGTCTGCAGCACGAAGATGGTCACAGCCATATTCAGTCTCTGACTATCCCGAACTGTATCTCTTACGATCCGTCTTACGCGTACGAAGTTGCGGTCATCATGCACGATGGTCTGGAGCGTATGTACGGTGAGAAACAAGAGAACGTTTACTACTACATCACCACCCTGAACGAAAACTACCACATGCCGGCAATGCCAGCAGGCGCCGAGGAAGGTATCCGTAAAGGTATCTACAAACTCGAAACCCTCGAAGGTAGCAAAGGTAAAGTTCAGCTGCTGGGCTCCGGTTCTATCCTGCGTCACGTGCGTGAAGCAGCACAGATCCTGGCGAACGACTACGGTGTGGGTTCTGACGTGTACAGCGTAACCTCCTTCACTGAACTGGCGCGTGATGGCCAGGATTGTGAGCGCTGGAACATGCTGCACCCGATGGAAACGCCGCGCGTTCCGTACATCGCTCAGGTGATGAACGACGCACCGGCAGTAGCATCTACTGACTATATGAAACTGTTTGCCGAACAGGTTCGTACTTATGTACCGGCTGATGATTACCGCGTACTGGGTACTGACGGCTTCGGTCGCTCTGACAGCCGTGAAAACCTGCGTCACCACTTCGAAGTTGACGCTTCCTACGTGGTTGTAGCGGCCCTGGGCGAACTGGCTAAACGTGGCGAAATCGATAAGAAAGTGGTTGCTGACGCAATCACCAAATTCAACATCGATGCAGATAAAGTTAACCCGCGTCTGGCGTAAGAGGTAAAAGAATAATGGCTATCGAAATCAATGTACCGGACATCGGGGCTGATGAAGTTGAAATCACCGAGATCCTGGTCAAAGTGGGCGACAAAGTTGAAGCTGAACAGTCGCTGATCACCGTAGAAGGCGACAAAGCCTCTATGGAAGTTCCGGCGCCGTTCGCAGGCACCGTGAAAGAAATCAAAATCAGCACCGGCGACAAAGTGTCTACCGGCTCCCTGATTATGATCTTTGAAGTGGCGGGCGAAGTTGGCGCGGCTGCCCCGGCGAAAGCTGAAGCGGCCCCAGCAGCAGCTCCGGCTCCGGCAGCCTCTGGCTCCAAAGAAGTTAACGTACCGGACATCGGCGGTGATGAAGTTGAAGTCACTGAAGTGATGGTTAAAGTGGGCGATAAAATTGCTGCTGAACAATCACTGATCACCGTAGAAGGCGACAAAGCCTCTATGGAAGTTCCGTCTCCTCAGGCTGGTATCGTTAAAGAGATCAAAGTCTCTGTTGGCGATAAAACTGAAACCGGCAAACTGATCATGATTTTCGATTCCGCCGAAGGTGCAGCAGCCGCTGCACCTGCTCCGGCAGAAGAGAAGAAAGAAGCGGCTCCGGCAGCAGCACCTGCTGCGGCAGCGGCGAAAGAAGTACACGTACCGGACATCGGCGGCGACGAAGTTGAAGTTACCGAAGTCATGGTTAAAGTGGGCGACACCGTTGCGGCTGAGCAGTCGCTGATCACCGTAGAAGGCGACAAAGCCTCTATGGAAGTTCCGGCTCCGTTCGCGGGTACCGTGAAAGAAATCAAAATCAGCACCGGCGACAAAGTGTCTACCGGCTCCCTGATTATGATCTTTGAAGTGGCGGGCGAAGTTGGCGCGGCTGCCCCGGCGAAAGCTGAAGCGGCCCCAGCAGCAGCTCCGGCTCCGGCAGCCTCTGGCTCCAAAGAAGTTAACGTACCGGACATCGGCGGTGATGAAGTTGAAGTCACTGAAGTGATGGTTAAAGTGGGCGATAAAATTGCTGCTGAACAATCACTGATCACCGTAGAAGGCGACAAAGCCTCTATGGAAGTTCCGGCTCCGTTCGCGGGTACCGTGAAAGAAATCAAAATCAGCACCGGCGACAAAGTGAAAACCGGTTCTCTGATTATGGTCTTCGAAGTTGAAGGCGCAGCACCTGCTGCCGCGCCGGCTCAGGCAGCAGCTCCGGCTCCGGCCGCCGCGCCTGCACAAGCAGCAGCGCCTGCTCCGGCCGCAAAAGCGGAAGGCAAATCTGAGTTTGCTGAGAACGACGCTTACGTCCACGCTACTCCGCTGATTCGTCGCCTGGCGCGCGAATTCGGCGTGAACCTGGCGAAAGTGAAAGGGTCTGGCCGTAAAGGTCGTATCCTGCGCGAAGACGTTCAGGCTTACGTGAAAGACGCTATCAAGCGTGCTGAAGCGGCTCCGGCTGCAGCAGCAGGCGGCGGTATTCCGGGCATGCTGCCCTGGCCGAAAGTGGACTTCAGCAAGTTTGGTGAAATCGAAGAAGTGGAACTGGGCCGTATCCAGAAAATCTCTGGTGCTAACCTGAGCCGTAACTGGGTGATGATCCCGCACGTTACTCACTTCGACAAGACCGATATCACCGATCTGGAAGCGTTCCGTAAACAACAGAACGCCGAAGCTGAAAAACGTAAACTGGACGTGAAATTCACCCCAGTAGTCTTCATCATGAAAGCCGTTGCCGCCGCTCTGGAACAGATGCCGCGCTTCAACAGCTCTCTGTCCGAAGACGGTCAGCGTCTGACCCTGAAGAAATACATCAACATCGGCGTTGCGGTAGATACCCCGAATGGTCTGGTTGTTCCGGTCTTCAAAGACGTGAACAAGAAGAGCATTACTGAGCTGTCTCGCGAACTGACCACCATCTCCAAGAAAGCGCGTGATGGCAAGCTGACCGCTGGCGAAATGCAGGGCGGTTGCTTCACCATCTCCAGCATCGGCGGCCTGGGTACCACCCACTTCGCGCCGATTGTTAACGCGCCGGAAGTGGCGATCCTCGGTGTCTCCAAGTCCTCTATGGAGCCAGTGTGGAACGGTAAAGAGTTTATGCCGCGTCTGATGATGCCGATTTCGCTCTCCTTCGACCACCGCGTAATTGACGGTGCGGATGGTGCGCGCTTTATCACCATCATCAACAACATGCTGTCTGACATTCGCCGCCTGGTGATGTAAGCGAAAAAGCCGGCCCGACGGCCGGCTTTTTTCTGGTAATCTCATGAAGTCAGTGAGGTTATTGTGCGAAAGACAAATCGGTTGCCGTTTGTTGTTTCAAAATTGTTAACAATTTTGTAAAATACGGGCGGATAGAACAACCCGGTGGACGACGGGTATAAATTAAGAGGTCATGATGAGCACTGAAATCAAAACTCAGGTCGTGGTACTTGGGGCAGGCCCTGCAGGTTACTCTGCTGCCTTCCGTTGCGCAGATTTAGGTCTGGAGACCGTCATCGTAGAACGTTACAGCACCCTCGGTGGTGTTTGTCTTAACGTCGGCTGTATCCCTTCTAAAGCGCTGCTGCACGTAGCAAAAGTTATCGAAGAAGCCAAAGCGCTGGCTGAACACGGTATCGTTTTTGGCGAGCCGAAAACCGATATCGACAAGATTCGTACCTGGAAAGAAAAAGTTATCACTCAACTGACCGGCGGTCTGGCTGGTATGGCTAAAGGCCGTAAAGTGAAAGTGGTTAACGGTCTGGGTAAATTTACCGGGGCGAACACCCTGGAAGTTGAAGGCGAAAACGGCAAAACCGTGATCAACTTCGACAACGCGATCATCGCGGCGGGTTCCCGTCCGATCGAACTGCCGTTTATTCCGCATGAAGATCCGCGTGTGTGGGATTCCACTGACGCGCTGGAACTGAAAACTGTTCCTAAGCGCCTGCTGGTTATGGGCGGTGGTATCATCGGTCTGGAAATGGGTACCGTGTACCATGCGCTGGGTTCAGAGATCGACGTGGTTGAAATGTTCGATCAGGTTATCCCGGCTGCCGATAAAGACGTGGTTAAAGTCTTCACCAAGCGCATCAGCAAGAAATTCAACCTGATGCTGGAAACCAAAGTGACCGCCGTTGAAGCGAAAGAAGACGGTATCTACGTTTCCATGGAAGGCAAAAAAGCGCCTGCTGAAGCACAGCGTTACGATGCCGTGCTGGTGGCTATCGGTCGTGTACCGAACGGCAAAAACCTCGATGCGGGCAAAGCTGGCGTGGAAGTTGACGACCGTGGCTTCATCCGCGTTGACAAGCAGCTGCGCACCAACGTGCCGCACATCTTTGCTATCGGCGATATCGTCGGTCAGCCGATGCTGGCGCATAAAGGTGTTCACGAAGGTCACGTTGCCGCTGAAGTTATCGCCGGTAAGAAACACTACTTCGATCCGAAAGTTATCCCATCCATCGCGTACACTGAACCAGAAGTTGCATGGGTTGGTCTGACTGAGAAAGAAGCGAAAGAAAAAGGCATCAGCTACGAAACCGCCACTTTCCCGTGGGCTGCTTCTGGCCGTGCTATCGCTTCTGACTGCGCAGACGGTATGACCAAACTGATTTTCGACAAAGAATCTCACCGTGTGATCGGTGGGGCGATTGTCGGTACCAACGGCGGCGAGCTGCTGGGTGAAATCGGTCTGGCGATCGAAATGGGTTGTGACGCTGAAGACATCGCGCTGACCATCCACGCTCACCCGACTCTGCACGAGTCCGTTGGCCTGGCAGCTGAAGTGTTCGAAGGTAGCATCACCGACCTGCCGAACCCGAAAGCGAAGAAAAAGTAATTTTTCCAAAATGATAAAAAGCGGCTGAATGGCCGCTTTTTTTTATGTGTTTGTTACACAATAGTGTCAAAATCTGGCAAAAATTAAGGTAAGTCGCCGAATTGCCAGAAAATGTTTTTTCCCGTACCGCACGATACGCCCGAACCGCATGAAATCTCCATTCCAAGTCAACGTACTGTTTCACAAGAAATAAATCACCTTATCTTGTCATTAGATGAAACTAATAACCCTCTAAACTAATAGCGTGATAACAAATTGAGAGGGGAAATGATGAAACGTTTTTTAAAAGCAGCAGTAATGACTACCGTGTTTATTTCCGGCATGGCGCTGGCGCAGGACGCCGTCATCCCATGGGCTATCAACAGCGGTGGTACCGAAAGCACGCATATTGCAGCAATGGGACAAAATTTGAATGCGCAGCATCAGCAGATTAGCCAGACACAGGAAGGTGTGTGGGCCACAAACTCTGGCAGCATTCGAGCTGATGAAGTAGCACTTACCAGCACGAAGCCGGCGTTTAAAGGTTATCCTGAATTAATGCCGCATCAGAATTAACTCTCCCGCTCACGTCAGACAAATTCACGCTGACGTGAGCGTCGCCAATTCCAAACTACCAGTTCTGGTAGTCATCTTATTGATATTTCCGCTAAAAAAAATTGCGCAACTGCCGATACTTTTTTCGCCATTGTGTGGCTACTGGCCGCGCGGTTAAGAGGCTCTGGACTCTCTATTACACGAAAAAAGGAAAAAACATGTCTTTAAAAAAAATCGCGGTTGTTGGCATGGTTGTCGCGACAATGACGCTGGCCGGGTGTGGCGCCATGACCACCGCCGTTAAAAAACGTAATCTTGAAGTGAAAACGCAGATGAGTGAGACCATCTGGCTGGAGCCTTCCAGCGAGAAGACCGTCTACATTCAGGTGAAAAACACTTCCGATAAAGACATGAGCAACCTGCAAACCCTGCTGGCAAATGACCTGTCCGCGAAGGGCTATAAAGTGACCAGTTCACCGGACAGCGCTTACTACTGGGTGCAGGCGAACGTACTGAAAGCGGACAAAATGGATCTGCGCGAAGCTCAGGGCTTCCTGAAGACCGGTTATGAAGGGGCGGCGATGGGGGCTGCTTTAGGCGCGGGGATTACCGCTTATAACAGCAACTCCTCCGGTGCGGCGCTGGGCGTTGGCCTGGCAGCGGGACTGATCGGTATGGCTGCTGATGCGATGGTGGAAGACGTAAACTACACCATGGTCACTGACCTGCAAATCTCCGAGCGCAGCAAAGCGAAAGTGACAACAGATAACGTTGCCGCGCTGCGTCAGGGGACGTCCGGCATCAAGCTGCAAACCAGCACTGCGCAAGGCGATCGCGCCAAATATCAGACCCGAGTAGTATCTAATGCCAATAAAGTGAACCTGAAGTTCGAAGAAGCGAAGCCGGTTCTGGAAGCTCAACTGGCGAAATCTGTCGCTAACATCCTGTAATTTGTTGCGAGTTGCCGGGTGGCTACGCTTACCCGGCAACTCATCCTTCGATTCTGGGGATTCAGGGCGCGACAGGCTGCCAGGTTTTATCCAGGTGGTAGGCGGTTAACGCCTGTGCTTTTCGCTGCGACTCCTCTCCAAGATCCGCCTGATAGACCTTGTCATCACCGTTGACCATAAAGCTCATCACGCCAGTATGATCGTAGCTGACGGGCCAGGCTACCATCGCAAAGCCGCTGGCTTTGTCGGGAAGAATACGGAAATGATAACCGTGATAGCCTGTGCCGGGTTCCTGCGGACTGAAGGCTGGCCCCAGCGGGCTTGGCGCTTCACCGGGTGAAACGGGCCAGTACAGACCATCTTTTTTCCCTTCAGAGCTGACAATCTTTTGTGCGTACGTCTGGTTCATCGCAAAGTAGCTTTGCTGAGCATCGACATAGGCATGTAATGCCTCGATGGCAGCGAGTTCGTTGCGCCCAATCTCACGGGTCAGGATCTCTTCGGCCGCTTCCTTAATATCAAATTGCCAGCCAGAAGTGGTTTTAACCACCGGGATCGGCAGTTGCCAGTCGCTGTCCCCGACCACCAGGTGCGCGGTATTACCGTCGACAACGGTGTTATGGCGAACCTTCCAGTCGCGCAGGAAGCGGTCTACCGCATCGGGGTCGACGCCTTCCGGCGGCAGAAACTCGCGCCAGTTTTCCCCAAGCAGGTTGTTCATCGCACTTTCATTTTGCTCACTGATAGCGTTTGCCAGCGCATCGGTGGCCTGGTCCGGCGTGCTGAAGGATTGCTGTGCCATCGCGGTGGCCGAAACCATGAACAACACCATTCCACTGAGTAGTTTATTTTTCATGTCGGTTCCCTTAACGATGACGGAATTCACGGTGTTCAGCACGACCGCCGGATAGCTGGCGAGATGGTTGGTTGCGGGCGAACTGCCTGCTTTGGGCCCCTCGCTGCTGCTGTGCCTGCCAGTTGGCGGAGCGACTGTCATTACCGCTCAGCGCATTGGCGCGCGGCTGGAACTGTTGAAGATTACGCTGCTGCACATTGCGTTGCTGCGCCGGTTGCGTGATCCGTTTCTCCTGGCGCTGGGCGGCAGCCTGGCGATTTTCACGCTGCTGAGTGTTTGCCCGCTGCGCCGTTTGCGGCTTGGTATCGTAACCACGGTAGTTATTACGCTGAGAAATTTGCTTCAGCTGTTGGCTGGATGCCTGACGCTGGGCGTCTCTCGTGCCCGTACGCGCCGTTTGCGGGAATGTTTTCCCCGTTGATTTTTCCATCTGGCTCAGGGCTGCCTGACGCTGGCTATCACGGTTGACTGGTCGTTGCTGGGTTGAGCTTAAGCCCGTTGCCGTGTTAGTGGGGTGAAAGCGGTTATTAAGCTGGCTATTAGGGTACGGCACCCCCTCGCGATAGGCCGGGTTGTGCTGCCAGGTACGGTTGGCGTCCGTCAGCCGTTGCCCGCTGATTTTATTGAAGTTATCAACGTTTATATTGATGTTGTTATCGCCGTTGCGGTTATACCCGCCATGGTTATCCCAGTCATCGTGATGATGGTGGTCCCAGTCATCGTCATCATCCCAGTCGATATTGCTGAAGATGGCATAGGTTGTGGCAACACCGAGACTGAAGCCTAAACCGTTCACGAAGCTGTTGCCAAACTGCTCGCCGGGCGTTGGCGGTAGATAGGTTGGCGGATAGGCGGTATTGGGCCAGGTACCGTAAACCGTGTTCGGATTATAGGTGGGGACGTACACCACCTGCGGATCGGCGGATTCAATTTTGATAACCGTTGGGCTTGTCGTGGCGGTCGTGGTAGTAGAACTGGTTGTTGACTCGCTGGTGACGGTTTTAGCCGGTGCTGCTTTTGTCACAGTAGTGACGGTCTGTTGCGGTGTTGATTGCAACGCCCCGGTTTGTTGCGCCAGCGCGCGCAGACGTTGCACAGAGTCCATGACATCTTTCGGTTGCGCGAGGAAAGCGTCACCCAGGCTTTGTACCCACGGCGGATTTTCGCCCATCAGCGACATCAGTTGTGGGAAGGCGACCAGTGATTTCACGCTGGGATCCCAGGGTTGACCAGCAACGGCCTGAATGGCGGCATCGCCCTGCATTTTGGGATTATCTTTTGACCACTGCGCGGCCTGGATGACGTTAGCCGGATAGGTTGAGGCCATCAAAATTTGTGACAGCAGTGAGTCCGGATAGAGCGCGATAGGTGCCACCCACTGATCGATTTGCGCAGCCGAGTATGTCGGCGCAGCAGCAGGCGCAGGTTGGTCAACTGGAGCAGGGGCCGCTACGGGGGCGGGAGCCGGCGCTGAAGGTTGTTGTGCGACGGGGGCCGGAGCAGCGGGCTCCGTTACGCGACTTTTAACGAACATCACGCCAGAGGCGGCAAACAACCCGGCACTGCACAGAAGAACAAGCAGGTGTGGCTTAAATGGCAACTTCATAAAATGACTCCAACGAGACAAGTGCTGTGCCGTGAGGCGTTCCTGTTGTCGCGAGTATCATGCACCCGTGTTTGACAGTTTTGACTTTTATTGGGGATTCAGCCGGCAGGTCCGGAAAAAGAGTGTGAGTATTTATTACACAATTATATCTGATGGCTTAAAAAACGCTGGAAAATTCAGCATGTCGCGCTTGAAAATCAACCGCTTTACGGCAATCTTAATCCCTCTGAAATGCGCCTCGCCTCGCCGCTACACCATTCTTAACGATTCAGCCAATTTTTTATGTTGCTTTTTTGTAAACGGATTAACACTTAAAGAAAATCCTGTTATTGTGCCTTATGCGGTACCGGGCATTTACCCTACTAACTACTGTCTCACAGGAGCGTGAAGAGAATCGCCCATCAACAAAAGCGCCGCATTATGACAATGAGAGCGAGGAGATATCGTCGTGCTAGAAGAATACCGTAAGCACGTAGCTGAGCGTGCTGCCCAGGGGATTGTGCCAAAACCTTTAGACGCAACCCAAATGGCCGCACTTGTCGAGCTGCTGAAGACCCCGCCTGTGGGCGAAGAAGAATTCCTGTTAGACCTGTTGATCAACCGCGTTCCTCCTGGCGTAGATGAAGCCGCATATGTTAAAGCCGGTTTTCTCGCTGCTGTCGCGAAAGGCGACACCACCTCCCCACTGGTCACGCCAGAAAAAGCCATTGAATTGCTGGGCACCATGCAGGGTGGTTACAACATTCATCCGCTGATCGATGCGCTGGACGACGCAAAACTGGCGCCGATTGCCGCCAAAGCGCTCTCTTCAACGCTGCTGATGTTCGATAACTTCTACGATGTAGAAGAAAAAGCCAAAGCGGGCAACGAATATGCGAAGCAGGTAATGCAGTCCTGGGCTGATGCCGAATGGTTCCTGAACCGTCCTCAGCTTGCTGAAAAAATTACCGTTACCGTCTTTAAAGTGACGGGTGAAACCAACACCGATGACCTTTCTCCGGCCCCGGATGCCTGGTCCCGCCCGGATATTCCTTTGCACGCGCTGGCGATGCTGAAAAACGCCCGTGAAGGCATTGACCCGGATCAGCCGGGCGTAGTTGGCCCGATCAAACAAATCGAAGCATTACAGAAAAAAGGCTACCCGCTGGCCTACGTCGGTGACGTTGTCGGCACAGGTTCCTCCCGTAAATCGGCGACCAACTCCGTACTGTGGTTTATGGGCGATGATATCCCGCATGTGCCGAACAAGCGCGGCGGCGGTCTGTGCCTCGGCGGCAAAATTGCGCCTATCTTCTTCAACACCATGGAAGATGCGGGCGCGCTGCCGATTGAAGTCGACGTGTCGAACATGAACATGGGCGACGTGATTGACGTTTACCCTTACAGTGGTGAAGTGCGCAACCACGAAACCGGTGAGCTGCTGGCAACCTTCGAACTGAAAACCGACGTGCTGCTCGACGAAGTCCGCGCCGGTGGCCGTATCCCGCTGATTATCGGCCGTGGCCTGACCACCAAAGCGCGTGAAGCGCTGGGTCTGCCGCACTCAGACGTTTTCCGTCAGGCGAAAGACGTGGCAGAAAGCAGCCGTGGCTTCTCTCTGGCACAAAAAATGGTTGGCCGTGCCTGCGGCGTGAAAGGCATCCGACCGGGCGCGTACTGCGAACCGAAGATGACTTCCGTGGGTTCCCAGGATACCACTGGCCCGATGACCCGTGACGAACTGAAAGACCTGGCGTGCCTGGGCTTCTCTTCTGACCTGGTAATGCAGTCCTTCTGTCACACTGCCGCATATCCGAAGCCGGTTGACGTGACCACGCACCACACGCTGCCAGACTTCATTATGAACCGTGGCGGTGTCTCCCTGCGTCCTGGCGACGGCGTTATCCACTCCTGGCTGAACCGCATGCTGCTGCCGGATACTGTGGGTACCGGCGGTGACTCCCATACCCGTTTCCCGATTGGTATTTCCTTCCCGGCTGGCTCTGGTCTGGTGGCGTTTGCTGCCGCGACCGGCGTGATGCCGCTGGATATGCCGGAATCCGTTCTGGTGCGCTTCAAAGGCAAAATGCAGCCGGGTATCACGCTGCGCGATCTGGTACACGCGATCCCGCTGTACGCGATCAAACAGGGTCTGCTGACCGTTGAGAAAAAAGGGAAGAAAAACATCTTCTCTGGCCGCATTCTGGAAATTGAAGGTCTACCGGATCTGAAAGTCGAGCAGGCGTTCGAATTGACCGATGCTTCCGCCGAGCGTTCCGCTGCCGGTTGTACCATCAAGCTGAACAAAGAACCGATTATCGAGTACCTGACCTCCAACATCGTGCTGCTGAAGTGGATGATTGCAGAAGGCTACGGCGACCGTCGTACGCTGGAACGTCGCGTGCAGGGCATGGAAAAATGGCTGGCGGATCCGCAGTTGCTGGAAGCCGATGCTGATGCGGAATACGCGGCGGTGATCGACATCGATCTGGCGGATATCAAAGAGCCAATCCTGTGTGCGCCGAACGATCCGGACGACGCGCGTCTGCTGTCTGACGTGCAGGGCGAGAAGATCGACGAAGTGTTCATCGGCTCCTGCATGACCAACATCGGCCACTTCCGCGCTGCTGGTAAGCTGCTGGATGCGCACAAAGGCCAGCTGCCGACGCGCCTGTGGGTGGCGCCGCCAACCCGTATGGACGCCGCGCAGCTGACGGAAGAAGGTTACTACAGCGTGTTCGGTAAGAGCGGTGCGCGTATTGAGATCCCTGGCTGTTCCCTGTGTATGGGTAACCAGGCGCGTGTGGCTGACGGCGCGACGGTGGTTTCGACTTCCACCCGTAACTTCCCGAACCGTTTAGGTACCGGTGCGAACGTCTTCCTGGCTTCTGCGGAGCTGGCGGCGGTTGCGGCGCTGATCGGCAAACTGCCGACGCCGGAAGAGTACCAGACCTACGTAGCGCAGGTGGATAAGACGGCGGTGGATACCTACCGTTACCTGAACTTCGACCAGCTCTCTCAGTACACTGAGAAAGCGGACGGCGTGATTTTCCAGACCGCAGTCTAATGCGTTAACGCGTTTTGTGTAAAAACGCATCAATGCCCGGAGAAGTCAGCTTCTCCGGGCATTTTTATTTCTATTCCTTATACCCGCTACGCTTTTTTTCTGCCGCGCTGCTGCGATAATTACAGCAAGGCGCAATGCGGTATTGGCGCATTGCCGGGAGCAGAGGAAGACATTATGGATTACGAATTTCTGCGCGATATTACCGGAGTGGTAAAAGTGCGTATGTCCATGGGCCATGAGGTGGTGGGGCACTGGTTTAATGAGGAAGTGAAAGAGAACCTGGCCTTACTTGATGAAGTGGAACAGGCGGCGCGTGCGGTGAAGGGCAGTGAGCGCTCCTGGCGGCGAGCAGGGCATGAATACACGCTCTGGCTGGATGGCGAAGAGGTGATGGTTCGCGCCAATCAGCTCGAGTTCTCGGGCGATGAAATGGAAGAGGGGATGAGCTACTACGACGAAGAAAGCTTTTCGCTCTGCGGCGTAGAGGATTTTCTGCAAGTGGTCGCGGCGTACCGCGAATTTGTGCAACAGCGTTAATCCATGCGGAGCCAGCGGGCTCCGCTATGTCTGTTACTTCACGTACGCCAGCAGGCTTAACGAGTCACGCGCCAGCGCTTTGCATTTTTTTGCCGTTGGGATGCCGATACCGCTGAGATCGCGATAGCTGTCCTCACCCAGTGCCTTCATGTTGAAGGTGTCGTAATTGCTCAGGTCCCACTGGTTTTGCTGGGCAAAAAAGACCAGTGCGCGACGGATCTGCCCATTTGGCAAATTCTGGTATCCACAGTCATTTTTCAGAAAAACAAAAACTGCCGTTAAATCGGCCATATCTTCGGCTTCGGACTCGCTCAGCGCGTAGCTATTTGCGCATACGGCCATCAGGCTGCCGAACAAAACTGTTCTGAAAAACGTCTTCATTGCTTCTACCACTGCATCACGGAATTTAAACGTTAGCACACTGCGAGCGAAGCGACGACCTTTATTATTAGCCGTTTACTTGACCTTCCCGTAAGGGGAAGGCTTATGCTTAAAAGATAGCCTGCTTAAGCTGCTGAATATAAGGAAGTGATTATGCAACGTCGTGACTTTTTAAAGTACTCCGTGGCGCTGGGCGTCGCGTCAGCATTACCTCTGTGGAGCCGTAGCGTATTTGCCGCCGACCGTCCGGCATTACCCATTCCAGACCTGTTAACCGCCGATGCTTCTAATCGCATTCAGTTGATTGCACAAGCCGGGCAGTCGAACTTTGCAGGTAAAACCGCCACGACGTGGGGATATAACGGCAATTTGCTCGGACCGGCGCTAAAGCTAAACAAAGGGCAATCGGTGACGGTGGATATCCACAACCAGCTTGCCGAAGAGACGACGTTGCACTGGCACGGGCTGGAAATTCCTGGTGAAGTTGATGGTGGGCCGCAAGGTATTATCCCGGCAGGCGGGAAACGTTCCGTCACTTTCACACCGGATCAACGGGCAGCAACCTGTTGGTTCCATCCACATCAGCATGGTAAAACCGGTCGCCAGGTGGCGATGGGGCTGGCCGGACTGGTGCTGATTGAAGATGAAGAGATCCACAAACTGCTGCTGCCGAAGCAGTGGGGCATTGATGATGTGCCGGTGATTATTCAGGACAAGCAGTTTTCCGCCGATGGACAGATCAACTATCAACTGGACATGATGACCGCTGCCGTCGGCTGGTTTGGCGATACGCTGCTGACCAACGGCGCGATTTATCCTCAACATGCCGCGCCGCGCGGTTGGCTGCGTTTGCGCCTGCTGAACGGGTGTAACGCTCGCTCGCTGAATATTGCCGCCAGCGACAATCGTCCTCTGTACGTTATTGCCAGCGATGGTGGACTGTTGGCGGAACCGGTCAAAGTAACTGAACTTCCTATGCTGATGGGCGAGCGCTTTGAAGTGCTGGTGGATGTGAGCGACGGTAAGGCGTTTGATCTGGTCACTCTGCCTGTCAGCCAGATGGGGATGGCGGTTGCGCCATTTGATAAGCCGCACCCGGTGATGCGCGTTCAGCCGTTGCTGATTACCGCTTCCGCAACGCTGCCTGATTCGCTGACATCCATGCCGTCATTGCCGTCACTGGATGGCCTGACGGTACGCAAACTACAGCTGTCTATGGATCCGATGCTCGACATGATGGGCATGCAAATGCTGATGAAGAAATACGGCGGTCAGGCGATGGCGGGTATGGATCATGGGAAGATGATGGACCATATGAATAATGACAATATGGGCCACGGGAAGATGAATCATGGCAATATGAACCATGGCAACATGGGGAATATGCAGCATGGCAACATGAAGCAGGCGGGATCATTTGATTTCCATAATGCCAACCGGATTAACGGTCTGGCGTTTGATATGAATAAACCCATGTTCGCCGCGGCGAAAGGTCAGCATGAGCGCTGGGTAATTTCCGGTCAGGGCGACATGATGCTGCATCCGTTCCATATTCACGGCACCCAGTTCCGCATTTTGTCTGAGAATGGCAAAGTGCCTGCCGCGCACCGCGCGGGATGGAAGGATACGGTGCGGGTAGAAGGCGGCGTCAGCGAGGTGCTGGTGAAGTTTGACCACGACGCGCCGAAAGAGCATGCCTATATGGCGCACTGTCATCTGTTAGAGCATGAAGATACCGGCATGATGCTCGGATTCACGGTATAAAAAAGCCGGGGGCGGCTTCGCCTTGCCCGGCCGACATGTCGCATCCGTAGGCCCGGTAAGCTTAGCGCCACCGCGCTTTTCAGTTATTTAGCGTCGTCCGGCAATGCATACGCCACGATATAATCGCCCATCTTCGTGCCAAACGACCCGTGGCCTCCGGCGGAGATCACCACATACTGCTTGCCATTCACTTCATAGGTCATCGGTGTCGCCTGTCCACCTGCCGGTAGACGGCCCTGCCACAGTTTTTCACCGTTACTCATATTGTAGGCGCGCAGATAGTTGTCGGCGGTTGCGGCAATGAACAGCACGTTACCGGCTGTGGAGATAGGCCCTCCCAGCATTGGCATTCCCATATTGAACGGTACCTGAACCGGCATTGGGAACGGCATGCTGTCCTGCGGGGTGCCAATACGTTTTTTCCACACCACTTCATTGGTCTTCAGATCCACGGCGGAGATGTAGCCCCAGGCTGGCTGCTTACACGGCAGGCCAAATGGCGACAGGAACGGATTCAGCGTGACGCCGAACGGCACGCCGTACTGTGGCTGAATTCCTGATTCTGTGCCGGTGCCTTTGGCATCTTTCGGCGGCTCCATCGGATTACCTGGGCCGCGTGGGATCAGCTTCGATACAAACGGCAGCGCCATCGGGTTGGCTATCGCCACCTGACGGTTGGGATCAACGGAGATTCCGCCCCATTCGAACATCCCCAGGTTGCCAGGGAACACCAGCGTGCCCTGCTCTGAAGGTGGGGTGAAGATGCCCTCATAACGCAGTTGGTGGAACATTACGCGACACACCAACTGGTCGAACATGGTGGCACCCCACATGTCCGCGCCGCTCAAATCTTTCTGCGGACGGAAGGTAAGGTCGGAGAACGGCTGGGTTTTGCTGACGTAATCACCTTTGGCTGCACCCTGCGGCACCGGTTTTTCCGGGGCAGGTACCACCAGTTCACCATTACGGCGGTCGAGCACGAAGATGTTACCGGTTTTCGCCGGGGCGTAAATGACCGGGACTTTCTGGCCTTTAACGGTGATATCCGCCAGCGTTGGCTGCGCCGGTAAGTCCATATCCCATAGATCGTGATGAACGGTTTGATAGCTCCAGGCCAGCTTCCCGGTAGTGGCATTTAACGCCAGGATGGCGCTGGCATAACGTTCCTGTTCCGGCGTGCGGTTACCGCCCCAGATGTCCGGTGTGGTGACGCCCATGGGCAGATACACCAGATCCAGCTTCGCGTCATAGGCCGCAGGGGCCCAGGAGTTTGGTGAGTTAAAGGTGAACGTATGTTCATCTGACGGGATGAAATTGGGATCTTTGGCACCTGGGTCGAATGCCCACAGCAGCTTACCGGTATTCACATCGAAGCCACGGATAACGCCGGAAGTTTCGCGGGTGGAGAAGTTATCGGTCACCGACCCGGCAATCACAATGGTTTTATCAGTGATGATGGGCGGTGACGTCGGCTCATACAGACCCGGCGTGGTATCCGGCATGTTGGTTTGTAAGTTGAGGATGCCTTGATTGGCGAAGGTTGCGCACAGCTTGCCGGTTTCCGCGTTCAGGGGCAAACAGACGGCCATCGTTCACCGGCAGGATGATGCGGCGCGGACAGTCAGCCACCACTTCCGGGCTGGCGTTATCGGCACGTGCTTCATGATAAGAAACGCCGCGACAGGTTACGTGCTGGAAAGAGGTGTTGGTATTGAGTTGGGGATCGAAATGCCACTTCTCTTTACCACTCGCCGCATCGAGCGCAAACAGACGCTGGTGGGCGGTACACAGATAGAGCGTATCACCAACTTTGATCGGCGTGACTTCATTGGTGATTTCACCCGGATCGTTTGGCTGTTTTAAATCACCGGTGCGAAATACCCAGGCTTCTTTCAATTGATGTACATTGTCGGCGTTAATTTGTTTTAACGGTGAGTAGCGTTGACCTTCCTGATTGCGCCCGTAAGCGGGCCAGTCCTCGTCGGCCACCGGTGAAATTGCTTCAGCCGGGGTGGTATTCGCGCTCAGCGTGCCGTGTACTTCCTGCGGATCGTTGAAACCCGCCCAAGTCAGGATCGCGCCGCTAATCAGTAGTGCGACGACCAGCGCCGTTACCGCGCCGCTGGAAGGGATGAGCAGGTGACGCCAGACGAACGGCAGAATCAGCCAGATACCGAAGAAGACCAGGATGTCGCTACGCGGTGTTAATGCCCAGAAATCAAAGCCGACTTCCCATACGCCCCAAATCATGGTGGCGAGAAGCAGGACGGCATACAGCCAAAGCGCGGAGCGTTGACTACGCCATAGCAGGAAGGCCACGCCGAGCATGGCCAGACCCGCTATCGGGTAATACCAGGAGCCACCGATGGCGACCAGCCAGCCTCCGCCAATCAGAAGATAGAGTCCACAAAGTGCGGCGAACAGAGCACTCAGTGTCACGATAAGTCGTTGGGATCGTACGTTGTTATTTGCCATAAAAAATACCATCACAGGTGTTATTTCTTTAATAGCAGTTAATTATAGGAGTTAAAACGCGTGACGATTGTCACATTATGAACTTTATCAACAGATGCCGCGGATGAATGCTTTTGCTGGTATACTGCGTGCCTTGCGCTTAGATGCTCGCTTATTAAAAGTAAGCATTGAGTGATTTGTTTTTAAATCATATGGTTAGAGATATGAAACATACTGTTGAAGTCATGATCCCGGAAGCGGAGATCAAAGCGCGTATTGCTGAACTGGGACGTCAGATTAACGAACGTTATAAGGACAGCGGCAGCGATATGGTGCTGGTTGGTCTGTTACGCGGTTCATTTATGTTTATGGCGGACCTGTGCCGTGAAGTGCATGTCTCCCACGAAGTCGATTTCATGACTGCATCCAGTTATGGCAGCGGAATGTCTACCACGCGTGATGTTAAAATCCTGAAAGACCTGGATGAAGACATTCGTGGCAAGGACGTGCTGATTGTCGAAGACATCATCGACTCCGGCAACACGCTGTCTAAAGTGCGTGAGATTCTGAGCCTGCGCGAGCCAAAATCCCTGGCTATCTGTACGCTGCTGGATAAACCTTCCCGTCGTGAAGTGGATGTCCCGGTTGAGTTTATCGGATTCTCTATTCCAGATGAGTTTGTGGTCGGCTACGGCATTGACTATGCTCAGCGTTATCGCCATCTGCCGTACGTTGGCAAAGTGGTGCTGCTGGACGAGTAATTGGCTGGAGTGCCTGATGGCGCTTCACTTATCAGGCCTACGGCGCAGGTTTGTAGGCCGGGTAAGGCATAGCCGCCTCCCGGCAATGTCTCATTATTTATGGTTGCAGTGTTTCTGGCTGAGGTTAGATAAGCCCTGGCGATAGCGCTGCTCCAGCGTTTCGCGGCTGGTGGCGGTGACGTCGAGATCGCGCAGCAGGCCATCATGAATACCGTAGGCCCAGCCGTGAATGGTGACTTTCTGACCGCGCTTCCAGGCGGATCGCATAATCGTTGAATGACCCAGGTTATAGACCTGCTCCATGACATTCAGTTCGCACAGGGTGTCCATGCGGCGTTCCTGCGGCATTTCGCCAAGCAGTGAGCTGTGTTTAAACCAGATATCGCGAATATGCAGTAACCAGTTATCAATCAGCCCCTGTTCTTTATTTTCAATCGCTGCCTGGACGCCGCCGCATCCGTAGTGGCCGCAAATAATAATATGTTCCACTTCCAGCACATCCACCGCATACTGAACCACTGAGAGGCAGTTCAGGTCGGTGTGAATAACCAGATTGGCAACATTACGGTGGACGAATAATTCGCCCGGTTCCAGACCGGTCAATCGTTCAGCGGGAACGCGGCTATCGGAACATCCAATCCATAGAAAACGTGGATTCTGCGCATGTGTCAGCGTTTCAAAAAATCCGGGATCCTCTTCTACCAGCATCTTTGACCATAGTGCATTGTTGCTGATGAGTGTATCTATGTCTTTCATGGAGTTGTACGACCCGAAACCAGATAAATTCGATGGGCTAATATAGGGTAACTCCAGCATTAATTAAACTATATATGAAATGTCAGAACGTAAGGTAAGTAAAAAACCATGACCATTGCTCTGGAACTTCAAGAACTTAAGAAAACCTATCCCGGTGGCGTGCAGGCGCTACGCGGCATAGATTTGCAAGTCGAAGCGGGTGATTTTTATGCGCTTTTGGGACCGAATGGCGCAGGTAAATCTACCACCATCGGCATTATCAGTTCGCTGGTGAATAAAACTTCCGGACGGGTAAGCGTCTTCGGATACGATCTCGATAAAGATACGGTTAACGCTAAACGTCAGCTTGGTCTGGTGCCACAGGAGTTTAACTTTAACCCGTTTGAAACCGTGCAGCAGATCGTGGTCAACCAGGCAGGCTACTATGGCGTTGAGCATAAAGAAGCCGTTAAGCGTAGCGAAATATATCTAAAACAGCTCGACTTGTGGGAAAAACGTAACGAACGTGCGCGTATGCTTTCCGGTGGGATGAAACGTCGTCTGATGATCGCGCGGGCGCTGATGCATCAGCCAAAGCTGTTGATTCTCGATGAACCGACGGCGGGCGTCGACATTGAGCTACGTCGTTCAATGTGGGGCTTTTTAAAAGATTTAAACGACAAAGGCACCACGATTATTCTGACTACCCACTATCTCGAAGAAGCGGAAATGCTGTGTCGTAATATCGGTATTATTCAGCACGGTGAGCTGGTGGAAAATACCTCAATGAAGAGTCTGCTCTCTAAACTGAAATCTGAAACTTTTATCCTCGATCTGGCGCCAAAAAGCCCGCTGCCAAAACTGGAAGGGTATCAGTATCGTCTGGTTGATACCTCGACGCTGGAAGTGGAAGTTCTGCGTGAGCAAGGGGTTAACAGCGTGTTCTCACAACTGAGCGCCCAGGGTATTCAGGTATTAAGTATGCGTAACAAAGCGAACCGACTGGAAGAACTGTTTGTTTCTCTGGTGCATGAAAAACAAGGAGATCGCGCATGATGCAGCTTTATTGGGTTGCGCTAAAAAGCATCTGGGCGAAAGAGATCCACCGCTTTATGCGTATCTGGGTCCAGACTCTGGTTCCTCCCGTCATCACCATGACGCTCTATTTTATTATTTTTGGTAATTTGATTGGCTCGCGTATCGGCGAAATGCATGGTTTTAGCTACATGCAATTTATTGTGCCGGGGCTGATTATGATGGCGGTGATCACCAACTCGTACGCTAACGTGGCATCGTCATTCTTTAGCGCCAAGTTTCAACGCAATATTGAAGAACTGCTGGTCGCTCCGGTACCGACGCACGTCATTATCGCGGGTTTTGTCGGCGGTGGCGTGGCGCGTGGCCTGTGCGTAGGGATCCTTGTAACGGCTATTTCACTGTTCTTCGTGCCGTTCCAGGTGCACTCCTGGGTCTTTGTTGCGCTCACGCTAGTGTTAACGGCGGTACTGTTTTCACTGGCCGGGCTGCTGAACGCGGTTTTCGCCAAAACCTTTGACGATATCAGCCTGATCCCAACCTTTGTGCTGACGCCGCTGACCTATTTGGGGGGCGTTTTCTATTCGTTAACGCTGCTGCCGCCGTTCTGGCAGGGACTGTCGCACCTGAACCCAATTGTCTACATGATCAGCGGGTTCCGCTACGGCTTCCTGGGTATCCATGATGTTCCGCTGGTCACCACGTTTGGCGTGCTGGTGGTGTTCATCGCGGTGTTTTATTTGCTGTGCTGGTACCTGATCCAGCGTGGGCGCGGTTTGCGCAGTTAATTCTTTCTTCCTCTCTCTGCTCGGGAGAGGAAGACTTTTGACGCTTATCACCATTATGGATTTATCACACTGATAAACTACTTGCCTGCTAAGGAGGTAGGCAATGTTAGGTTGGGTAATTACCTGTCATGACGATAAGGCACAGGATATGCTGCATCGTCTGGAGCAGAAGCACGGCCCGTTGGCCCAATGCCAGGCGGTAAGTTTTTGGCGTGGACTCAGCTCAAATATGTTGAGCCGCATGATGTGCCACGCTCTGCATGCTACTGACTCAGGCGAGGGCGTGATCTTCCTGACGGATACCGCGGGGGCCGCACCATACCGCGTGGCCTCGTTAATGAGCCACAAACACCCCCAGTGTGAAGTGATTTCAGGTATCAGCTATTCATTGCTTGAGAGAATGCTTTCGTCGCGGGAATCAATGAGCAGCTCTGCGTTTCGCGATTGCATTGTTACGCTTGGCGGGCCGGAAGTCTCAAGTCTATGGCATCAACAACAAAAAAATCCCCCCTTCGTATTGAAGCATGATTTGTATGAGTATTAATCGTTGGTATTGATGGTGCTTTTGCTACAATAGCCGAGGTTTCTCGCCTCGGTTCGGTTATCTCATATGGTTATGCGCGTTGTGCTTATTTTGTTGCTCCTGTCTTCTGGCAGCGTAGCTGCGGCTTTGCCTGCTCGCTACATGCAAACTACCGAAGCGGCTGCCGTGTGGGCGCAGATAGGTGATAAAATGGTGACGGTGGGAAATATTCGCGCCGGGCAGATCCTTGCCGTAGAGCCGATTGCGGCAGACTATTACGAATTCACCTTTGGCTTGGGGACCGGGTTTATTGATAAGGGACATCTGGAGCCTGTGCAGGGGCGGCAGAAAGTTGACGATGGTCTGGGCGATCTCAATAAACCGCTCAGCAATCAAAGCTTGATTACCTGGAAAGATACCCCGGTTTATAATGCTCCGGATGTCGGTAGCGCCCCGTTTGGCGTGCTGGCGGATAATCTGCGCTATCCCATTATCAGTAAGCTTAAAGACCGACTCAACCAGACGTGGTACCAGATCCGCATTGGCGGCAGACTGGCCTATATCAGTGCTCTGGATGCGCAGGAAGACAACGGTATACCGGTGTTAACCTATCATCATATTCTGCGCGATGAAGAGAATACCCGCTTTCGCCACACCTCCACGACAACCTCTGTACGCGCGTTTAGCAACCAGATGGCCTGGCTACACGACCGCGGCTACACGACGCTGACGATGTATCAACTGGAAGGCTATGTACGCAACAATATGAACCTCCCGGCGCGGGCGGTGGTGCTGACGTTCGACGATGGTCTGAAGTCGGTGAGTCGTTATGCTTATCCGGTGTTGAAACAGAACGGCATGAAGGCAACGGCGTTTATCATCTCGTCACGCATTAAGCGCCATCCGCAGAAGTGGGATCCGAAATCGCTACAGTTTATGAGTGTCTCTGAACTGAATGCGATCAGGGACGTGTTTGACTTTCAGTCGCATACCCATTTTTTACATCGAGTGGACGCTCATCATCGGCCGATCCTGCTGAGCCGCAACTATCACAACATTCTGTTCGATTTTGCTCGTTCGCGTCGGGCGCTGTCCCAGTTCAATCCCCACGTCCTGTATCTTTCGTATCCGTTTGGCGGTTATAACGCCACGGCGGTAAAAGCGGCGAACGACGCCGGTTTCCATCTGGCGGTAACCACGGTGAGAGGGAAGGTGAAGCCGGGGGATAATCCGTTCTTATTGAAAAGACTTTATATTTTAAGAACGGATTCGCTGGAGACGATGTCGCGGCTGATAGTCAATCAGCCGCAGGGGTAAGCTTATTCGTAGGTAAAAGTAAACGTGGCGACGGATTCGAAATCACCGGCTTTGACGGTCGCTCCGGTAGGGACCAGTTTCGCGGCATAATCAAGGCTGACGCTATTGTTGCCCCAGGTAGAAAAGGCGGTGCCTGATGAATTGGAGCCATCGGCTTTCATCTGTTTGTAGCCATCTTTCACGGAGTAAACTTTTACGCCGACGCCGCTCGCATTACCGCCGCTTTGCGTCAGAATCGTAGGGTCGCCAGCCAGGTAATTGCCACTCATTTTGACGGTCACCTTGGTCATCAGGCAGTTGGTTAATTCAAAGGTGAAAGGGATCTCGCGAGCGGTATTTTTATTAATATCAGAAACGAAGAAATGCCCAAGATCCACCGTCGTTGAATACGCATCGTTGACTGAGGCCCATTGGCAGGTTGGCTCCATCACCTTGAAATGCAAAGAGGAGGCGTCAACAGAGAAGGTGATTGTATTTGGCTGGTCCACTGAACCCATACGGAAAGTACCAATTTTACCCGGTTTGGCATAGCCATCGGTTTGGCCAGCTCTGGGTTGATAATTCGGGGTCTGATAAACATCGAAAAACAGATCCCAGTTGCTGTCGGCATTCTTCCATGGGGCACCGGTTTGTGACGGTATAGTGGCTAATCCACTGGCGGGGAAATTGAGATAAACATCGCCAACGTCCGATGAGTGGTTGCACCCGCTGCCTTTAACGCAACGCAGCATATAAGTATAGCTGATGCCCTCAATATCGGTTTTGAGTAATCCCCCCCCTGTTCCTGGAACCGTATAAACATCCATCAGGCCCGCATCGGCCTCACCTAAGGTTATTTGGTTGCTATTGCTCCTGCTGTTATTGCAATCCATCCCTCCTCGTAAGGGGATTGTGTAACTGGCGGGAATGTTCATGTTAGTCACGATGGCGCCCATATAGGTAACAGGTAGCTGAATGATGGTTGGTTCGATAATGACGTGGTAATCACCCGCTGCACCAGTAGTAATATAACATTCGCTTGATGCCATCACGCTGCCGGAAAAAGCTAACGAGGCACAGCCCAGGAGAGGAAATAAATAGCGCTTTTGCATAATAAGTTCTTTTATTATTCGTAAGTCACGTTGACGACGACGTTGCTGAGCACCTTCCCGCTGCTCACCGCGCCGGTATTTTGATAGCGGGCGTAAAAGGCATATTCAGTCAAATAGTCATCGGCTGATTTCCCTTTTACGTCATATTCGACATCTGATTCGCCATCGTTATTCAGTACGTTGGTGTGGTAAGTTGCGGAGAAAATGACTACCCCGACGTTAGTTGCTGCGCCATTTCTCGCTTCATTTATAAAGACTTGTTTATTTCCGGCGGTGATGCCGGACTGGGGACTAAACTGGAAATGCAGCGACTGGAGTGTATTCCCGCCGGAACCGACGGCATCACATTGCTCCACCCGAATGGTAAAAGGTGTGCCGCCTGCATCCGTGGTGGGCTGAAGGCGGTCGCTGCCGTCGCTATTATAAAACCAACTGCGCATGACGGTAGGTAGCGTAATGTCTCCGCCATTGTCCAGGCTGATTTGACAGGTGTTATTGACGATCCTTGCCGAGAAATTAACATCCAGGCCATCGCCCGCATAGCTGGCCGCTGACCACTGCCCGGTAGCCAACCCCATGAACAGAGCCAGTGTCGTGGGGCGAACAGAAAATAATAAATATCGCATCGTCACCTGCCGTTCTGGTTTATTCGTAAGTTACAACAAAGGTAATTGCCGACGAGGCGTCGCCAGCAACGGCCTGCGCGGCGGTATAACCGCTGGCCGCTACCCAACGCGCGTTCATCGCGTATTCCGCTGTTGAAGCGCCTTTAATTGCGGTTGTGACCGTATTTGAAGGCGTACCGCTGGTGCATGCCAGTTGCGTACCGCTCCCGGCCGCGCCGCCCCAGATTTCAACAGCCGTATGGGTATTGACAGTACCGGTGGTGGCGAATGAGGCGCTATTGCTATCGCATGTATTCCCGCTGCCGGCCTGGGCGGCGATTTTTGCCGAATCGACGCCTGCGCAACCGGTGAAAGCAATCTTAAAAGGTTCGGTACGGGTGCCAATATCAGACTTAAAGACATCGCCAAAATTGATGGTGTCCGTGGTGGTTGAGCCCTGTTTCACCGTGGCGGAGCAGGTGCCTGCAACCACTGTTGTGACAAATTTAGCCGACAGACTGGGGGTACCGACGATATCTGCATGCGCTGTATGGGTGAATAATCCACCGCAGAGGGCCAGTGCAAGAAAAAAGGGGGTATGTTTCATCTTAATGACTCCATTGCGCTGGGGAAATTATTCGTAAGTAAATTCAAATGTTGCGGTGGATTCAAATCGGCCCGCTTTAACCTGCGTAGAGGTACCTGTTGCCACCATTGTGGCGACCAGTGGGACGGCTTTTGCCGTTTTGATTTCATTGGTTGTCCATACCAATCTTTCGCTGTCGGTTGTACTGTTGATGACGAAAGGGGCATTCAGCGCGCTGGCGCGGGCAATCGTTAAGCCAACATAAGACGTCGGTGCTGGAGAGGTGCCGGTGTAGGTATTTATCAGGGCGGTAGATATTCTTGTTGAACCGGTACCTTTAATTGTGGTTTTGATGGCGTTCAGCGAATCCGGGCATTCGACGATTTTAAGCGTAAATGGCGCGCTAATATTGCCTGTGCCTGAGAGAATATTATCCAGACGCGTCTGGCCGCTATCGCCAAGGGTGATCGTATTGTCAGCGCCGCTGGCGCCGTCAATGGTCATATCGCAGGTGGTTTCGCGGATCGTCGCTTTAAAGGTGACTTGCAAACTATCACCATTTGCCCACACGGGCTGGGATATCGCCAGCGCTAATGCCGCTGCGGAGAAGCGGGCGAGGTACTTGGATGTGTTAAAAGTCATAAAGGGAACTCCCTGTATAAAATGGCTTATTGCATCTGACATGTTTGGTTATCCAGAACGGTGGTGAGCCCTGCTTTCGGTGCGTTTGCAGCGATCCGGTAATGAACTACGCAGGCGTTATCATTGGCATTACCCCAGACAACTCGTAGTGTTCCTTGTTGTTCTATCCCGCGAACATAGGCCTGGCCTGCCTGACCGACGCTACCGACCAGCTCGCCTTTGCTATTGAGTACGTCTGCGCCCAGAGGAATAAAGCCCCCATCGTTACGTGATAGCTCCAGAATCAGCGACTTACCTTCGTCAGTCTTAAAATCGACACGGACTACGGATCCATCGCGTGGCACGACAACCGTGCTGGTACTCTTAAGTTCAACGTCGTTTTCCAGGGTGGTAATATCAATACCCACGCGGTTTTCACGGTAAGGCGACATATAAGGCAAAATGCCGTAGCCGGAACTGCCAATCTCACCATGGCCATAGTTCAGCCGCGCCCCTTTGGCTCCGTTGGCATTGATTAGCGCCAGCGCGTCGTTATCACCGATACTACCCGGCGCCAGCGTGATACCGCCGGAATGGATAACCATGCCGCCGTTGTAGCTTGCGGAATATTGTTTGCTGCCGTCGTCGCCGGCGGAGATCGATGTCCCCAGAGGCCCATATGGGCTGTTCCAGGTCGCATAACCGCCAATTTGGTTAATGTCGCCATAATCTCCGCCGCTGGATGAGGCAGTCACGGAGTAGCTCAGGCTGGTGTCCTTTGTGCTGCCGCTGGCAGTGGTGTTTATGCTGTTGCTCCCGCTGAGGTCGGAGCGCATGCCGACGTTGAGACTGGAGAATCCGGCGGTCGCGCTGTCCTGGCCAAATAGGGTGTTAAAGGGGATATTGAGGCTTAAATAGACGCTGTCGTCCTTGTTGCCATTGTCATCATAGGTTCGTTGCACGGACAAGCTATAGCTGCCGTAGCGGAAACTGTTGTTATAACCGATGCTGTAGTTTGAGGTGGCATCGCTTTCGTTCCAGTAATCCTGCCAGCTACCGCTGATATACAGTGAGCCGTATGCGCTATCGACCGTGGATAACGGTTGATTCACGCTGATCTGTACCTGGTTTTTCATCCGCTGAAAGTGGTTATACAGCTCTTCGCCGGAAGTGTAGGACTGATTCCGGTATTCGCCATGTTTGACGTCGTTAGCCAGCGAAGCCGCATCGTGCAGGCTCAAATAGTCTTCAGTAGAGAAACGGTAGGCGGCAACGTTAAACGAGGTTTTCGTCATCTCGACCATTTTGCTGTAGTTCAGGCGATAGCTCTGGCCGGTTAACGTGCCAATTTCGTCGATTTTGGCTTGCGATTGGGTAACGTCAAAGGCGAAGGCGCCGACGGACGTATTAATGGCAATCCCTAACAGTCCGGCAAAGAAGTGGTCATCCGTTGCTTGAGCGCCGAGATAACCAGTAAAGGTGTTATTAATCCCATAATACAGTGTACCGTAAGCCACATTCGGCCTGTCGCTCAGGCTATCGTCATTGAGTTCGCCGGCGCCGATATCCCAGCGAACCGAGCCCGGACGAAGCATCTGGGTGACGGAGGAAAAAGGGATCGAAAACGTTCGCTTGCTACCGTCGGACTCTTCGATGGTGACGTTCAGATCGTTACCATACCCCGTGGTGCTGATATCGCTGATTTCAAATGCGCCAGGCGGAACCGTGGTTTCATAAATCTTGTTCCCGCTCTGAGTAATGGTGACTTTGGCGTTGCTGTTAGCGACTCCGCGAACCACTGGGGCGAAGGTGGAACTGGCGCCGGGCAACATGCGGTCATCGTTGTACATGCGCAGACCGCGTAGGCTGACAGAGTCAAATGTATCGCCGCGCGTGTAGGAGTCGCCAGCGACCATTTGCGCGCGTAGCGGAGCAATATCACGCTGTAGATAGATATCCTGACTGGAATAATGGCTGCCATTATCGCTGTTCCAGTCAATATTTCCGCGTGAGCGTAAGCGCCACGGCCCCATATTCAGGCCATAATGCAGCCCCATATACGCCGTATCCGAAGTACTGCTACTGCTTTCGTTGTGCCACGCGTTGAGATCATAAGATAATAGCGCCGCCGGGATACCGTTGTCCCAAAGTGAAGGGTCAACATATCCTTGCGGGAGTTTAAGTACATACAGTTGCGGAAAGTTCAGATCAAGGGATTGTTTTCCCGTATCGTAACTCACGCTGGCGCCTGGATATTGCGCTTTGATATCAATACACGTCACCGTATCATCATGTGATTCGTTTAATTTACTGGTATCAATACCTGCCTGCGCTAATAATAGAGGCGTCAGGCAAGGGGATGCGCGCGGCGTGCCATTATCTTTAAATTCAATATCAACTGTAGTTTTTATTTTACCGTTTAAATTGACGGTCGCACGGTATTTTCCTGCAGGGATTGGGTTGCCTAAGGTATAACGGCTAACATCAATGGCGCCACCACTATTAAGCAAGAATTGCTCATTAAATTCGATGGCTTCTTCTACGTCTACGGTATCTGATTTTGAAGATGGCGCAATTTTGCCATCTGCCAGAACATATTGTGGCAACGAGACAAAGATAGCCAGAGATAATAATGAAAATCGAAACTGCATGATGAGCCCAAATCGTCAACGCCAGTACTCACTACCGGCATAATATTATTATGTAATAAGGGTGATTATCGCCGAGTTATATTGAGGCGTTATTCTCTTCCACACCACCATTATCGTTTATTGACATATATTTCACAGTGCCTGAGGTTTGGCTGTTTAGGTCGGTAACCGGCATTTCGCTACTGGAAAAGGGTAAAATAGATTTACTGCTCACCGGGAACTCTCTGGTACCGACCTTAAAGGTGACCGCGGAAAGAGAGACGTTCCACGGTGAGTTATTTTGAGCGACCAGTGCATAATTACCGTTTTGTTTTTGCAGCGACCATTTCAGATCTTTGACCGCCTGTCCCGGCGTTCCTTTTAAACCATCAGGACGGAAGAAAAGTTTAATCCGGGTACGAAATGCCAACTGTAGCTGATTGGGGGATTCCCCTTCTTTTAGTTTAGCTTTGGGGGGAATTTCCAGGGCGTTAAACCAGAACATGGATTCTTTATCTTGTGGCAAAGGTTGCCCGAGATAGGTAATACGTATTGACTGTCCTTTGTGTGGATCGACGCGCGAAACAGGGGGGGTAATAACGAAAGGCAGCTTGAGTTCTTGTGGGTTGGTTGTATCACGGCCGTCATCCAACCAGGTTTGAACCAGCAGCGGCCGTTGCCCACGATTTTCTAATGAAATAACGACATCTTTTACAGACTGCGGATAAATAATACGAGTGCCGGAAATGACAATATCAGCGCTTGCCTGAAAGGCTGCGACACAAGTCATTGCTACAATAAAGCTTTTTAAGCCGGTACTGAAGGTCAAATTACGCATGGAAATATCCACTCTCTGTTGGATCTGGCAAAAACTCCTCTGACCTGACGCCAGAGGAGTGAAGCATAATGATGAGACTTATTCGTACTGCATGGTGAAAGCAACCTGCGCCTGCACAACGCCACTGCTGACTGCGCCAGTGTTCATATACGCTACGTTGTAAATCAGTTCACCGCCGCTTTCATTATTATCTGGATCCCAGGTGACGTGCTGAGTGTTGTTGGTCTGATCGATTTTGATCAGATCACTTGCACCGTTACCGGCGTTGTGCAGAACCAGGTTAACGTTGGAGGCGGCGCCTTGCAGGCCGCTTTGAGGGACCAGTGCACCAGCGGTGCTTGCGCTTGAGCCTGACCAGGAGTCAAATTGGGCGCTGGCGCCTTTTGCGCTGGCATCACAGTTCG
The DNA here is from genome assembly GCF_005281305.1 of Citrobacter sp. wls706. Classification (NCBI taxonomy): domain Bacteria; kingdom Pseudomonadati; phylum Pseudomonadota; class Gammaproteobacteria; order Enterobacterales; family Enterobacteriaceae; genus Citrobacter; species Citrobacter sp. wls706. The sequence continues at coordinate 10,017 of NZ_SZXG01000004.1, read as the reverse complement.
AGAGTACCAGGGTAAACGGCGTTTTCCCCAGCGCGCTATCAACGCTGTCAGTCGAGCCGGTCACGAAGTCTTTCACAAATACCGTTGGCAGAGTAACGTTGAAATCGTTAGTTGCTGCCTGAGTATTGATTGGATCATCTTTCAGTGAGATTTGGCAGGTGTTGCCAGAAACCAGACCGTGGAAAGTAATCGTACCTGCATCGGTGTTAGCGGCTAGCGCAGAACCAGAGAATGCAGCCAAAACGAATGCAGCTAAGGTATATTTTTTAAAAGCCATGATTAATATCCATATAAAAAAATATTTCTCGTCTCGAGAATGAGGTTAATTTACATAGCGTTAGCCATTAATAATATTAACTTTTTTAGTATATAGTAATACTTTCCCTTTCTAATAATTAGAATTGCTTAAATAATTTTTAATGAAAAATAATGTTATTTGTTTTCAATGGGTTGTCGTGCCTTTTTCTGCTTTCTGTATTTATGAAACAACTGGATTTTTATGTTTTAATTGAGGGGGTTCATCTATTTTGATATGATGTAAAAATAAATTTTAAAAAATTAATATTATATTCTAGATACAGTTTCTTCTAATATCATTAGCAGGCGGGAAATTGGTTTTGGTATTAAAGGTCCGAGTAATAAATATAAAAGAAGTGAAAGCCATTAATCTGCTTGTGCTTTATGTAAAACTAAACGTATTAACTTATCTTTTGCTTGCGTCACCTTTATGGTCTGTCAGCAATAAAAGTAAAGCAATAAAGTGGGTAAGCCAGATTGAACCATCTTAAATAGCCTCCATCCATAATACATTGGAGGCTATCGATGACTTAAATGAGAAGTGTAAGAATATCAGGCAACCTGGACCGGAATAGCTTTCGCGGTGCGCTTCATTTCGTTGTCGCCTTCAAAGTAGGCCACTTTCGGCCGCCAGGTACGGGCTTCTTCATCAGACATAGTGACGAAGCTGGCGATAATCACAATGTCGCCGACTTCAGCACAGTGCGCCGCCGCACCGTTCACCGAGATGATTCTGGAGCCGCGTTCAGCCGCAATAGCATAGGTTGAAAAACGTTTCCCGTTGGTCACGTTCCAGATATCAATAGCTTCGTTTTCCAGAATACCAGAGGCATCGAGGAAATCCTGGTCGATGGCGCAGGAGCCTTCGTAGTGCAGGTCCGCCTGCGTGACTTTTACGCGGTGGAGCTTGCCTTGCAGCATGGTGCGAATCATAACTTCTATACCCTGTCGTTTACCTTGGCTAAGCAGGCGCGAATGGCCTGCTTTGAGAAATTCTCAGGCAGTATTGCCTGATTTTTAACCCCTGTCTACTGGGCTAATGTAACGCTTTGATTATCGATCAGACGCGCCTGACCCAGCCAGGCGGCGGCCAGAATTACCGCTCGTTTACTGGTTTCCGTCAGTTCCTGCAGCGTGTCGGCATCACGGATTTGAATGTCGTCGGCACGGAAGCCTTTTTCATTCAATTCCTGCTCGGCAATGGCAATAATCTCTTGCAGCTCACGATTACCCGCAATCAGTTTTTCAGCGATGCCGTTCATCACTTTGTGCAGACCTGGCGCAATTTTGCGCTGCTCTGCGGTCAGATAACCGTTACGTGAGCTAAGCGCCAGACCATCTTTGGCGCGGATAATTGGCACGCCAACGATCTCAATGTCATAACCCATATCCGCCACCATTTTGCGGATCAGCGCAAGTTGTTGGAAATCTTTCTCACCGAAGCAGGCGATATCTGGCTGGATCAGGTTAAACAGCTTGCTGACGATCGTGGAAACGCCACGGAAGTGGCCTGGGCGGCTGGCGCCTTCCAGCATGGTGGAGAGACCGGGAACATCAACGAAAGTCTGGCCTTCCAGACCCTGCGGATAAATTTCTTCCACGGCTGGGGCAAATACATAATCGACTTTGCGCTTGTTCAGCTTTTCGCAGTCTTCCTGCAGCGTGCGCGGATAACGCACCAGATCGTCCGGCCGGTCAAACTGCATCGGATTGACGAAAATGCTGACGATGACCACATCGGCCCGGGCTTTTGCCTCATCGACCAGCTTCATATGGCCGTCGTGCAGGTTGCCCATGGTGGGAACCAGGGCGACGCGTTTGCCTTCCTGACGCAGACGGCGAATATGCTGGCGCAGCAGCGGCAGGGTTTCGATAATTAACACAACGAGACTCCTTAATGGAAACTGTGTTCTTCGCCCGGATAAACGCCGGACTCCACTTCAGCCATATACTGCCGTACGGCGGTGCGCATGTCGCCCGCTTCGGCAAGGAAATTTTTCGCGAATTTTGGAATATGACCGCCGGTGATGCCAAACGCATCGTGCATCACCAGGATCTGACCGTCGGTGACGTTGCCCGCGCCAATGCCGATTACCGGAATCGACAGAGCCTCAGTGACGCGCTTCGCCAGTTCAACCGGCACGCACTCGAGTACCAGCAACTGAGCGCCCGCGGCTTCTAAGGCCAGCGCATCATCCAGTAGTATCTGTCCGGCGTCGCCGCGGCCTTGAATTTTATAGCCGCCGAAGATATTCACCGACTGGGGTGTTAATCCCAGATGACCGCAAACCGGCACCGCGCGTTCGGTGAGCATTTTCACCGTATCCGTAAGCCATGCGCCGCCTTCGATTTTGACCATATTAGCGCCTGCTCGCATAACCGTGGCCGCGTTTTCAAACGCTTGTTGCGGCGTGGCATAAGCCATAAACGGTAGGTCGGCGAGCAACAGACAGTTGGGCGCGCCACGGCGTACGGCGCGGGTGTGATAGGCGATATCCTCCACGGTGACCGGCAGGGTAGAGTCGTGCCCCTGAATTGTCATGCCCAGGGAGTCGCCCACCAGCATCACGTTGATGCCAACATCGGCGAACAGTTTGGCAAAGCTATAGTCGTAGGCGGTAATCGTCGCGAAGCGCTTTTTCTCTTGTTTGCATTTCTGCAGCACAGCGATAGTAGTGGGTTTGCTCATAACCTCTCCGGCCATAATATTGATGAATAGAATGGCCGCATTGTAGGGGAATGAAGCGGAATAGCGTTAGCCCTTTGTGGGAATCTTATCGACCACCACTTAAACAGTCATCAGGGATAGTCGATGGTAAAAACACCGTTCGCTTTGAAATTTCCAGACCCAATTGACTGGGTTCCATCACGTTTAAGCGTGGCCAGGAAGTTGAGAGTTTGAGACTGGACCTTCCCGTTTTCGCTGCTGCCGTAGATATTATCATCGCCGGAAGTATCGCGCTGATCGTTATAGACTGATGTTGGGTCGTTTGGAATCATTACCATTTGCGAGCTATAGTTATTGGCCGCGCCGCTGATCTCCAGCCCCACGCCGGTGGCGTTATTCATCGTGAGAATATTGCCAAGCAGGGTAGGCGTTTTGGCCATCGTGGTGGTGGTGAGCGTCACGTTAATATTGCGCAGACCCTTGCAACCTGCCAACTGGATGGAAAATGGAACAGCAGTGGCACCGTTGATAATGTCGTTCGGACTGTAGCGGCCCAGATCGACAGTGGTGCCGCTAACGGTGCTACCGCTGGCGACGGGCTGTGTGGTGCAGGTGGGCTCCGCGATGGTTACTGAGCTAATATCAAAGGTTACATTCTGATAAAAACTATTAACGCCTGCCGCTGGGTTTTCATTCCAGATGCGGAGATGATAGTCGCCGTTTTTGAGCAAGGTGATCTTTGAATTGCCTGGTGTATAGGTTTGATCGGTATAAAAGGTGATTGCGGCATAAAACGACAACCCACCCCAGGTATAGTAATGCCCTGGTCCTGATAAATCTGGCCCTGTACATCCCCTTCCGTTACCCGCACTGACTGAAATCAGGTTGTGCATGATGCCGTTTTGCATTGCCGTTGATGGACCGCTTACCTGCAGAACGTACGAATGGAAGCTGCGTAGCGTGAGTGAGAAATAGAGACCCGTAATGTTCGTCTTAAAAATATCGACTCCGCCGTAGCTTCCTGCGGAAACGAGGCCAGACTCGATGGACAGGGCACCCGTAGTGCTTTGGCCCTGCTCTGAAACGTAGCAGAAAAGGCTATTATCTGCTGATGCTGAGCCATGAGAGTCGTTCCAGTTGATGGTGACGTTAGCAGGCGCCAGCTCGTTTGTCCGGCTGAAGTAGACGGTGCGTCCAGCAGGATAGATGAGCTTATAGGTACCATCTCTTGATGGGCCATCATATTCATAGTTCTGCTTACCGTTGCCTAATACGAAAGTATCCGTCTGGGCACAGGCTGTGGCAGAAAAAAATATCTGTATTATTAAATACATTGATAAAATGAAGGGAAATGACCTCTGCCATCCTCTGTTTTTATCATATTGCATCGGCGCGCTCCTTCTCATTGAAATCTCCTTCTCAAACCGGTGAATTTTTACTCATAATAAACAGACACCAGCACGCTGGATTTCACCGGGCCGCTGACAATTGACTGCCCTGGCTGCACCTTCTGCATCCGGGCGTAAAACGAATAGCGGCTATCGGCGTAGTCGGCGGCAGTGACGTCATATTGGCTGCGCGGCGTGCCGTCGGTGTTCATCACGTTATAGATATTGTTGGCATCGTTAATGGAGAAAATCACCACCCCCACATTTTTTGCTCCATTACTTTCATCGTTGGCGAAAATTTGCATAGAGCCGGGGGCAAAGCTGCCGGACAATGGGGAGAAATGCAGGATAATTTTCGACGGATCTTTGCCGCTGACCGGCATGCAGTCTTTCACGTGCACATAGAAGGTGCTGCCGCCATCGTATAGGTCTTCGGCGGTGATGCCGCTGGCGAAGTAGTCATAGCCTTTGGTGCCCAACTCAACGAGCCCATTATTGTCAAGCGAGACTTCACAGCTGGTATTGACAATATTGGCTTTGATTTCCACATCGGTATCAGCCTGACTTAGCGAGGCCAGCAACGATAAGCCGATGCCGACAGCGCCATACAATAATTTGCTCATCACATGTTACTCATAGGTAATGGTGAACAGGCCCTGGGTAGAGAAGGAGCCGGTGTGTAAATCCGCGACGGTGCTGCCGGAGGCGAGCACGATGCGGGCGCTGAGCGGCATGACGACCGTGGTTTCATCGCTGGCCTGCGCCAGATCGATCAGTTGCTGCGCCGGGTTGGCGCAGCTTAGCTGTTTGCTGCCGCTGCTACCCGGCGTTGAGGTGGTCCACACCTCGGCAGAGACGTTTGCCGCGTCGTTGCTACCGTTTAAGGCATTGCGGAATCCATTGCCGCCGCCGGAAGCGCCATCGCAGCCGGTTTTTGCCGTCAGGGTGACATTCGCCTGCTTTTTAGCCAGACCTACGCAGTCGCTGAATACCAGCGAAAAGGCGCGTGAGTTGGTTTTATTCACAACCTGCGGAATATAAACGTCGCCAATATCAACAATCCCGTTCGCTTTGCCGCTGTCGTCGTGCAGCGTGGCCTGGCAGGTTGACGGCGTAATGGTAGTGGATACCGTCATTTCCAGTGAGTTTGTGCCCGCGTAGCCCGGTGCGGCGGCAAGGAGAACAGACAGTGTGCTACATAGCCGAATGAGATATCGCATCAACGCAGCCTCCCGCTTATTTATAAGTAAAGGTAAAAATGGCCTTAGCCTGAAAATCACCGGTTGTCGGTGTCACTGAGGTACTTGCGCGGCGGAAAAAGGCGCTTAGCCCCATACCGTCGGCAATTTGGCTCTGGCTCCAGTCGGTTTGTTGCGTGCCATCGAGTCTCAGGCGGCTGCTGTCGTCACTGCCGGCGGGCTTAAAGCCTAGCCCAACGTTTTCAGCGTTTCCCTCGGTCAGGTCGTTTTTTATCATGAAGTTGGTCGTCGACAGCGTGACGCCTTTGATGGTCATCGCGATTGAAGCGATTGCGTTGTTGCACTCCTCCGGCTTGAGCTTAAAGCTGCCCTCGGTGCTGGCGGTGGCCTTAAGCAGTTCGGCGATCCCGATATTGGGAATAGTGAGCGCATACTGTGCGTCGCTACCGCTGAGCGATGCATTACTAAGGGGGCTGACCTTCATGAGACAGGTCGTTTCTTCAATGACGGCGGTGAAGTTAAGACTCAATCCCTGAGTACTGCTAAAGGCTGACTGCGTCAGCAGCGCGCTGGTGAGTGCCAGTGAGTTGACTACGTGGTGTGTTCTCATCCTGTGTCCTCGTAATCTATTGCATCTTGCAAGGGACGGCGTTGAAAATGGTGGTTTTACCCACCACCTTTTCATTGCCTGATGTGGTCTGGTAGTGCAATCGGCAGCTCTGCATTTTATTCTGCTGATTCCAGCGCACCTCCAGCTCGCCGCTCTCATTGATTCCACGAACAAATGCCTGGCTACCCTGACCAACAGTTCCCAGCAGAGTATTGTTCATATCGAAGACTTCGGCGGTAAAAGGAACCGGCTGGCTATCACTACGGATAAGGTTAATAATTGCAGAGCGCCCCTGGTCAGTTTCGAACTGACTCACCACCACCGCACCACGCCGTGGAATCACGGTCGCACTGGTGCTTTTCATTTCAATATCATTATCCAGCTCGTTAATATCGAGCGAGACGAGATTTTCCCTGTACGGTGTTAACGAACTGCCAATACCGTAACCGAAACGGTCGATAGTGCTGTTACCATAATCGATGCGCGCACCCTCCGCGCCTGGTGCATCAATAAGGACCAGCGTATCGCTATCGCCAAAGCTCTGGTTGCTGAAGGTGAGTCCTCCGCTGTGCAGCACAAAGCCCCCGTCGGTATTTAAGGAATACTGACGCGAGCTGTCGTTGCTGGCGGAAGCTGACGCGGCGATACTGCCATAGTCGGAGTCGTAGCTGACGTAGGAGCTGATGGTGGAGAGATCTTTCTCCTCTTTCTCCATGTCGTAGGCGGTACTGACGCTGTAGCTCCATCGGTTATCGGCGCTGTAACCATTGGCGCTGGTATTGAACTGATTACTGCCATCGAAATCACTGCTGATGCTGCTGTTTAGGGTGTGAAAGCCGCCCTTGTCTCTGTCAGTACCGAGCAATTTATCCAGGGGGATAGTCACGCTCAGATAGATGGAGTCATCACGTTTATCGTTTTCATCATATGTCCGTTGCAGGTTGATGCTATAGCTGGCCCAGCCCAGGCTGTTGCTGTAGCCCGCTGAGAAACTGCTGCGGGAATCATTGGTCACCCAGTAGTCGGCCCAACTGCCATTCAGATAGAGTGAGCCGTAGTTTGTGTCTTCGCTTTGCAGACTTTGATTGAGGCTGATCGTGAACTGATTTTTCATTCGCGAATAGCTGTTCATGCCGTGATCAGTGTTATCGTTACTGTGTTTGACATCATCAATAATGCTTAGCGCATCGTTCAGACCGAGATAGTCTTTTGTCGAATAGCGATAAGCGGCGATGTTTAACGAGGTGTCCGTCGGCGCGAAGAATTTATTCCACGATACGCGATAGCTCTGACCGCGATAGGTTTTATCGTCAGGAATGTCGGTCTGAGATTGGGTTATGTCAAAAGATACGGCGCCGATTAGAGTGTTCATTCCAAGTCCCAGTAACCCGGCAAAATAGCCATTATCTGTGGCCTGAATACCGCTAAAACCGGTGAAGGTACTGTTAAAACCGTAATAGAAGGTGCCCTGAGCCAGACCCGGCTCATCATGCAGGCTGTCGTCATTGACCTGGCCTACACTGAGGTCCCATTTGCCGACTCCGGGATGCATCATTTGCACCAGCGATGAAAACGCCTGGCTAAAGCTGTGTTTCGAGCCGTCGGCTTCAGTAATGGTGACTTCTAAATCGGCGCCATACCCGGATGGCGAAAGGTCATCAATGACAAATGGTCCTGGTGGTACTGTGGTTTCGTAAATTTTATAGCCGTTCTGCGTGATGGTAACTTTGGCGTTACTGTTGGCTACGCCACGGATTGTTGGCGCATAGCTGGCAAGCTGTGGTGGCAGCATCTGTGATTCACTATACAGGCGAACACCGCGTATATTGACAGTGTCGAAAGCTTCGCCGCTGGTACCGGATTCACCGATGACCAGTTGGGAACGCAGTGCGGCGATATCCCGCTGAACATAGCGGTTCTGATACTCAATATTGCTGTCGCCGTCTTTTTGCCAGGAGTAGTTGCCTTGGGCGCGAAAATGCCATGCGCCAAGGTTAATGCCACTGTTAAAACCAGCGTAAACGCTGTCTTCAGTACCATAGTTGTTTTCATTTTTCCAGGCGCTGATGTTGTAGGACAGCATTGCAGCAGGGATGCCATCATCCCATAGAGAGGGATCGACATAGTTGGCGAAGCCTTTTTGTACCCACATTTGCGGGACGCCAATATCCAGTCGCTGGTCGCCGCCGTCGTAATGGCTTTTCGACAGAGGAATCGCTTTTGCCAGGTCAAGGCAGTTGTTAACGCTTTCTTCGCGTTTCAACAGTAGCGCCTTTTCGGGCAGATCGTCAGGTATGCGGATATGCAACTGGCTTAATATTTTGGGTGTAATACACGCCTGCGTTTTGCCATTATTCGCAATATCAATAAATTCGACCTTTAGTGTGGTCACCAGATCGTTATTGACATAGCCGCTGACATCATAGAAGCCGGGGGCAATGGTATTACCGTCGGAATAACGACTAAGGTCGACTTTACTGGAACCTGGGCCCATTAAAAAGGAGCTGTCAAATTCAATCGTTTCGTTTTCGGCCCAGGCACAGACGCTGCCGGATAATAGCGTAAAGACAATAAAGCGAGCCAGGAAAGTGACCCTGAAATTTTTTGACAGCTGTTTCATTGGCGCATCCGAAAGTTTATAGGTATAGGTAAGCGTTAAATATCCACCTTGCCGTTGATTGCACCGCCGAAATCACTAATCGCGATATAGTTAATACTTGATTTGGCGGGCGCGCCTGTTAAGCCAGGAATGATGAAGTCGGCTTCTCCTTTGGGAGCAACCATTGAAGAGGAAACGGCATATTTTCGCCCGCTGACAACGGCTTCGACTTTATTAAACGAAATGTAATAACCAGTGGGATTTGTGACGTGAAGTACCGTTTTCCCCGCATTCTGTTGTATACGCCACTGTAATTTCTGCGGCGCTTCTGACGCGGCACCCTCCAGTCCTTCCGGGCGATAAAACAGTTTAATACGTGTACGAAAAGCTAATTGCAGGACGTTTTTTTCATTCACGTCAGCGTCTTTCATTTTGGGCGGCACTTCAAGCACGTTAAACCAGTAGATGCTTTCGCGATCTTTCGGTAATGCACGACTGCCAGTGTAGGTTAATTTTACCGTCTGTCCGCGTCCTGGTTCGATGCGGGACACCGGTGGAGTTGCGTTAAAAGGCACATTAATGGTGCTGGGGTCTGCATTTGAGTCGCCGTCATCCAGCCAGTTTTGTACCAGCGCTGGAGTTGAACCTTTATTCTCCAGACGGATGGTGGTGTCCTTTTGTGACTCTTTATAAACAATACGAGTGCCGGAAAGGACAATATCTGCGAACACGGGTTGAATAGCTGATAGTGAAGTAATGGTAAAGATGACACAAAAAAGAGAGCGACACGTCCTGGTCATAATTGTTCCTCCATGAGGGTAAATAAGGAGGAGGATCATGTTGAAGCACACGCTCTTCCTCCTGTGAAACACGAATGATTAGTCGTAGGTAACGGTATATGCTGTGTTAGATTTGACGTAGCCTGCGGTTACAGGGACAGCACCAGACTGCTTAACGTAAGAAACGACAAAGTTAAATTTCGCCACGCCGTCAGTATTAAAAGTTGTATTGTGAATGTCGGCAGCGTCATTTACTTTGACCTGGGTATAGGCCAGCGCGGCGCCGGAGTTATCGACCTGGTGGATCGCCAGGTTAACGCCAGTTGCCGGGTTGGTGATGGAGTCATCGTTGTTGAGCGTTCCATTGCTGTTGCTGAAGAACGTCGAGGCCATGCTCAGGTGCGCATTCGTATTTGTGTTAGTTTTTCCGCAGTCAACGGTAATATAAAACGGTTCTGGCTGAATACCGACGGCACT
>NZ_SZXG01000011.1:0-1856 GCF_005281305.1 Citrobacter sp. wls706 | reverse complement strand
TGTTGTGAACTCGAAGAGTAGGGCGGGACACGTGGTATCCTGTCTGAATATGGGGGGACCATCCTCCAAGGCTAAATACTCCTGACTGACCGATAGTGAACCAGTACCGTGAGGGAAAGGCGAAAAGAACCCCGGCGAGGGGAGTGAAAAAGAACCTGAAACCGTGTACGTACAAGCAGTGGGAGCACCTTCGGGTGTGACTGCGTACCTTTTGTATAATGGGTCAGCGACTTATATTCTGTAGCAAGGTTAACCGTATAGGGGAGCCGAAGGGAAACCGAGTCTTAACTGGGCGTTAAGTTGCAGGGTATAGACCCGAAACCCGGTGATCTAGCCATGGGCAGGTTGAAGGTTGGGTAACACTAACTGGAGGACCGAACCGACTAATGTTGAAAAATTAGCGGATGACTTGTGGCTGGGGGTGAAAGGCCAATCAAACCGGGAGATAGCTGGTTCTCCCCGAAAGCTATTTAGGTAGCGCCTCGTGAACTCATCTTCGGGGGTAGAGCACTGTTTCGGCTAGGGGGTCATCCCGACTTACCAACCCGATGCAAACTGCGAATACCGAAGAATGTTATCACGGGAGACACACGGCGGGTGCTAACGTCCGTCGTGAAGAGGGAAACAACCCAGACCGCCAGCTAAGGTCCCAAAGTCATGGTTAAGTGGGAAACGATGTGGGAAGGCACAGACAGCCAGGATGTTGGCTTAGAAGCAGCCATCATTTAAAGAAAGCGTAATAGCTCACTGGTCGAGTCGGCCTGCGCGGAAGATGTAACGGGGCTAAACCATGCACCGAAGCTGCGGCAGCGACACTATGTGTTGTTGGGTAGGGGAGCGTTCTGTAAGCCGTTGAAGGTGTCCTGTGAGGGATGCTGGAGGTATCAGAAGTGCGAATGCTGACATAAGTAACGATAATGCGGGTGAAAAACCCGCACGCCGGAAGACCAAGGGTTCCTGTCCAACGTTAATCGGGGCAGGGTGAGTCGACCCCTAAGGCGAGGCCGAAAGGCGTAGTCGATGGGAAACAGGTTAATATTCCTGTACTTGGTGTTACTGCGAAGGGGGGACGGAGAAGGCTATGTTAGCCGGGCGACGGTTGTCCCGGTTTAAGCATGTAGGCGGAGCGTTTAGGTAAATCCGGACGCTTACTAACGCTGAGGTGTGATGACGAGGCACTACGGTGCTGAAGTGACAAATGCCCTGCTTCCAGGAAAAGCCTCTAAGCATCAGGTAACACGAAATCGTACCCCAAACCGACACAGGTGGTCAGGTAGAGAATACCAAGGCGCTTGAGAGAACTCGGGTGAAGGAACTAGGCAAAATGGTGCCGTAACTTCGGGAGAAGGCACGCTGATATGTAGGTGAAGCGGTTTACCCGTGGAGCTGAAATCAGTCGAAGATACCAGCTGGCTGCAACTGTTTATTAAAAACACAGCACTGTGCAAACACGAAAGTGGACGTATACGGTGTGACGCCTGCCCGGTGCCGGAAGGTTAATTGATGGGGTTATCCGTAAGGAGAAGCTCTTGATCGAAGCCCCGGTAAACGGCGGCCGTAACTATAACGGTCCTAAGGTAGCGAAATTCCTTGTCGGGTAAGTTCCGACCTGCACGAATGGCGTAATGATGGCCAGGCTGTCTCCACCCGAGACTCAGTGAAATTGAACTCGCTGTGAAGATGCAGTGTACCCGCGGCAAGACGGAAAGACCCCGTGAACCTTTACTATAGCTTGACACTGAACACTGGTCCTTGATGTGTAGGATAGGTGGGAGGCTTTGAAGTGTGGACGCCAGTCTGCATGGAGCCATCCTTGAAATACCACCCTTTAATGGCTGGTGTTCTAACGTGGGCCC
>NZ_SZXG01000010.1:16131-165234 GCF_005281305.1 Citrobacter sp. wls706 | reverse complement strand
CTGCGGCAATAAATAGCAATCGTTTTCCTACATACAAATTTGGCAGTTATTGTAGAGGGCATTTATACCTCGACTGCGAGATTCAGGAGAATGGTACCTGAGGACCTTTTTTTGGCTGTCCAGATTCAGCAGCTACTCTACTTTTTCAATATTGAATCCGTCACGACGAACAAAATCGACTAAACGCTCAATATTTCCGAGTCCCCATTGGTTTGAAATGGCCACAAGCTCGCCTGATGGTAACTCAATCAGCGCATCATCATTCATATGAAACCTGTTCTTGCGCCCTTCAGGGATATGATCTGCTAATGCTATTGTTCTGCTTTTTAATATTTCACTTAATTTTGCTTTCAGCTCACTAAAATCGCTCGGGTTATGCTTCGCGATCCAGTCGGTAAAGAGCTCAAGAGCAAGTTTTCTTTTATTAAAAACCAGTCCCTTATACTTATATTCAGAGTAATCTCGATCTGATTTTTGGCTACTTGCGATTTGCTCTACGCGCTTTTCTCTGAACTTCACCTGATACTCTTCAAGCTCCGGAACAGGGATTATCTGCTCCGCATTGATTAAAACTTCACCGTTGAAGTTATACGGCGTCAAGCGGACACAACGAATATCTACTCCCTTATCTCTCAACCAGATAGCTGTTGTCGTCAATTCTTTACCAAAATCGGCTGAAGCCAGAATAATTCTGATATCTTTGCCAAAATCCACAAGTTCAGTATCTTCCAGTTCAACAAAATCAAGTATCTTTGCTTTAGCATCTATATCTAAGCCGTGCTTTTGCAGATAAGCTTGATAATACTCACATGCTTTCGCAAAACTCATTGTAGAAATCATCGCGGCATATCTTAATGCCTGCAATTCCATATGTGCACCGACTTCATCACGTTTTAATTCAATGACAACTAAATTAGCTTGTTTATCAATGGCTAATAGGTCTATTCTTCGTCGACTGTCTTCCCAGTCTGAAAACTCTTCCGATATAACGAGACAGTCTGGTGCGACAATATCGATATTTTTCTTGATAGCCTCCTGCAAGTCGTAACGTTCTTGCAAGCCTTCAATAGTAAATGTCGTTTTTGTTAATGCAGTAAGGTTTTTATCAGAGATGCAGTACAGTGCCACGTTGAAATCCTTTTATCTAAAATATTGGAATTGTATATTTTTCAGTACATACCTTCTCAACCAATTGATTTGTAAAACACCTTACAATTAATTTTTACGCATAAACAGCAAGGTGTTTTCGTTCCTCTACATACTTAACCAACAGTTTTTTTCATTTTTATATTACTGACTCTAACTTTTTCTGCTTCAGATATTGTGCTGACCAGTTCTTTCGCAACAGCATCAATCACATTAATACATACCGAATTGCCAAATTGTTTATAAATCTGACCTTGTGAAACAGCATCAACAATATAATTATCAGGAAACCCTTGGAGCCGAGCACACTCACGCGGGGTTAGCTTTCTCGGATTTTTATTAAGATGAGACTGATCAATTAATATCTCCGAACCATCTTTATAGTAACGTGCACTTATTGTATTCGTGTATTCACTATTTTCATTAAAAAGTGAATAACCGAAACCATTTCCTTTCTTTTCATGCTCTAGTTTTCGTTTCTGATGACCGTTCCATAGTTTGTCAGATATAGTATATCTATCATCAAACTCAGAAATATTGCTCAAATCCTCTAAAATATCACCAACTTTTGTTGGTGTCATCGGAGGTTTTGGCCAATTAAAGATATTATCAAAATCAACTCCATCAAAATAATCCTTATCAAAGCCGACAATAAATATACGCTCACGATTTTGTGGTGCACCGAAATCGCCTGCACGAAGTACTTTATAATCAACCCAATAATTGAGCTTCTCCGACAATGCAGTCCTAGCATCTTCACTGATTGGAATATCATCAGGTATTGAATGGGCGCTTTGTCCTCTGAGAATATCCAGAATTGTCTTTAGCGTTCGACCTTTGTCATGACCTTGGAGTTGTTTAACATTTTCGAGCATAAATGATTTTGGACGTTTAGTTGCAAGAATCCGTTGAATCTCGAAGAACATAGTCCCGCGAGTATCACTAAATCCTTTTTTAAGTCCAGCCTGGGAAAATGCTTGGCATGGGAAACCACCGAGAAGGATATCGTGATCAGGAATATCCGTTGCTTTAATCTTAGTGATGTCTCCATGCGGCATCTCACCGAAGTTAGTCAGGTATGTCTTCTGCGAGAACTTATCCCATTCAGAAGAAAAGACGCACTGTCCCCCCAATCGCTGGTAAGGTAGTCGAATCCCACCGATACCAGCAAACAGATCAATAAATGTGAATTTTGATTCACATGCTGGTTGTTGCCGGAAAGGGGCATTCTGTAAGTATTCCGTCATTTGTTTTTCAACAGCAAGAATAGCCTGCCATTTCGCGGATGAAGGGGTATGTTCTCCTTCTTCCCAACCACGGACTGTCCTTTCGCCAGCAGAACCAAGCCCTAGTAGGTTGGCGAACTCTGTGCGTCCAAGGCCTAATCTTTTTCTCAGTTCTTTGATATGATGCGATTTATTCTGATTGTTCATGATAGGTCATTTTTATCCGGTTTTTGTCCTGGTAATCGTAACACTGTACAAATGATCAATCAATACAGCTAATGGAGGATGGCTATGTCACAGTCTCAATTGCAGCAATTGTATGACAAAAATGTTCAGTGGAATGCTAGCTCAGTTTTTAATGTAAACTTCCTTGGAACTGGCTCTTTTTTTGAAGTGAGTAATTCATCAGGGAAAGTACATGACATCTCTTTCCAATGCATCCTTCAGTCTCTGAAAGACATCCAAGCTAGTGATAAAGCTAAGCAATTTATAAATTATACTGTACAAACATCAACTCCGTTAAGAAATGATCTAAACGCAGATCAACAGACATTTGACAGTATTTCCCCTATAGGCCACATTCAATGTACTGAATGGAAATATTTTGAAAAAATGGTTCGAGTGCTAGGCCTAAATGTTTTTACCCATCCTCGAGCCAAAGTTGCGGCACAAGAACAATCCAAACTTTTTTTTAATGTTGTATCCAGATTTATACATATTGCTACTAACAAAATTCCACAGGAGCTTGATGAAAGAACATCGTTCAGTGAACAAGATATCGTCATCACAATAGAGTATCTTGAACAAGTAATATCTGATTGTACTATATTCACATTTAGGCCATTAACAAGTACAACCATCACATCCAGCGTAATATCTAAAAGAATAAAGAATACTATTTATCTTGGTGCTCCTGGCACTGGGAAAAGTTATTCAATTGAACAGTTGACTGCTGAATCGCAAAAATTCCGTACAGTATTCCATCCTGACACACAGTATAGTGATTTAGTCGGAAGCTTAAAGCCAAGGATGAGAAGTAATGGTTCATCACAAACTATAAGTTATGAATTCCGTCCAGGAGCTTTCACAAATGCGTTTATCCAAGCGAAAAACAATCCAAATCAGAGAGTTTTTTTAATTATTGAGGAAATCAATAGAGCACCTGCGGCAGCAGTATTCGGCGATTTATTTCAATTGCTCGACCCAGACTGTAACTATGAAATAGATATCGATCCAGATATGTTAGATTACATAAATAATCATCTTACACAAAGCATCGATAAATTATCGTTACCTGTAAATTTAACTATCTTGGCAACTATGAATAGCAGCGATCAAGGAGTTAATTTCTTAGATACTGCATTTAAACGTCGCTGGGCTATTCGATATATCCCGATTGACTATTCAAAAGCTACCCCAGGGGTACTTTACCTTCCTTTACAGGGCGATATTTATCAGGTCGAATGGAGTGATTTTTCAAAAATAATCAATGAAAGGCTAACAGTGTTGGGTATCCCCGAAGATCGTCTGCTTGGTCATCGCTTTTTATCATTGGGAGACCTTAGCGATCCAAGCTCTGCAAATGATTCACTTCGTTACAAACTCTTCGTCTATCTATGGGACGATATTTTACGGCACGGTAAAAGATCTAGTATCTTCGCAACAGAAGTTGGAGGTATTAGCATCGTAAGTTTCGGGCAACTGGTTACCGCATTCTCGGAGGGTAAATCTGTTTTCGAAAGTAGCCTAGAGGAAACTCTTATATCTGTTGGCGCTATTCAACCAAAAGAGGTCGAATAATAATGGATATAGTTCTAAATGAGGATAAGTGTATAGTTAATAGTTTACCTAAACATGTCCGTAACATATTAGATTCAGAAAAACTAATTTACAAGGATCAAGACAGACTAGATTTTTGTGGCATTGTATTACAAAAAAACAGAGTCGATATATTTTTACCAAGAAATAGCGGGACTATAAGAGATAAGGACCCACTAAAACTCGGTGCATCTCTTATCCGCGCAATCTATAAATACACCTTAAATAGGAATCGTACCTCATTTTCAGATGGCACCTCTGAAAACGTTGTAGGGGATTCATTAATCAGTTTAGCATTTACACTCCTCGATGACTATATCAAGAATGGTATTTATATAAGAAGGGAATCATCCATCAAAAAAAACATAGGAAAAACAGATTGGAAGCGAACTATTCTTAGAATTCAAAATTATCCTGCTTCAAACTCTTTTATATATTTGGATACTCTTGGTAGGAAAAGAACTATCCATTATAATGATGAAGTATCTCGTATTCACGCCGAAGTCATTCGTGAGTTAAACGATCTCGTTGGGTGGATTTTCTTCGACACAACTTCAACTATCTCCTCTGAACTTGTCGATATACCCCAACCCACTGGAGATATCAAATCAAAGTTACAAACATTAGAAAAAGAAATGGGATTAATCTATGCAGATAAAGATCTAAAACTCATGAAAGATTTATCAATGTATTTATCAAATAAGAATAAATCTTCGAAAAACAATATTGTTATTGGTATAAATAAATTTCACGCAATGTGGGAACATATGATTGATTCCTGTATGCTTTGGAAATTTGATATCAATCGTAAGTTGGCTAAGCCTAGTTATAAAATTGATGGTGAATTCAAAATTGCATTCCAAAAAGGAGGTCGTACTGACACTGTTTTGAGGAGTGTTGATGAAAATGTATTCGCCATTATTGATGCAAAATACTATGGCGCAAATAGTGTAGCAAACCTGCCTGGTTGGCCAGACCTCATCAAACAGTTTTTCTACGCCTCGGCATTAAAAGATATCTACCCAGAAGCTACAATCTATAACTATTTCATATTTCCAGGAACATCTGGGACCGTAGAATCAGCACATATTGAAGATCCAATCACAAGAGAGCGACAGGATATTCAGTATCCCCCCATCAAATGTGAATATCTCAATCCAATGATGCTCGTTGAATTCTATGAGTCTGGGAAAAAACTTGTAGACCTATCTGAAAGACTTCTTCACATGTCATAACCCGATAATTAATTAAAGCTACGTAAATTTATAAAGGTTCTGCTTTGGTTCAATCAAAATAATATTATCTGGTATAGTTATCTTTACTCATATACCTCTATTATCAATAGTTAATTCAACAATATCTTTTAACTCACATATTTTATATAGATTATTACTTCACTCTATAATTGAATGGGATTAATAAAAACACATTTTTTATTACTTCATAATATTTATTATGAGGTTTATGTTTTGATTAAAAATAATACGTTCATTGATCTAGGTCATAAGTTTTATCCGCTGGATACCAGATCTATATGATAGTATATAATTCAAGTTTATCATATAGTTAATATAATTATTTATTAATCAGAGGTTAATTATGGCTACATCCCCGATTTATCTTAAGCAATCGTGTATTAAAACTTTAACCGCAGTTGAAGCCAATCGAGATGCCTCAAACCAGCACGAATTTAACGGAGTTTCTCAATTAAAACAGATATTTGGCACCGTCAGATTCACCAAGGAAGCACTATTTTCGATTAGAGGAACGGAGGCATTCTGCAAGGATGCTATCACTTGGTATGATGCTAGAGAGAATTCGCCTGACAGAAGCGAGTTTCGCCTTTATTTTCGAGATAATTACGTTATGGAACAGGCTTGTGAAGGTGACAATATTATTGTAGGCATTGATAGAAGTAACCAGATCCATATTATTTTAATCAAGCAAAACAATGCTAACTATCAAGGACGCATACCTAGCTGGAGTTAATTTTTGTATTCTTTCTAAAGTATAAATGAAATTATACCCTCTTGCCTCAGAGTCAATCTGCTGGGGCACTATTTATTTTCTAACTGTGTTCTTTAATAAAATTCGGCCGCATCCCCTGATTTATTCGCCGCCTGCCGTAATTCATTCCGTACTCTTTCAGAGAAGAAAAGACAATGGCACGAGCACTACTGAAACAGGCCTTTGAAACCTGTCAGAAGATTAAATCGGACTGGATGAGCAGCAAGTCAGCACTGCCGCGGGCTGAAATGGTGCTGAAAGAACGGGAGCTGATCTGCACCCGTTCTGAACCGGAGGCCGCACGGTAGCACGCGAAAAAATCCCCGAAAATTCCGCTATTTTTCCCGAAAAAAGCCATGCATTCATAAGGTGCATGGTTTTGCATGCAAATCCCCGTATTTTATTTTCCCCACCACGCCAGTACCGGCGCGGCCTGAGCCGGTTCATGCACCTGCATTAAAAGCGACCTCTTAAGCGGGCAGGCGTGGCGGGGAGAGCATTGTGCGCAAATATTAATTACCAATATATTTACGTAAGCGACTAAAATTAATGCAGCCAAAGATATTTAGCCTCTGTACATGCCAAGCGGGTTATCATCTTCAAATGAACCACCATTAGGATGATAATAATCACTATGATAATGAAAGAATATGGGGAGCTCA
Source organism: Citrobacter sp. wls706 (assembly GCF_005281305.1). Taxonomy (NCBI): domain Bacteria; kingdom Pseudomonadati; phylum Pseudomonadota; class Gammaproteobacteria; order Enterobacterales; family Enterobacteriaceae; genus Citrobacter; species Citrobacter sp. wls706. Next base: position 158,375 of record NZ_SZXG01000010.1, on the reverse strand, counting down.
CATAAAACTGTAAGCCCCCCCTAATTTCTCACCCTAGTAATATGCAATAGCAGTAAATACTCATGATTTACTATATGCTCACTGCTTACGAATAATGTTATTGTCAAAGTGTAATAAATTGACATTCAGACCATTTAGCATGGCCATCAAGTCATCATATTTCTCACTAGTCCCCATAATTATTTGTTTTTTATGTAGGTAAGAACCTGAAGCTTTCTTAATAAATATTTTGAAGCTAACATCTTTAGTTTCTTGTTGTCTTGGTTCATCCATAATTAGCAGCCCCAAATGATTGGTCGATATGCCATTTGAATTAACATCCAGCATCAGCAGTGAATACAAATATGACCAAATTACCCTAATGTTATCACTAGCAGATGCTTCTGAGCCAATATCTATGCTGTCAACGGTAGGTTTATAAGTATTAAATGACAAATCAAAATCATCTATTGGTGTACTTTTGTACCCAAAATCATGTAAGTTTGACTTAAACGAATCTCTCAAGAGTCTTATCTTGGCTTTGTCATTATATGTAAAACCATCATAAGGAAGTGCTGCCAATTTGTTATTACATTCTCTCCAATCTGAAAGAACCGCACGAAGGGTGTCTTTTTTATTTAGCTCAAAACTAGAAAGAGCATGTAAACTGTCAATATCCTTTTCTAGCTTCACTTCTTTTCTTATCAACTCCCGAAGCTCTGCATCTACCGGCGCTGATATACTGCGCTGAATATCTTTAATTTGAGAACGTAAATCCCTGACTTTAGCATTAGCAAAATTTAAAGCCACTTCTTTTCGTTCAAACTTCAACTTTTCACTTTTAGCTAGACTTTCAAACACAGCTAAAGTTTTTTCTAGGTATTTTACATTATCTTCAATAGTTAATATTTTCCCATCTAATGTAGCTGGCAATAGCGTATCTTCTATAAGTTGACCGCATGTTGGGCAATTACCTTCAACAAAAGAAATTTTTTCTTGGGAACCTAACAATTTCAGTTTTTCGATATCCCTATATTTTCTCAAGCTTTCCTTAGTATCATTCAAACTTTTATTAATTGAATTAATGTATGTTTTATTTGCTTCAATATCGGATATCAGTAATGAAAGAGCATTTTCATGATTGACCAAATTTGCTTTTAGGTTATCTAGAACCGCATCCAATGATTCATCATTAAAGCTATATCCGTATTTTAATGTTTCTCTGACAGTTTCTAATTCAGCTTCATGCGTGAGTATATGCTGAGGCAATGGTATATCATGATTTTTTTCGTCTAGTGTGTAAAGATCGCTATCTTGATACACTTCTGATTTTGTAGTAATTTTCTCCGGTATTCTTGATGAAACAAAGAATCCATAAGCCTTCGCATTAGACTCTAAATCAGTAAGAGTATTAAACCATTTTGTTTCTTGATTTTTCTTGTCATCCAAACAAACTTCTCTCTTCCTTCTAATTTCACGAACATCCAGATCAAGAGTATACTCAAGGATATTTTGCGACAAATCCTTTATGCCAAGGTAAGTAGGAGTGATATTTAATATACCTCCCCACCCTCTTGTCTGTTCAACATAATTCACAGTAAATATTGACTCAATATATAATGGGCACTTCGTCCCATCATACTTGATAACTTGAGGTAACTTAACATTAAGATAATTGCATAAAAAATAATGAAACCCTTTCTCACGCTGAGCAGAGCCAGGATCTTTCAAAAAATAATCAGTAAATTTCTGGTCATTTATTTCGTCAAATTTATCTTCAAATACTGTAACTATCTTGGAAGCTTCACTATCGCTTTTTCTTAAAATAGTTATAGTCTTTTCACTTTCATTAGAAATTTGGAGATAGATTTTCGATTCGCTTACTGGTATTTCATTATCATGATAATCTCTCAATTTAGTTGTTAACGCAGATTTTAATGGATTGCTCCTTGATGGACCTAAAATCCCTTCCAAACCTAAAGCGAAGATTATAGACTGTATACACGTTGACTTACCTGAAGAGTTTTCAGCACTAATGATGTTTAAACCATAATCAAATGTGAGATCTGCTCCGTATACACCATCATTTGTTTTCGTTCTAATTATCAAGCGTTCAATTTTAAGCTTGCTCATATTATTCCCTTATATAATATTTGATCGATATTTTTATCTGAAAACTCGGATTTATTATAGTGTTCAATGAATTCCTTCTCATAAACAAACAATGTTGCATCTTTATAAATCATGTTAGATAACAACAGCCCTTTTTGAGTCAGTACAACACTCTTTGCTGAATCTAGAGAAAATAATCCTTCTGCTAATCCAAGCGATATAGCCTTATCTAAAAGCGGGTCAAAACGGATGTTAATATCCGCATTAGCTCCTTCAGAAAGATAGCGAGTTCTTTTGTCATTCGATGCTATTAAAGAATATATAACCTGAATTTTTTTTAAACTTGCAGAGGAGCCACGACATAATTTATTTAAAATAATGGCGAGTAACGATATTCGCCAAATAGGTCTTAATTCCGGTTCAACTGGAGACCCTGAGGAATTAAAAGTCATTTTACTAGGGGTTTCTTTTAAAATATCCATAGTTAGAAATCCAAATTGCAACGCATTATCCAATCACCAACAACTCCAGTGGAAATACATTTTAGATTATCTTGATGAAGTCGGCTAGATTCTTTAAGCTTATTATTTAAAATTTCTATTTGTTGATTAGGAGTAAGCGTTTCATTATCAAAAAAAGCCAGTGATAAATCCTGCTCACGATCAAGAATCCCATTTGTTATTTTCTCATGTAACGTAGGATAGTTGTCCTTAAGATCGGTCATGGCATTTTTATACATTACAATATTTTTTAATAGCATGGTTGATGCGACTTGAACTTGTTTATCATCATCCCTAATCTTTCTAAGCTTACGAGAGATATTATCGACAAACTCACTGCTATTATCCTTTAAGTCATCGATATCAGACATTTCAACCACTGGCAGGTCTAATTTTAAAAGTCGTAAGCCACTAGAGATCAGCTCGTTTTCTTCTTTTTTAAAATTATCACGATCCCAAATTAATATTTTAAAATCTTCATTATCGACATAGGGCAAATTAGCAGTCAGAACCTCACTTTCTTTTTTTGTAGCATGTACATTTAAATGTTTTGACTGATGTCTAGGAACAACTAAAATCCAGCGTCTTATTTTGGTATTATGTAAAATGTTTTTTAAATATCCTTTTTTATCTAAGATAAACTTCCCGATATCGGCCGTCATTTTATCCCTTTGTTTTTCATACAACTTATCAACTGTACATGCTTCATCAGGACAATAAGACTGAAATGCAAAACCCTGAGTGCAATATCCCTCAATGCCTGCATCACCATTATGATAATCAGGTATTGGAATGTAATTTTCCTCTCCAACCTTAAGTCGTAAAAGATCATTTACATGGCCTTCCCACTCTTTAGCTTCCCATACTTTATTTCTTGATATTTCCATAAAAGCGCCAATCTGAATTGAATTAAAGACTTAATTTAAAAAAATCATTAGCACAATACAAAAAACAAATTAATAAAACACTCTTAAATCATCACGTTAGAGCACATTATATTTTGTTCCAACATATGTAAAACTTAATGCTTTTTTAACTTTGCAAAATCAAAAGGTGTAACAGGCATCAATTTATTGGTATCAAGATAATCAGCCCACCACTGCACCATCAATCGACGCTCATCCAAATGCTCGGAGGTATGGATATATGCCGCACGTACATTATTACGCTCTGAGTGGCTCAGTTGCCTCTCTATCGCGTCATCACTCCATAACCCCGACTCCCCCAACGCACCACGCGCCATAGTCCTAAACCCATGCCCACACACCTCGGTTTTCGTATCATAGCCCATCGCACGCAATGCGCTGTTTACCGTGTTTTCACTCATAACCTTAGTTGCGTCATGATCCCCCGGAAAAAGCAGCTCTTTATCACCACTAATCTGCTTTAACTGGTTTAATAAAATCATCGCCTGCCGACTAAGCGGAACAATATGTTCCTCTTTCATCTTCATGCCTCGGTACGAATAACGCACGCCTTTAATTTCTTCTCGCTTTGCAGGTATACGCCAAAGAGATTTATCGAAGTCGAATTCATCCCAACGCGCGAAACGTAATTCACTGGAACGCACAAAAGTTAGCAAGGAAAGCTCGACCGCAATCCGTGTCATTACACGGCCATGATATGCAGCAAGACGTGCAAGAAACTCAGGGAACCGGCTAGAAGGTAAAGCAGGGTAATGTCGCGCTTTGGTTGTCGATAGCGCACCGGCCATATCGCTGGCTGGATTTGAGTAGATGTAATCGTTCTGTACGGCATAACGCATAATGGCCGTGACACGCTGTTGCAGGCGCTGAGCGACATCGTGTTTGCCACTAGCATCAACTTTTTTAATCGGGGCTAACAGGTGGCTGGTTTTAAGCTGCCGAATGTCAGACGAACCGATATGAGGGAAGATATAAAGCTCAAGATAGCGAAGAACGCGCGATCGATGGTCTTCACTCCAGCGCTTGTTACTGGCATGCCATTCTCGGGCGATAGTTTCAAAAGTATATGCCCCCGAATTCTCGGCCTGAGCTTCTTTCTGTTCGACTTTTGGGTCTATGCCCTGTACTAAAAGCTTTTTAGCTTCATCGCGTTTTGCTCTTGCCTGAGCAAGCGTCACAGCAGGCCAAACACCAAAAGCGAGGCGATCCTCTTTTTTGTCAGAGGGACGTCTGTATTTCATGCGCCAATATTTGGAACCTTTGGCCGAAACCTCAAGATACAAACCGCCACCATCGGCCATTTTGTAGGTTTTGTCTTTTGGCTTTGCGGTCTCGACCTGTCTGGCGTTGAGCTTCATTTGGGGGCACATTTCTAATCGAAGTTAAGATGCCCCCAATTATGCCCCCAATGACATCCGGATTTCAACGGACAACCTCGGACGACGCAGGACGTAAAAACCGCTGCAAGCATTGATTTTAAAGGGATATTTGGACTTTCTCGGATGGTCTTGGAAGTACTAATGGTGCCGAAGGCCGGACTCGAACCGGCACGTATTTCTACGGTTGATTTTGAATCAACTGCGTCTACCGATTTCGCCACTCCGGCACGGAAGGGATGCGGAAAACGTTTTGGATTATACCTGTCATGCGCCACCATGCAAGCACCAGCACGCGATAGTCTCGCTAAGTGTTGAAAAAAACAGCGTCATTGCGCTTCGATCGCCCACGCTCCCTCCTTGCTCCAGCTATTCTCATCTCTTACCTGAATTTTTCCGGAATTTACCTCGCAAAAAAATGCAACGTGACCCGCTCGGTTTACATTTGCTGCCGTTTACTATGAGATATCGTTACTGAATCACGTAATAGCGGTTACTCACCGCGCTCAGGACACCGTTATGCGTTTCTATCAGGTTGAACCCACGCTGGAGAACTACTGGCGCGGGATTATCCTTTTCGGCAAAAATGTGGCTTCCTACAAGTTTGCCCTCGCCCACGCGTTGTACGATCTCAAACCTGACGGCAGCGATCTGATCGCGCTTGAGGATCTGGCCATACCATTCAGCGGCCATTTATGCCGTCATCTAAAACACGCACCAAAGCAGATCACTTCACGCAGCAGCCAATTTATTGCCGCCTGTACGCAATTTAATAACGGTGAAATTACACGCGATGAACTCACCGCCATCACCGTCCGCCAGGGGTTTAACAACGTGCTCGATGCCTTTCACAATGTGAATCAGGGTGAGATTGAGAAACGCTTTTTTATCGATGAGCGCAAAACGCATAAAGGCATCCGGATGACGGATAACTTTTACAACCTGGGTGAACGCCTGCAATACCGAAACTTCAGTTTTGAAACTGACGCACGCTGGAACCTGGTCGAGCAGGGCTGGGCAATGAATATCTCCAGCCACCTGATTAACATTGAATATGACGACGATGACCAAATGTTGTTTAGCAGGAACAGCTATCGACGGGTGGCGATCTCCAGTTGTCGGGATAGCCTGAATGGTTATCAGAAGGGGCGCTGCTTCTACTGTTTTGCCCCCATCAGCCTGCAAGCTGGCGATGACACTTTCGCTGATGTTGATCATTTTATTCCGTGGAAAGCACGGGGACAGGTGGCGAATATCGATGGCGTCTGGAATCTGGTCCTCGCCTGCAAGGAGTGTAACCGTGGTGGGAAAGGTAAATTTGCCCAACTTCCTTCGACCAGGCTACTCCAGCGCCTACGGGACCGAAATGAATACTTCATTAACAGCCATTTTCCGCTGCGCGAAACGTTGATTCGCCAGACCGGTGCAACCCAGGCGCAGAGAAACACATTTTTGAACGACAGCTGGAACGAGGCGATTAAAATACTCTTTCACCAGTGGGAACCCATTGCACAAGGAACGGATACATTCTGATGACCCTTGAATATTACCAGCGCCATGCGCAAGATTTTTTCAGCTCGACGGTTAATGTCGATATGGAGTCGCTTTATCAACCTTTTCTGCAACGCATCGCAGAAGGCGGGCGTATTCTGGATGCGGGTTGCGGCTCGGGGCGCGACAGCAAAGCATTTCTTGAGAAGGGGTATAGGGTCGAGGCTTTCGACGCCTCATCGGAAATGGTTAACCTTGCCAGCCAGCATGCTGGGCTGCGCGTCAGACAGATGACATTCAACGATATCGCCGATATTGAACACTATGATGGTATCTGGTGCTGCGCGTCGTTGCTGCATGTAAGTGCCGAAGAGTTACCGAGCGTAATGAGCAAACTCGCCCATGCGCTTAAAAAGGGCGGTACCTGGTATGTGTCGTTCAAATACGGTGAAACTGAACGAGTGAAAGACGGCCGCCACTTTACCGATCTCACCGAGCAAAGGCTGGAAAAGCTGATTGCACCGCTGACGGATATCACGCTACTCAGCAGTTGGACAACGCGCGATAAGCGTCCCGACCGTGACGAAATGTGGCTCAATGCGCTGCTGCAGAAAAAGCCTTAATCCCCCCTTCTGCGAAGCGTCCCGTTTCCCCATACTCTACACTTCCAGTTCAACACCACACTGAGGGAAACACGATGTCGATGATAAAAAGCTACGCCGCAAAAGCGGCGGGCAGCGAACTCGAACTCTATGAATATGATGCGGGTGAGCTTAAGCCGGAAGATGTCGAAGTGCAGGTCGATTACTGCGGTATCTGCCATTCTGATTTGTCGATGATCGACAACGAATGGGGATTCTCTCAGTATCCGCTGGTTGCCGGGCATGAGGTGATTGGTCGCGTGACGGCGCTCGGCAGCGGGGCGCAGGATAAGGGTCTGAAAGTTGGTCAGCGCGTCGGCGTTGGCTGGACGGCACGCAGTTGCGGGCATTGCGACGCCTGTATCAGCGGTAATCAGATTAACTGCCTGGCAGGTTCCGTTCCCACGATTCTTAATCGCGGTGGCTTTGCCGAGAAGCTGCGGGCCGACTGGCAGTGGGTGATCCCGCTGCCGGAGAGCATCGATCTGGCGGCAGCGGGCCCATTGCTGTGCGGCGGTATCACGGTGTTCAAACCGCTACTGATGCACCACATCACTGCCACCAGCCGCGTCGGCGTGATCGGCATCGGCGGCCTGGGGCATATCGCCATTAAGCTGTTACACGCGATGGGTTGCGAGGTGACCGCGTTCAGCTCCAATCCAGCGAAAGAGCAGGAGGTGCTGGCGATGGGAGCGGATAAGGTGGTCAACAGCCGCGATCCGGATGCGCTAAAAGCGCTGGCAGGCCAGTTCGATCTCATCATTAACACGGTTAACGTCGACCTCGACTGGCAGCCCTATTTTGAAGCGCTGGCCTACGGCGGTAACTTCCATACCGTCGGCGCGGTGCTGAAGCCGCTGCCGGTGCCGGCGTTCACTTTGATAGCCGGCGATCGCAGCATCTCTGGTTCGGCGACAGGTACGCCGTTCGAACTGCGCAAGCTGATGAAGTTCGCCGGGCGCAGCAAGGTATCGCCGACCACCGAACTGTACCCAATGTCGAAAATTAACGAAGCTATCCAGCACGTGCGCGACGGCAAGGCCCGCTACCGCGTGGTGCTGAAAGCCGACTTCTGATTATCTCTGCCGGGGGGAGTAAACCTCCCGGTTATTCCCGCCACTTTGGAATTCTCCTCGCAATCTCCGCAATTTAGCGGTGAAGAGTGCGTCACGGTTGCCTATACTCCAGGCAGGATAAATGGAGGAAATCTCAATGAGCGCACCCCTGCTAATCGCCCGCACGCCGGACACCGAACTGTTATTACTCCCAGGCATGGCCAACCGTCACGGGCTGATTACCGGCGCGACCGGGACCGGTAAAACCGTCACGCTACAGAAACTGGCCGAATCGCTGTCTGAGATTGGCGTGCCGGTATTTATGGCTGACGTAAAAGGTGACTTAACCGGCGTAGCGCAGGAAGGACAAGCCTCTGAAAAGCTGCTCGCCCGCCTGAAAAACATCGGCATTACCGACTGGCAACCGCATGCTAATCCGGTCACGGTGTGGGATATCTTCGGCGAAAAAGGCCACCCGGTGCGGGCCACGGTGTCTGACCTCGGGCCGCTGCTGCTGGCGCGTCTGCTGAACCTCAACGATGTGCAGTCCGGCGTGCTGGATATTATCTTCCGTATTGCCGATGACCAGGGTCTGTTGCTGCTGGATTTCAAAGATCTGCGGGCCATTACGCAGTACATCGGCGATAACGCTAAATCGTTCCAGAACCAGTACGGCAACATCAGTAGCGCCTCGGTGGGCGCTATCCAGCGCGGACTGTTGTCACTGGAACAACAGGGAGCGGCGCACTTCTTTGGCGAGCCGATGCTGGATATCAAAGACTGGATGCGAACCGATGCCAGCGGTAAAGGGATGATCAACATCCTCAGCGCCGAAAAGCTGTACCAGATGCCCAAACTGTACGCCGCCAGCCTGTTGTGGATGCTCTCCGAGCTGTATGAACAATTACCGGAAGCCGGCGATCTGGAAAAACCGAAGCTGGTGTTCTTCTTCGATGAAGCCCACCTGCTGTTCAACGACGCTCCGCAGGTGCTGCTGGATAAAATTGAACAGGTGATCCGCCTGATCCGCTCGAAAGGGGTCGGCGTGTGGTTCGTTTCGCAAAACCCGTCCGATATTCCGGACAACGTACTCGGCCAGTTGGGGAACCGCGTGCAACATGCCCTGCGCGCCTTCACGCCGAAAGATCAGAAAGCGGTGAAAACCGCAGCGCAAACTATGCGCGCCAACCCAGCCTTTGATACTGAAAAAGCCATTCAGGAGCTGGGCACCGGCGAAGCGCTAATTTCCTTCCTTGATGCCAAAGGTAGCCCGTCAGTGGTGGAACGGGCGATGGTGATTGCGCCGTGCTCGCGCATGGGACCGGTAACCGACGACGAGCGCAACGGGCTGATTAATCACTCCTCGTTGTACGGAAAATATGAGGAAGAGGTCGACCGTGAGTCCGCCTATGAGCGTTTACAGCAAGGCGTACAGGCCAGCACCGAGCAGCAAAATACGCCTCCCGCCAACGGTAAAGCGATCGACGTGGATGGCGGTATTCTCGGGGGGTTGAAAGATATTCTGTTTGGCAGCACCGGACCACGCGGCGGTAAGCGCGATGGCGTAGTACAGAGCGTGGCGAAAAGCGCGGCGCGACAGGTCACTAATCAGATAATTCGCGGCATGTTGGGAAGTTTGATGGGCGGCAGAAAACGCTAGCAGTGAAATGCCCCTCCCGCACTACGGGAGGGGCGGATATTATGACTTACGCAGCATCAGCCACAGGCTTATCAGGAAGAAGCTGGCGCTAGGCAGCAGCGCGCCGATAATCGGCGGAATGCCGTACACCAGCGTTAATGGGCCAAAGATTTGGTCCAGCACATAGAACACAAAACCGAAGCTAATCCCTGTCACCACGCGCACGCCCATCGGGACGCTACGCAGCGGGCCAAAGATAAACGACAGCGCCATCAGCATCATGACCGCCACTGACAGCGGCTGGAAGACTTTGCTCCACATATTGAGCTGGTAACGTCCGGCGTCCTGGCCGCTCGACTTCAGGTACTTCACGTAGTTATGCAGACCGCTAATCGAGAGCGCATCAGGGTCCAGCGCGACAACGCCGAGCTTGTCCGGCGTAAGGTTGGTTTTCCAGGTCCCGCTAACCATCTGCGAACCGGTGATTTGCTTTGGATTGGTCAGGTTAGATTCATCCACCTGCGACAGACGCCAGACCTTCTGCTCCGGGTCAAACGTCGCGCTCGCAGCATAGCGAACGGACTGCAAACGACGCTTATCGTTAAAGGAGTAGATGCTAATCCCGCCTAATTCGGCGTCGCCTTTCACCCGCTCGATGTAGACAAAGCTGTCACCATCTTTCGCCCACAGACCCTGCTGGGTAGAGAGCAGCGAGCCACCGTACATCTGCTGCGCACGGTAGTTACGCGCCATCTGTTCGCCCTGCGGCGCCACCCATTCACCGATGGCCATCGTCAACAGCACCAGCGGAATCGCGGTTTTCATCACCGACAGCGCCACCTGCATACGGGTAAAGCCGGAAGCCTGCATCACCACCAGTTCACTGCGCTGAGCCAACATGCCCAGCCCCAACAACGCGCCGAGCAGCGCCGCCATCGGGAAGAAAATCTGGATATCTTTTGGTGCGCTGAGCAGGGTATACAGCCCGGCGCCCATCGCATCGTAGCTCCCCTGCCCGGCTTTTTTCAGCTGGTCGACAAACTTGATGATCCCGGAGAGCGACACCAGCATGAACAACGTCATCATGATGGTGGTGAAAATGGTTTTACCGATATAGCGGTCAAGTACACCAAAGGGCTGCATTATACCGCTCCTTTACGCATAAAACGGGCACGCAAGCGGCGCATCGGCACCGTATCCCAAAGGTTAAGTACAATCGCCAGCGCCAGATACGCCAGGTTAACCGCCCACATCCAGAACACCGGATCCAGCTTACCTTTGCCGCCGTTCGACTTCAGCGATGTCTGGACCAGGAAGAACAGCAAATAGAGCAGCATTGCGGGCAGCATCGACAGTACGCGCCCCTGACGCGGGTTCACCACGCTCAGCGGTACGACCATCAGCGCCATCATAAATACAGTGAATACTAACGTGATACGCCAGGTCAACTCCGCGCGGGCACGATCGTTGTCGGTCGTCCACAGCGTACGCATATCCATCTGGTCGGTATCGTTTGGATCCAGCGCCACGGCCTGATGGCCAATAATCGCCTGATAATCCTGGAAGTCAGTGATGCGGAAATCACGCAGCAGCGCGGTCCCTTCAAAGCGCGTACCCTGGTTCAGCGTCACGACCTGGGAGCCATCGCGCATCTGGGTAAGATGTCCGGAATCAGCCACCACCACCGAAGGACGGGCATTACCTTTCGGGCGGATTTGCGCGAGGAACACATCTTTGAAGTTGCTGCCGTCAACGCTTTCGATAAACAGCACCGAACCGCCGTTAGTCGCCTGCTGGAATTGCCCCTGAGCAAGCGCGGCCATGCCGGGGTTAGCTTTCGCTTCCGCCAGCACTTCGTCCTGATGCCTGGAGGACCATGGTCCGGCCCACATCACGTTAACCGCCGCAATAATACTGGTAAACAACGCCAGCACCATCGCCGCTTTCACGAGCACAGCCTTGCTCAGCCCACAGGCGTGCATGACCGTAATTTCACTTTCGGTATACAGTTTGCCCAGCGTCATCAGCAGCCCGAGGAACAGGCTTAAGGGCAAGATAAGTTGCGCCATTTCTGGCACGCCCAGCCCCAGCAGCGAGAGCACCAGATTCGCCGGGATATCACCGTCAACCGCCGCACCAAGGATCCTGACTAACTTTTGACAAAAGAAGATCAAAAGCAGGATGAATAGGATCGCAAGTTGGCTTTTGAGCGTTTCCCGAACCAGATATCTTATGATTATCACTTTAAATACGCCCGTAAAAACCCGTCTTTTGCCGGAATTTAGCTTGTTTCATGGCTTAAACGTCATTTATTCTCTTGAGTCGTCGAAATCGTCGCTAAGATCATTATACTCAACGGATCCACCTCTCAGAAATTGTTCTGACGTGCCAATGCCGTAATAACGTTAAGATTAACACGAAGTCACCGCAACAGCGGGAATGAGTTACGAAAGCTTGCAATTCTATCCGTAGCCACCGCCGTTGTCTTTAAGATTCAGGAGCGTAGTGCATGGAGTTCAGTGTAAAAAGCGGTAGCCCGGAGAAACAGCGGAGTGCCTGCATCGTCGTGGGCGTCTTTGAACCACGCCGCCTCTCTCCGATTGCAGAGCAGCTCGACAAGATCAGCGATGGGTACATCAGCGCACTGCTGCGTCGTGGCGAACTGGAAGGCAAACCAGGTCAAACCCTGTTGCTGCACCATGTTCCTAACGTCCTGTCTGAGCGAATTCTCCTCATCGGTTGTGGTAAAGAGCGTGAGCTTGATGAACGTCAGTATAAGCAGGTCATTCAGAAAACTATAAATACCCTGAATGATACAGGCTCAATGGAAGCCGTCTGCTTCCTGACTGAGCTACACGTTAAAGGTCGCAATAACTACTGGAAAGTACGTCAAGCCGTTGAGACGGCACAGGAAACGCTGTACAGCTTTGATCAGTTGAAGACTAACAAAAGCGAACCACGTCGTCCGCTGCGTAAAATGGTCTTTAACGTACCGACCCGCCGCGAATTGACCAGCGGTGAACGTGCCATTCAGCACGGCCTGGCGATTGCCGCCGGGATCAAAGCGGCAAAAGATCTCGGCAACATGCCGCCGAATATCTGTAACGCCGCCTACCTGGCCTCTCAGGCGCGTCAGTTGGCTGATAGCTATAGCAAAAATGTTGTCACCCGCGTCATAGGTGAGCAGCAGATGAAAGAGCTGGGCATGCACTCCTATCTTGCGGTCGGCAATGGTTCGCAAAACGAGTCGCTGATGTCGGTGATTGAGTATAAAGGTGTCGAATCCGAAGACGTACGCCCGATCGTGTTGGTGGGTAAAGGGTTAACCTTTGACTCCGGCGGTATCTCCATCAAACCTGCCGAAGGCATGGATGAGATGAAATACGATATGTGCGGCGCGGCAGCTGTGTATGGCGTGATGCGCATGGTGGCAGAGCTACAGTTGCCAATCAACGTCGTCGGCGTACTGGCGGGCTGTGAAAACATGCCGGGTGGTCGCGCGTATCGCCCGGGCGATGTGCTGACGACCATGTCTGGTCAAACCGTTGAAGTGCTGAACACCGATGCAGAAGGCCGTCTGGTGCTGTGCGACGTGTTAACCTACGTCGAGCGTTTTGAACCGGAAGCGGTCATTGACGTGGCAACGCTGACTGGCGCGTGCGTGATTGCCTTGGGCCATCACATCACCGGCCTGATGTCGAACCACAATCCGCTGGCGCACGAGCTTATTGGCGCGTCTGAGCAGGCGGGCGACCGCGCGTGGCGTCTGCCGTTGGGTGATGAATTCCAGGAACAACTGGAGTCCAACTTTGCGGATATGGCTAACATCGGCGGCCGTCCTGGTGGGGCTATCACCGCGGGCTGCTTCCTGTCGCGCTTTACCCGTAAATATAACTGGGCGCACCTGGACATCGCGGGTACCGCATGGCGTTCCGGTAAAGCCAAAGGCGCCACCGGTCGTCCGGTAGCGCTGCTGTCGCAGTTCCTGCTTAATCGAGCCGGATTTAACGGCGACGAGTAATGTGTAAATGCCGGATGGCTCTACGCTTATCCGGCCTACAAAACAACACGCTGTAGGCCTGATAAGACGCGCAAGCGTCGCCATCAGGCGATAAGGCCGGGTCACCCGGCCTTGTATTTAAATTCACCACAAGAAGCCCCATATATGAAGAATGCGACGTTCTATCTTCTGGATAATGACACTACCGTTGATGGCTTAAGCGCCGTCGAGCAATTGGTGTGTGAAATTGCCGCAGAACGTTGGCGTGCTGGCAAGCGCGTGCTGATCGCCTGCGAAAACGAAAAGCAGGCCTTTCGCCTTGATGAAGCCCTGTGGGCAAGACCGGCAGAAAGCTTCGTGCCGCATAATCTGGCGGGTGAAGGTCCCAGAGGCGGCGCACCGGTAGAGATTGCCTGGCCGGAAAAACGCAACAGCAGCCCGCGCGACCTGCTCATCAGTTTGCGCGTTGGCTTTGCAGATTTTGCCACCGCTTTCACAGAAGTGATAGACTTCGTCCCTTACGAAGATTCTTTGAAACAATCGGCACGCGATCGCTACAAAGCTTACCGCGTGGCTGGTTTTAACCTGAATACGGCAACCTGGAAATAATGGAAAAGACATATAACCCACAAGATATCGAACAGCCGCTTTACGAGCACTGGGAAAAGCAGGGCTATTTCAAACCTAACGGCGATGAAAGCAAAGAGTCCTTCTGCATCATGATCCCGCCGCCGAACGTCACCGGCAGTTTGCATATGGGTCATGCTTTCCAGCAAACCATCATGGACACCATGATTCGCTACCAGCGCATGCAGGGCAAAAACACTCTGTGGCAGGCCGGTACCGACCACGCGGGTATCGCTACCCAGATGGTGGTTGAGCGTAAGATTGCCGCTGAAGAAGGTAAAACTCGTCACGACTACGGTCGCGATGCGTTCATCGACAAAATCTGGCAGTGGAAAGCGGAATCCGGCGGCACCATTACCCGTCAGATGCGCCGTCTCGGCAACTCCGTTGACTGGGAGCGCGAGCGCTTCACCATGGACGAAGGTCTTTCCAATGCCGTGAAAGAAGTCTTCGTTCGCCTGTACAAAGAAGACCTGATTTACCGCGGCAAGCGCCTGGTGAACTGGGACCCGAAACTGCGCACCGCCATCTCTGACCTGGAAGTGGAAAACCGCGAGTCCAAAGGCTCGATGTGGCACATCCGCTACCCGCTGGCCGACGGCGCGAAAACCGCAGATGGTAAAGATTATCTGGTCGTCGCCACTACCCGTCCGGAAACCATTCTCGGCGATACCGGCGTGGCCGTGAACCCGGAAGATCCGCGTTATAAAGATCTGATCGGTAAATTCGTTATTCTGCCGCTGGTTGACCGCCGTATTCCAATCGTTGGCGATGAACACGCCGATATGGAAAAAGGCACCGGCTGCGTGAAAATCACCCCGGCACACGACTTTAACGACTACGAAGTCGGGAAACGTCACGCCCTGCCGATGATCAATATTCTGACCTTTGACGGCGACATCCGCGAAACCGCGGAAGTGTACGACACCAAAGGCGAAGAGTCTGACGTTTACTCCAACGCGATCCCGGCAGAGTTCCAGAAGCTGGAACGTTTTGCTGCCCGTAAAGCTATCGTCGCTGCCGTTGACGCGCTGGGCCTGCTGGAAGAAATTAAACCGCATGACCTGACCGTTCCTTACGGCGACCGTGGCGGCGTGGTTATCGAACCGATGCTGACCGACCAGTGGTACGTGCGTGCCGACGTGCTGGCGAAACCGGCGGTTGAAGCCGTTGAAAACGGCAGCATTCAGTTCGTGCCGAAGCAGTACGAAAATATGTACTTCTCCTGGATGCGCGATATTCAGGACTGGTGTATCTCTCGTCAGTTGTGGTGGGGTCACCGTATCCCGGCATGGTACGACAACGACGGCAACGTCTACGTTGGCCGTACCGAAGACGAAGTGCGTCAGGAAAATAACCTCGGCGCCGACGTTGCGCTTCGTCAGGACGAAGACGTTCTCGATACCTGGTTCTCCTCCGCGCTGTGGACCTTCTCCACCCTCGGCTGGCCGGAAAATACCGACGCCCTGCGTCAGTTCCACCCAACCAGCGTGATGGTTTCCGGCTTCGACATCATCTTCTTCTGGATTGCCCGCATGATCATGATGACCATGCACTTCATCAAAGATGAAAACGGCAAGCCGCAGGTTCCGTTCCATACCGTCTACATGACCGGTCTGATTCGCGACGACGAAGGCCAGAAGATGTCCAAGTCCAAGGGTAACGTTATTGACCCGCTGGATATGGTCGACGGCATCTCCCTGCCGGAGCTGCTGGAAAAACGTACCGGCAACATGATGCAGCCGCAGCTGGCTGAGAAGATTGCCAAGCGTACCGAGAAGCAGTTCCCGAACGGTATCGAGCCGCACGGCACCGACGCCCTGCGCTTTACCCTGGCGGCGCTGGCTTCGACCGGCCGCGATATCAACTGGGATATGAAGCGTCTGGAAGGTTACCGTAACTTCTGTAACAAGCTGTGGAACGCCAGCCGCTTCGTGCTGATGAACACTGAAGATCAGGATTGCGGCTTCAACGGCGGTGAAATGACGCTGTCGCTGGCTGACCGCTGGATCCTGGCTGAATTCAACCAGACCGTGAAAGCGTACCGCGAAGCGCTGGATAACTTCCGCTTCGATATCGCCGCGGGCATTCTGTACGAGTTCACCTGGAACCAGTTCTGCGACTGGTATCTGGAGCTGACCAAGCCGGTAATGACCGGGGGTTCCGAATCTGAACTGCGCGGCACCCGCAATACGCTGGTCACCGTGCTGGAAGGTCTGCTGCGCCTGGCGCACCCAATCATCCCGTTCATCACTGAAACCATCTGGCAGCGCGTGAAGGTCATTTGCGGTATTACCGCCGATACCATTATGCTGCAGCCGTTCCCGGAATATAACGCCGCGCAGGTTGATGAAGCCGCGTTGGCCGATACCGAATGGCTGAAGCAGGCGATCGTTGCCGTGCGTAACATTCGTGCGGAAATGAACATCGCCCCGGGTAAACCGCTGGAGCTGCTGCTGCGTGGTTGCAGCGCTGACGCGATGCGTCGTGTGAACGACAACCGCAGCTTCCTGCTGAACCTGGCGCGTCTGGAAAGCATCACCGTGCTGCCTGCCAATGACAAAGGTCCGGTTTCCGTGACCAAAATCATCGACGGAGCTGAACTGCTGATCCCGATGGCTGGCCTCATCAACAAAGAAGATGAGCTGGCGCGTCTGGCGAAAGAAGTGGCGAAAATCGAAGGTGAGATTGCCCGTATCGAAGGCAAACTCTCCAACGAAGGTTTCGTCGCTCGCGCACCGGAAGCGGTGATCGCCAAAGAGCGTGAGAAGTTGGACGGTTACGCAGAAGCGAAAGCGAAGCTGATTGAGCAGCAGGCGGTCATCGCCGCGCTGTAATCATCGAGCCCGTAGGTCGGATAAGCGTAGCGCATCCGACACTACTGACGATTAAAAAGCCTCTGGCGTCCTCGCTCAGAGGCTTTTTATTGAATTATCCTCGCTTGCGCTTCCCCTCACCGCAGTGGTATTAACTGCATATGTTCCACATTTATGTCATGAGTTCGCTATGAGTGTCACTACCCCTGCCTTTGCGACGCTGCGTCGTCTTACCGCCGACGATAACGCCGCCATCGCCCGCGTTATTCGCCAGGTTTCCGCCGAATACGGGCTTACCGCTGATAAAGGCTATACCGTCGCCGACCCTAATCTGGATGAGCTGTTCCAGGTTTACAGCCAGCCGGGCGCGGCCTATTGGGTCGTTGAGCAGAATGGTCAGGTAGTGGGCGGCGGCGGCGTCGCGCCGTTAGGCTGTAGCGAGCCGGACATTTGCGAGCTGCAGAAGATGTATTTCCTGTCGAGCGTACGCGGCCAGGGGCTGGCGAAAAAGTTGGCGCTGATGGCGCTGGATCACGCCCGTGAGCAGGGTTTTAAGCAGTGCTATCTGGAAACGACCGCGTTTCTGACCGAGGCTATTCGCCTGTATGAACATTTAGGCTTTGAGCATATCAGCGAAGCGCTGGGCTGCACCGGGCACGTGGATTGTGAAGTACGGATGTTAAAGCCCCTCTGACCTTACGCTGAGGGGCTATGGCAACCTTACTGCATCTCAGCTGAAAGCATCAGACGAATCACGCCGGCCGAACGCGCGGTCGGCAGCTTCAACACCTGTGACCAGAGATCCTGCACTATCTCACAGGCAATCTTCTCTTTGCCGACAGCTTTAGTCGGATCGGCCATGATTTGAATATCCGGTCCATAGCGCTGTACTAGTCCAGGACTTATTGCTTGCAGATCCTGCAACGCCAGCTGTTTCTCTTCTGCCGTGACCGTATGTTTGTTCGGACCATAGGCAGCACGCATCATACTCATATCACTCGCCATACGACGGTTCATGATCTCATGCGGAACCAGACGTGCCGGGTTAATCCCCCCTTTCACTGCCGGAAACAGAAAGCGGAAGCATTCGTCATCACCTATTTTGGCCACGGCGGCGATCTGCTCAAGATTAATTTTCATATATTCAATGACATTGGCATCAGGAGCTTGCTGCAATCGTGCCATCTGCAACTGAAGAATCTGCGGCTGTATCGCGTCGATAACCTGCTGTTCGCTGCTCCCCGCTTTCTTCATCTGCGCTGCCTGGCTGATAATTTTTTGTGTCAGCGCGGGCTCCTGTTCCTTAATCACCTGAAACGCCGGATTAGAGAGCATCGCCTTTTCAAACTGCTGCTCTTCGGTCAGACCATAATCCGGATTTTCACGTGGGATCAGGTAGTGCACATCAAACAGATTCCACGCAATAATCGCCACCACAAAGACCACCGCGCCTGAGATCTTGCCCAGCCAGCCTTTTTTACGAAACATGCCAACGACGATGGCAATCACCACCCCGATATAGCCCGCTAACCATACGTGTGCCCAGTTCATTAACCATCCTTATGCAAAACAATCTCTGGTAAGGGGATATATTTCCCCCTTCGTGTGTTTTGATTATTACGGCAGCGGCGAGCGATTTCCAGCCACCAGATTTTGCTAGCGGAAATGGGGGAAGAGGTAATACGCGCGATGATTGAACACCGCACGTCACGGAAAGAATCAAGCCGGTACGCCGCTGTGAAAGCGGAACTCGTCGTCAGGAGAGGTAATCAGCGCGGCTTCGACTTCGCCAAAAAATCGCACCCGGTCGCTGATATCATCAGCAGAAACCTGCTGCGCCAGCGCCAGATAATCCTGATAGTGCCGCGCCTCGGATCGCAGCAGCGACAGATAAAACGCCTGCAAATCAGCCTCCAGATACGGTGCCAGCGCGGCAAAACGTTCACAGGAGCGGGCTTCGATATACGCCCCGCAAATCAGCTTGTCGATCAGCGTCAGCGGCTCGTGGGTGCGTACCTCTTTGAGCATGCCTTTGGCGTAACGGCTGGCGGTAATTTTGATGTAAGGAATATTGCGGCTCATCATCGCCTCGCGTACCTGCGAGAAGTGATGTAGCTCTTCTTTAATCAGCAACACCATGCTGTCGATAAGCTTTCGTCCCCACGGGTCGTCGGTCTGCGGCATGACGCTTTTGCTTATCTGTTTATTCAGCGCGATAAAATCCGGCTCATCCCCTTCTCTGAAAGCAAACGCTTCATAGGGTTTCAGCCAGTCCAACAGCGCCTGCGATCCCTGTTTATCCGCGACATACTTACGCACCAGCAGCATTGCCGTTTGCGCCGCTTTCAGTTCGCAGACGAGGTGATCGGTCAATAACAGCGGCAGATTCGCCGGGTCTCGCGCTTTATCAAGCCAGGCCTGGGGCGTTTTGCATTTCAGGAAGTTGTGGATCGGGGAGAGTATTTGCGGGTAATCCATACGTTGTCCTTGACCTGCGGCAGCCTGTGCTACCGCAGGTCAGCAGATGACTTAGTGACGCACGCCGTCATCATCTTCGTCGACGAGGTCTTCATCGTCGCCGTCTTCACCTTCTTCGCCGTTCGGGTCTTCAAAATAAGTGCCCCAACCGTCGTATTCCACTTCAAATTTTTCAGCCAGGTTCATCAGTTGCTCAACCTGCGCGTCAATCAGTTCGGCATTCAGGGCGCATTCGCTGAGGATGTCACAGCAAATAACCGTGTCGCCTTCTTCCACTTCCAGCTCTTCCGGCTCGGTCACTTCATAACCCAGTTTGAAGGCTTCTACTGCCGCTTTTTCCAGGGTTTCAAAGTCGTCCGCGGAAAGGTGATGCTCAATGGTGTACAGCGCGTCTGGATCGCTGCCATCTTCGAGTAACTCTTCAATAATCAAGCGTGTTTCTTCACGCTGCTCTTCCAGTAGTTCCGGGTTTGCCATGGCTCGTTCCTCATAATGTCCTGCCGATACTCTTATTGTCACATACCGCTGTCATTGCCTCCACCTTTCCAGGAAAGATTTGTTAAACAAGGTTGCAAATGAATAAAAATACATATAAATTGAATTTTAATTCAATAAATGGCTTAAGCCATGTGAGGAAACCATGTCTACGTTTTATCAGAAGCACTTTTTGAAATTGCTCGATTTCACCTCTGCTGAACTCACGTCACTGCTCAAGCTCGCCGCACAGCTCAAGGCAGATAAGAAAAACGGCACAGAGGTGGCTCAACTCACCGGTAAAAATATCGCGCTCATCTTCGAAAAAGACTCGACTCGTACTCGTTGCTCTTTCGAAGTTGCCGCATACGATCAGGGCGCTCGAGTGACATATCTCGGGCCAAGCGGCAGCCAGATTGGACATAAAGAGTCGATTAAAGATACTGCCCGCGTGCTTGGCCGTATGTACGACGGTATTCAGTATCGGGGTCACGGTCAGGAAGTGGTGGAAACGCTGGCGGAATATGCCGGTGTGCCGGTGTGGAATGGATTAACTAACGAGTTTCATCCCACCCAGTTACTGGCGGATCTGTTAACTATGCAGGAACACCTGCCGGGTAAAGCGTTTAATGAGATGACGCTGGTCTATACCGGCGATGCCCGTAACAATATGGGCAATTCAATGCTGGAAGCCGCCGCGTTAACCGGGTTAGATCTGCGTCTGGTTGCACCGCAGGCCTGCTGGCCGGAAGAGAGTCTGGTGGCAGAATGCAAAGCGCTGGCACAGAAAAACGGTGGCAATATTACGCTGACGGAAGATGTCGCCACGGGCGTAAAAGGTGCGGACTTCATCTACACCGACGTATGGGTGTCAATGGGCGAAGCGAAAGAGAAGTGGGCCGAGCGTATTGCGCTGCTGCGCAAATATCAGGTAAACAGCGCGATGATGGCGTTCACCGGCAATCCGCAGGTGAAATTTCTGCACTGCCTGCCCGCGTTCCATGATGATCAAACCACGCTTGGCAAACAAATGGCGCAACAGTACGGTTTGCACGGCGGGATGGAAGTGACCGACGAAGTCTTTGAGTCACCCGCCAGCATCGTATTTGATCAGGCGGAAAACCGGATGCACACTATTAAAGCGGTAATGGTGGCGACGCTTTCCAAAAAATAACGTTGCATGATTGATTTGCCGGATGGCGATGCTAAGCATCTTATCCGGCAATCTGCACCGTTGTGCCTGATGGCGCTGCGCTTATCAGGCCTACGGTCCGTCACTCAACCAACAGCTTAACCACCGCTTTGCGTACCAGCGCCGGAGCACCGACTGCGCACAGCGGTTTGTGCACTTCCCCCGGATAGAACACCACAA
This sequence comes from Citrobacter sp. wls706, assembly GCF_005281305.1. NCBI lineage: Bacteria > Pseudomonadati > Pseudomonadota > Gammaproteobacteria > Enterobacterales > Enterobacteriaceae > Citrobacter > Citrobacter sp. wls706. The sequence continues at coordinate 136,889 of NZ_SZXG01000010.1, read as the reverse complement.
AGTCACCCTCGTTCAGCACCACCGTTTTCTCCTGTGCCCCTTCCGGCAGGAAGGCAATATCTTTATCCGCCAGCCAGTCAGTTTCCGGCGCGCCCGCAGGCTGCGTACTAAAGGCCATGCCTTCCTGCCCTTTGAGCAGGATCTGAATATCCAGATAGCGGGCATGATATTCGGCACGGCGCTGTGCAAACGGCTCCGTCATATCTTCGGCAATCAGATAAAACAGGCGATCGCCATCGATGTCGTGCTTACCCTTTTCCGTCGCATCCGTAACATGCGTTTTAATGTGCTCAATCGCCTGACGCAGCTCTTCCGGCAGCCAGGCACCCAGGTTGTGAATATTGCCGACAATCATCTCAAACCCCTTAATTAAAACATCGTTTCATTTTTGTTGTTATACGAAAAAACGGCCTGCCATACCACTCCTAATTACCGATATTTTGCGGCAACGCATGTTTATCGCTGATGATGTTAGATAGTTGTTAACCTAACGCATCAGGTTATGCATAAACACTGCATAACTCTTACCCTCTCATTTTTCTCTTTGCTGGTAACTTGCTGGTTTTGAAAGTGTTATGATAAAACCCAGCCGTCGATCACAATTCACACCTCCCCCACTCGCTTTGTTCGCCACCATATTTATTTGGCAATAAACTGTCCCGTACAAATAATAGAATCACAGAACCGCATAAACATTCACCTCATAATAAAAAACACATAAAAATCAATTGATTATTAAGTGTATATATTTTTAAAAATGTACATAAAATTAACATAAATAAATAACAAGACATATTCATGCGTAGCAATTCAGTTATTGTATTTATTATTTTTTAAAATCTCAGAGCCATCTCATATATTAGGAAAGCAAATTCAAATATCGAACCGACTGTGAAACAAATCACGTTTCCGTATCAAATAAGATCTAAATATAGATTCTGAAATCAGCTGAAAAATCATGACTGCAATAAATTGCATTTGCAGCCATCTCCTCTTTATTTTTTAAAATCGTATTAAAGGAATAATGATGGAAAAGCATTATGTCGGTTCTGAAATCGGTCAATTACGTAGCGTGATGCTGCATCGCCCTAATCTCAGCTTAAAAAGGCTGACGCCATCCAACTGTCAGGAGCTGCTTTTTGATGATGTGCTTTCGGTAGAACGTGCAGGTGAAGAGCACGACATTTTCGCCAACACGCTGCGTCAGGAGGGAATTGAGGTTCTGTTACTCACTGATTTATTGACACAAACTCTGGATATTCCAGACGCTAAAAGCTGGCTGCTGGATACGCAAATTTCTGATTATCGCCTTGGCCCCACTTTCGCCGCCGATGTCCGCGCCTGGCTTGCGGACATGCAGCACCGGGAACTGGCACGGCATTTAAGCGGCGGGCTGACCTATGGCGAAATCCCAGCGTCAATCAAAAATATGGTGGTTGATACTCATGATATTAATGATTTTATTATGAAGCCATTGCCCAACCATTTATTTACGCGTGACACCTCCTGCTGGATATATAACGGCGTATCGATTAATCCGATGGCTAAAACCGCCCGGCAACGAGAAACTAATAATCTGCGGGCGATTTACCGTTGGCACCCGCAATTCGCCGATGGTGAATTTATTAAATACTTCGGTGATGAAAATATTAATTATGACCACGCCACATTAGAAGGTGGAGATGTGCTGGTCATTGGTCGCGGTGCGGTACTTATTGGCATGTCTGAGCGTACCACGCCACAGGGAATCGAGTTCCTTGCCCAGTCACTCTTCAAGCATCGCCAGGCAGAGCGCGTCATCGCGGTCGAACTGCCTAAGCATCGTTCCTGTATGCATCTCGACACCGTTATGACCCACATCGATATCGACACCTTCTCTGTCTACCCGGAAGTGGTGCGCCCGGACGTGCAGTGTTGGACTCTGACGCCGGACGGGCGCGGCGGCCTGAAACGGACGCAGGAAAGTACGCTGGTTCATGCCCTGGAAAAAGCGCTGGGGCTCGATCAAATTCGCCTGATTACCACCGGCGGTGACGCCTTCGAAGCCGAACGTGAACAGTGGAATGACGCCAACAACGTCCTGACGCTACGTCCCGGTGTGGTTGTGGGTTACGAGCGCAATATCTGGACCAACGAGAAATACGACAAAGCCGGCATCACCGTTTTACCCATTCCTGGCGACGAACTTGGACGCGGACGCGGCGGCGCGCGCTGCATGAGCTGCCCGCTGGAACGCGACGGTATTTAAGGAGACGTCATGGAAAATAAACCGACCCTGGTTGTGGCTCTGGGCGGCAACGCGCTGCTCAAACGCGGCGAGCCGCTGGAAGCTGACATCCAACGTAAGAACATTGAGCTGGCGGCAAAAACCATCGCCCGGCTTACGCAACAGTGGCGTGTGATTCTGGTACACGGCAATGGCCCACAGGTTGGACTGCTGGCGTTACAAAATAGCGCTTACGCCAGCGTCACCCCCTATCCGCTCGACATTCTCGGCGCGGAAAGTCAGGGAATGATTGGCTATATGTTGCAACAGGCGCTGAAAAACCAGCTTCCACAGCGGGAAATTAGCGTCCTGCTGACTCAGGTTGAAGTCGATGCCCACGATCCGGCCTTCAGCAATCCCACCAAATATATCGGCCCCATTTACGACCAAACCCAGGCCAATGCATTGCAGGTGGAAAAAGGCTGGGTTTTCAAAGCTGATGGTAAAGCGTTCCGTCGCGTTGTGCCCTCTCCGCAGCCCAAACGCATTGTTGAAAGTGACGCGATCCAGGCGTTGATCGCCCGCGATCATCTGGTCATTTGCAACGGCGGTGGCGGTGTGCCGGTCGTGGAAAAGGCCGATGGCTACCACGGTATTGAAGCCGTGATCGACAAAGATCTCTCCGCCGCCCTACTCGCCAGCCAGCTTCATGCTGATGCGTTGCTCATCCTGACCGACGCCGACGCGGTGTACCTCGACTGGGGCAAACCCACCCAACGGCCTTTGGCTCAGGTCACCCCCGAGATACTCGGCGAGATGCAGTTCGACGCCGGTTCTATGGGTCCAAAAGTTACCGCCTGCGCGAATTTTGTCTCTCAATGCCATGGGATAGCAGGCATCGGCTCGTTGGCCGACGGTCCGGCCATTCTCTCGGGAGAGAAAGGCACATTGATTCGGCCCGAAACCATTGCTTACGACGCGTGACCCATTTTGCCGGATGGCGCCTGCGCCTTATCCGGCCTACATAAGGACATTCTGATGACTGTTAACTTAAAAAATCGCAATTTTCTTAAACTGCTCGACTACACCCCGGTAGAGATCCAGTACCTGATCGATCTGGCTATCGAATTAAAAACGGCGAAAAAGGCCGGACGCGAAAGACAGACGCTGGTCGGTAAAAATATCGCGCTAATCTTCGAAAAAACCTCAACCCGCACCCGCTGCGCCTTTGAAGTTGGCGCTTTTGATCAGGGCGCACAGGTGACCTACCTCGGCCCAAGCGGCTCACAGATTGGTCACAAAGAATCGATGAAAGATACCGCCCGCGTGTTAGGCCGTATGTACGACGGCATCGAATATCGCGGATATGGCCAGGAGATCGTGGAAGAGCTGGGGCAGTTTGCCGGTGTTCCGGTATGGAACGGGCTGACCAACGAATTTCACCCTACGCAGATCCTCGCGGATCTGATGACCATGCTGGAACACGCGCCGGGCAAAACCTTACCTGAACTGAGCTTCGCCTACCTCGGTGACGCCCGCAATAACATGGGTAATTCACTGATGGTTGGCGCGGCGAAAATGGGGATGGACATCCGCCTCGTCGCCCCTAAATCCTTCTGGCCGGATGAAAAACTGGTTGCCGAATGCCGTGAGATCGCCGGCGTGACGGGCGCGCGCATTACGCTCACGGAGGACGTTGAGGAAGGCGTTTACGACGTGGATTTCCTCTATACCGATGTCTGGGTCTCCATGGGTGAACCCAAAGAGGCATGGGCAGAACGCGTAAGCCTGATGACGCCTTATCAGATTAACCAGCGAGTCATCAACGCAACCGGCAACCCCAATGTGAAATTTATGCACTGTCTGCCCGCCTTCCATAACGAACACACCAAAGTTGGACGTGAAATCGAAGCGGCTTACGGCCTGAAAGGGCTTGAGGTCACGGAGGAGGTGTTCGAGTCAGCACACTCCATCGTCTTCGACGAAGCAGAAAACCGGATGCATACCATTAAAGCGGTCATGGTAGCGACACTCGGCGACTAACCCCTGCGGGCATATGTCGCCTGACGGCATATGCCCGAGTTATCCGGAGAACATCATGGGCAAATTCAAATTTCCCAGCGCGTATACCATCCTGTTTATTCTTATTGCACTCGTCGCTGTTATGACCTGGATTGTCCCGGCAGGGAAATATCAGATGGCGATGAATGCGACCCTGGGCAAAGAAGTGCCGGTTGCCGGGACTTATGCCCCCACCGAGGCGCATCCCCAAGGTATTACCGCTGTACTGCTGGCACCGATTGACGGTCTTTATAATCACGAGACCTACACCGCTGGCGCCATTGATGTGGCGCTGTTTGTCCTGATCATCGGCGGGTTTCTCGGCGTAGTAAACAAAACGGGGGCCATCGACGCCGGTATCGAACGCGTGACGGTCAGGCTTAACGGCAAAGAAGAGTGGATGATCCCCATCCTGATGGGACTTTTCGCCGCCGGAGGTACGATTTACGGGATGGCGGAAGAATCGCTTCCTTTTTACACGCTGCTCGTCCCGGTGATGATGGCGGCCCGCTTTGATCCACTGGTTGCTGCTGCGACCGTTTTGCTCGGCGCAGGTATCGGCACACTCGGTTCGACAATTAACCCTTTCGCAACGGTTATCGCTGCCAATGCTGCCGGGATCCCCTTCACTCAGGGAATGCTGATGCGCATTCTGCTGCTGGTCATCGGCTATGTGATCTGTGTGGTGTGGGTCATGCGCTATGCCCGGAAAGTTCGCAGCCATCCTGAGCTGTCTATCGTGGCGGATAAAATGGAGGAAAACCGCGCCCATTTTCTCGGTAGTCGCGCCAATACCAATCTGGAATTCACGGCAACGCGGAAATGGATCCTGCTGATTTTCGCCGCCGCCTTTGCGGTAATGATCTATGGAGTAGCGGTACTCGGGTGGTGGATGGCAGAAATATCCGGTGTTTTTCTGGCTGCTGCGATTATCGTCGGCGTAATCGCCCGCATGAGTGAAGAGGCATTTACCAGTACGTTCATTGACGGTGCGCGGGATCTGCTTGGCGTGGCGCTGATTATCGGTATTGCGCGCGGCATCGTCGTGGTGATGGATAACGGCATGATCACTCACACCATTCTGCACAGCGCTGAAAATTTAGTCTCCGGCCTTTCCACCACCATTTTCATCAATGTGACCTATTGGCTGGAAGTTTTGCTCTCCTTCCTGGTCCCATCGTCCTCTGGGCTGGCGGTCCTCACCATGCCCATTATGGCCCCGCTGGCCGACTTCGCGCATGTACAGAGGGATCTGGTCGTCACCGCGTATCAATCCGCTTCCGGCATTGTGAATCTGATTACACCCACATCTGCGGTTGTGATGGGTGGGCTGGCCATCGCGCGCGTTCCCTATGTGCGTTACCTGAAATGGGTCGCTCCGTTACTGCTCATTTTGACGTTACTGAACATGGTCGTCCTGAGTATCGGCGCGATGCTGTAACCCTTTTAGCCGTCGGATACCGGCGGCTTTTTTGATCGTTCTCTCGTTTTTCTGCACAACCGCCCGTTTGAGCCGTTATTGATACTGCAAATGTGGTGAATTTCGCCATCGCATTGATACAGATAAGAAATATAAGGTGATTTTATGAAGGAATTCGATGATTACTCTGCCAAAGAGCAAAAACAGCTGGCGATGTGTCAGCGCCTGATTAGCGAAAAAAGCTACCTGTCTCAAGAAGCGCTGCGTCGCGACCTGCAAAGCCACGGCTTTACCAGTATTAGTCAGTCGACGGTGTCTCGTTTGCTGAAGTTGCTCGGGGCCATAAAAATAAGAAACACAAAAGGGCAAAAAATTTATTCTGTGAATCCTCAGTCACGACCCGCTCCTGATGCCGCGCGATCGATCGCTGAAATGGTGGTCAGCATAGAACACAATAGCGAGTTTATCCTCATTCACACCGCAGCAGGATATGGTCGCGCGGTTGCCAGAATCCTCGATTATCACGCCTTGCCGGAAGTTCTGGGCGTCATTGCCGGTAGCAGTATCGTCTGGGTCGCGCCGCGCGTCGTGCAGCGAACGGGCCTGGTTCACAAGCAGATTAATTATCTCTTTAAAATGAATTAAAATTCAGAAGAACCGTTTGCGATGAATAAATCGTGCATTTTTCGCTTGATCCCATAACGTAGCTGAGTATAATCGCGGACAATTTGCCGGGAGGATGTATGGTTCAGTGTGTACGACATTTTGTCTTACCGCGTCTGAAAAAGGACGCTGGCCTGCCGTTTTTCTTTCCGTTGATCACCCATTCCGAGCCCCTCAATTGAGGGGCTTTTTTTTTGCCCAGGCGTCAGGAGATAAACATGGCTAACCCGCTCTATCAAAAACACATCATTTCCATAAACGACCTCAGCCGCGATGACCTCAATCTGGTCCTCGCAACGGCGGCGAAATTAAAAGCGAACCCACAGCCGGAGCTGTTAAAGCATAAGGTCATCGCCAGCTGTTTCTTTGAGGCGTCCACCCGCACCCGTCTATCCTTTGAAACTTCTATGCACCGTCTGGGCGCCAGCGTGGTAGGTTTCTCTGACAGCAGCAACACGTCTCTGGGCAAAAAAGGCGAAACGCTGGCTGACACCATTTCCGTCATCAGCACCTATGTCGACGCCATCGTCATGCGTCATCCGCAGGAAGGCGCCGCGCGTCTGGCAACAGAATTCTCTGGTAACGTTCCGGTTCTTAACGCGGGCGACGGCTCTAACCAGCATCCAACCCAAACGCTGCTGGATCTGTTTACCATCCAGGAAACACAGGGCCGCCTGGACAATCTGCAAATCGCCATGGTGGGTGATCTGAAATATGGCCGCACTGTCCACTCCTTAACTCAGGCGCTGGCGAAATTTGAAGGCAACCGCTTCTACTTCATTGCCCCGGATGCGCTGGCCATGCCGCAATACATTCTGGATATGCTGACTGAAAAGGGCATCGCCTGGAGCCTGCATGGCACTATCGAAGAGGTAATGGCGGAGGTCGATATCCTCTATATGACCCGCGTACAAAAAGAGCGTCTGGACCCATCCGAATACGCCAACGTGAAAGCACAGTTTGTCCTGCGCGCCAGCGACCTGAACGGCGCCAGAGCCAACATGAAGGTACTACATCCGCTGCCGCGTATTGATGAAATCACCACCGACGTCGATAAGACGCCGCACGCCTGGTATTTCCAGCAGGCTGGCAACGGCATCTTCGCCCGCCAGGCGTTACTGGCACTGGTACTGAATAGCGAACTGGCACTGTAAGGGAGAAAAAGAGATGACACACGATAACAAACTGCAGGTTGAAGCCATCAAACGTGGCACCGTGATTGACCATATTCCCGCACAGGTTGGTTTTAAATTGCTGACGCTGTTCAAGCTGACAGAAACCGACCAGCGAATCACCATCGGTCTGAACCTGCCGTCCGGTGAGATGGGTCGTAAAGACTTGATTAAAATTGAAAATACCTTCCTGACCGACGAGCAGGTTAACCAGCTCTCTCTGTATGCCCCGCAGGCAACGGTGAACCGCATTGACGATTACGATGTTGTGGGTAAATCACGTCCGAGTCTGCCAGAGCGCATCGACAACGTGCTGGTGTGCCCGAACAGCAACTGTATCAGTCATGCTGAGCCGGTTTCTTCCAGTTTTGCAGTGAAAAAGCGTGCTGATGACATCGCACTCAAATGCAAATACTGTGAAAAAGAGTTTTCGCATTATGTGGTGCTGGCCAACTAATTTGGGTTGGTTATGAAATGTGGCCTCTCTATAATGGCCGGGAACATTCTATTACCGCTGTAATTCAGGAGAAATCATGAGCAAGACTATCGCGACGGAAAATGCACCAGCAGCAATCGGCCCATACGTACAGGGTGTTGACCTGGGTAGCATGGTAATCACTTCCGGTCAGATCCCGGTCGATCCGAAAACCGGCGCCGTAGCGGAAGACGTGTCCGCTCAGGCGCGTCAGTCGCTGGAAAACGTAAAAGCTATCGTTGAAGCAGCAGGTCTGAAAGTGGGCGACATCGTAAAAACGACCGTCTTCGTGAAAGACCTGAACGATTTCGCTACCGTCAACGCCACCTACGAAGCGTTCTTCACTGAGCACAACGCGACCTTCCCGGCGCGTTCTTGCGTGGAAGTTGCCCGTCTGCCGAAAGACGTGAAAATCGAGATTGAAGCGATCGCCGTTCGTCGCTAAATATGCTTGTGCCGGATGGCGGCTTCGCGTAATCCGGCCTATGCAAGCGTAGTTTGTAGGCCCGGTAAGCGCGAGCGCCACCGGGCATTTATCACATCACGCCAAACAGTTTCGGCAGAAACAGCGAAATCGCCGGAATGTACGTCACCAGCATCAGCACCAGGAACAGCACCAGGTAGAATGGCAGCATCGCCTTCACCACCTGCTCGATTTTCTGCTTACTCACCGCACTGGCCACAAACAGCACCGACCCCACCGGCGGCGTAATCAGGCCGATCCCTAAGTTCACCAGCATGATCATGCCAAAATGGACCGGATCAATACCGAGCGCGTTGGTCACCGGTAGTAGCACCGGCGTCAGGATCAGGATCAGCGGCGCCATGTCCATCAGCGTACCGATCAGCAGCAGCATGATGTTAATGCACATCAGGATGACGTATTTGTTATCCGAGATGCTGGTGAAGGCTTCGGTAATCCGCATCGGCAACTGCATATAGGTCATGACGGCCCCAAACGCGGCGGCAAAGCCTATCAGGATCATCACGATAGTGACCGTTTTCACCGTGCGGAACATCAGCTTCGGCAGTTCAGACCATTTATAGTCACGATAGATAAACATGGTGACAAAGAAGGCCCAAAGACAGGCTATCGCCGCGGATTCCGTTGCGGTAAAGATACCTGACAGGATCCCGCCCATGATGATCACCACCGTCATTAATCCCCACAGTGTATCGACGAAAATCTTCAGTGCCTGGCGAAACGGTACGCGCTCCCCTTTTGGATAACCGCGTTTATGGGCAAAAGCCACGCACATCACCATCAGGCTAAAGCTCAGCAACAGGCCCGGCAGGATCCCGGCGATGAACAGCGCGGCAATCGACACCGTCCCGCCCGTTGCCAGCGAGTAGATAACCGAATTATGGCTGGGCGGCGTGAGGATCGCCTGCACCGAGCCGCTGGCCGTTACCGCCGCGGCAAAGTCGCGCGGGTAGCCTTTTTTGTCCATCTCCGGGATCATCACTGAACCGATAGAAGCGGTATCGGCCACCGACGATCCTGAAATTGCGCCAAAAAAGGTCGAGGCGACGATGTTTACCAGTGACAGCCCACCGCGGATAAAGCCAACAAAAATATAGGCAAAATTCACCAGTCGCCGCGCGATTCCCCCTTCCGCCATGATTGCCCCGGCCAGAATAAAGAATGGGATCGCCAGTAGCGAAAACTTGTTTACTCCGCTGGTCAGTTGGATCATTACGGCTTCCAGCGGAATATCAATATACCAGGCTCCAATGATGGCGCTAATGCCAACCGCGTACGCTACCGGTACCCCAATCGCCAGCATAATGCCAAGCGTAAAGACGAGAATAAATGCATCCATCTGCTTTCCTTAATGAAATGGGGGCGGTAACTAGCTGGTTGAACCCAGCATGACAACGGGACGTTGATATTGCGGGCCGCGGAATATCTTTTCTGCGATAAACAGCAGCGTTATGGCAGAGCCAATCGGCAACGGAAGATAGTTTTGCCCGGAGCTTAAAAGCGGGAATTCCGCTACGGGCTGGTCCCACAGCTCAAGACACAGATTGGTTCCATACCAGAGAATAAACAGGCTGATCGCCACCAACATGATATCTGCGATAATCGAGCAGTAACGACGGGCGGACTCCTCCAGACGGTCAATGACCATGCTCACCGCGATATGTGAACCTGCGCGATAGCTCACCGCCGCGCCAATAAAGGTGAACGTCACCATACAAAGAATGGCGACCGGTTCAGGCCATGACAGGGCATTGTTCAGGACATAGCGTGCAAATATGCCAATGGGGATAATAGCGACCATAACCAATAATGCGACACCGGCAATCCACATAGAGACCCGATAAAGAAAATCCATTACCGATGAATAGCATTCACCCATAATTATCACCTCGAATTAATCAAAAGACTCAGGCAGAGGATTGCTTCCCTCCGCCTGATGAATTACTTCACATCCTGAATACGTTTGATCAAATCCTGGTGGTCTTTACCGTAATTATCCCGCACTGACTGCGTGGCTTTATAGAAATAGTCAGTATCAATATCGTGGAACTGAACGCCATTGGCTTTCATGGTCTCCAAAGATTTCGCATTATATTCTTGCCAAAGTTTGCGTTGTTCTATCTGCGCTTCTTTGGCGAGCTTAATAATGAGTTCCTGGTCTTCTTTTTTCAATTTATCCCATTTGGCTTTGGAGAACAGAAAAAGCTCAGGAATAATAAAGTGTTTGCTCCAGGTATAGTTTTTAACGACCGGTAAATAGTTGTGCGCAACAAATGTTGGCGGGTTATTCTCTGTGCCATCAATAACGCCGGTTTGCATACCGCTAAACACTTCACTGACGCCCATCACGATGGCGTTAGCTCCCATCGCTTTTAAGGTATCCAGCGCTATCGGACTCCCTTGAACGCGGATTTTCATACCGTGTAAATCTTCCGGTTTCACCACCGGATTTTTGGTAATCAGGTTGCGCGTCCCGGCATCCATCCAACCAAGAAATACCAACCGCGATTTCGTATTAGCCGTCAGACGGTCGCCAATCTCTTGACCGATCATGCCGTCAAGGACCTTATGCAGATGGTCTTCATCGCGAAAGATATACGGCAGGGTAAACACGTTAATTTCAGGAAGAATGGCGGCAACAGGCGTCATTGAGACGCGAATAATATCGATAGCGCCTAATTGCGCCTGCTCAATCATCTGTTTTTCATCACCTAACACGCCACCTGGAAATGTTTTAATCTCCAGACGGCCATCGGTCGCAGCGCTGAGTTTCTCCCCCATATGTTTCACTGCGACAACGTTCGGGTAATCAGCCGGATGCACATCCGCGGCGCGAAAAGTTTGTGCCAGCGTTGCATGACTCGCCAGTAATACGGACGCGCCAATACACAGACTTAACAGTTTTTTTGTCAGTTTCATTTGTCCTTCTCCAGAAGTTCATAATATCCATTAACAGGAATAGCTTGCAGAGCAAATGACTGCCGGAATTAAAACGGGCAGCGAGAAACTTTCTTAACGACGTTACCTGTGCAGACTAGCTGGTGTAACAATTTATTTCGATGACTGTGTTCACAAAAAATCGCAGATGCTAATAATTTTTAGCACAGTGTTTCATTTTTGCAACGCAGATCGTTTTCTTGATAAAAAAACAACGCAAGGAAGGCGATTTGATACTAATTCCCTCCGCTAGTATTTCAATAAAAATAAAACACTAATATTTCGTGGGAATATCTTTCGAATGAAAAAGAGAAATGCAGGATGGTATTTACACCATCCTGCTGAGAAGTTTGATGTTTACTGCCAACCGTAGCGACGGCTATAAAAACCTTTCACTAATTGGGTCAATGTCATGTAGCCCGCCAGAATCACAATCAGCCACGGGAAGTAGCTCAGCGGCAGCGCCTGCAATTGCAGATAGCTGGCCAGCGGCGAGAACGGTAATGCAATGCCCACCACCATCACGACCAGCGTCATTAGCATCAGCGGCCATGCGGCGCGACTTTGGATGAACGGCACACGACGGGTACGGATCATATGCACAATCAGCGTTTGCGACAGCAGGCCCACCACGAACCAGCCCGACTGGAACAATGTCTGATGCTCTGGCGTATTGGCATGGAAGACAAACCACATCAGGCAAAAGGTCAGAATATCAAAGATCGAGCTGATCGGCCCAAAGAAGATCATAAAGCGGCCCAGTTCGGCGGGATTCCAGCGCTGTGGCTTTTTGATCTGCTCTTCGTCGACGTTATCAAACGGAATCGCCACCTGGGATACATCGTACAGCAGGTTCTGGATCAATAAGTGCAACGGCAACATCGGCAGGAACGGCAAAAAGGCGCTCGCCACAAGTACGCTAAACACGTTACCGAAGTTAGAACTGGCGGTCATTTTGATGTACTTCAACATGTTAGAAAAAGTACGGCGTCCTTCGATCACCCCTTCTTCCAGCACCATCAGGCTCTTTTCCAGCAGAATAATATCCGCCGCTTCACGCGCAATATCGACCGCGCCATCAACAGAGATACCGATGTCCGCCGCGCGCAGCGCAGGAGCGTCATTGATGCCATCGCCCATAAAGCCAACCACGTGGCCTTCACGCTTGAGCAGCGTAACAATGCGCTCTTTGTGCATCGGCGTCAGGCGGGCAAACAGCGTGGTGCGCTGGGCCAGTTTTGCCAGTTCGTCATCGCTTAACCCTTCAATGCTGCTGCCAATCACCACATCGCCCGCATCCAGCCCCACTTCATGGCACACTTTTGCCGCCACCAGCTCGCTATCACCGGTGAGAATTTTCACCGTAATACCGCTGGCTTTCAGCGCTTTCAGCGCCGGAGCGGTGGTCTCTTTCGGTGGATCGAGGAACGCGATATAGCCTTCGAGGATCAGATCCGACTCATCAATACGCTGGTAATCACCTTCGCGCGCGGGCAGGTACTTGGTGGCCACCGCCACTACGCGCAGCCCCTGACGGTTCAGCGTATCGGTGACGCGTTTTACCCGACGCAGCATGCCCTCATCCAGGGGGACAATCTCGCCGTTGTGGCGCACCTGGGTGCAGACGCTGAGGATCTCCTGCAGCGCGCCTTTGCACACCAGCTGATGCACATCAGTTTCTTCCGCAACCACCACCGACATGCGGCGACGTTCGAAATCAAACGGGATCTCATCGATTTTTTGCCAGCGGGTAGAGAGCTGGCGGGCAGATTCTTCATCCACGCCTTCCAGCACCGCCGTATCCAGCAGATTCTTCAGCCCGGTCTGGTAATGGCTGTTCAGCCACGCAGAATGCAGAACGTGCTCGCTGGGTTTGCCGGAAATATCAGTATGATTCTCCAGCACAATTTTATCCTGGGTCAGGGTCCCGGTTTTATCGGTGCACAGGATATCCATCGCGCCAAAGTTCTGGATGGCATCAAGGTGCTTGACGATGACCTTTTGTTTAGACAGCTTCACCGCCCCGCGCGCCAGCGTCGAGGTGACGATCATCGGCAGCATTTCCGGGGTCAGCCCCACCGCAACAGACAGCGCAAACAGCGCCGCCTCCCACCAGTCGCCTTTGGTATAGCCGTTAATGATGAGCACAATGGGCGCCATCACCAGCATAAAGCGGATCAGCAACATGCTGACGCGGCTGATCCCTTTCTGGAAGGCATTCTGCTCGCTTTCCTGCTCGCTGACGCGGCCCGCCAGTTGTCCGAACCAGGTATTGGCTCCGGTCGCAATCACGATAGCCTGCGCTGTACCGCTCACCACGTTGGTGCCCATAAAGCACAGGGTATCGCACTCCAGCGGGTTGCTTTGCTGCGGGTCGCGGCTGGTTGCGACCTTCTCCACGGGTAGCGATTCACCGGTCAGCGAAGCCTGCGCCACAAACAGATCGCGCGCCTGGACGATACGTAAATCCGCCGGGATCATATCCCCTGCCGCGAGCTTAATAACATCACCGGGTACCAACTGGTCGATCGGCAGTTCAACCCAACCGTTCTCCCCTTTTTCGTTGATCACACGCAGCACCGTGGCGGTGTTGCTGACCATCGCTTTCAGCGCGTCTGCTGCTTTGGTGGAACGCGCCTCCTGCACAAAATTCAGCAGCGTCGAGATGGCGACCATCAGCGCGATGACGCCAGCAGCGAACAGATCCTCAGTGGCATAGGAAATGGCGCCAAGAATGGTCAACAGAATATTAAACGGATTGCGGTAGCAGACCCACAGATGCACCCACCACGGCGACGGCTTCTGCGCCGGCAACTGGTTTTCGCCATGGATTTCACGAGCGTTCTCGACCTCTGTAGCGTTTAATCCTTCCGGGTGCGCGCCAAACGTTTTCCACAGCGCGGCTTCGTCCATCAACGCCATTTTCAGGCAATGTTCGCTCAGCGAGGGCGGGATCGGCGTGCTGGCAACGGTTTGCGCATTGGGCAACGGATCGCGATGTACCAGACGATGCGGTAAATGGCGGTTAAGCCGGGCAAACAGCTGGCGAGTCATATTTTTGAACATAGGCAGTCCCCCTGCGCCAGTCTTAACGGGCGCAGTAAATCCTTCAGGCGTGGCAAAGCCTTGCCTGATGGCAATTTTCAAATCACAACAGGGACGTCAGAACGTCACTGTCTTACGCATCCGGTAAGACAGTGAAAGACAGGCTTACCGGAAAGTTTTGTTTCTCCGTCTCGGGAGAGGGGTGGGATCGGGATCCATATAGCCTCCGGTAAGTGAAAGATAAGCGCTGCGGATTATACGCAGAAAACCATAAGGTTTGTGGCAATTATGGCGGTATGATAAACCATGGAAACTAAACCAAACGTATACCAGACTTTGCCCATTGCGCTGTGCTTGAGTAAAGTTATTCTCTTTTGGCATAACTTCACACGCGACACGGGAAAACAGGATGCAAAATCGGCTGACCATTAAAGACATCGCCCGCTTAAGCGGTGTGGGGAAATCCACGGTTTCCCGCGTTCTCAACAACGAAAGTGGCGTCAGCGAACGTACTCGTGAACGCGTCGAAGCGGTGATGAATCAGCACGGTTTTTCCCCTTCCCGCTCCGCACGCGCCATGCGTGGGCAAAGCGACAAGGTGGTGGCGATTATTGTCACGCGCCTGGATTCGCTTTCAGAAAATCTCGCCGTACAGACCATGCTGCCCGCTTTTTATGAGCAGGGTTACGATCCGATCATGATGGAAAGCCAGTTCTCGCCTGAACTGGTCGAAGAACATCTGGGCATGCTCAGACGCCGCAATATTGACGGTGTGGTGCTGTTTGGTTTTACCGGCATTACCGAAACGATGCTCACCTCCTGGCAGGATTCTCTGGTACTGCTGGCCAGAGATGCCAAAGGCTTTGCCTCCGTCTGCTATGACGATGAGGGTGCTATTCATAACCTGATGCAGCGTTTATACGATCGCGACCACCGCCATATTAGCTTTCTTGGTGTTCCCCATAGCGACGTGACCACTGGTAAGCGCCGTCATGAAGCCTACCTGGCATTCTGTAAGAAACACAAACTGCATCCGGTTGCCGCACTGCCGGGTCTGGCCATGAAGCAGGGTTATGAGCAGGCCGCCAGTGTCATCACCCCGGAAACCACCGCCTTAGTCTGTGCGACGGATACCCTTGCCCTTGGGGTCAGCAAATATCTGCAGGAGCAGCGGATTGAAAATCTGCAGTTGGCGAGTGTGGGCAGCACACCGCTGATGAAATTCCTCCATCCGGAAATTATCACCGTCGATCCAGGCTACGCTGAGGCCGGACGACAAGCGGCCTCACAGCTGATCGAGCAGATCAACGGCCGTAGCGAACTGCGACAAATCGTTATTCCCTCCACCCTCGCCTGATCGCTTTCTGAGCGCTAATTTGTGATCTTCGCTGCGTTTCGGGAACGTTCCCATTTTTAAATATTCATCGAAGAGATACTCTGGCGGCAGGTCAACAACAGGGCTTAATAATGAGCAAAGTAAAACAAGCAGACATCGACCGGCTGATTGAGCTGGTAGGCGGGCGCGACAATATCGCTACGGTGAGTCACTGCATCACTCGCCTGCGTTTTGTACTGAATCAGCCTGCGAATGCCAGGCCAAAAGAGATCGAGCAGTTGCCGATGGTCAAAGGCTGCTTCACCAACGCCGGGCAGTTTCAGGTAGTGATTGGCACCGAGGTGGGCGATTACTACAAAGCACTGCTGGCGACCACCGGCCAGGCCAGTGCCGACAAAGAGCAGGCGAAAAAAGCCGCGCGGCAGAACATGAAGTGGCATGAACAGCTGATTTCCCATTTTGCAGAGATCTTCTTCCCTCTGCTGCCAGCGCTGATTAGCGGCGGCTTGATCTTGGGTTTTCGCAATGTGATCGGCGATCTGCCAATGAGTAACGGGCAGACGCTGGCGCAGATGCATCCGTCGCTGAAAACCCTCTACGACTTCCTGTGGCTAATTGGCGAAGCGATCTTCTTCTATCTGCCTGTCGGGATCTGCTGGTCAGCAGTGAAGAAAATGGGCGGCACGCCGATCCTCGGTATTGTGCTGGGTGTGACCCTGGTTTCGCCGCAGCTGATGAACGCCTATCTGCTCGGTCAACAGGTGCCGGAAGTGTGGAACTTCGGCCTGTTCAGCATTGAGAAAGTGGGCTACCAGGCGCAGGTTATTCCGGCCCTGCTGGCCGGTCTGGCGCTTGGATTTATTGAAACGCGCCTGAAACGCATCGTCCCGGATTATCTGTATCTGGTGATCGTCCCGGTGTGCTCGCTGATCCTCGCGGTGTTCCTTGCGCACGCCTTTATCGGTCCGTTTGGCCGCATGATCGGCGACGGCGTGGCGTTCGCGGTCCGTCATCTGATGACCGGCAGCTTTGCGCCGATTGGCGCGGCGCTGTTCGGCTTCCTGTACGCCCCGCTGGTGATCACCGGCGTACACCAGACCACGCTGGCTATCGACATGCAGATGATCCAGAGCATGGGCGGTACGCCGGTATGGCCACTGATTGCGTTGTCAAACATCGCTCAGGCTTCCGCGGTGGTCGGCATCATTATCTCCAGCCGCAAACACAATGAACGCGAAATATCAGTACCTGCGGCGATCTCGGCTTATCTCGGGGTAACGGAACCGGCGATGTACGGCATCAACCTGAAATACCGCTTCCCGATGCTGTGCGCGATGATCGGCTCCGGTCTCGCCGGTCTGCTGTGCGGCCTGAACGGCGTGATGGCGAACGGCATTGGCGTCGGCGGCCTGCCGGGTATCCTCTCCATTCAGCCAACTTACTGGCAGGTATTTGGCATGGCGATGGTCATCGCGATTGTTATCCCGATGGTACTGACCTCATTCGTCTACCAGCGTAAATACCGTCAGGGCACATTACAGATTGTTTAACTTTTCTTCGGGGCGCAGTTGCGCCCCATCGTATCTCCAGGAAACAGCAATGAATATTCCACACTGGTGGCAAAACGGCGTTATCTATCAGGTGTACCCCAAGAGCTTTCAGGACACCACCGGCAGCGGCACGGGTGATTTACGCGGCGTAACGCAGCGTCTCGACTATCTGCAAAAACTGGGCGTTGATGCTATCTGGTTGACACCCTTCTACATTTCGCCGCAGGTTGATAACGGCTACGACGTCGCCGACTACATGTCTGTCGATCCGGCTTACGGCACGCTTGCAGACTTTGACGAACTGGTAGCAGCGGCGAAAGCGCGCGGCATACGCATTATTCTGGATATGGTGTTTAACCACACCTCAACCCAGCATTCCTGGTTTCGTGAGGCGCTGGATAAAGACAGCCCGTATCGTCAGTTTTATTTCTGGCGTGACGGCGAACCGACCACCCCGCCGAACAACTGGCAGTCAAAATTTGGCGGCAGCGCCTGGGGCTGGCACGCCGAAAGCGAGCAGTATTATCTGCATCTCTTTGCCCCGGAGCAGGCCGACCTGAACTGGGAAAACCCGGCGGTACGCGCCGAGCTGAAAAAAGTCTGCGAGTTCTGGGCCGATCGCGGCGTGGACGGCCTGCGCCTCGACGTAGTCAATCTTATCTCCAAAGATCAGGACTTCCCGAACGATCCCGACGGCGATGGCCGCCGTTTTTATACCGACGGCCCGCGCGCGCATGAGTTTTTACGCGAGATGAACCGCGACGTCTTCACCCCACGTAGCCTGATGACGGTCGGCGAAATGTCTTCCACCACGCTGGAAAACTGCCAGCAATACGCCGCGCTGGACGGCAGCGAACTGTCGATGACCTTTAACTTCCACCACCTGAAGGTGGATTATCCCAACGGTGAAAAATGGACGTTAGCCAAACCGGACTACGTGGCGCTCAAAACTCTGTTCCGCCACTGGCAGCAAGGGATGCACAATCAGGCATGGAACGCGCTTTTCTGGTGTAACCACGACCAGCCGCGCATCGTGTCGCGTTTTGGCGAGGAAGGGAAATACCGTGTGCCAGCCGCCAAAATGCTGGCGATGGTGCTGCACGGCATGCAGGGCACGCCCTATATCTACCAGGGGGAAGAGATTGGCATGACCAACCCGCACTTCCGCCAGATTACCGATTACCGCGACGTAGAAAGCCTTAACATGTTCGCGGAACTGAACGGCCAGGGACGCGATGCCGAAGAGCTGCTGGCAATCCTCGCCAGTAAATCCCGCGATAACAGCCGCACGCCGATGCAATGGGACGGCAGCAAACATGCCGGATTTACCCAGGGCGAGCCGTGGATCGCACTGTGCGACAATGCGACGGATATTAACGTGGCAGCCGCGCTTGATGATGCCGATTCCGTGTTTTACACCTATCAGAAGCTGATCGCCTTGCGCAAAACGGAGCCGGTTATTACCTGGGGCGACTACCAGGATCTGTTACCAGACAGCCCACTCGTATGGTGTTATCAGCGCGAATGGCAAGGACAGCGGCTGCTGGTCATTGCCAACCTGAGTGATACCTTCCAGAACTGGCAACCGACTCATACCGACGGAAACTGGCAAGTGCTTATGCACAACTATGCCGAGGTCGCCAGCCAACCCGTTGACATGACGCTGCGTCCTTTTGAAGCCGTCTGGTGGGTGCAAAAATAATGGCGCAAAGATACGGATAAGCGTCATTATCCGTATCTTCAATTACGCAGTTCGTATGGGATGTATAGCGATACCTGAAATGTACCATGATAAAATTTACAAGCACTGGGGAATAAAATAAAAATACACCTGCCTCTTATTATATTGCCCGGCAGGATATTATGAAAAATCTTATTAGAACATGTACTATTTCAGCATTACTGATTAGCAGCCAAGGATGGTGTGGGAATACTGCAGTTGATTTACGCTTTGGTCATAACACAAACTCTGAAGCAAATGACTCAAGAATTAAAGTCATGCATCAGGCTGACAACGGTTTTTATTTTTCCGTTGAGGCTGCACAAAATCACAATGACACGTTTTTTGGCGATACCGATAGAAATGATCCCGATGATAAAGGTGTGACTGAAGCAGCTCAAGAAATAGAAACGCGCTGGCGTTTTGACTTAGGTAATGGTTATGCAATTGCACCAGGTTTAGTTACTGTATTTACTTCCAGCAACACGCACTATCGACCTTTTATTCAGGGTTGGAAATCTTTTGATAATGGACTTAATCTCTCAGCGCGCTATCGCTATAACACAGTAAACGACTCCCACAGTGACAGAAAATTAGACGGTAGCGGTTACACTCGCCGCGAGTCACACCAGTTCGATCTCTGGTTTGCCTATAATATTGGTAATTTTGGTATGTCTTATAATCCTCGTTTCCGCTGGCAGGATGGTGTCGACCAGGGAACAGGTGATGATACATACTGGGAGCATACCGTGGCGTTCAATTATAAACTGGACGATGGCTGGACCCCGTATGTTGAGTTAGTATCTCTTGATAAAACCTACATCAATGACCACGGGGATCATGAAAATGATTACGCCGTGCGTCTGGGGATTGTTAAGCAGCTCTGATGTTTCACGCCGCATCGTGTTGCAGCAAATAGCAACCGATGCGGTCAACCACAGTAAGCAGTTCAAGCTGGCCTTCCCGTTGGTATAAAGAAATCGCATCAATATCAATGTCCAGAGGCCAGCACAGTGTTGCCAGCGTCGCTAATGTTGATCCTCTCTTGGTAATCGCAATTATTTTTAGCCCTTTACGCAACGCATTTCTTGCCATTTCAACTAACGAGGCAGTTTCACCTGATTTACTGATGAGCACCAGCGTTCCTTGGGAAACCCGTGTGAGCTGGTGAATGTCATTGAGAATTAAATGGGGCAAACTCGCCAGCGAAAGAAAACGAGAAAGATAATTCAAACTGGTCAGCGATGCCCCGCGTGAATATAAAAATATATGACTTGAATTAATCAATTGGTTACATAGTTGTATTATCAGCTCTTCTTTTTCGTTTCCTATGCTAAATTTCACCGGCTCCGCGACACGTCTGTCTCGTGAAAACTGATACCGCAATTCGGTATAGCTTTGATACCCCATTTTTTTACACACTCGATTCACGGACGTGGTGGTGGTGAACGTCTCGGTAGCAATCACTTTGGCGGAAATACCAGAGATTTCATGTGCATGACACTGTATATATTCAAATATTAACCTTTCATTACCTTGAAAAGAATTCATAAAACAGCACTCTTTAACTAAAGATAGATTGATCATACCCGTATCTTATACCAGACACTGCAATGTGAATCACACTATCATGTTTCAGGTATCCCCATACGCAATAAGTATCACCAAACGTTTATTGGACTTTTTATTTCTCTTTATAATTCCTGTAGTTCTATTTTCAGAGATTTGACAATGACACCACAAAAAATAGTTGCAGTAACAGCATGCCCTACAGGTATTGCGCATACATTTATGGCGGCCAACAAAATTGTCGCCTGGGGAAAAGAAAACGGCTTTAACGTTAAGGTCGAAACACAAGGAAGCGACGGAGTTAAAAATAAGCTCTCCCGTCAAGATATCGCCAGTGCTGATGCTATCATCCTGGCGGTTGATGTCCCTGTCCAGGATGCCGAACGTTTTGAGAACGTACCTCATCTCAAAATACGTACGCAGGAACTAATCAAGAATACCGACCACTCTATTCATCGGGCGCTGGCTTTGGATAAAGATACGACTACCGCCAATGACGAACCAGAAGAACGCCGTTCCGCCTGGCAGATCTTTATCGGACATATTATGGCGGCAATTAGCTATATGTTGCCTGTCGTGGTGCTCGGTGGATTACTCATGGCGGTAGCGAAAATAACCGGGCAATTCATTCCCATCAACGGAACACCGTTTGAGGTGCTGGATAAACTGGGCTTTATGGTCATCAAGTTTATGTACCCGGTATTCGCCATGTATCTCGCCTTTTCTATCGCTGGAAAACCGGCGTTAATACCTGGCCTTATCGGCGGTATTATGTCTGACGAAGTCTATAAGCGCTTTTTTGATCTCGAAGGTTTTATGCCCTCGGGATTTTTTGGCGCTATCGCAATCGGCTTTTTTGTCGGTCATCTGGTGCAGTGGCTCAACGATACGATAAAAGTACGTCCGCAAATTACCACTATAAAAACCATGCTGATTGTGCCTATATGCACCGGTATCACGCTGGTGATTGTCATGCAGTACCTGATTAACCCAATTTTTGGCGCACTAAACCAGGCGATGGTGACCTTTTTTACCTCTGCTGGCGACTCTGGACGCAATTTTTACTCGCTGATGATTGCAGCAGGTACTGCTTTTGACCTCGGCGGGCCGATTAACAAAGCGGCGGGTTCAGTGGCTCTGGGACTTAACGGCGTGAGTGAGACCTTCGATTTAACCGCCAGAGAGCTGGCCATTGTCATCCCTTCAATCGGCGTCGGCATTGCTGCATTGCTCAATAACCGCTTCGGCCTTCCTAACGTATTTAACAGCGAAGAAAAAACTATCGGCAGCACTTCGCTGCTACTGGGTTTCATTGGGATTTCTGAAGGCGCGATCCCATTTATTCTGAAGAATCCCCGTCTGATCCCGGTATTTATGGTCGGGGCAATGGCAGGCGCACTCATTGCCACAACGTTAGGTGTCAAACAATCTTTACCGCTGCCTGCCGTTTGGGGATGGCCGCTTGCCACCAACGTTACGGGTTATCTAATCAGTGTTTTCGCAGGCTCTCTGGTGTGCGCGTTAGGCGTGCTTTTCTTCAGCCCGAAACTGGCAACAAATTCAGGAAAGTAAAATGAGTCATATCCATGTCATCGCGCACACGCACTGGGATCAAGAGTGGTATTTCACCCTACAGGACAGCAATATTCTGGCATCGCGAAACTTTGCCGATGTTATCGACACTTTAGAAATTCACCCCGATTACACCTGTTACCATTTCGATGGACAAACCGCTGTTGTTGAGGATTTTCTGGCCGTCAATCCGCAGTATGCTAACCGTCTGAAAAAACTCGTCAAACACAAACGGCTTTTTATAGGCCCCTGGTATACCCAAACGGATACTTTCAACGTTCACGGCGAATCGATTATCCGCAACCTGAAATACGGCATTCTTTCTGCGCGAAAACTGGGTCATGCTATGATGGTGGGCTATCTGCCCGATACATCTGGTCATAACAGCCAACTCCCTACACTGCTCCGCGGATGCAACCTGGATAACATCGTTTTCTGGCGGGGCATTAATCATGATACTCAGGCTGAGCAGAGCCAGTTTATCTGGCGTGCGCCGTCAGGCTCGGAAGTGATTGCCTGCGTAATGCCGTTCGGCTATGGCGCGGCCAAAAACATTCAGCCAGACGATGCGCACCTGCAAGAAAAAATCTTTCCGATGGTTAATCTCATCCGTCAACGTTCTGGCCTGAATGACCTGCTCCTGCCCTGCGGCGGCGATCAGGTCAACATCGATCCCAACTTGCCGAAAATTCTGCAGACAGTCAGTAAAAAATCATCAGAAGGTGATCGGTTCCTGCTCTCATCGCTGGAAACGTATATCGATACGCTTCGTCAGCAAGCCAAAGGATTTACCTGCTGGCAAGGAGAGTTGAAGTCACCGCGCTATACCCGGATCCACAAAACCATCGGCTCCGTCCGCTACGACATTAAAAAGAAAAATTACGATGTCGAGCAATTTTTACTGGGTAAACTGGAGCCAACGATCGCGCTGGCTCGCCAGCATGGCATTGATGTCAACCTCCAGTGGGTTGATCAAATCTGGAAAAACCTGTTACGCAATCATGCCCATGACTCCATAGGCGGATGCAACAGTGATGCGACTAATCGGGACATTCTTCACCGCCTGGAACAGACCGAACAACTCAGCCATAGCCTGTGGAATCTGGTGATGAAAGAGTTGGCGATGGCCAGTAGCCAGGAGAACGATCTCGTTGTGGTAAACCCCGGCGCTACGTCCTGGTCCGGGATCATCAACGCCACACTGTACAGCCGCACGCCCTCCCTGAAGCTCTTCATTGATGAGCAGCCTCTCTCATTTAGCATGATAGAACAAACGGAACTCCCCGGCGGACGCATGATTCAGGTTACGCCGCAGGGTGAAAAAGAAGTTGAGCTTGCGCCTTATTACCGCTCGCAAGTCGCCATCGACGTAGCACAGTTGCCCGCGCTGGGTTACATCAATATTGCCGTTCGCGAGAGTGAGCACGCAGTCTCTACGCTCCGCTCTTGTGCTGAAAGCCATATTGAGAATGAGCATTATCGGCTAACCCTGGGTGGTGGAACGCTGACGTTTGAGGATAAACGCAGCGGTAGGGTAATTGCTGATCTGCTGGCGTTTGAAGACTGTGCAGATGCTGGCGACAGTTATGATTTTTCGCCACTGGAGGGCGATATCCCCAACCAGTTCAATAATTTTTCGCTCCTCGCTTGTGAAAAAAGTCAGCATGTCGAGCGTTTAACGCTAGGAATCACTCTCAGTCTGCCTTCTTCATTAAGCCAACGTGCAACACAAGATTGTCCGGTACAGATTGTATGCGAGCTACGCCAAGGTGAAGCCCAACTTTTCATTGATGCTCATGTGGAAAACAAGGTTTGCGACCACCGTCTGCGTCTGCTGATCAACAGCGATATTCACACCCGTGAATCAATAGCCTCACAGCCTTTCGGCATTATTCACCGACCCGTGGCCGATGCCCCCGCTGACTGGCGGCAACATTATCGCGAGAAGCCCGTCGATATTGAAACCAGTGAGGGAATTATTGCCATTGCGGAAAACAACAAGGCGCTGATCGTTAACAGCCTGGGCATGAAGGAATTTCAGATCCTGCAAAACGGGACCTCGCAGCTTGCGCTGACGCTCTTCAAATCGACAGGCGTTTTAGGGCGTGACGATCTGGCCTGGCGTCCTGGGCGCGCTTCCGGAATCAATAACACCGTCATTTACACGCCAGAAGCTCAGTTACACAAGCCTCTGCATTTTAGCCTGACGTTGTCTCTCGCCGAACGCGCCGACCATTTGACATTACGTCGCCTGGAAACCCGAGTGCTACGCCAGCCATTCAATTGGCAGAATCAGAAATTGAACACACTGGATAACCGCCTGGAACGCTTCACGCTCAATTTTACACCGCGTTCACTTCCAGAAACCTTCAGCCTGCTGTCGCTTCCAGAGCCGCTCATTCTTTCGGCGCTCCCCCACGCCCAGACGGTAAATGGCACGATCCTACGTGTTTTCAATGCCGGAGAGCATCCGGTTGAGCTTCCGCCATTTCTGCAAGAGATGTCACAGATTAACTATCTGGAAGAACCCGTTGAACACTGCCATGAAATTGCACCGTTCGCCACCTGCGATTTCCTTCTCCCACAACCGGAGCGTCACGTAAAAGTATGAATAATTCCCCGCGTGAAACATTTATCCGCGAGACGCTGGCGCAGCTCTATCCGCAAGCTGATCATCAAGCAATCGCGGCAAAAATTGAGCAACTTATCCAATACTGGAAACCCAAAACACAAACGGCAGTACCGTTAGATCAGAGCCGCATCTGGATGATCGCCTATGGTGATAGCATCTGCGCGCAAGGGGAAAATCCTCTGTCGATTCTCCACCAGTTTGCAAAACTGTGGTTAAAAGGGACGATCAGCGATATCCATCTGTTACCTATGTTCCCCTGGTCCTCCGATGATGGTTTCAGCGTGGTGGATTACCGGCAGATTGATCCCAATCTTGGGCAATGGTCAGATATTGCGGCACTGGCTGGCGATTTTAATTTGATGTTCGATTTTGTGATTAACCATATTTCACAGCAAAGCCGTTGGTTTCAGGGCTATCTTCGCGGCGAGCCTCGCTACCAGAACTACTTTATCAACGCCGATCCGGATGAGGATTATCATCTGGTAACCCGCCCACGGACGCTGCCGTTGCTTACCCCCTTCAAGCGATCGACAGGGGAAACGTCACACATCTGGACGACATTCAGCGCCGATCAGATCGATCTCAATTTTCGTGAATCTGACGTTTTATTGGAAAGCATTGATATTATGCTGGAGTATGCCTCACGCGGCGCCCAGGCGATTCGACTCGATGCCGTAGGCTTCCTGTGGAAGGAAAGCAACAGCAGCTGTATTCACCTGCCGCAGACCCATCTGATCATAAAACTCTGGCGAGCGATTCTGGAAGAGAACTGGCCTGACTGCCTGTTGATTACCGAAACCAATGTGCCACATCAGGAAAATATCAGCTATCTGGGTTCAGGGGATGAGGCTCACATGGTGTATCAGTTCCCGTTACCCCCTCTGACGTTACACGCTTTCCTGCGCGGCAATGCGCGTTGGCTACGTCAGTGGGCGCAAAGCCTGGAACAGGAAACGTTTCCAGACAACACCACCTTTTTCAATTTTCTCGCCAGCCACGACGGCATTGGATTGAGACCCGTTGAAAATATCCTCTCTACGGAAGAAAAAACGTTTCTGGTCAATGAAGTAGAACGCAAGCAAGGGCGTATTTCCTGGCGTACCAATCCTGACGGCAGCCAGTCACCTTATGAAATGAATATAAACTTCCTGAGTGCATTAAGCGAACCGGGGGAGGCTACTGACAGACAGGTCGCCAGGTTCGCCGCCGCTCACGCCATCCTCTTTATGCTGCGGGGCGTACCTGCAATTTACTACCACAGTCTTCTTGGTAGTGAAAACGATCTGCACGGGCTTAATACATCAGGGCTAAATCGTCGCATTAACCGTGAAAAGCTGGATTTCGCCGCCACGCATCAGGCATTAGTCACCCCTGAATCCCGACAAGCGAAGATCTATGCTGCGCTGTCGAGATTACTTCGGGTACGTAAACAGCATCCCGCTTTCTCACCATCATCGTCTCAGCAAGTCCTTGAACTGCCAGACGCACTGTTTGGTGTCAAACGCCAGATGGGGGGAGAAACCCTGTACTGTGTTGTCAATCTCACTGCAATCACACAACCACTTTCTTTGCCCACCGAAGGAACAGATCTTCTGATGGGGACACCCTTTAACGGCGCTTGCCTGCTAACCGGCTGGCAAACAGTATGGATCCGTACCGCGACGCAACCGGAGGAATAATATGGAACTGTCGGCACTTACTCGCTCTGAATTAATTTTTATCGATCCACCGCACACTTCTCCCGATGCAGTTATTCGGCATATGTCTTCGGCACTGTTTGAATGCGGACTGATTACTAATAACGAGGATTTTATTGACAGCGTTCTCCGCCGAGAAAAGGAAGGACCAACGGCACTGGGCGAAGAGCTGGCCGTCCCTCATGGAAAATGTGACTCTGTCGTAAAGGCATCGTTTTGTGTCGCCCTCTTTCCCGAGCCGATATTGTGGCCGGGTCTTGAAGGGCCTGAACCTGTACGGTTGGTGTTCCTGCTTGCGATTCCGCCAAATGAAGCCGGCACCACGCATATGCAATTGCTGACCCAGCTTACCTCGTCGCTGGTTGAGGATGAGATGCGAAACGCCATTCTTAATGCCACGTCCGTAGAACAGGTGTTAACGCTGCTCTCACCCAGCACTGCCCCTGCTCAGGAAGCGCCAGAACGTCGCGTGAAAGGTCAGCGCCTTGTCCCTCTTATTCTGGGTCTGGTTGCCCTTGCGGCCTTCATTAACGCGGGTATCCATTGGATGCAGTCGTTATCATCATAACCCTTACTGGGCAGTGTGATACCTGCCCAGCTTTACCTTCCTGTTTTTGCTGAATAAATAATCAGAATTTTCCAAGGGTAATTTACAATCGGCTGTAGCGCCCGTCATCTGTACGCTCCGATTTTTACTTTGCGCTACATCAAAAAAATCGTAAACATCCTTGATGCAAATCACTACATATAGAACTTAAAATGCACGCCGACCCAATATGTTGTATTAATCGCCTATAATTGCTACAACTACAATGCACCGCTTCACGGTGGAATTGTGGATAACGTGGGTCAGGATTGCGGGAAGTCATTGGCAATAGAGATGAATAAAGCCATGGCCGCTTCCCCAACCTCTGTGGATAACCTGTTCTTATAAATATGGAGTGATCATGACACCGCATGTGATGAAACGAGATGGCTGTAAAGTGCCGTTTAAATCAGAGCGCATCAAAGAAGCCATTCTGCGTGCAGCTAAAGCAGCGGGAGTCGATGACGCAGATTACTGTGCCACCGTCGCAGAAGTCGTTAGTAGTCTGATGAATGAGCGCAGCCAGGTCGATATCAACGAGATCCAGACAGCGGTAGAAAACCAGCTGATGTCTGGCCCGTACAAACAACTCGCCCGTGCGTACATCGAATATCGCCACGACCGTGATATCCAGCGTGAAAAACGTGGCCGTCTGAACCAGGAAATTCGTGGTCTGGTTGAGCAAACCAATTCTGCTCTGCTGAACGAAAACGCCAACAAAGACAGTAAAGTGATCCCGACCCAGCGCGACCTGCTGGCCGGTATCGTCGCCAAACACTATGCGCGCCAACACCTGCTGCCGCGTGATGTAGTCCAGGCGCACGAGCGTGGTGATATTCACTATCACGATCTCGACTACTCGCCGTTCTTCCCGATGTTCAACTGCATGCTGATCGACCTGAAAGGCATGCTGACGCAGGGCTTTAAGATGGGTAACGCGGAGATTGAACCGCCAAAATCCATCTCTACCGCGACCGCCGTGACCGCGCAAATTATCGCGCAAGTTGCCAGCCATATTTATGGCGGTACCACCATTAACCGTATTGACGAGGTTCTCGCGCCGTTCGTGACCGAGAGCTTTAATAAACATCGTAAAACCGCTGAAGAATGGCAGATCCCGGACGCCGACGGTTATGCCCATTCCCGTACCGAGAAAGAGTGCTACGACGCATTCCAGTCCCTCGAATATGAAGTGAACACCCTGCATACCGCCAACGGTCAGACGCCGTTCGTCACCTTTGGTTTTGGCCTGGGAACCAGTTGGGAATCGCGTTTGATTCAGCAGTCTATTCTGCGTAACCGCATTGCTGGCCTGGGTAAAAACCGTAAAACCGCGGTGTTCCCGAAACTGGTGTTCGCGATTCGCGATGGTCTGAACCACAAGTTTGGCGATCCGAACTACGATATCAAGCAGCTGGCGCTGGAGTGCGCGAGCAAGCGTATGTATCCGGACATCCTGAACTACGATCAGGTGGTCAAAGTCACCGGTTCGTTCAAAACACCAATGGGCTGCCGCAGCTTCCTCGGCGTGTGGGAAAACGAGAACGGTGAACAGGTTCACGATGGTCGCAACAACCTCGGCGTTATCAGCCTCAACCTGCCGCGTATCGCGCTGGAAGCCCATGGCGATGAAGCCACCTTCTGGAAACTGCTCGACGACCGTCTGGTACTGGCGCGTAAAGCACTGATGACCCGTATCGCGCGTCTGGAAGGCGTAAAAGCCCGCGTTGCACCCATTCTGTATATGGAAGGTGCCTGCGGCGTGCGTCTGAAAGCGGACGATGACGTGTCTGAAATCTTTAAAAACGGTCGCGCATCTATCTCTCTGGGCTACATCGGTATTCACGAAACCATCAACGCGCTGTTTGGCGACAAGCATGTGTATGACAGCGAGCAACTGCGCGCCAAAGGTATCGCCATTGTGAAACGTCTGCGTCAGGCGGTCGATCAATGGAAAGATGAGACTGGCTACGGCTTTAGCCTGTACAGCACGCCGAGTGAAAACCTGTGTGACCGCTTCTGCCGTCTGGATACCGCCGAGTTTGGCGTGGTGCCGGGCGTAACCGACAAAGGTTACTACACCAACAGCTTCCACCTCGACGTGGAGAAGAAGGTGAACCCGTACGATAAGATCGATTTCGAAGCGCCATATCCGCCGCTGGCGAGCGGGGGCTTCATTTGCTACGGCGAATACCCGAATATTCAGCACAACCTGAAAGCCCTGGAAGATGTTTGGGATTACAGCTATCAGCACGTGCCGTATTACGGAACCAACACGCCAATCGATGAATGCTACGAGTGCGGCTTTACCGGTGAGTTCGAGTGCACCAGCAAAGGCTTCACCTGCCCGAAATGTGGTAACCACGACGCCGCGCGCGTGTCGGTCACCCGCCGCGTGTGCGGTTATTTAGGCAGCCCGGACGCACGTCCGTTTAACGCCGGCAAACAGGAAGAAGTGAAGCGCCGCGTTAAGCATTTAGGCAATGGGCAGATCGGTTAATATCCGTTTGCAAAGGCCGTAGGCCTGATAAGACGCAATCGCGTCGTTATCAGGCATCACAATGTTGCCGGATGCGGTGCAAGCACCTTATCCGGCCTACATGCTTTCTGGACACCCGCTATGCGCTACCATCAATACTATCCCGTCGATATCGTCAATGGCCCCGGAACCCGCTGCACCCTGTTTGTCTCCGGGTGCGTGCACGAATGCCCCGGTTGCTATAACAAAAGCACCTGGCGGCTCAATTCCGGCAAACCGTTTACCAAAGAGATGGAAGATAAGATCATTGCCGATCTGAACGACACGCGTATTCACCGTCAGGGAATTTCGCTGTCGGGCGGCGATCCGCTGCATCCGCAAAACGTGCCGGATATTCTGCAACTGGTACAGCGTATTCACGCTGAGTGTCCCGGGAAAGATATCTGGGTGTGGACCGGCTACAAGCTTGATGAACTCAACGCCGCGCAAATGCAGGTGGTCGATCTCATCAACGTGCTGGTCGATGGTAAATTTGTGCAGGACCTGAAAGACCCGGCGCTCATCTGGCGCGGTAGCAGCAACCAGGTCGTGCATCATTTGCGTTGATCTCCAGGCGGTTAATATTCTGTTTTCCGCCTTTAAAAGCGACTCACGCACTCCATCGCGACCGTTTTGAACTCGGTGAAATTCCGGCACGCGCAGAGCCGCGTCATGGCGCGTTCGCGCAGGAAAGTGACGAAAATATCGTAGATAGCCATCGCTTCTTCGTATTCGCTTTTGCTGATGGCGAGCAGGAAGATCACGTGCGCCGTTTCATCGCCCCAGGCAATTCCCTGCGGGGCGAGGATGGTGTAGACCACCGTTTTCTTTGCCAACAGACCGAGGGAGTGCGGCAGGGCGATGCCGTCACCCAGCATAGTGCTGACGATGGCCTCACGCTCGACAACCGAATCAAGAAACTCCGCATCGACAAAGCCTTCATCCTGCAACTGACGGCATAATGTATTGAACAACGTTTGTTGATCCATTGGGCCATCGATAACGCGGAAATGGGTGGCATCGAAAAATTTATTCAGCATCCACGGACGGGTTCTGTCGACCAGCACCAGTTTGCCAATCTGCTCCAGTTGATAATCGGTAGGGAACGGCGCAATCATCACCACAGGCTTATCTTTTTCTCCGATTCGCGCGGTCGAAATCACGAAGTCTTCGCTGATGCTTTCCCGCTGTTCGTAGTCGCGCAGCGTCACGGTATCGACGATTTCTATCTGCGGATATTTACGCGCCAGCACCGCTTCAATCATCCGCGCCATCGCATTTCCGGCATCGCATACCAGCAGAACTTTCGGTTGCCTTTGATAACCAATGTTGTAACTACGCTCCAGCCCAACACCGATATGCAGGACGAGGAAACCAATCTCATTTTCACTGATGGTGTACGGCGTATATTTGCCCCATCCCGAGACGGCGGCCAGCGTCATATCCCATGCCATCGGATAGTGCTGTTTAATATTTTCCAGCAGCGGATTAGGGATCATTATCTGGTAGCGCACCCGGGTGATCATCGTTTTAATATGCGTCAGCAGGTCGGCATGTAACTGTTTGTCATTCAACAGGTTGTAGTTGTACTGGCTATTGATAAAACGCAGGATGTAATTGACCAACGCTTCATCATCATCCGCATTAATAGCACTGGGGGCGATCTCCTGAACCTGACGGGCGGCAATATGCACCTGCAGCCAGTTCTCTTCAGAAATGGAGAGCGGTTTATCCGCCAACCGATGCAATACCGCCGCGATTTCCCGCGTGGCCAGGCATACAGATTGATCGGCTTCCTCTGCGGCAAATTCCGGTAGCGGATACCCTTCGCTAATCCGCCGTACTGCCACCGCGCAGTACAAGCGCAAAAACAGCTCGCCCTCATCGGTCAGGCGGATATGGAAACGGGAAAAAATGTCCTGCAAAACGGGTTGCAGTTGCTCAGGGATCCCGGCGTTCAATGCTTCTTCGGTCACCAATGGGTGCTGCGGATCCTGCTGTGCCAGCATCCACAGCAGATCGGTCAAACAGGCGCGGATCGCCATCTCGCTGCCGAACAGCTTCATGCCATGACGGGGGCGCGTTTCCAGCGTCAGGTGATAACGTTGCAGATGCTCGCGCACCTCAGCCATATCGTTTTGCAGCGTCGCGCGGCTGATAAACCATTCATCAGCCAAATCTTCCAGCTTCAGCGAAAAGGCCGACGTCAGAAAGCGAGCTATCAGCCAGTGAACCCGTTCCTGGCTGGTGCGTGGGATACGCAGCAACGTGTCGGGCTGCTGCGTCTGCAGGGCATGAAAACTTGCCGGATCGTCAATTTTGAGCTGATAACCGTTACCCCGGCAGAGGACAAACTGCGCGCCATACTGGGTGAGCAGTGCGTTTAACGCGGTGATGTCCGCCCGTACGGTGCGTGTGGAAACCGACAACCGCTGCGCCAGCTCGTCCTGTGGAAGCGCTTCGTTTTGCAACATGCCAAATAGCTGCGCTAAACGTTGGTTGGGGAATCGCACGTCAGTTTCCTCATCAGTCAATTAGCCTACGCAGGCCCGGGTCATCGCCATCAGTTGGCGTACGTCGTCCGGACGGGTATTACCACTCACCTTATCAATAATCGAACTATAGATGTGAGGAATGATTTTGCTCACTCCGGCATCGAGGGCGATCTGCAGGATTTCACTGAAATTATCCAGATCGATCCCGCCCGTTGGCTCCAGCCAGAAGTCATGACGCGCGCAGGCCTGGGCGACCGCGATGTATTCGTCACGGCATTGCAGGCCGCCCATCGGGAAGTATTTAATTGAGCTGCCGCCCATATCTTTGAGCAGCGCAATGGCGGTTTCTACCGGCACAATGCCGTCCGGTGCTTTGCTGCTTAGCGGACCGGTGGAAATCTTTACCAGCCCCGGCGTACCGGTTGGTGAAACCAGACCGTTGACCACCGTGTCCTGCTGGCCCAGCAGCGCACGACTGGTCGCCACGCCGGTAAAGACCTGATTGACATGCTGGGGCTGCACCTGACGGGAAATTTCACTGACCATCGCCGACTGGTTAGGATCGCCCGCCCCCAGCCCCACGGAGAGCGCATTGTCGATAAGCGCCGCGTATTCACGCATATCCGTTACCGCGCTTGCGACATCCGGGTAATTTTTTGACAATACGCCAACCAGCACGTGCCCTTCCGCCGCCTCGTAAATCTCCTGGGCATTTTCTTTGGAGCCTGCCAGTACGTTCAGGCAGACGCGGTCGCGATAAAAGTTAGGGATCAGTTTCATGCTTTTTTCTCCTGCGAAATCACTTCACCAATTCGACGGGCCACAATCTCCAGCTGCGCGCGATCGACGCTGCGCACATCGGCTTCGATAATGCCTTCGTTGGCTTTGTAACCACGGAAGTAAATCGCGTACTCCCCTTGCTTCAGCGCGTCGACCAGTTCGCCAGTGGCGATCCCGGTTACCGCTTCGTCAAACTTAATTTCCGTACGCGCGATGTCGCGCCCTGCACTGTCCCACACCACGCGGGCGCTTACGCCGTGAAGCTGATTCAAGTTATTAATAAACGGCGTCATTTTCTCGACCATTTCCGCACCGCTCTCTTTCTGCGCGTTGAGGTACAGTTCAATAGCGCAGGTCAGGCCAAGTATTCCCTCTTTACCCACTTTCATTGCCCGGCCAATACCCGCCGTTTGACGTTTTACCCACTCAACGTATTGAGTTTTACCGATCACCAGACCGCTGGTTGGCCCTTCAATTGCCTTCGCACCGCTATAGATAACGAGATCTGCGCCCACGCGGTAGTAGCACTGCAAATCTTCTTCCGCCGCCGCGTCCACAATCAGCGGTAGATTATGCGTGCGCGCCACCACCGCAGCCTGCTCCACGCTGAGCATACTTTTCTGTACGCAGTGGTGAGATTTGATATACAGAATGGCCGCGGTGCGCGGTGTGATGGCTGCCGCTAACTGCGCTGCGGAACATTCGTTGGCATAACCGGCTTCTACGACCTTGCCGCCGCCAAGCGCTACCATGGTGCCCACCGGCGCGCCAAAGTTGACGTTGTGACCTCTGGGCAACACGATTTCGTTGTTGTCGATGGGCGTAACGTGCAGGTTCTCCAGCAGCCAGTCGCTGTCTTTAACCAGCACAGCCGCGACCGACTGGGCGATCCCGGCTGAAGCGCAGGAGACAACTGTTGCCCCTTCCACTTCCAGCAATTTCGCGATGTAGTCACCGGTTTTATTCACCAGGTCTTTCATCTCAAAGTATTGGTTCATCCCGGCTATTGCGGCCTCAACCACTTCGGGTCGCGGCGTAGACACACCGAGTGCCGTCATGCGACCTGATGTGTTAATCACCTGTTTTAATTTGTATTTCTCAAAAATCGAAGGCATGTTCCGCGCTCCCTTGTTCGGTCATATAGCCCTTGCCCGCACGTATTGCGGCAAGCGGCACCAGCAGTTGTTCAGCCTGCAGGCTGTCGTTTTCTGCATCTACCAGCACGGTTGGCTGGCGCTTAAGCGTAAAGAGGGTTAAATCGGCATCCAGACCGACCTGCAGTCGCCCCTTCTGTTTCAGGCGCAGACCATTGGCAGCATTGGCGGTAACGCATTCAATGACCTGCGGAAGCGACATGCCAATGGCAAGAAATTTCGACATCACATTCGCCAGGGAATACACCGGGCCGCTAATACGGTTGCGACAATAAATATCGGAGCTGATGGTGTGCGGCAAAATACCCAGGCTGATGGCGCGTTTCGCCACTGCAAAGCTCAGGCTGGCGGTGCCATGCCCAACGTCCAGACGCACGCCGCGTGAAATCGCCCGCGTCACTGATGCCCGCAACTCACCTTGCGGCGTCAGAATGCGGTTCGGCTTACCGTTGTAGCAGTGGGTAATGATGTCGCCTGCGCTCAGGCGCTCGGCGATCTCATCCAGATCCGGCGGGTTGTTGCCGATATGCACCATCAGCGGCAGGCCACCGTTCTGCGCCTGCATCGCTTTGGCGCGCTCCAGCGGCGTGATGCCGTTAACCCCTACCACGCTGCTGCTCATGCGCGCCTTCAGGCCGACGATAAAGTCCGGGTGACGTTTCACCGCCTGCCGCACCGCATCGGCGTCAATATTGGCCATGTTAGCCAGCTCGTTTTGGGCGATCAGCCCAACGCGTGAAACATTCAGCAGCGCATAAACCTCGGTGGCCGCATCACGAGTCAGCGTATAAAAATCGTCAATATCATCAGCGCCTGTGCTACCGGCATCCACCACGGTGGTAACGCCAGTGGCAACACCCACACTGTCCGGTTCGTCATGGTAAATCGGCGATTTCGGGTAGCAGTGAACGTGAGAATCAATCCAGCCCGCGCTAACGTAACATTCGCCGCGCAGGTCAATGGTTTTCAGCGCCGGACCATCAACGTCACCCAACGCCGCGATTTTGCCACCCTGAAGGGCAATATTAGTCAGCGTGTCATCGACCAGACGCGCATGGCGCAGGAGTAAGTCAAACATCGTTCTCTCCTTTGCCGGATGGCGGCGTAACCGCTTTATCCGGCCTACAAATCAACCGTTAGCTAATGGCAATCGGGAAGATGGAACCGAGGATCATCGCGCCGAGAATCGCCCCGCCGGTGATCGGTTTTTGCCAGATATAAAACAGCAGCGCACCCAGCAGTGAACCGACGCCAATCGGAATGGAGGCCGTCATCGCACTGAGGATAATCAAGGGACCGAGGAAGCGGCCAGAAGCGTTACCGGCCCCCATCATCACGTCCGCTCCGTAGGTTGAGTCGCTCTGATTGATGGTGAACTTACGCGCCAGAATGATGATGTAGCCAATCGCCAGACCAATCACCAGGCCGGTGACCAGCGAGGCAGCGAAGTTGGCGACCGGGAAGATAATGCCCGCGCCCAACAGCAGCGCCGGAACGCCTAACCCGACCCCGGTCTGGATCGCCCCGCCGATATCCAGAATCCCCACCAGCGAACCTTCAATGATGCGGGCAAACAGGAAGCTGGCGCCAAATGCCGCTACCGCCCCGTAGGAGCCGGTGTCCATTCCCGCTTTCAACATCGCCACGAACGCCACTTCGTTGAATGCGCCGATACCGTACAGGTAGTACATGTGCGTTCCGGCAAACACGCCGGATGAGAGCAGGCCAACGAAGATCGGGAACGACCAGTCAGCGAACCAAAAACCTTTATTCTGTTCCATGATGGCCTCCGTTATTTACCGCTGAGCGAGTTGTGGATAAGTTCCAACCAGTCAGGCACGGTCAGATGGAAGGATTCGATCATCTTCATGTCGAAGCCGCGGAAGAAGCCGCTCAGGACGAACAGCGCGACGATAGCCACCATCATCACTTTCGTCACGTGGTTCCAGCCGCTCTCTTCAACACCTTTGCCGATCAAAATGCCAAGCACCAGACCCGGGACGGCGTTGCCCATAATTAACTGCGCCGCGCCGCCAAAAACGGTAGCCCAGAAGCCGGATTTCTTGCCGGCATCAATCGCCGCCAGCCAGAAAATCACTGGCATCACGGTGTTGACCAGCAGGTTTGCCGCGGGCACCAGCACCTTAACGGCAGTAACCTGTAGCGCTTCCGGTACGGATGACGCGGTGAGGTTCAGGAAGGTCACGACAATCATGCCGATAACACCGCAGGCAATCGCCATGCGCTTAGGATCATGCAGCGTTTCACCAACGTTGCGATTTTTAATCATCAGCGCGGCGGCGCCCCAGTTGGGGATGATGCGATGGTCGACGTCCTGCGTGAACGCCCCTGCGGCAACGGAAGAAGCCCAGGCGTTAAAGAAAAAGCCCAGGCCGAACGAGAAGTGAGAAGCCGGATCCCCTTCACAGGAATTCAGTTCTCCCAGAGTACGAAACGCGCCCATCCCTTGAGTGGTCGGCGCATGAAACATGCGTGCAGCCCCAGCGCCGACCCCGACGCCAACCAGGCCGCCGATGATGAGCGATTTTATTAATATTATCAGGAACATAATTATGCCTTTTAATAAAGAATCAGCGTTGCGTAACGAAATCCACCTTGTCGAGATTGATGGCAGTCACGTTGACGGTCACGTCCAGCTCCACGCTGAAGGTGCGTCTTTCCCGGCGCAGGAAGAGGAACAAAAACGCCTCTTTGCGCACCGTTTCACGCGCTTGAACAACCTGCACATCCTGTGGCTCAATACGCAGTAAGATATGCGGGGACGCTTTCATCACCGCAGCCTGAACGTGGTTCAGAGCATCGGCAAAGGCGCGCGCTTTGGCCTCCCCCTTGCCCGTGACTCTCACCGTGGTGGTGAATTGCTCTTTCATGCTTAAGCGCCGTATTTCTTTTGCCACGCCTGTACCAGGCGCTCACCGAGTTCTTCTTTGTCCA
The DNA here is from genome assembly GCF_005281305.1 of Citrobacter sp. wls706. NCBI lineage: Bacteria > Pseudomonadati > Pseudomonadota > Gammaproteobacteria > Enterobacterales > Enterobacteriaceae > Citrobacter > Citrobacter sp. wls706. The sequence continues at coordinate 99,862 of NZ_SZXG01000010.1, read as the reverse complement.
TAAAACCGAACCCCAGCACGTTGCAGCCTTCATTGATGGCGGTTACCCCTTCATCGACCGAGCGCATACCATATTTCGCCTTGTAGCCATATTTGGTTTGCGCGGTAATCGCGCCCGCCCCGCCGCTGCCGCAAAACGAGATGCCAAAGGTGGCGTTTTCCGCTTTCATCACATCGCCCAGCTTCATATCTGCCGCCACACCCGGCACCACGACCGCTCGGCCACCCGCTTTCTCAACGCCTGCCGCCACTTTCTGGCCTTTACCCAGACGATCGCCAATCACTACGGTAATTTGTTCCATCTTTTGCTCCTTACAGGTTGTCTTTCGCGACTTCGAAGTGCACCGACAGCAGCCAGGCCTCTTCCTCAGGAAGATTGCCAAACTCAGCGACCACGTCGCGGGCAAGCGCCATTGATTCGGCAGATATTTCATCGAACAAGCTGGCATCGACTTCTGGTAAGGGTTCACCCGTTACCGAGCGGTGCGCCATGGCGCGAACATGCGACGTCAGCATCTGTTCCTGTACGGCGTTGGGAATAATGTGGCGTTCACGCAGCAAGGCATACACCTGCGCCAGCATGCGGTCGGCCAGTTCAACCGATTCCCCCATGTCATTCATTACAGCTCCGTTATTCACTCGTCTTACCCCACTAATGGCTCTGAGGGTAAATTAGCGGTGGGGGTTAAAAGTTTGTAGCGAGTTGTTTTCCACTTCGAAGTGGAAAGAGGCGCAGCGATAGTGATCTATGCCGCAGAAAAGGCGATATTTGCGCTTTAGTGGCGGGAAATTGTGACGGGTATCGCAAGAAATGAGCAGAAAACAGCCGGTTCGGCGAATGATTTCCCTAACTCTAAAGTTGAAAAAATGTGACGGGGATAGCCTTTGGCGTCTTATCCGGCCTACGATTATGCAGGCCGGATAGAGCAGATTAACGGAACTTCTTGTGGTTTTCGTTGCGTGTTTTTTTCAGGTCTTCCGCAACGGCTTTCGCCTCTTTGACTTTACCTTCGTTCGCCAGCTTCAACGCGCCGTCGATCTGACCGATCAGCGTGTCAAAGCCGTGGCGGAAATCCTTCATCTCCGGGCTGTCCGGGGATTTGTTTTCCAGCTTCGGCGGCGTTCCCTTTTGCGCGTCCAGCGCGGCTGCACGCATTTTGGTTAACGCGTCTTTCAGCTCAGTCGCATTATCCGTTTTTTCGACGATTTTCAGGTTGTCGTTGAGGATCCCCATATCGTCATCAAGATCGGCCGCAAACGCAGAAGAACCAAGAACCAGCGTTGAAGCTGCGACGATCGCTAACAGGTGTTTACGCATTGCTCACTTCCTTTTTTATTATTCAAAAATAAACAAACGCCAGATACCCTCAATGATTCACGCCACAGCTTGAAGTATGGCGGGTATTATTGCCCGGCGATCTTCATCTCCGGCAACAGGACTGAACCACACTGAATATTACTGCGCGTTTCAATATCGTTGCCGACGGTGACGATATTACGCCACATCTCTTTTAAGTTACCGGCGATGGTAATTTCACTCACCGGGTACTGAATTTCGCCGTTTCCGACCCAGAAGCCCGCCGCGCCGCGCGAGTAATCGCCGGTAATGCCGCTTACGCCCTGCCCCATCAGCTCAGTCACCACCAGACCCGTGCCCATCTCTTTGAGCATCTGCTCGAAGCTTAGACCTTGTCCAGGAATACGCCAGTTGTGAATCCCGCCCGCATGACCGGTGCTCTTCAGCCCCAGCTTACGGGCAGAGTAGTTGGTCAGCAGCCACTGGGTCAAAATGCCGTCTTTAATAATGTCACGGCGCTCTGTGCGTACGCCTTCGCTGTCAAATGGCGAGGAGGCCAGTCCTTTCAGCAGATGTGGATGCTCTTCAATGGTCAACCATTCCGGCAGAATTTGTTTGCCCAGCGAGTCCAGCAGGAAGGTGGATTTGCGATATACGGAGCCACCAGCAATCGCGCCGACCAGGTGTCCGAACAGTCCGGTCGCCACTTCATTGGCGAAAATGACCGGCGCTTTCATGGTGGAAAGCTTACGCGGAGACAGGCGAGATAAGGTACGGCGCGCGCAGTCTGCCCCTACCCATTCCGGCGTTTGCAGATCGCCCATCGCCCGGCCAATGGTGTAAGCGTAATCACGCTCCATATCGCCATTTTCTTCCGCGATCACGCAGCTGGAAAGGGAATGACGCGTGGAGCAGTAGCCCTGCAGCATGCCATGGCTGTTGCCAAACACTTTGATGCCATAGTGGCTGTTAAAACTGCCGCCTTCGGTATTGGTGATACGCTTATCAGCCTGCAGCGCCGCTTGTTCAGCACGAGCAGCCAGTTCGATGGCTTCGTCAGGGGAAACGTCCGCGGGGTGGAACAGGTCTAAATCAGGCGCATCGAAGGCCAGCAGTTCTTTATCTGCCACGCCCGCGCACGGATCCGGCGAAGTGTAGCGTGCAATGTCCAGCGCGGCCTGTACGGTACGGGCAATCGCCTGCGGACTTAAATCGGTGGAGGATGCGCTGCCCTTACGGTTCTGGTGATAAACCGTAATCCCCAGCGCGCCATCGCTATTGAATTCTACGTTCTCCACTTCGCCATAACGGGTGCTGACGCTAATACCCGTGGTCTTGCTAACAGCGACTTCCGCGCCATCCGACTTACCTGACGCTAATTCCAGAGCCGTCGAGACCGCTTCTTCCAGAATCTTACGCTGCGCTTCAACTTGTGAGATTACTTTCATCGCAAATGCCATAATGTAGAGAGAGTTTCTCTGAAGTCTAACAGAGAACCGTTTTTCAGTGCGCATCTTAACTGGTAACATTAGCCTCTTTTTTTAAGGAGCCTGACATGACTAAGCAGCCCGAAGACTGGCTCGACGACGTTCCCGGTGATGACATCGAAGACGAAGACGATGAAATTATCTGGGTCAGTAAAAGTGAAATAAAACGTGACGCCGAGGAGTTAAAACGCCTGGGTGTGGAACTGGTAGAACTGGGGAAAAACGCGCTGGATAAAATCCCGCTCGACGCGGATTTACGTGCCGCCATTGAGCTGGCCCAGCGCATTAAGATGGAAGGTCGCCGCCGCCAGCTGCAGCTGATTGGCAAAATGTTGCGCCAGCGCGATGTTGATCCTATCCGTCAGGCGCTGGACAAGCTGAAAAACCGCCACAACCAGCAGGTCGTTGTCTTCCATAAGCTGGAGCAACTGCGTGACCGTATGGTTGACGGTAGCGATGAAGCCATCGAAGAAGTGATGAACCTGTGGCCTGATGCCGATCGTCAGCAACTGCGTTCGCTGGTGCGTAACGCCAGGAAAGAAAAAGCGGGCAACAAGCCGCCGAAATCAGCGCGTCAGATTTTCCAGTACCTGCGTGAACTGGCGGAAAACGAGGCGTAACCTCTTCGTCTGCCGAAAGTGCCGGATGGCGGTACAAACACCTTATCCGGCCTACAACGCATCGTAGGCCCGGTAAGCATAGCGCCACCGGGCATTTTTTTACTCTTCTTCTGCCTGAGCTTTCTTCGCCAGGCCATCCAGCAGTTTCTGATGAATGCCGCCAAACCCGCCGTTGCTCATCACCAGGATGTGATCGCCTGGCTGTGCGGTTTTCACCACCATATCTGCCAGCGCATCCACATCGCCGCTCCAGTGCGCAGGCTGTACGCAGGCTTCAGCGACTTCTGCTACCTGCCACGGAATGTGCGGCGGTTGCAGCAGGAACACTTCGTCCGCACGACCTAACGATGGCGCCAGGTCATCTTTGCACAGGCCCATTTTCATGGTGTTCGAGCGAGGTTCCAGGACCGCGATAATGCGCGCAGTGCCGCCCACTTTACCGCGCAGTGCAGCAAGCGTTGCCAGAATCGCCGTCGGGTGATGAGCAAAATCGTCATACACCGTCACGCCGTTCGCTTCGCCGCGCAGTTCAAGACGACGACGGGCGTTGATGAATGAGCCCAGCGCATTCGCCGCGTCGGCAGGCACTACGCCAACATGACGGGCAGCCGCAATCGCCATCAGACCGTTGTGCATGTTATGTTCGCCAACCAGCCCCCACTTCACTACGCCAACGTTTTCACCGTCCAGCCACACTTCCCACTCGGAGGCATCGGTAGTGAGTTTTTTCGCCTGCCAGTGGCCTTGTTCGCCCACCAGCTCTTGTTCGCTCCAGCAGCCCATCGCCATCGTCTGTTTCAGATTGATGTCGTTTTCCGGGTAGATGATGCGTCCCTGGCCCGGCACGATACGCACCAGGTGATGGAACTGTTTCTGAATAGCTTTCAGATCGTCAAAGATGTCCGCGTGATCGAACTCAAGATTGTTGAGGATCAGCGTACGCGGGCAGTAATGCACGAATTTAGAACGCTTATCGAAGAAGGCGCAGTCGTACTCATCCGCCTCAATCACGAAGAAGTCGCTTTCGCCCAGACGCGCAGAAACCTCAAAGTTGCCCGGAACGCCACCGATCACAAAGCCTGGCTTATAGCCGCAGGCTTCGAGGATCCAGGTCGCCATTCCGGCAGTGGTGGTTTTGCCGTGCGTCCCCGCAACCGCCAGCACCCAGCGATCGCGCAGCACAAAGTCATGCAGCCATTGCGGGCCGGACATGTATGGAATGTTCTTCTCAAGCACCGCTTCCACGCAGGGATTACCACGGGTCATGGCGTTACCGATGATCACCAGGTCCGGCTGCGGGTCGAGCTGGCTGGCATCGTACCCCTGAATCAAATCAATGCCTTGCTTCTCAAGTAAGGTACTCATCGGCGGATACACATTGGCGTCCGAACCGGTTACTTCATGACCAAGCGAGCGCGCGAGCATCGCCAGACCGCCCATGAAAGTGCCACAAATTCCCAAAATATGAATGCGCATACGTCACTATCCTTTTTTAATCTGGGGGCCATTTTACGCACATGTCCGGCAAGTGAGAAACGCATTTCAGGATATTCCGTAGTTTGCTGGCGCGATTCACCTAAGCGCAACAATGGAAATATTTGTTAATATTGTTGCGGTCGCTTTACTCCACATAAATTGCAGGGAAAGTGTTATGAAAACGTTAGGTGAATTTATTGTCGAAAAGCAGCACGAGTTTTCTCATGCTACCGGTGAACTCACTGCTTTGTTGTCGGCAATAAAGCTGGGCGCCAAGATCATCCACCGCGATATCAACAAGGCCGGTCTGGTCGATATCCTGGGTGCCAGCGGTGCTGAGAACGTGCAGGGAGAGGTTCAGCAAAAACTCGATCTGTTCGCGAACGAAAAACTGAAAGCTGCACTGAAGGCGCGCGACATTGTGGCGGGCATTGCCTCGGAAGAAGAAGATGAAATCGTCGTCTTCGAAGGCTGTGAACACGCAAAATATGTTGTGCTGATGGATCCGCTGGATGGCTCATCCAACATCGATGTTAACGTCTCTGTCGGTACGATTTTCTCTATTTATCGCCGCGTAACCCCTGTCGGCACACCGGTTACGGAAGAGGATTTCCTGCAGCCGGGCAACAAGCAGGTTGCTGCGGGCTACGTTGTTTATGGTTCTTCCACCATGCTGGTATATACCACCGGCTGTGGCGTACACGCCTTTACCTACGATCCTTCTCTGGGCGTATTCTGCCTCAGCCAGGAACGTATGCGCTTCCCGGCGAAAGGCAGCACGTACTCCATTAACGAAGGCAACTACATCAAATTCCCGAATGGCGTGAAGAAGTACATTAAATTCTGTCAGGAAGAAGATAAGTCAACCCAGCGCCCGTACACCTCGCGCTACATTGGCTCTCTGGTTGCGGATTTCCATCGCAATCTGCTGAAGGGCGGAATCTACTTGTACCCAAGCACCGCCAGCCACCCGCAAGGGAAACTGCGTCTGCTGTACGAATGCAACCCGATGGCCTTCCTGGCTGAGCAGGCGGGCGGCAAAGCCAGCGATGGTAAAGAGCGTATTCTGGATATCATTCCGGAAAGCCTGCACCAGCGCCGCTCCTTCTTCGTGGGCAATGACCATATGGTTGAAGATGTAGAACGCTTTATCCGCGAGTTCCCGGACGCGTAATTGTCTTGATCGTACGGACGTAGGCCGGATAAAACGCGCAGCGTTGCCATCCGGCAATTCATTGACTGATGGCGGCTTCGCCTTATCAGGCCTACGTTCGGTTACACTGTCTGTAGCTTAAACGCCGCCATCGCCTCCAGCAGCGCATGTGACTGCTCTTCCAACGAGCGGGTAGCCGCTGAAGACTGCTGTACCAGTGCCGCATTTTGCTGCGCCGTTTCATCCATCTGCATCACCGCGATATTCACCTGCTCTATGCCGCGACTCTGTTCCTGGGACGCGCTGGCAATTTCACGCATCAGCTTAGTCATGCGCATCACTTCAGTGGCAATTTCATCCATGGTTTCACCCGCCTGCTGCGCCAGCTCGCTGCCTTCACCGACGTGGGTGTGCGAATCGCTGATTAACGCGCGGATCTCTTTTGCCGCTTCGGCGCTGCGGCTGGCCAGATTACGTACTTCACCTGCAACAACCGCAAAACCCCGTCCTTGCTCACCGGCCCGCGCCGCTTCAACGGAGGCATTGAGCGCCAGAATATTGGTCTGAAATGCGATGCCGTCAATCACGCTAAGAATGTCGGCAATGCGGCTGGAACTGCCGGCAATATCGCGCATTTTCTCGATCACATAGCACACCATCTCGCTGCCGCGATCGGCGGTATCCGATACCGATTTTGCCAACTGGTGCGCCTGTTCGGCGTTGTCCGCATTCTGTTTCACAGTCGCCGTTAACTCTTCCATGCTGGCGGCGGTCTGTTCCAGCGACGTGGCTGTCGATTCAGTGCGCTGCGCCAGATGCTGGTTCCCGGCCGTCAGTTCACGACTGCCAATATCAATTTGCGAGCTGGCATCACGCACGCGTTGCACCGAGTCGCCCAGCGCATGACGCATGTCATCCATCGCTGCGTTCAGGCGGTTGAATTCGGCGCTGGCCGACAGCGCAGCAACCGACGATAAATCTCCCGTCGCCAGACGTTCCAGCTGTTCAACAATGTTATCCAGCGGTTTGAGAAACTTATTTCGCAGCATAAACCAAATAACCGCCAACAATGCGATGGCCGCCAGCATCGCTGCACTCATAATACCGTGATAAATCAATGAAGTAATAATGCGGGTAGAGGCGTATAGCCCCATTCCGCCGGTCAGCAAAAGAAGAAACGCCAGCAGAGACAATAACACCAACAAACTTGATCGAATTGAAAGGGATTTTGGCATTGTTATATTTCCGGTTGTAGGGTTAAAACAGACCTGTACAGAACCTATCGACTACAACCGGAAAAAGTTTAGCTATTTAAATGTCTTGTGAAAAATCATGATGTTACTTTGGTGTTGTCGCCGTGCTTACGCGGGTGACCGGCGAGCTTTGACGATTTTCCCAAAGCACCGTGAGACCGCGTTGTAAGGCAATAAAAATAAACAATAAAATACCAATCGCGATCTTGGTCCACCAGGAACTTAATGTGCCGTCAAAATTAATATAGGTCTGGATCAGCCCCTGAATAGCCACGCCAAACAAGGCGCCTAAAACCGTACCCACTCCGCCGCTCAACAGCGTACCGCCAATCACGACTGAGGCAATCGCATCCAGCTCGACACCGACGCCCGCCAACGCATAACCGGCCTGGGTGTAAATTGAAAAGACAATGCCAGCCAGCGTAGCCAAACCGGTAGACAACATATAAATACGGATGGTGGTGCTGCGGGTGGAGATCCCCATCAGGTTAGCAGAGGTGGCGTTGCCGCCAATCGCATAAACCTGATTACCGAACCGCGTACGATGCGCCAGAAAGATGCCAATCACCACCACTGCCAGCATCAGCAATCCCATCGCGCTCAGACGGCCGCCGCCGGGGATTTTCCATGCCAGGCTGGAGAGCATGTCATAAACCGGATGGTTAATTGGGATCGACTCTTCAGAAACCAGATAGCTAACGCCGCGCAAAAAGAACATTCCCGCCAGGGTAATGATAAACGCCGGGATCTTCAGCGCATCAATCAGCAATCCCATAAACGCGCCAAACGCGCAGCCCATCAGCAAAATCAGCGGGAACGCCAGTAACGGAGAAATCCCCCAGTAGCCAATCGCCTTGGCCAGAAATACGCCGGTAAAGGCGATTACCGAGCCAACGGAAAGGTCGATCCCGCCAGAGAGGATCACGAAGGTCATGCCGACGGCAATAATTCCTAAAAAAGCGTTATCGGTCAGGATATTGCAAATCACCCGGGTGGAAGCAAAAGCCGGAAATTGCGTCAAGCAGTAGAGGTAGCCCAGCGCAAACACGCCGAGGGTGATCATCAGCGGTAAATTACGTTTTATCATGACCACGCACTCCTTTTATCAGGCTGATAAAGCGTTGTGACTGCACAACCAGCACACACAACACCACGACGGCTTTGACCACCTGATTCAGTTCCGGCTGGAAGCCCGACAGTAAAATCCCGGTGTTCATTCCCTGAATAATTAACGCGCCGATCACCGACAGCAGCAGGTTAAAACGCCCGCCCATCAACGAGCCGCCGCCAATGACCACCGCCAGAATAGCGTCCAGCTCCAGCCATAATCCGGCGTTATTCGCATCCGCGCCGCGAATATCCGCCGTGACAATGATCCCGGCGATAGCGGCACACAGGCCGCTCAGTACATAGGTGAGCATCACAATAATGCGGGTGTTGACCCCGGCGTTTTTCGCCGCACGAATGTTGATACCCACCGCTTCAATAAACATGCCCAGCGCCGTTTTACGTGTCAGCAGCCAGAACACCACCAGCGTCAGTAGCGCAATAATCACCGGCGTGGGGAACAGTAACAGCGAGCCGCTGCCAAGCCAGGAAAGCTCAGGTGAGTTGAAGGTGACGATCTGCCCGGAGGTGATCAACTGCGCCACTCCGCGCCCGGCGACCATCAGGATCAGCGTGGCGACGAACGGTTGGATCTTGAGGATGGCCACCAGAATTCCGTTCCACAATCCCGCCAGAATGCCAGAGCCTAAGGCGGCAAGCAGCACCACCGGCAGGCTGTGCCCGGCCACCGTCATCGCAGCGGTCGTCGCCCCGGCAATGGCCATCACGGCGCCAACGGAAAGATCAATGCCACCAGTGGCAATCACCAGCGTCATACCAATCGCCAACAGCGCCACGGGTGCAGCGCGGTTGAGAATATCAATCGGGCTACCGAACAGCCGACCATCCTGCAAAATCACCTGATAGAAGTGCGGCGCAACCAGACTGTCCACCAGCAGTACCAGCAACAAGGCTACCAGCTGTGGCATCCCCTTGGGCCAATGAAACCGTCGTTTAGGCGGATTGGATTGAGGGAGAGATTGAGGCATCACCATAGTCTCCTTAGGCCGCAATGGCGTTCATGATCGCCGGGACGGACAATTCAGCCAGTGGGATCTCGGCCACCTGTTTGCGATCGCGCATAATAATGACCCGATCGGCATAGCCCACCAGTTCTTCCAGTTCCGATGAGATAACCAGCAGGGCCAAACCATCGGCGCACAACGTTTCGATCAGGCGGATGATCTCGGCATGCGCGCCGACATCGATCCCGCGCGTGGGTTCATCGAGGATCAGAAACTGCGGTTTGGTCAGTAACCAGCGCGACAACAAGACTTTTTGCTGATTGCCGCCGGAGAGAAATTCGATCGGCTGTTCAGCGTTAGGGGTGCGAATACCAAGCTGGCGAATAAAGCGCTCGGCAATCTCGTTTTGTTCTTTACGGGGAATTGGGCGCAACCAGCCGCGCTGCGCCTGCAACGCCAGAATGATGTTTTCGCGTACCGAGGCGGCGGCGATTATGCCATCCGTTTTGCGATCCTCCGGGCAAAAACCGAGCCCCAGGCACGAAGCCTGATGCGGCGATCGCAAGGTCTGCGGTTTACCTTTGATCAGTGCGCTGCCGCTGTCGGCGGGTTTAATGCCAAAGATCACTTCCGCGGTTTCCGTTCGCCCGGATCCCAGCAGCCCGGCAAGACCGACGATCTCACCTGGACGCACCTGCAGATCGAACGGGGCGATAGTGCCTTTCTTGCCAAAGCCGCTAAACGCCGCCACCGGTTTATCGCTCAGCAACGTGCGGCCCGCACGTTGTAGCGCATGGGTATCCAGTTCGCGACCCAGCATCATTTTGACCAGTTCGATCTGTGGCAGCTCGCGAGTTTCACGACAGCCCACAAAGCCACCGTTACGCAGGACGGTGATGCGATCGCTGACCTGATAAACCTGATCGAGGAAATGGGTGACGAAGATCAGACTGACGCCGCGATCGCGCAGATGCCGCATCAGGCCGAACAGCATTTCAACTTCCTGGGTATCGAGGCTGGCGGTAGGTTCATCGAGGATCAGCACCTTCGCAGAGAGATCGATCGCCCGGCAAATGGCGACGATCTGCTGCATTGCCACGGAAAAGCGGTTCAGAGGCTCGCGCACATCAAGAGAAAAACCGTACGACGCCATCAGCTCCGTCGCGCGCTTTTCCATCTGTTTACGCTGCAACAGGCCAAAGCGTCGCGGTTCGCGGCCAATAAACAAATTATCCGCTACCGACATATTGGGCAGCAGGTTCACTTCCTGGTACACGGTGCCAATCCCCAGTTGCTGGGCATGGGCAGTATTTTTGGGGGAGACTGGTTGGCCTTCGAGCCAAATCGTGCCGCGATCGGCATGATAAACACCGGTCAACGCTTTGATCAGCGTCGATTTCCCCGCCCCGTTTTCGCCGAGCAATGCCATGATCTCGCCGCGTCGCAGGCTGAAATCCACGTTATCCAGCGCTTTGACGCCGGGAAAGAATTTGCTTAAGCCCTCTGTGCGGAGGATTTCCTGATAGTGGTCGGTGGTCATGGTTCCCCCTGCATCACGCCGGATGGCGCTACGCTTATCCGGCCTACAAAAGAGCTTAATGTAGGCCGGGCAAACGCAGCGCCTTCGGCAGTTTCATGAAGGCTTAGTAGCCCATGTTTTTCTTCTTCTCTAGCTCTTCTTTCGCGGTATCCGGCAGATAGAGGATCGATTTGGTAATGGTCAGCTTCTCAGGCATCGTGCCGTCTTTTTTGAATTTCTCCAGCGCGTCAAATGCCGGGCCTGCCATATTCGGCGTCAGCTCGACGCTGGCATTGGCTTCACCATCAATCATCGCTTTGTAGATATCCGGTACGCCGTCAATAGAACCCGTCAGAATGTCTTTGCCTGGTTTCAGGCCAGCCTCTTTGATCGCCTGAATAGCGCCGATCGCCATGTCATCGTTGTGGGCGTAAACCATGCAGATGTTCTTGCCGTTGTTTTCCGCTTTGATAAAGCTCTCCATCACTTCTTTCCCTTTACTGCGGGTGAAATCGCCGGACTGAGAGCGGATAATTTTGATGTTTGGCGCGTTAGCGATGGCTTCAGCGAACCCTTTCTTACGATCGATCGCCACGCTGGCACCAACGGTCCCTTGTAACTCAACGACGTTACACGGCTTGCCGTTCACCTCTTTAATTAGCCAGTCGCCGATCAATTTGCCTTCCAGCACGTTATCGGCGGTGACGGTAGTCATATAGAGAGATTTGTCTTTTACATCGATGGAACGATCAAGCAAAAAGACCGGAATATCGGCATCTTTGGCCTCTTTTAACACCGGCTCCCAACCTGTTGCCACGACCGGCGCAATAAAGATGGCATCGACGCCCTGGGCAACAAATGAACGGACTGCTTTAATCTGGTTTTCCTGCTTTTGCTGGCCGTCAGCGATTTTCAGCGTAATTCCGCGTTTTTCGGCCTCGCTTTTCGCCACGTTGGTTTCTGCGGCGCGCCAGCCGGATTCAGAGCCAACCTGCGAAAATCCTACGGTTAAAGGGGCTGCTATTGCCATAGACGACATGGCTGCCGAAACTGCTGTGACTATAAGTAAGCGCTTCCACATAAGTGCGTCCTCGTAGGGTGATTATTGTTGGTTAATAAACCGTCGCGAAAAAACTATAGACAATTGAGCATGTAACGGATTGCGTTACATCACACTTCAAAAAAGTAAATAAAACGTTAATCACAAGTTTGTAATCGCTTTCATATCACTATGAAAAATGCGGCTGAAGATATGGATTTTTCTGTCACCAGAGAGGAGCAAAAAGAAGAAAATGGGAGTAGATAAAGCGAAAACAAGCGGAGACATTCCGCGCGAGTTGGCTATAATACCCGCCACTTGTTTGCCATAGCTTATTTAAAGGAAACAGACATGAGCTTACTCAACGTCCCTGCCGGTAAAGACCTGCCGGAAGATATCTACGTTGTTATCGAGATCCCTGCCAACGCAGATCCGATCAAATACGAAGTTGACAAAGAGAGCGGCGCCCTGTTCGTTGACCGCTTCATGTCCACCGCGATGTTCTATCCGTGCAACTACGGTTACATCAACCACACCCTGTCTCTGGATGGCGATCCGGTTGACGTTCTGGTCCCGACTCCGTACCCGCTGGAGCCAGGTTCAGTGATCCGCTGCCGTCCGGTAGGCGTTCTGAAAATGACCGACGAATCCGGTGAAGATGCGAAACTGGTTGCGGTACCGCACACCAAGCTGAGCAAAGAATACGATCACATCAAAGATGTGTCCGACCTGCCGGAACTGCTGAAAGCGCAGATCACCCACTTCTTCGAGCATTACAAGGATCTCGAAGCAGGCAAATGGGTAAAAGTTGACGGTTGGGACAACGCCGAAGCGGCTAAAGCTGAAATCGTTGCTTCCTTCGAGCGCGCGAAGAAGTAATTCTTACTTATGATGCTTAGCCCCGCATGTCGGGGCTTTTTTGTGCCCAAATGCGAGTGCAACGGGCACATAAAACAACGCCACCCGAGGGTGGCGTGTTCATATCAGTACTGGTCTCTGTCTAACCAGTTACCGCTTTCAATCAGCGTTAAGCCATCAACCGGACGTTGGTACACGTACATCCATGCACTTCCGTACGGCGTTTGAATTAGCTGGCGTGCGTATTCACCACCACGGGTACGCAGAGCGTCAAGCTCTGCCAGCGTGGCGTTATCAATACGATAAACTTCCCCGTGTACTGTTCCATTTCCCGGAACGGCGCCTGGATAGTGGCCCAGGCTGTACAACTGGTAGTTGTCGATACTGAAATTTCCCAGCAACAGGGCATTGGTCATCCAGTGGCTGTTGCCTTGTTTGGTTCGTAAACTGCCGTAGACAAATATTCGCATTGCTAAAACTCGAACTGATAGAGCAAATCAAGTGCCTGATCTACGCCAGACACTGCTTCCAGATATAGCTTAGGCATCAGACGATAACGTAGCGTGAGTGTCGCTAAGGAGTCAAATATACCCACACCATATTTCACCTGCAGACCTGGCAGTACGTATCCGCTGACAACGACCTGAGATGAGTCACCCACCCCTTGCGTGTCCAGTGCCAGATTGCTTACGCCAAATGTCTCCCCGATTTTACCCACAACCTGACCACTTTGTGCAACCCCCAGGCCAATAAGCATTGAAGTCATCGCCGCGCTGTCGCTCTGTTCACTATCCAGTCCTTGCCCACGAAGCAGGTAGGACAGCGCCATTTGCTGCGACATCGCCGGGTCGGAGAAGATCTCCGCTTTCGGTTCATCAGCCGTGCCCGTGACGCGAACGCCGGCGATCACGTCATCTTCGGTAGCATCCGGGTTACGAATCGCTTCAATATTGAGCAACGGCTGATCCGGCGGACCGGAGAATAACAGCTCGCCCTTACGCACAATCAGATCCTGACCATAGGCATGGAAGCGACCGCTCGGGATATTAATCTGTCCGTTAAGCCCGAGTCCCTGTTTATCCTGCACCACCTTCAGATCGCCCGTCAGCCGCGCTTTCAGACCAAAGGCATCAAGACGCACGTTATTACCGACGTGGATGTTCAGGTTGCTGTTGATCGGGATCCCGGCGGTCTGCGGTTTCTCAGGCTGGAGATCGTTATTAAGCATCACCATATCGCTGGACACCCCTACCGCGCTTTCCGGCAGATCGTGGACCACGATACGCGCCCACGGCACATCGACATTGCCGTTCAGGGTAAACAGGCTCGGTGTCGCTTCAAATTCCACATCCGGCGAGACATCCAGACGCACCATCGGCGGCACGGTGATCCGCACCCGACTGCCTTTCGCCGCAACGCGCGCCCGCCAGTTGTCGATCTGACTCCAGTCAGCGTCGCCGCTCAGGTTGATTTCCCCCTGCTGCGTACGCACCACACCCGCCAACGTTGAGCGTGTTCCGGTGAAGTTAACGGCTAACTGGCTTGGCTGCATGTCAAACGGCATAAAGTTACCGTCTATATCCAGTCCGCTCAGTTGCAATTGTCCAAGCAGCTGTGGGCTTTGCACATCGCCGCCCAGACGCAGGTTGGCGTTGATCGTCCCCGCGGCCTTTTCACCACGTGAGAAGATAGGGTTCACCATCGCCAGATTGAAGTTGCGGATATTGACGTTGCCGCCCAGGTTACGGCGCCCTTGTGGATCGGTTACCTGCACCTTTCCGTCAAACTGTCCGTTATTGGTCAGGCGAATCAGCCAGCCCAGTTCGGCACGGTTGTCGTGCAGGTCGGCGGTCAGATTCAACGTTTCAAATGCCACTGGCAGCGGCGCATCGTTCACGCTTTGCGTGACCTTCACGTTGCGTCCGGAAAGCATGACCTGCCCCTGCGGCAGCCCATCTTTGGTCGTGTCCCAACTGACATCGGCTTTGCCGGTGAACACCCCGCTGGCCTGAGTCGTATCCGGCATAAACGGTTTCAGCATCGCCAGGTCGAAACGGTTGAGATTCACCACCGCGCGTCCTTCTGCACCGGCATCAATGGTTTGCGGTACGCATAGCTCCGCATTCGGGTTGTTCCAGCAGTGCGGCCCAATGCTGATTTTTTGCTCCTGATTGCGGTAATCCAACGCGATAGCACGATTGAGCGCCCACGGACCAACCGGTGTCTGGAAACGGGTATTGCTTAATTCCCCTTTCCAGCGCTGCTCTTTGCGATCAAAGCTGCCTGCCAGGGAGAGCTGTCCGGAGACCGGCTCCCCCTGAATGCGCAACTGTAGCTCATGCTGCTTCTCACTGCCTTTGGCGTTAAGCGTCACCAGGCCGATATTCACGTCAGGTTGTACAATCCGTTCTACGCGAACGTTGAGATTACCGGCGATTTGCTCCGCCGATTTCACGTCGCCTTCGACGCGAACCTGAGCAACGGAAAGCTCCTGCCAGCGCAGGCCGCGAGCGGTGATGTCCGCCAACAGCTGTGGCGCTTCTACCGTCCCGCGAACTTTTACCAACCCTTTCGCCGTACCGCCTAATCCCGGCAGCGCGTTATCCAGGCTTGGGGCATCAATCGTCGCGTCGAGATTAAGGTCTTTGACCCCCAGTTCCCCTTTCACGTCCGCACTGTTGCGTCCCAGTTCCAGATGCAGGCCAGGGATCGTCCACTGCAGGTAGCTGTTCCCCTTCAGCGAGCCATTCACATTAACCTTGTTCTGCTTCACGTTACCGGTCAGCTTCAGCTCAGGAATCTCCATCTGCCAGCTTCCGCCGTACAGACTCCCGCGCGTTTTCACCAGACCATTCAGCTTTGACGGCCAGTCCGGGATTGTTTTCGCAGTGTCGATGCCGTCCAGCGTTAACTCCCCGCGCCAACTGATCGCCTGCTGCCAGTCCACCAGCGCTTTCAGCTCGGTTTTCCCTTCCAGCGCCGCAATGCTCAGTTTATCGAGATTGATCTGCTGTTCGTTGCCTTTGGCATCCAGTGTGATGGTAGCCGGAGGAATATCCTGCCCTTTCACCGCGGTACGCATCGACAACGTATAGTCGGTCATTTTGCCGGTCAGCTTGAGCTTAATGTCATCGGCCTGGAACTGCTTGTCGCCGGTAAACGGCCAGTAAACCTGCTTACTCACCACTTCCAGATTGAGCGGTAATCCGGCTTCTGCCAGACGCGTTTGCGCGCGCAGGTCCATATCAACCGGGCCAGACAGATTGACGCCGACTTCCAGCTGTTCACGCAGCGCGCCACCGACCTTCAGCTTCACCTTTTCGCCTTTTAATGGATCGACGTTCAGCGTGCTGTTGAGGGTAATATCCACCGGCCATGTGTTGGTGAGCTGCGCCGTACCGCTGGCGTTTACCGTACCCTGATTAGAGTCGATATCCAGCGCGTCGAGCTTCATGTTGCCGTCAATGCTGCTCACTTTGAGCAGCATGTTATGCACCGTTAAATCCGTATCCCCGGTCACGCGCAGTTGCTCGCCGCGAAACTCTTCAATATTGAGGTTGAGCGGCAGATGGACATCGGTCATTTCCGGTAGCACCGGCTTTGAGAACAGATCTTTTAGCGTTTCACCGAGCGGTTTTTCATCCGGCTGCGGGTTTTGAATCTTCGGTTCAACGACCTCTTCCTGCGCCACTTCCGCCACTTTAGGCAGGGCAATCAGCAGGCCCTGTAATGACGTTGGCTTCAGGGTCAGCGTTTTTTCCTGCCAGTTCAGGCCGGAGGTAAAATCGAGCACTGAAACTGTGGTGTCGTCAATTTTGATATTGATGTTATTCAGCGCCACGCGCGAAAGCGTGATCGGATAAGGTGTGGAAAGGTTAAGCGGGCCGCTATCCTCCTCCTCAACCGGTGCTGAAGGCGGCATCTTTTTGCTGTCGATCGCCACGTTGATATTTTTCAGCGACAGATCGTTGACGCACAGGCTACTATCCCAAAGACACTCCAGCCCGACGGCCAGATGCACTTCACCGGCATTCACCGCCACGCCAGGCTGGTCATAACGAATATTTTTGAGCGATAAATCCCGCCAGCCGCCGCTGACCTGACCAATTTCCAGCCCCGGAACCCAGCGATTAGCTGCCTTGAAGATCAGGTGCAGGCCCGAGGTAGTACCGACAAGGAACGCCACCGTGCCTAACAACAGCAGGATAAAAATTAGCACGCCGAGGCTTATCTTCTTCCATAAACTCATAATTCAGGCCCCAGACCGATGTAAAACTGTAAACCATGTTCATCTTTGTCGCCGACAGGGACGGCAAAGTCGAGCTTGATAGGTCCGACCGGCGACTGCCAGCGCACACCGACCCCGGCGCCGGTTTTGAAATCGCTTTTGCGAATATCGCTGACCGCTTCGCCGCTATCGACAAACATTGCGCCCCACCATTTCCCGGTCACGTTGTACTGGTATTCCAGCGAGCCGGTTGCCAGCTTCGAGGCCCCTTTCAGCTTACCGTCGCTGCCTTCGGGCGAAATAGATTTGTATTTGTAACCGCGAATACTGCGATCGCCCCCGGCGAAGAAACGCAGATCCGGTGGCACTTTGTCGAAGTCCCCGGTTTCAATCCAGCCGAGGTTACCGCGCATCACAAAGCGATGCCTGTCGTACAGCGTACGGATCCAGACGTTTTGCGCCTGGAAGACAGAGAAATCAACGTCTGAACCCCAGGCCGTATTGGAATAATCAATGGAATAGCGCTGAGAATCGCCCCAGACGGGCATCAGACCGCCGCGCGAACGCGTCCGGCTAATCATCACGCCCGGATAGAGCAGCATGGTGGTATTGGTGACGTTACCCTGCGTAAAGTGGTCGAGGCTCCAGCGCAGGTTAATCGCGCGCTGCCAGCCGCTGGAAAGGTCCCAGTAACGGGAAACCGCAAGCGTCGTGGAGTCCTGCTCGGTGTCGTTTAAATCAGTACGCTTAAAGCCCCCCTGCACCAGGTAATACTGCTCCAGTGGGTTCTTTAACAGCGGCATTTTATAACTAAAATCAAGGACCTGCTCTGGCGCAGAGATACTGGCGCTAGTGGTCAGGCTGTGGCCATAGGAGTTCATCCACGGCTTTTTCCACGAGGTCTTTACCCGTGGCCCGACGTCAGTTGAATAACCAACCCCGGTTTCGATGGTGTTTTCGGTTCGCGGCGAGACCACGCCTTTAAGCGGCAACACTTTGGTTTTGCGGGCTTTATCAAATTCTGGCGCGACAACCACAGAATTAAACCATCCGGTCGCCGACAGACGACGGTTAAGTTCCCCCAGATCTTTCGACTCGTACTCTTCACCTTCTTTAAATGGCACCAGGTTTTGCAGGTACTCATCGCGAATTTGCGAGCCTTCAAAGGTGACATGCCCAAAGCGATAGCGTTCACCGCTGTTGTAATCGATATCCCAGAACGCCTGACGGCGCTCAAGCGCTATTCCAAGCTGGCTTTTATTAAATTCACTGTCGAAATAGCCTTTGCGCAGCGCCACGCTGGTGAGGGATTTTTTGAAGTTGTCATAATCACCCTGATTCAACACGGTGCCGATTGCCGGGCGCGTTTTCAGCAGATCCAGATAATCTTTATCCGTACGCGCGCCACCGCGCAAAATCACTTCGGTGCCGCCAATCAGCACCGGCTCGCCGGGGGTTACTTTGGCAATCAGCACCTGGCGTCCTTTTGCCGGTGGCGGGCGCAGCTCAAAATCGATGGTCGGCTCAAAGTAGCCCAGCGCTTTTAGCCCTTCGCGGATGGCATCATCAACGCGCGCACGAAAGCGTCGGTCTGGAGTGACTTCATCACTTTGAATCGTGGACAACTGCGCACGAACGTTTTTCTCCAGCGGTCCTGATAATCCTTCGACCTGTAAGCGAACATTCGCGGCGGCGGCGGAGCCACTTAAGCACAGTAATCCCACCCAACATAACTGACGGATATGTGGCACATTTTCTCCTGAATATCCTTTTTTCCCACCCCTGGAAAAAAATACTATGCCGTTCCTCGGCTTAACAAAAAATCAACAATAAGAGTTGAAAAACAGACGACAACCCAAATATTTCTTATGTTTAACTCTAGACGTATTCATGCCGTTTATTGTGGGCAAAGACGCGTCTCGTTACAACCTTAACCCAAATGACTGATTTCGGGAGAACGGCCATGAGTTTATTTGATAGAAAGCATCTCGTTACTCAAGCAGATGCGCTACCTGGACGCAACACCCCGATGCCAGTGGCAACGCTGCATGCGGTTAACCAACATTCGATGACCAACGTGCCCGACGGTATGGAAATCGCCCTTTTCGCCATGGGATGTTTCTGGGGCGTGGAGCGTTTATTCTGGTCATTACCCGGCGTGTACAGCACCGCAGCCGGATACACCGGCGGCTATACCCCTAACCCGACCTATCGGGAAGTCTGTTCTGGCGATACCGGGCATGCCGAAGCGGTGCGCGTCGTCTATGACCCGCATGTTATCAGCTACGAGCAACTGCTGCAGGTGTTCTGGGAAAATCACGACCCGGCGCAAGGTATGCGCCAGGGGAACGACCACGGTACGCAGTATCGTTCCGCTATTTATCCCTTAACGCCAGAGCAAACCGCCGCGGCACAGGCCAGCCTTGAGCGTTTTCAGGCGGCGATGACCGCCGCTGGCGACGAGCGCACCATTACAACGGAAATCAGTACGGCAACCCCGTTCTATTATGCCGAAGACGATCACCAACAATATCTGCACAAAAATCCTTACGGCTACTGTGGAATTGGCGGGATTGGCGTGTGTTTGCCACCACAAGGATAAATTTCCCCCTCTGGCGACGTTACAGTACCTTACGCTATACTAGCTCCTGAATTTACCGGCTCACTTCCACGAGCCGGTTTTCAATGTGTATTTCACACGGATTTATCAACTTCTCCCTTCCGAGGATCTGACCCGAACGGTCGGATAAGATATGTTAAACAGTATTTTAGTCATTCTCTGCCTGATCGCCGTGAGTGCGTTTTTCTCGATATCCGAGATCTCGCTTGCCGCATCACGCAAAATCAAACTTAAGCTGCTTGCCGATGAAGGCAATGTGAACGCACAGCGTGTTTTGAAGATGCAGGAAAACCCCGGCATGTTTTTTACCGTGGTGCAGATTGGCCTAAACGCGGTCGCCATTCTCGGCGGTATCGTTGGTGATGCGGCCTTTTCCCCGGCGTTTTACAGCCTGTTCTCAAAGTACTTCGCTCCAGAGCTGTCCGAACAGTTAAGTTTTATTCTGTCCTTCTCACTGGTTACTGGCCTGTTCATCCTGTTCGCGGATTTAACCCCGAAACGCATCGGTATGATTGCGCCAGAAGCTGTGGCTTTGCGTATCATCAACCCGATGCGCTTCTGTCTGCTGGTCTTCCGCCCATTGGTATGGTTCTTTAACGGTCTGGCAAATAACATTTTCCGCCTGTTTAAAATTCCGATGGTGCGTAAAGATGACATCACGTCAGACGACATTTACGCCGTGGTCGAAGCAGGTGCGCTGGCGGGTGTTCTGCGCAAGCAGGAACATGAGCTGATTGAAAATGTGTTCGAACTGGAATCCCGCACCGTACCGTCTTCAATGACCTCGCGCGAGAATATTATCTGGTTCGATCTTCACGAAGACGAGCAGAGCCTGAAGAACAAAGTGGCGGAACATCCGCACTCCAAATTTCTGGTGTGTAACGAAGATATCGATCACATCATTGGCTATGTCGATTCAAAGGATCTCCTCAACCGCGTGCTGGCCAACCAGAGTATGGCGCTGAACAGCGGCGTGCAGATCCGCAATACGCTGATTGTCCCGGATACGCTGACGCTCTCTGAAGCGCTGGAAAGCTTCAAAACCGCAGGCGAAGATTTTGCCGTCATCATGAACGAGTATGCATTGGTGGTGGGGATTATCACGCTCAACGATGTGATGACGACGCTGATGGGCGATTTAGTCGGTCAGGGCCTGGAAGAGCAGATCGTGGCGCGTGATGAAAACTCATGGTTAGTCGACGGCGGTACGCCGATTGATGACGTCATGCGCGTCCTGGATATCGACGAATTCCCGCAGTCCGGCAACTATGAAACCATCGGCGGCTTTATGATGTTCATGTTGCGTAAAATCCCGAAACGCACCGACTCGGTGAAGTATTCAGGCTACAAATTTGAAGTAGTGGATATCGATAACTACAAGATCGATCAGCTGCTGGTGACGCGTCTGGACAGTAAACCTACCGTTCTGGTACCGAAACTGCCGGATGCGAAGGAAGAGGCAAAGGCGTCATAGCGCCTTGCAGAAACATCAACGGCTCCTGTCCTGGAGCCGTTTTTTTAACTACCGCATAGCACTTTGATCAAGCCATCTCAGTTTGCAGACGCAAGACCTGACGGTTAACTTCGGACATCACGGAAAAATGCAGCTTGTCCTTCACTTTTGGGATAAGAATCTTACCCTTATCAAATTCAAAAGCGCCTACATCCTTGATATATAACCGTCCACGAAACAGGATCTTCACGTACTTCGCCACCTGCAGCGGGTTGTATCGTTGGAAAATTTTCATTGTTGTCTCCTGCTGAGCATTACGCCTTTGCGGTACCACAATCGGTCCGACAATCCTCAGGCGCAAATTTTAATGCCCTATGACTATAGACTATCTCGTTGATGTTTCCAGCGTGTATAAGTTTATTTACCTTCCAGTTACAATTATTCAGAATTATCTTTTCAACGCTTCGCTGTCTTCAGTATAAGCCTTCGATTTTCGCAGGATTTGTGCGCCCGTCCGCAAACTGGCATCGCGCTTGCGGGAAAAAGCATCAATCGCACATATGATTAAATTCCAGGCCCAAGTGGTCGGATCACCTGCAAAATAAAGAAAGAAGGAAAACCTATGACCTTACGAAAACTGCTGGCGCTGTCGTGCCTGCTGCTGCCGATGATTGCCTCCGCCCATAAGTTTGAGACTGACCAGCGCGTACCGCCGGTGGGGATCGCCGATCGCGGCGAACTGATTCTCGATAACGATAAGTTTAGCTACAAAAGCTGGAATAGCGCGCAACTGCCCGGCAAAGTACGCATTGTGCAACACATTGCCGGACGCACCTCCGCCAAAGAGAAAAACGCGAACCTGATTGAAGCCATCAAAGCGGCGAACCTGCCGCACGACAAATACCAGACCACCACTATCGTCAACACGGATGACGCCATTCCTGGCTCCGGTATGTTTGTGCGCAGCAGTCTGGAGAGCAATAAGAAGCTCTACCCATGGTCACAATTTATCGTCGACAGCAACGGCATTGCGCGTAAAGCCTGGCAACTGGATGAAGAAAGCTCAGCTATTGCGGTACTCGATAAGGACGGACGCGTACAGTGGGCAAAAGATGGCGCATTAACGCAGGAAGAGGTGCAGCAGGTGATTACCCTGCTGCACAAATTGCTCAGTAAATAGAGACGCGGAAGCCGGGGTTGAGGAACGATTCACGTGGGGTATAGTCCAGAGGTTTCCCCTGCCAGTCGTGAACGTGCGCTCCGGCTGCGGCGGCAACGGCGTGGCCAGCGGCAGTGTCCCAGACGTTAGTTGGCCCAAAACGCGGATACAGCTGCGCGCGCCCTTCCGCCACCAGGCAGAATTTCAGCGACGATCCAATCGACGTGGTCTGGTGCTCGCCCAGTTGTTGCAGATACTCTTTTAACTCATTGTCGGCATGCGAACGGCTAATCACCACCAGCGGTGGACGCGCGTCACGTACCTGGATTTGTTTGCGCACACCGCACTCTTCTTTCCACGCTTTACTTTCTGCCGCACTGTACATGACCTTCATTACTGGCGCGTAAACCACACCAAGCACCGGCTTTCCCTGCTCAATCAGCGCAATATTGACGGTAAATTCACCGTTACGTTTAATAAACTCTTTGGTACCGTCCAACGGATCGACCAGCCAGTAGCGCTGCCAGTGCTGGCGAACATCCCAGCCAGGAGGGGCTTCTTCAGACAGAACCGGAATATCCGGCGTCAGCGCCTGTAATCCTTCGAGGATCACCGTATGCGCAGCGATATCCGCCGCCGTGACCGGAGAATCATCCTGCTTGCTGGTAATCTCCATCGGTTTGATTCCATCGTAGACCTGCATAATGGCATCGCCCGCGTTCCGTGCAAGCTGGCATACATGTTCTAACATTCTCCACCTCGTTTGTCAGTGGTGTTAACTCGTTGTTTTACTTATACCCGATCGTCAGGGGATCCGCCAACTGTGATAGCGTCTGCGGTTTTAAACGCTATATTCATGTCATGATTCACAGTTCTGTAAGCAAGAAGATTTATATACATTTTCTTTTGTGGCTTAGATCTTAAAAGGATGCCCCTGATGATTAAGTTTAGTGCAACGCTTCTGGCAACGCTGATTGCAGCCAGCGTGAATGCCGCGACCGTCGATCTGCGAATAATGGAAACCACTGATTTACATAGCAATATGATGGATTTCGATTATTACAAAGACACGCCGACTGAAAAATTTGGCCTGGTGCGTACGGCAAGTCTGATCAACGCCGCGCGTGGTGAAGTCAAAAACAGCGTGCTGGTTGATAATGGCGATCTGATTCAGGGCAGCCCGCTCGGGGATTACATGGCGGCCAAAGGGCTGAAAGCGGGCGAAACTCACCCGGTATATAAGGCGCTGAATACTCTGGATTACGCGGTAGGTAACCTCGGCAATCATGAATTCAACTACGGTCTGGAGTATCTGCACAACGCGCTGGCCGGAGCGAAGTTCCCCTACGTTAACGCCAATATCATCGACGTTAAGACCAAAAAGCCGCTGTTTACGCCTTATCTGATCAAAGACACTGAGGTAATTGACCAGGAAGGTAACAAGCAGACGCTGAAGATTGGCTATATCGGCTTCGTGCCACCACAAATCATGACCTGGGATAAAGCCAACCTCAGCGGCAAAGTGACGGTAAATGACATCACCGAAACCGCACGTAAGTATGTGCCGGAAATGCGGAAAAAAGGCGCTGATGTCGTGGTGGTGGTTGCTCACTCCGGGCTTTCTGCCGACCCGTATCAGACGATGGCGGAAAACTCCGTTTATTACCTCAGCGAAGTACCGGGCGTGGATGCCATTATGTTTGGTCACGCTCACGCCGTCTTCCCAGGTAAAGACTTTGCCAATATAAAAGGCGCAGATATCACAAAAGGTACGCTGAATGGGGTTCCTGCGGTGATGCCGGGTATGTGGGGCGATCACCTGGGCGTGGTGGATTTAGTGCTGAATAACGACAGCGGTAAATGGCAGGTCACTCAGGCGAAAGCCGAGGCGCGCCCGATCTATGACGCCGCAGCCAAAAAATCACTGGCAGCAGAAGACAAAAAAATCGTTGAGATCCTGAAAGCCGATCACGACGCCACGCGTGAGTTTGTCAGCAAACCGATCGGTAAATCCGCCGACAACATGTACAGCTATCTGGCGCTGGTACAGGATGACCCGACCGTACAGGTGGTGAACAACGCGCAGAAAGCCTATGTGGAACACTTTATTCAGGGCGATCCGGATCTGGCAAAACTGCCGGTACTTTCCGCCGCCGCGCCGTTTAAGGTCGGTGGACGCAAGAACGATCCGGCCAGCTTCGTAGAAGTCGAAAAAGGCCAGTTAACCTTCCGTAACGCCGCTGATTTGTATCTCTATCCCAACACTCTGGTGGTGGTGAAAGCCAGCGGTAAAGAGGTGAAAGAGTGGCTGGAATGTTCCGCCGGGCAGTTCAATCAGATTGATATCCACAGCAGCAAACCACAGTCGTTGATTAACTGGGATGGCTTCCGTACCTATAATTTCGACGTGATTGACGGCGTGAATTATCAGATTGATGTTTCACAACCCGCCCGCTACGACGGCGAGTGCCAGACCATCAACCCAAAAGCAGAGCGGATTAAGAATCTGACCTTTAACGGTAAGCCTGTCGACCCTAACGCCATCTTCCTCGTCGCGACCAACAACTACCGCGCCTACGGCGGTAAGTTTGCCGGAACCGGCGACAGCCACATCGCGTTTGCTTCTCCGGATGAAAACCGCTCGGTGCTGGCCGCGTGGATTGGTGCTGAGACGAAGCGTGCCGGTGAAATTCACCCGGCGGCAGATAACAACTGGCGTCTGGCGCCAATTCATAGCGACACACCACTGGATATTCGCTTTGAAACATCACCGTCTGATAAAGCCGCTGCATTTATTAAAGAGAAAGGCCAGTATCCGCTGAAGAAAGTCGCGACCGATGATATCGGCTTTGCGATTTATCAGCTGGATTTGAGTAAGTAACTTTCGTGCCGGATGCGACGCAACAGCGTCTTATCCGGCCTACAAAACTACGCAGCCCGCTCATCTCGCTGCGCCAAAACCTGCGGCAAATTCAGTTCTATCCAGTCCGCCAGCGCGGCAACTTTATCGCTCACCTGCTCACCCAACGGCGTCAGGCTATATTCCACATGCGGCGGCACCACCGGATAAGAGACTCGATTGATAAACCCGTCCTGCTCAAGCGCCTGAAGCGATTGCGCCAGCATCTTTTCGCTGACGCCGCCCATCTTACGGCGCAAATCGCTAAAGCGGTGCGTACCGTCGCGCAGCGCCACCAGAATTAACACGCCCCAGCGGCTGGTGACGTGTTTTAACACCTCGCGGGAGGGACACTGTTCGGCAAACAAATTGCCATCGCGTAATTGCTGGGAGAGCGTCGACGCTGTCATTTTCATACTAACCTTTTTGTGCGTACTTACTAAAAGTTAGTTTAAGTGTTAGCGTGATTAAACACAAGACCAATACCAAGGAGTTACCCCATGATCGCAATTACCGGTGCCACCGGCCAACTGGGCCAACACGTTATTGAATCGCTACTGAAAACCGTTCCTGCCAGCCAGATTGTGGCAATTGTGCGTAATCCCTCTAAAGCGACGGCGCTTAGCCAGCAGGGCATTACCGTTCGCCAGGCGGATTACAGCGATGAAGCCGCCTTGACGGCTGCCTTACAGGGTATTGACAAGCTACTGCTAATCTCGTCGAGCGAAGTGGGACAACGTGCCCCGCAGCATCGCAACGTGATTAATGCAGCAAAGGCTGCCCACGTGAAATTTATCGCCTACACCAGCCTGCTGCACGCCGACACCTCCCCGCTGGGGCTGGCTGATGAGCATGTGGCAACCGAGAAGATGCTGGCTGAATCCGGTATCGCCTACGCGCTGCTGCGTAACGGCTGGTACACCGAAAACTATCTCGCCAGCGCACCGGCTGCACTGGAACACGGTGTGTTTATCGGGGCTGCAGGTGAAGGCAAAATCGCCTCAGCGACCCGCGCCGACTATGCCGCTGCCGCCGCGCGCGTCATCAGTGAAGACGGTCATTCCGGTAAAACCTATGAGCTGGCGGGCGACGCAGGCTGGACCCTGAGCCAGTTGGCTGCCGAGCTGGCAAAACAGAGTGGTAAAAAAGTGGGGTATCAGAACCTGAGCGAAGCTGATTTTGCCGCAGCGCTGAAAGGCTTTGGTCTGCCTGCCGGGCTGGCGGAGATGCTGGCTGATTCTGACGTTGGTGCCTCTAAAGGCGGTCTGTTCGATGACAGCCATACGCTGAGCAAACTGATTGGTCGCCCAACCACATCATTGGCTGACAGCGTCAAAAGCATCGTATAAGTGTTAAAAATTAGTTAATTGTGGTGGCATCCCCGCGCATCCTCTCTGATAATGACAGGATGATGCGTGGGGAGAGAAAACGTGCAAGGTGTACCTGAGCAGTTTATTGATGAAAAAGACAGCGCCCGCTTTCGCCATCTGCCGCAGGTGCCGGGCGTTGAGCTGTATCATGCGCACATCTCACGTTACGCCTTTGAACCACATACCCATGAAGCGTTTGGCATTGGCGCGATAGAAGCCGGAGCCGAACGTTTTCGCTATCGTGGTACGCAGTACGTCGCGCCCGCCCATTCTGTCGTCACCATGAATCCCGATGAGTTGCATACCGGCGAAGCCGAAACCGCCGATGGCTGGCGCTATCGGATGATCTATCTTGAGCCCGATCTTCTGGAAGAGGTCACCGGAATCCGCCACTGGTGGTTTCATGACGTAACGCGCCACGATCCGCTGCGCTCGCGGCAGATCTGCTCGCTGATCCACGGCCTGTGGAACACGGAGGATGCGCTGGCGCAAAAAGGGTTATTGCTCGATCTGATCGACACCTTCCAGCCGCTGGCCCGCCATGCGCCAACATCTGCAGAAGGGGCGCATCGCTTTGAACGGGTACGCGAGTATCTGCATGATAATTACATGCACCCGATAACGCTCGACGAACTGGCGCGGGTTGCCTCACTGAGTCCCTGGCATTTTCAACGCCAGTTTAAATCTCATTTCCACGTTACGCCGCACCAAATGCTGATGGCCATTCGCCTGTGGCGCGCCAAAGGTTTTCTCACTCACGGAATGCCCGCCGCAGAGGTCGCTGCCGCAACCGGTTTGACCGACCAGTCGCATCTCACCCGCGCATTTACTCATCGCTACGGCATTACGCCGGTACGTTATCAGAAGCAGGTTTATTCGCGCTAATGCGCAATCTCATACAATACGGCTGCACTCTCCCTGCCTACACTCAACGCAATGTTTAATGATGTGGATGTTAACAATGATTAGCGGCGTGCTGTACGCCCTGCTGGCAGGGCTGATGTGGGGATTAATTTTTGTCGGGCCGCTGATCGTGCCGGAATACCCAGCGGTGTTACAGTCGATGGGACGCTATCTGGCGCTGGGGCTGATCGCTGTGCCGATCGCCTGGCTGGGACGCGCGCGTCTGCGCCAGCTGACGGATAAAGACTGGATAACAGCGCTGGCGCTAACGATGATGGGTAACCTGATTTATTACGTTTGCCTGGCCAGCGCCATCCAGCGTACCGGCGCGCCGGTATCAACGATGATTATTGGTACATTACCGGTGGTGATCCCGGTCTTCGCCAACCTGCTCTATAGCCAGCGTGACGGTAAATTATCCTGGTGGCGTCTGTCACCTGCGCTGATATTGATTGCTATTGGCCTGCTGTGCGTGAATATCTCGGAGCTGAACCAGGGATTACCCGATTTCAGCGGATGGCGTTATGGCTCTGGTATCGTGCTGGCGCTTGTCTCAGTGGTGTGCTGGGCGTGGTATGCACTGCGTAATGCCCGCTGGCTGCGCGAGAATCCAGATAAGCATCCGATGATGTGGGCGACGGCTCAGGCGCTGGTGACGCTGCCCGTTTCTCTGCTGGGGTACATTGCAGCATGTCTGTGGCTGCATGGGCAAACGCCAGGTTTCGCCCTGCCCTTCGGCCCGCGTCCGGATGTGTTTATCGGCCTGATGATAGCTATTGCGGTATTGTGTTCGTGGGTGGGCGCGCTGTGCTGGAACGTCGCCAGCCAGAAGCTGCCGACGGTGATCCTCGGCCCGCTGATTGTCTTCGAAACGCTGGCTGGCCTGCTGTATACCTTTATGCTGCGCCAGGATTTTCCGCCGCTGCTGACGCTAAGCGGTATTGCGCTACTGGTAACAGGCGTGGTAATTGCGGTGCGGTCAAAACCGCAGAAACCGGCGGTAGTGCCGGTTTCAGGGGATGCCTGATGGCGCTGCGCTTATCAGGCCTACAAGGACTGTACGATCTCATGTAGGCCGGATAAGGCGTTTACGCCGTCATCCGGCGCGACACTTTAAATACCGCCACGGTCTGGTTCAGTCGTGCTGCCTGCTCTTCAAGCGCGGCGGCAGCGGAAGCGGACTCCTCCACCAGCGAAGCATTTTGCTGCGTCACGCGATCCATCTCGGCAACGGCCTGGCCTACCTGATCGATACCCCGGCTCTGTTCATCAGAAGCAGAGGCAATTTCGCCCATAATGTCGGTCACGCGGGTCACGGCGCTGACAATCTCCGCCATCGTTTCGCCTGCTTCATGCACCAGCGCCGCACCGGCATTGACCCGATTGCCCGAGTCATCAATCAGCGCCTTAATCTCTTTTGCCGCCTGAGCGCTACGCTGCGCCAGAGTACGAACTTCGCCAGCGACCACGGCAAAACCACGGCCCTGTTCGCCCGCACGCGCCGCTTCTACCGCCGCGTTCAGCGCCAGAATATTGGTCTGGAAGGCAATACCGTCGATAACAGTGGTAATTTGCGCGATTTTGCTGGAACTGGTGGCGATTTCGTCCATAGTACGCACCACGCCATCAACCACGGTTCCACCTTTCAACGCCGTCTGTGAGGCATTTTTTGCCAGACTGGTCGCCTGACGCGCGTTATCTGCGTTCTGCTTCACGGTGGCGGTGAGTTGTTCCATGCTGGCAGCGGTCTCTTCCAGAGAGGCAGCCTGCTGCTCGGTACGTGAAGAGAGATCGTTACTGCCTGCGGCAATTTCACCCGCGCCGGTGTAGATAGTGTCAGCCCCGTCACGCACCACGCTGACCGTATTCGCCAGCGCCTGTTGCATGTCACGCACATTACTTGCCAGCAGCGCCATTTCATTGCTGCCATCGGCGTTGATGCTATGCGTCAGGTCACCCGCAGCGATGTGGCGAATATGTCCCATCACCTCGTGGAGCGGCTTGAGCAACACGCGCTGCATCGCCAGCCAACTGGCGACAATCACAGTGACGACAGTCAACATCACGGCAGACAACAGCCAGATTATCTTGCGGTAATCACTCTCATTGTCCTGCACGCCGGCCGTGGCCAACGCCGTTTGCGCGGTACGCCATTCCCGATACACTTCCTGCATGGCAGTCTGCTTCTGCTCAGCATTCTGCTTGAACATCTCTTCCAGCTTACCTTCAGCCAGCAGCGCGTTCATTTTAGCCAGCGTCGCAGAATAGATGCCGTACTGTTCTTCCAGTCGATCGGCCAGACGCTCATCCAGCCCCGGCGTTTCTGGCAGGGCGTAGTATTTATCGTAATGCTCTTTCGACTCGGCCAGCAGACGATTCGCCGTGTTCACCAGCTCTTTCAACTGACCGCCGTTGATCTTGCTGGCCATCGTTCCCTGTAAACGCAGCATACCCCGGTTGAGCGTGACGCGAGCCTGGTTCAGGCTAATCCACGCATCGGTAAATTCAGCCACGTTCTGACTGGAAAGCTGAGAGATATTAAAGTTCTGTTTATCGTTATTGAGTGCGCCAATAAAGACGCCTGCGGAGATGAGCTGCATCGCGCCCAGCGCGAGTAGCACGGTGATAAGTAAGGTTATCACTTTAATTCGTTTGAACATCTGTTGCCTTTTATTATGCAGGTATTGTCTGAGGTCTAACTATCGGCAGCGGCGTGCGCTTATTTAATTCTCTGGCGCAGCTTTTTTCGCCGTATCTCTCCTTTCCAATAAGATTCAGCACCTTAACGAAATAAGAAATTTTTGTGATGCTCATCACAAAACACCCCACCCCGAAAGGGTTATAGCCTTCCTTATAAGATGCATTTAAAATACATCTTATATTATTGAGAATGAGGTAACGGCAATGTCTTATCGCGATCAACCTTTAGGTGAACTGGCGCTCTCTATTCCTCGCGCTTCGGCCCTGTTTCGTAAATACGATATGGATTACTGCTGTGGCGGTAAGCAAACGCTGGCACGCGCTGCTGCGCGTAAAGAGCTGGATTTAGACGTTATTGAGGCGCAGCTCGCGCAGCTGGCTGAACAGCCGCTGGAGAAAGACTGGCGTACCGTGGCGCTGGCTGAAATCATCGACCATATCATCGTGCGTTATCACGACAGACATCGCGAACAGCTGCCGGAACTGATCCTGCAGGCCACGAAAGTTGAACGCGTTCACGCAGACAAACCGAACGTACCGCGCGGTCTGGCGAAGAACCTGAGCATGCTGCATGAAGAGCTGTCCAGCCACATGATGAAGGAAGAGCAAATCCTGTTCCCGATGATTAAACAGGGCATGGGTAGCCAGGCGACGGGACCAATCAGCGTCATGGAAAGCGAGCATGACGATGCCGGTGAACTGGTCGAAGTGATCAAACACATCACCCACAACGTGACGCCGCCGCCAGAAGCCTGCACTACCTGGAAAGCCATGTATAACGGCATTAACGAGATGATCGACGACCTGATGGAACACATCAGTCTGGAAAATAATGTGTTGTTCCCGCGTGCCCTCGCTGGTGAATAAAAAAAGGCGCCCGAGAGCGCCTTCCTGAAGTCCGAATTCGGCCACTGCTTATGTGGCCTTTTTTGTGTCCGATATGGCTACGCTTAACGCACGCCTGCCATACGTTTCTTACCGATAAACAACCAGCCCAGACCCAGCGCGATGAACCACAGCGGCGTCACGATCAGCGCCTGGCGGGTATCTTCTTCCAGCGTCAGCAGTACCAGTACGAAAACAAAGAACGCCATACATACCCAGCACATCAGCTTACCGAGCGGCATCTTGTAGATTGATTTTTCATGCAGGTGCGGACGCTGCTTACGGTACACCAGGTACGAGCAAAGAATGATGGTCCAGACGAACATGAACAAAATCGCCGACACGGTGGTGATCATGGTGAACGCGCCAATCACGCTCGGATTCACATACAGCATCACCACGCCGCCCAACAGGCAGATGCAGGAGAAGGTTAAACCTTTCGCCGGAACCGCGCGTTTAGACAGCTTGGCAAACGCTTTAGGCGCCACGCCTTCCTGCGCCAGACCAAACAGCATGCGGCTGGTAGAGAACACGCCGCTGTTTGCAGAAGAGGCCGCAGAAGTTAGCACCACAAAGTTGATCAGGCTCGCCGCCGCGGGCAGACCGACCAGGACAAACAGTTCAACGAATGGGCTCTTGGATGGCACCACCGAGCTCCACGGCGTGACGGACATAATCACAATCAGCGCAAAAACGTAGAACATGATGATACGGATCGGGATCGAGTTAATGGCGCGCGGCAGAGATTTCTCCGGATCTTTGGTTTCCGCAGCGGTTGTCCCCGCCAGTTCAATGCCCACAAACGCGAACACCGCAATCTGGAAGCCGGCAAAGAAGCCGCTCAGCCCTTTCGGGAACCAGCCACCGTCATTCCACAGATGCGTGAACGATGCCTGAACGCCGGTTGGCGACTGAAAGTGCGTCAGTACCATCACCAGGCCAACGACAATCAGACCGATAATGGCAACAATTTTGATCATCGCGAACCAGAACTCCATCTCACCGAACATTTTTACCGTGGCGAGGTTAAGGCTCAGCAGTAGCACGATCACCGCCAGCGAGGCGACCCAGTCTGAGAGTTCGGGGAACCAGAATTGCGCATACGCGGTAATGGCGACAACGTCTGCCATCCCGGTAACAACCCAACAGAACCAGTAAGTCCAACCGGTAAAATACCCGGCCCATGGCCCGAGCAGGTCGGAGGCAAAATCACTAAAGGATTTGTACTCCAGATTCGAGAGCAACAACTCTCCCATTGCGCGCATCACGAAAAACAGCATAAAACCGATGATCATATACACAAAGATGATCGACGGTCCGGCGAGACTAATGGTTTTACCGGAACCCATAAACAGGCCGGTACCGATAGCGCCGCCAATGGCAATAAGTTGAATATGACGGTTTGTGAGATTGCGCCGTAGCGACTGTTCAGACGAAGCCTCTTCTGCGGCTTCGACTTTTACCTGATCTACCATGTTTTTTCTTCCTGTACCTGTCTGTGTTGTTCAGGCTCTACGGCCTTTAATGTGTCTATGATACGACGATCCTGTTATCAGGACTCATCGATATTAGGTAAGAATTGGCGGGATGAATACTAAGATTTAGATATAATGTTAATTTAATGTTTAAAGTGAGTGTCATATCACTCTGATAGCGCGAATCAGTTCACAAAAATACACGCTGGTGAAGCATTTGCAATATAAAATATCGACAACAGCGTAACTATAGCTTTTCACGCTATTTCTTTGCTCCCCCCGGCCTCGGGGGGAACAGAAGTCACTGCTTACAGAATCTCAAGCAGTTCAACGTCGAATACCAGCGTGCTGAACGGAGGAATGGACGCGCCAGCGCCACGCTCGCCGTAAGCCAGTTCCTGAGGAATAGTCAGTTCCCATTTGGAACCCACCGGCATCAGAGTCAGCGCTTCAATCCAGCCTGGGATGACGCCGTTAACCGGGAATTCAGCCGGTTCGCCACGTGCGACAGAGCTGTCAAACACGGTACCGTCGATCAGTTTACCGGTGTAGTGCACGCGAACACGGTCAGTGCGTGCCGGGATAGCACCTTCGCCCTGGGTCAGAACACGGAACTGCAAACCGGATTCAGTGCTGTTCACACCCTCTTTCTCACGGTTTTCTTCCAGATATTTAACGCCATCAGCGGCCATAGCCTGGAAACGCTCGCGACGAACTGCATCTGCACGTTCATGGATTTCACGCAGTGCGCGATGCACAACATCAACAGGCACTGCCGGATGCTTGCCTTCCAGCGCGTCAGCGATACCCGCTACCAGCGCTTCAGGCAACAGCCCTTCCAGTCCGGATTCGCTCAGCTGCTGTCCTACCTGCAAACCAATGCCGTAGCTTGCTTGCGCTTCGATAGTGTCAAAAGTCGGGGTAGCCATCATATTTCCTTTCATCGGATGTAAAGTAGCGGGCAGCATATCAGCCATGCCGCATCCGGTAAAACTTTGTCTCGGGAACTGATGACAAATCGCGAGGAAAAAGAAACAATGACTATTGTCCGCATGAATGTCACGAAAGCGGGTACCCGAACAAGTATCATAGAGTTAGCGATCTATACTCTATGACTGAGGAACGAGACGCGGAGCAGGAGGAAAGCCATGCCCGGGCGCTTTGAATTAAAACCAACCCTGGCGAAAATCTGGCATGCACCGGACAATTTTCGCATTATGGACCCGCTGCCGCCGATGCACCGCCGCGGCATTATTGCTGCTGCTATCGTGCTGGTGATCGGTTTCCTGCTCCCTTCCAGCGACACCAGCGATGCGCCAGTGGTCACGCGTACTGCCCAGTTGGATTTGCAGTCGCAGTCACAGCCGCCGACAGAGGCTCAACTTCAGGCACAACTGGTCGCCCCGCAAAACGATCCTGGCCAGGTCGCGCCGGTTGCGCCGGAACCCATCCAGGAGGGGGAACCAGACGCACAGCCGCAGGCCCAGCAATCCCAGACACAACCTTTCCAGCCGGATAGCGGGATTGACCAGCAGTGGCGTTCCTACCGCGTAGATTCGGGTAAAACGCTGGCCCAGGTATTCCGTGACCATAATCTCCCGCCAACCGATGTGTACGCCATGGCGCAGGTAGAAGGTGCCGGAAAACCGCTGAGCAATTTGAAAGACGGACAGATGGTGCAGATCAGGCAGAATGCCAGTGGCGTAGTGACAGGGTTAACCATCGATACGGGTAATGGCCAGCAGGTCCTGTTTACCCGCCAGCCTAACGGCAGTTTTATTCGCGCCCGATAGCCAGCACACCTGATAAGCGCAGTGCCATCAGGCAGCAAGGTGAAGCGTTAGCGTTTCACCTTGTTCACCCACCAGATCCCCGAACAGACCAGCACCAACGCTACTGCATATTTCCATTCGAGAATATTTTCGCCGAGGAAAATCGCCGACAGCACCGCCCCCGACACCGGGATCAGGAAGTTAAACGGCGCAATCATCCCCACGCGGTTGTGCTTAAGCAAAATACTCCACAAGGCAAATGCCACCGAAGAGAGCAACGTCAGGTAGCCCAGAATCGCCAACGAAGACGCGCCGTGTACGGTCAGCGTGCCACCAAAAGCGTAACCGCCGATCACCAGCGCCAGACCGCCACCGCCCAGCTGATACCCCGTCATTACCGTCGGGTCCACCGTCTGAGAAATACGTTTACCGTATAACGTAGCAGCGGAGAGAATAAAGGCCGCCATCACTACCGAGCCGTCTCCTAACAGGCTGAAGCTAAAATCCAGCCCGCTGTTAAAGTTCACCACCATCACGCCGAGAAAGCCCAGGATACAACCCAGCGCCTTGTTGTAACTGAGTTTATCGTTCTGATAGATAAAATGCGCCAGCAGCACGCTGAAGAACGTGCCTGTCGCGTTCATGATGGACCCTTTCACCCCCGTGGTGAACGCCAGGCCAATATAAAAGAAAATATATTGCAGCGAAGTCTGCGTCAGCCCCAACAGCGTGAGCTGACCATATTGACGCGGGCTTAACCGGCCAATCGGTTTACGTTGCGCCATCGCCAGCAGGAGCAGCAATAATCCCGCAAACAGAAAGCGATAGCCGGCAAAGACAATTTTCGAGGGGATGTCATCCGTGGCAATCTGGAAGATTTCATATCCGCTTTTGATCGCCGGATAGGCGCTTCCCCACAGCAAGCAGCAGAACGCCGCGCTCAGATAGACAACATTTTTACGCGCAAACAGAGGTTGGTGCGTTGGTTCCATTCCATCACCACTTTGAAATAATGTTTTATTTTTGTAATTATCCCGAAAAGGACAAAGAATAGCCAGAGAGAAAAGCGGGGAACAGAAAAGCAAAACGCCGGCACAGGGCCGGCGCTTTTACGCGGTTATCAGAATAAAAACTTATTCTGCAACTACGTTTACAGTCAGCTTAGCAAACACTTCGCTGTGAACCTGGAAGCTCACTTCGTGCTCGCCAGTGGTACGCAGAACGCCGTTCGGCAGACGAACTTCGCTCTTAGCTACTTCAACGCCAGCTGCAGTTACAGCGTCAGCGATGTCGCGAGTACCGATGGAACCGAACAGTTTACCTTCGTCGCCTGCTTTAGACGCGATGGTTACGGTTTCCAGTGCGTTGATTTTCTCAGCACGAGCTTCAGCAGCGGACAGTACGTCAGCCAGTTTAGCTTCCAGCTCAGCGCGACGCGCTTCGAAAAATTCAACGTTTTTCTTGGTAGCAGGAACAGCTTTACCCTGTGGTACCAGGAAGTTACGAGCATAGCCCGCTTTAACGTTAACCTGATCACCCAGGCTACCCAGGTTTGCTACTTTATCAAGCAGAATAACTTGCATTACCTTATCCTCTCAAAGTCGTATTAATGGACCGTGACCGATTACTGATGACGATCAGTGTACGGCAGCAGGGACAGGTAGCGAGCGCGTTTGATAGCGCGAGCCAGCTGGCGCTGGTATTTTGCACGGGTACCGGTGATACGGCTTGGGACAATCTTACCGCTTTCGGTGATGTAGTTTTTCAGCGTAGCGATATCTTTATAGTCGATCTCTTGAACGCCTTCCGCGGTGAAACGGCAGAACTTGCGACGACGGAAATAACGTGCCATATGGCTAGTCTCCAGAATCTATCAATTCAATCTGCTCGGCATGCAGAACCATTTTGCTCAGGCCGTTCTTTGCCTTATGGCAAGAGATGAACCCCTGAACGGTTACTGCGCTACCGACCGTTATACTGTGAGTAATGGCCTGGTTTTCGTGTCCGCTAACAATAACGGGCATTTGGCACCACGCCTGCCGGTGAAACCCGGCTTCCTCCTGCACAGAACGATGCTCAAGCACGAACTGGCAATGAGGAATTCCTGATGGACTGACCTTTCGAAGGGGGGCCCTGCACACGGTGCCGGACAACGCCAGACGGTTGGTCATCAGAAATTACTCTTCAGAATCCCCAGCTTCAGCATCATCTGCGGTTTCGTTTGCGAAATCATCGCGACGCTCACGGCGCTCGTCTTTCGCTTTAACCATCGGAGATGCTTCGGTAACAGCGTGTTTAGTACGCATAACCATGCTGCGGATAACGGCATCGTTGAAGCGGAAGGTAGTTTCCAGCTCATCGATCACTTCCTGCGGCGCTTCAACGTTCATCAGAACGTAGTGAGCTTTGTGCAGTTTGTTGATCGGGTAAGCCAGCTGACGGCGGCCCCAGTCTTCCAGACGGTGGATCGTGCCTTCTGCACCAGTGATGGCAGCAGTGTAGCGTTCGATCATACCCGGAACCTGTTCGCTCTGGTCAGGATGGACCATAAAAACGATTTCGTAATGACGCATCGAATTGCTCCTTACGGATTATTCAGCCTCCTGTCTGGGTCAGCCGAGGCCCATGGAGGCAAGGAACGTGTTAAAGGTCGGCTGAAAAATGACGCGTCATAATACTGGGGTCAGCCGGTAAACTCAAGGTGCTTGTACGATTATTTACCATGCCGCGATTAATACATATCCAGCAGCATCTTGACGCTGATGCAAATAGAGACAATGACAATCATCGGCCGGATAACTTTCTTCCCGCGCGTCAGTACCACCGTTGCGCCAAGGCGCGCGCCGAGGGACTGCCCGGCAAACATCACCAGTCCCAGCGACCAGATCATTTTGCCGCCGAAAATGAAGAACAAAATCGAGGCGATGTTCGATGCAAGGTTAATAAAATTCGAGTGAATTTGCGCCTTATCGATGCTGTATCCCCACAACAGGATATAGCAGAGCGTATAAAAGGAGCCAGCACCAGCGCCAAGAAATCCATCATAAAAGCCTATGCAGCCGCCGCAGATCAGGGAAAAGAAAAACAGGGATACCTGCTGCTTTCTCTTCGGTTCGCTGAGGTTGGGAGCAGAAATAAAGTAGATGGCGACGGCGATAATCAGTACCGGAAGCAGTTTTTTCAACACTTCCGGTTCAATGAACTGAATGAGCGTCGTGCCTAACGCTGAGCCGATAAAAGCAGACAGGAAGACGTACTTGTGCTCCTGCACATTGATATGTCCCCGGCGTAAAAAGTAAATACCGGAGGTCAGCGAACTGCCCAGCGCCTGAATTTTATTGGTTGCCAGCGCGTTCGCCGGGGGTAAACCAGAAATTAACAGTGCGCCAATAGAGAGAAACCCGCCGCCGCCCGACACCACGTTAATAAAGCCAGCCACCAGCGCGACCATAAACATAATCACGAAGTAGCTGAAATCCATGAATGAAGTATCCATAAGTTTTTGCCTTATTATCATAAAGTTATATTACTTATCCGGTCCACTATAGACGGGGTACCCATCCGTTTAAATTGACTATTTGGTAAGAGCTTGTGCGCGAAAGACAGGTATTTTTTAACGCAGCGGTATCTATCAGTTACCTGTAAATAAAAGAAAAGGTGGGCATGCGGTAATTTTTTGAACAACTGCATCAGAAATGGTCGCTAACGCCTGCGCCGGTAGCGGTTAAAATTACATCAGAAGCTCATCACTCACAGGAGAGAGGCAACCAGAGACCGCAGTCGAGGAGGTACATATGCGAGCCCGTGTTTTGACCCTTCTGGCTGTGCTTTTGCTCAGTGCAAATGCAACGGCAGCCATCAAAATTGACAATCATCAGGCCAGGAATATGGATGATGTGCAGAGCTTAGGCGTTATTTACATAAATCATAACTTCGCCACTGAAAGTGAAGCCACTCAGGCCCTGAATGAAGAGACCGATGCGCAAGGCGCAACATACTACCACGTGATCCTCACCAGGGAGCCCGGTAGTAACGGAAATATGCACGCCAGTGCAGACATTTATCGCTAGCTACCCGCAAATAACCAACGAGAACATTGCCACAGTTTGACTTGCCCCCTTCACCGGGGGCTTTTTTTTTGCGCATCAGGTAAATGAGAATTATTTTTCTTTGTATCTTATCCTGGTCATCATTTACTGATTAAATAAAGCATTACCGAACTGATTCTCTGGAGCGAAACCATGTTTGCACGCTATGCGACGCTGAATCGCATACCAAAAGGCGTTTGGGTGCTGGGCGGCGTGAGTCTGCTCATGGATGTCTCCTCCGAAATGATCCATAGCCTGCTGCCGTTGTTTATGGCAACCACGCTGGGAGCCAGCGTCATTATCATTGGCCTGATTGAAGGATTAGCTGAAGCCACCGCGCTCATCATTAAGGTTTTTTCCGGCGTCCTCAGTGATTATCTGGGAAAGCGCAAAGGGCTGGCGATGCTCGGTTATGGTTTGGGGGCACTAAGTAAGCCCCTGTTCGCGATGGCGGGCTCATCAGGCATGGTATTCAGCGCTCGCATGATTGATCGTGTGGGTAAAGGTGT
This sequence comes from Citrobacter sp. wls706, assembly GCF_005281305.1. Lineage (NCBI taxonomy): Bacteria > Pseudomonadati > Pseudomonadota > Gammaproteobacteria > Enterobacterales > Enterobacteriaceae > Citrobacter > Citrobacter sp. wls706. The sequence goes on along the minus strand of NZ_SZXG01000010.1, from coordinate 61,028 downwards.
TCGCGGCGCCCCCAGGGATGCGTTAGTCGCAGATGTCACCCCGTCCGAGATCCGCGGTGCCGCCTATGGTCTGCGCCAGTCTTTGGATACCATTGGCGCATTTCTGGGCCCCCTGCTCGCCGTCGGGCTAATGCTGCTCTGGAACAACGATTTTCACACTATCTTCTGGGTTGCCGTCATCCCAGGGGTGCTCTCTATCACCCTGCTATGGTTTGGCCTGAGTGAACCGAAAACCCCCGTCACTAATAAACGCACCAATCCGTTACGACGGGAAAACCTGAAAAAGTTGAGTGCAGCCTACTGGTGGGTCGTGGGACTGGGCGCGCTCTTTACGCTCGCCCGCTTTAGCGAGGCGTTTCTCGTGTTACGCGCATATCAAATGGATATCCCGCTGTTTGCCATTCCGCTGGTGATGGTCGCCATGAATCTGGTCTACAGTCTGTCGGCTTATCCTTTTGGTAAAATGTCTGACAGCATGAACCACACCCGCATGTTACAGGCGGGCCTGCTGGTCCTGATCGCGGCGGATATCACTCTGGCGCTGAGTCACCACTGGAGCACGTTACTGATAGGCGTGGGACTGTGGGGGATTCATATGGGCATGACGCAAGGTTTGCTGGCTGCCATGATTGCGCATACCGCGCCAGCAGAGCTACGCGGTACAGCCTTCGGTATGTTTAATCTGATCAGTGGCATCGCCCTACTGTTAGCCAGTACCGGCGCGGGCATTCTGTGGGAAACGATGGGCGCAGCCTCGACGTTTTACGCTGGTGCTGTCATTTGTGCGATAGTTTTAGCAGGAATGCGATTTACACCAGCGGCTTACCAGCAACGCTGAAGATTGCCCCGAACAGATCGGTGACGCACATCCGTAGATGCACGTTGTCCGGGGCAAAGACGTTACTTCTGCCCGTAGTAGGCGTTTGGGCCGTGCTTACGCATGAAGTGTTTATTCATCAGATAACTGTCGATGGGGCTAAGAGCCGGATTAATGCCACGCGCAATCCATGCCATTTTTGCGACCTCTTCCATCACCACAGCGTTGTGTACCGCGTCGTGAGCATCTTTACCCCAGGCAAACGGGCCATGCTGATACACCACCACGCCGGGCGTATGGAGAGGCTCCACGTTCCCCAGCGTTTCGATAATCACCTTGCCGGTATTCAGCTCATACTCGCCCTGAACCTCTGCTTCAGTTAATGCCCTCGTGCAGGGGATATCACCAAAGAAGTAATCCGCATGCGTCGTGCCGAGTGCCGGAATTGCCCGCCCTGCCTGCGCCCACGCCGTCGCGTGGGTTGAGTGGGTGTGCACCACGCCGCCGAGAGAGGAATAGCGATGATACAGCGCCAGATGAGTGGCGGTGTCGGAAGAAGGACGATAGCGTCCTTCCACCACATTACCACCCAAATCCACGATCACCATGTCGTCAACCTGCATCGTTTGATAGTCGACGCCGCTGGGCTTAATCACCACCAGCCCCCGTTCGCGGTCGATGGCGCTGACGTTACCCCAAGTAAACGTCACCAGCCCATAACGCGGCAGATCCATGTTGGCTTCAAAAACCTGCTGTTTAAGTTTTTGCATTACACCGCCTCCACCAGACCTGCGCTGGCCATCCGCGCTTTCACCCAATCGCGCGCCTTCGCCACCTCATGCGCCGGATCGTCCGTCGTTTCACTCCACATCTCAATCAGGTATGGCCCGCAATACCCACTCTGTTTGAGCGTCGTAAAACAACGTTCAAAATCGACAACGCCTTCACCAAACGGCACATTTTTGAACACGCCGGGTTTGGTGTCCTTCACGTGGACAGCCACGATATGGCCTATTCCAGCCTGTAGCTCCATCTGTACGTCGTTATCCCACGCTGACAAATTGCCAATATCGGGATACAGCTGGAACCACGGATTATTGAGATAGTGGGCATAACCCAGCGCCTTACTGATCGAATTCATCAACGGATAATCCATGATTTCCATCGCCAGCGTCACCTGCGCGCGACTCGCCATCTCAACGCTCTCTTTTAGCCCCTCGCGAAATCGACGACGCGTTTCGTTATTGGCCTGCTGGTAATAGACGTCATAACCCGCCAGTTGAATCACGCGAATACCAATATCCTGCGCAAACTGAATGGCTTTCCGCATGATCGCCAGTCCCTGATCGCGCACCGCATCATCTTCGCTCCCCAGCGGGAAACGGCGGTGAGCGCTCAGGCACATAGAAGGGACGCGTACTCCCGTTTCGGCGATGGCGGCCACCAGCGCCAGACGCTGCTCGCGGCCCCAGTCAAGGCGCGCAAGGCGGGCGTCGGTTTCATCAACCGAAATTTCGACAAAGTCAAAACCTAACTCTTTCGCCAGCCGCAAGCGATCCAGCCAGCACTTCCCTCCGGGGAGCGCTTTTTCATAAATACCGAGCGGGACCTGTTTCGACAACATAGTCGCTCCTTAGCCCCACAACTGGGCGATGGAACGTTTGAACTGACGCGCAGCCTCAACCGGAGAAGCGGCATCACGAATACTGCGACCAGCTATAAACACGTGAATCGGGATCCCCTGGAACAGCGGCAGATCCTCCAACGCCAGGCCGCCGGTTACGGTGACTTTAAAGCCCATATCAGACAGGCGTTTGATGGCACTGATATCCGCTTCTCCCCACGCCACACCTGCGGCCTGCGCATCACGACTACGATGATATACAACCTGCCCGATACCCGCGTCACGCCACTCCTGAGCCTGTTCCCAGGTCCAGTAACCTGTCAGTTCAATCTGTACGTCGCCGTTAAATTCTTTCGCCACCTCGAGCGCACCTTTGGTGGTATTGATATCCGCACAGCAGATGACAGTGACCCAATCAGCGTTAGCTTCGAAACACATGCGGGAGAGGATTTTACCCGCATCGGCGATTTTGGCGTCCGCCAGCACAATTTTATGTGGGTAAAGCGCCTTCAGGTCACGTACGGCACGTACGCCCTCGGCAACACAAAGAATGGTGCCCACCTCAATAATATCGACCTCTTCGGCGATCAGACGCGTCGTTTCATACGCAGAAGACATTGATTGGTTATCCAGCGCAACCTGCAACATAGGTAATGGCATTTCGGTATCCTTTTAAACAGCCGCCGCAGTGGCGTTATCAATTAAATCCAGCACTTCCTGCGCGGTGCGGCAGGCACGTAAACGGTCGAAATTGGCTTCATCGTCAAACAGATTCACGATCTGCATGATGCCAACTTCCTGATGCGTGTTGGCGTCGACCGCCGCCATCGTGATCAGAATGTCCACCGGGTCGTTATCTTCGTGGTTAAACACCAGCGGGGTTTTCAGCGTCACCAGCGCAAAGCCGGTCTTCTTCACACCTTCTTCCGGGCGACCGTGCGGCATCGCCAGTCCTGGGGCAATCACAAAGTACGGACCGAACTGTTCTACCCCATCAAGAATGGCCTGGTAGTAGCGCGGTTCAACCACGTCAGCCTTAACCAGCAAATCGACGCCCAGCTTTACCGCTTCCTGCCAGGTGTTGGCCTCAACCTGTAGAAGGATGGCGTTATTGTCTGCCAGCGAATCACGTAATTTCATATGCCGTGTCCTTACTTCACGTCCTGAGGGAAATGCGCTTTGATCACTTCCAGCAGTTTTGGGCCAAAATCGGCGGGCGACAGCATGTTGCGTACGCCAACAACATATTTATTGCCGGTTACGGTAATTTCACCGGCAATATGGGTAGAGGCGATGATGATATCCGCGCCGTTCAGTTCACTTTTGTACTCACCCACTGCGCAGCTGTTCACGGTATGGTCAATATTTGACTGGGTTAAAAACTGGTCCACTTTCATCTTCATGATCATGGAACTGCCCTGCCCATTGCCACACACAGCCAGAATACGTACGGTCATAATCGGAACTCCTTATTAAGCAGAGTGTTCTGCCAGTTGTTTTTCTGCGTCTTCCTCAGCGCGCAACGTGCGTCCTGCGAAAAACATATAAGCCAGTGCAATCAGAATAATGACGGCCATAAACACGATGCCGATGGAGGCAAAGCCCTGCATCATCGGCGGCGCCAGAATTGACCAGTCCGCCATCCCCATCCAGGCGCTCATACCGGTGAGTTTCACCGCCCAGACGCAGCCAAAGATTTCAATCATCCCCATCACCAGACAAATCTTGAGCGCCGCGCGCCAGCCGCCAAAGTGATTAGCAAACACGCCGATAGTGGCATTAGAGAAAAACATCGGGATAAAGCCGGGGATTATCAGGATGGAAGAGCCGCAGCCCACGAGGATGCCGACCGCAATCAGTTGTCCGATGGTGCCCCACATGAAGCCCCACACCACCGCGTTGGGAGCAAAGCTGTATATCGCCGCACAGTCAATCGCCAATACCGCACCGGGAATCAGACGCTGTGAGATACCGTTGAATGCTTCTGAAAGTTCGGCGACGAACATACGTACGCCCTGGGTGATGATGAAGATCGCGACGGCAAACGAAAAACCGGTCTGCAGGATGTACACCGTCCAGTGCGTTTTCCCTGCCATCGCCTGAACCACATCAATGCCGAAAGAGAGCAGGATCGCCCCGAAGAAAATGGTCATGACAATCGCGGTCGAAACGATGTTGTCATGGAAGATATTCAGCCAGCCAGGCAGTTTGAGATCTTCTACGCTCTCCTCTTTTTTACCCAGATAAGGCGCGACCTTGTAGGCAATCCATGAAGCGAACTGCTGCTGGTGGCCGATGGAAAAACCGCAGCCGTCGGTCACTTCCTGCGTCGGCTTGTACATCATATTGGAGGTAATCCCCCAGTAGAGCGACACCAGCACCGCCGTGCAAATAATGGTTGTCCACATGGAATAGCCGAAGATATAGAAAGAGACCGCAATCAAGCCCGCCTGCTGGAACATGATGTGCCCGGTGAGCATGATGGTGCGAATGCCGGTAATACGCCGTAGCAGTACGTAACAAATGTTCAGCGCCAGCGCCAACAATACGGCATACCCTACCCAACTGTAGGCATCCCCCATTCGTTCGATGGTTGCCATCATGGAGGCATAGGTATCGGAAATCGCACCATTGATACCGTAAACCTCGGACATCTTCGCCACTACCGGTTTAAACGTGCTGGTCAGAATGCCCGATCCCGCCTGCAGCAGCATAAAACCGATAATCGTTTTGATCGTGCCTTTGATAATAACGCTGACGCTTTTGCGCAACAGGATGTAGCCGAGGCAGGTCACAATACCCAACAGCAACGGCGCGTTGGTCATGACCTGATTAAAAAAGACGGTAAAGATGTTGTAGAGGATCTCCATAACGATCTCCAGTAGACGAAGTTGCTGAACATTCATTACAGATGCTCAGGATGTTGTGCCTCCACTCTAATTTTCAAAAGTAATCACAACAAGATTGAATTTGATTAAATGTGATGGAGTACGCAAATAAATCTCTTACCCGAGACAGGGTTTTATTGAGCATTCATAGAGCAAAAAATAAAACTCATAAAAACAATAAAATACAGAAATAGATTCCTGCAAAGCATCCCGTTACGTTGTGAGTTATAGACGCTTTACGACGGAATCAGAAAAATCCACGCATTGCCTTCTTGATAAATTGATGTCAGTATCAATCAAAACAAATCATAATTTGATTCAACTTGAACCAACATGAAGGTAAATGCGATGAGTAAAGTAAAAAGCATCACGCGCGAATCATGGATTCTGAGCACATTCCCGGAGTGGGGAAGCTGGCTGAATGAAGAGATCGAACAGGAACAGGTCGCACCTGGCACCTTTGCTATGTGGTGGCTTGGCTGTACCGGAATTTGGCTAAAGTCAGAAGGCGGGACTAACGTCTGCGTCGATTTCTGGTGCGGAACAGGTAAGCAAAGTCACGGTAATCCGCTGATGAAAACCGGTCACCAGATGCAACGCATGGCGGGCGTGAAGAAACTGCAGCCAAACCTGCGTACCACGCCGTTTGTACTTGATCCGTTTGCGATTCGTCAGATCGATGCGGTGCTGGCTACGCACGATCATAACGATCACATCGACGTCAATGTCGCGGCTGCGGTCATGCAGAACTGCGCGGACGACGTGCCGTTTATTGGGCCACAAACCTGTGTGGATCTGTGGGTCGGCTGGGGCGTGCCGAAAGATCGCTGCATCGTGGTAAAACCCGGCGATGTGGTTAAAGTGAAAGATATTGAAATTCACGCGCTTGATGCGTTTGATCGTACCGCGTTGATTACTCTTCCCGCCGATCAGAAAGCGGCGGGCGTGCTGCCGGACGGCATGGACGCGCGCGCCGTTAACTATCTGTTCAAAACACCGGGCGGCACGCTGTATCACAGCGGCGACTCACACTACTCCAACTATTATGCAAAACACGGCAATGAGCATCAGATCGACGTCGCGCTCGGATCCTATGGCGAAAACCCGCGTGGCATTACCGACAAGATGACCAGCTCCGACATGCTGCGTATGGCGGAAGCGTTGAATACAAAAGTCGTCATCCCCTTCCATCATGACATCTGGTCAAATTTCCAGGCCGATCCTCAGGAGATTCGCGTATTGTGGGAGATGAAAAAAGATCGTCTGAAGTATGGCTTTAAGCCATTTATCTGGCAGGTCGGTGGCAAATTCACCTGGCCGCTGGATAAAGATAACTTTGAATACCACTATCCACGCGGCTTTGATGATTGTTTCACGATTGAACCGGATCTACCGTTTAAATCCTTCTTGTGATCCACACCAAATGCCGGGCCTAACCCGGCATTTTTTCCCATTTACTTTAGTATTTCCAGGCTATTTCAAATATCATCTTTTCAAATCAATTTGTATCGGAATAGCTCATGACTGAAGCACAAAGACATCAAATATTGCTGGATATGCTGGCGCAGTTGGGCTTTGTTACCGTTGAGAACGTAATTGAGCGCCTGGGTATTTCACCCGCCACAGCCCGCCGGGATATCAACAAACTCGACGAAAGCGGCAAACTCAAGAAAGTTCGCAACGGCGCAGAAGCCATCACTCAGCAGCGCCCGCGCTGGACGCCAATGAATCTGCACCAGGCACAGAACCACGATGAAAAAGTTCGTATTGCCAAGGCCGCATCCCAACTGGTGAATGCGGGTGAAAGCGTGGTGATCAACTGCGGCTCGACCGCCTTCCTGCTCGGACGTGAAATGTGCGGCAAGCCAGTGCAGATCATCACTAATTATCTGCCGCTGGCGAACTATTTGATCGACCAGGAGCATGAGAGCGTGATCATCATGGGAGGGCAATACAACAAAAGCCAATCCATCACGCTTAGCCCGCAAGGTAGTGAAAATAGCCTGTATGCCGGGCACTGGATGTTCACCAGCGGCAAAGGGTTGACCGCAGATGGACTGTATAAAACCGATATGCTGACCGCGATGGCGGAGCAGAAGATGCTTAACGTGGTGGGCAAACTGGTGGTGTTGGTCGATAGCAGTAAGGTCGGTGAACGCGCGGGGATGCTGTTCAGCCGCGCCGATCAAATCGATATGCTGATTACCGGCAAAAATGCGAACCCTGAGATCCTGCAACAGCTCGAAGCTCAGGGCGTGAGCATTATGCGCGTTTAAAGGTGCTGGCGGAAAAACGTCACCGTCGCAGCCAGCGCTTCTGGCGTAATGCGGTGGCGTACGCCTGCTTCCCACAGGCAGGTCAAATTATTGTCCAGACCGGCCTGAATCAGCGCCTGCTGTAAGCGGAAGGTTTCAACGGCCGGTACCACATCATCTTCCTGCCCGTGCCATAGCAGCAACGGCCTGTCGGCCAGGCGTGGCAACTGGTGCGTCACTTCCCATTCGGCCAGCGGCGCGATGAGGGCATCAAACTCAGCCTGCTGTTCTGGCGTCTGGACCAATAAAGGCGGAAAAAGCGTCTGCGCAAGCCGGGTAAAGTAGCCCGAACCCATCAGGCTGGCTACACATTTAACCTCGGGATAGCGGGCCATAATGCCCAGGGCCGTCATTCCCCCCATTGACGCCCCGCCTACGGCAAGCCGTTCATCTGACAACCACTTTTCTGCTACCAGCGCCGCACGTAACGTCGAAAACTCCTGCATGTTTTGCTGCAATATGTGCCAAAAGCGGTATATCCGCCCCTGTGCGTCACCCTTGAAGCGGGCACCATGGTCTGGCGCATCTGGCATCACTACCCGGAATCCGGCCTGAACCAGAGCAACGGCAAAATAGCTGTAGACCAGGCTGGAAGATGTAAATCCGTGATAAAAAATAATACAGGGGAGTGAACAGTCGCGTTTGCCAGCCGGAACGGCGTGCAGAACAGGGATACCCGCCAACTGTCGTGTTTCAATTTCGATCATTTGTCGCCTCTTTCTTTCTGGTATGCCATGCAGCAATACTTAACGCAAGCGAATGTGTTCGACAATGATTCATAATGTTGAGAACTGGGTTACGCTTTCGCAACATTTTCATTCGAAAATCGCGTGAGAGATAACAATTCGGGAACATTCCCCTAAAGGGAAATTAATAAGGCACTACACTATGGCTATCAGGAAACGAGATAGAGTTATGCGTCGGTTTGCCTCTTTGTTGCTGGTTTTATTTTTAAGCGCCTGTAGCGTGCTACAGGGAACGCCGCAACCCGCACCGCCCGTTGCCGACCACCCGCAGGAGATCCGCCGTAACCAGAGTAATGGGTTACAGCGAATAGGGACGGTCAGCGCGCTGGTAAGAGGCTCACCGGATGATGCGCTGGCTGAAATCCGCGACAAAGCCGTCGCGGCAAAAGCTGATTATTATGTGGTCTTATTAGTCGATGAGACCATTGTGACTGGTCAATGGTATTCACAAGCGATTTTGTATCGTAAATAACATTGGCTTGAAATTTAGTCAGCTTTACATTGCTTTGCGCCCCTATGCGTTTACCTGTGCACAATAAACCAACAGCAGGAAGCTTGAGGTTTATTATCGCGATGGAATGCCCTGCCGTGTGTAGGGGTACGAATAATGGAGCTGACGATGAAACAATCACTAGCCTTATCCTCACTGCTGCTTTCTACCGGACTGGTAGGTACTACGGCGCAGTCTGCCGAGTTCGCCAGTGCTGACTGTGTTACCGGCCTGAACGAAATAGGGCTGATATCCGTCAGTAACATTGCAGGAAATCCGCAGGATGTAGAACGCGTCGTGGCGTTAAAAGCGGATGAACAAGGCGCCTCATGGTATCGGATCATTCAAATGTATGAAGATCAGCACCCCGATAACTGGCGCGTCCAGGCCATACTCTATGCGTAACAGATTGCCGGATGAGGTAAACTTATCCGGCCTGTTTTAACCCAGGCATTATGATAAGACGCGCCAGCGTCGCCATCAGGCATATTATTACCGTAATCCTCCCGTTGCCCGTAGCAGCAGATCATTCTGTACCTGTTCAGACAATCGTCGTCCACCACGTGTATCCAACATCATCTGACACCAGGCCTGCGCCACTGGCGGAGAGGCATAGCGCAACATTTGCGCCCCGCAACCGAGCAGGAAAAGCAGCTGCGTAATCTCCCGGCCCAATTCTTCACTGGGTTTTCGCAGGTGTTGCTGCAATTGACGAACCATCCGATCGTAATGACGATCCTGCCCTTTGACCTCGGCAAAGGCTTCGCTGAGCATATCGTAGATACCGGGTTGTTTTGTCAGCACCCGCAATACATCAAGGCACATAATGTTGCCGGAGCCTTCCCAGATACTGTTTACCGGCATCTCACGGTACAGACGTGGCAACTCACTCTCCTCGCAGTAGCCAATCCCACCCAATACTTCCATCGCCTCAGCGACAAACGGCATCCCACTTTTGCAGACAGAATATTTCGCCGCTGGCGTGAACAACCGAGCCCACAGCGCTTCTTTGGCCTCAGCGCGGCGGTCCCAGGCCCTCGCCAGTCGAAACAGTAACGCGGTCTGACCTTCCAGCTGTAGCGCCATTCGGCTTAAGACCTGACGCATCATCGGCTGTTCAATCAATGGCTTGCCAAATACCTGTCGTTGGTGCGCATGATAAATCGCCACGGAAAAGGCACGTCGCATCATGCTATGGCTGCCGAGCGCACAATCAAAACGCGTCATCCCGCCCATTTTCAGGATATGGCGTATACCTTCCCCTTCATCACCCAGCAGCCAGCCAATCGCATCGTGGAATTCAACCTCGCAGCTGGCGTTGGAGCGGTTGCCTAACTTATCTTTAAGCCGTTCAAGACGGATGGCATTACGCCGCCCATCGGGTAAAAATCGCGGTACAAAAAAGCAGGATAATCCTCCCTTTGCCTGCGCCAGCACCAAATGAGCATCACTTTGCGGCACGGAGAAAAACCACTTATGTCCCACCAACCGATACGAGCCGTCTGCGAGGCGTTCCGCCTGAGTAGTATTGCTCAGCACATCTGAGCCACCCTGTTTCTCGGTCATTCCCATGCCAATCAGCAGCCCACGCTTTTGCCCACCCGGCAGTAAATGCGAGTCATAGCGGTCGCTTAGCAGCGGCGTAAACCAGTCGTGAGATTGTGAAGGTAGCATCTGCAGTAACAGCGGCGTGGCGGCAAAGGTCATGGTCACCGGACACAAAGTGCCTGCTTCCACCTGCGCATGCAGCATGAAACGCGCCGCACGGGCAACAAATGTTCCCTGCCGCGCTTCGTCTTCCCAGGCAAGGTTATGCACACGGTTAGCGCACAGTCCCTGCATCAGCAAATGCCAGGCAGGATGGAAACGCACATCGTCCAGTCGCTGCCCCTGCGGGTCGTAACGCAAAAGTTCGGGTGGAAAAGCATTCGCCAGGCGCCCCAGTTCAAGCGATTCCGCGGTGCCTAGCTGCTGGCCAATACTCGCCAACAGATCGCTATCCCAGCCCGCCCCTTCGCGGATAACCGCTTCACACAGGGCGCCATCAGACAGGTATAAGTTACTGTTATTGAGCGGTACAGGTTGGTTAAAAACGGTATGCGTTTGCCAGTGCATTGTGTCTCCCTCCTTCAACGGCTGCGCCATTAAGTATGGTCAGCCAGACAAGAGAGTGCCTGGGATTCAGGTCACAAAAAAGCCATCCCGAGGGATGGCTTAAGAGACATAGAGAAGGAATTAGCCGCGCTGGCGAACAGCTTCAAACAGGCAGATGCCGGTCGCGACTGAAACGTTTAGCGACGAAACGCTCCCTGCCATCGGGATACTGATCAGTTCGTCACAATGCTCACGAGTCAGACGACGCATACCTTCGCCTTCAGCCCCCATGACCAGCGCCATACGTCCGGTCATTTTGCTCTGATAGAGAGTATGGTCGGCTTCACCAGCGGTGCCCACAATCCAGATATTCTCTTCCTGCAGCATACGCATCGTGCGCGCCAGGTTAGTTACGCGGATCAGCGGTACGCTTTCAGCCGCGCCACAGGCCACTTTTTTCGCCGTCGCATTCAACTGTGCGGAGCGATCTTTCGGTACGATAACCGCATGTACACCAGCAGCATCCGCGCTACGCAGGCATGCGCCCAGGTTATGCGGATCGGTGACGCCATCAAGGATCAAAAAGAACGGCTGATCGAGCGCGGCAATCAGATCCGGCAGATCGTTCTCCTGATACTGACGACCCGGCTTCACGCGCGCAATAATCCCCTGATGTACCGCACCCTCGCTTTTCTCATCCAGGAACTGGCGGTTAGCCAGCTGAATGACAACACCCTGCGCTTCCAGGGCATGGATCAACGGCAGCAGGCGTTTATCTTCACGGCCTTTGAGAATAAAGACGTCCTGGAAGCGCTCAGGCGCACGTTCCAGCAGAGCCTGCACCGCGTGGATGCCGTAAATCATTTCACTCATGAATGTACTCGTTAATAGTTTGTGCGTAACGCCGGGCAACATGACAGTTGCCCGGCTTACAGTTTATGGCTGTTATTGTGCGACGTTCTTTTTCGCCGCGCGTTTAGCTTTGGTGGCGGCAGCGATTTTAAGCGTTTTTGCCGATGGCTTTTTCGCTTTTTTATCGCCTTTCTTCTCAGACGTTTTTTTATCCGCCTGAGGTTTGGCTCTGCCTTTCTTCTCGCCGCGGAAAGCGCTATCCGGCTCGAAATTCACCTTTTTACCCATTTGACGACGTTTACCGGTATTTTTACCTGCATCGCCTTTTTTGGCTTTTTCACGTGCGGTTTTGCCCTCATTGCGCGGCGCACGTTCGCTGGAGATCAAACTGAAATCGATTTTACGCTCGTCCATGTTGACCGCTTCCACGCGAACTTCCACGCGATCGCCCAGGCGATACATCTGACCGCTTGATTCACCTGTCAGGCGCTGCCCAACCTGGTCAAAGCGATAGTAGTCGTTATCCAGGGAGGAGACATGCACCAGACCGTCGATAAACAGTTCGTCAAGACGGACAAAGAAGCCAAACCCGGTCACGCTGGCAATTACGCCTTTAAAGACATTCCCTACCTGATCCAGCATGAAGTCGCACTTCAGCCAGTCAGAGACGTCGCGCGTAGCTTCGTCCGCACGGCGTTCGGCCATCGAACAGTGCTGGCCCAGTTGCAGCATCTCTTCCATCGAATAATGGTAACCACCGGTTTCCGTGGTGTTGCCTTTATGGCCCTGCTCCTGCGCCAACAAATATTTAATTGCACGGTGCAAAGAGAGATCCGGGTAACGACGGATCGGCGAGGTAAAGTGCGCATAAGATTGCAGCGCCAGGCCGAAGTGACCACGGTTTTCCGGATCGTAAATCGCCTGCTTCATCGAGCGCAGCAGCATAGTTTGCAGCATTTCCGCATCAGGACGGTCAGCAATCGACTCCAGCAGTTCAGCGTAATCGCGCGGCTCAGGTTTGTTGCCGCCAGGCAGTTCCAGACCCAGTTCAGCCAGTACGGAACGGAAGGAGGTAATCGCTTCGGTCGTCGGCTTATCGTGAATACGGAACAAGGCTGGCTCTTTGGCTTTCTCAACGAATCGCGCCGCTGAGATATTCGCCATGATCATGCACTCTTCAATCAGTTTGTGCGCGTCGTTACGTTGCGTCTGCTCAATACGTTCGATACGACGTTCAGCGTTGAAGATAAACTTCGCTTCTTCACTTTCAAATGAGATACCGCCGCGCTCTTCACGGGCTTTATCCAGCACTTTGTAGAGATTATGCAGCTCTTCAATGTGTTTCACTAACGGCGCGTACTGCTCGCGCAATTCCTGATCGCCTTGCAGCATGTGCCAGACTTTGGTGTAGGTCAGACGCGCATGGGAGCTCATTACCGCTTCGTAGAATTTAAAGCCGGTTAACCGACCTTTCGACGAAATGGTCATTTCGCACACCATACACAGACGGTCTACCTGCGGGTTCAGCGAACACAATCCGTTAGACAGCACTTCCGGTAGCATCGGGACAACCTGCGACGGGAAGTAGACAGACGTGCCACGGCTGCGCGCTTCCTGATCCAGCGGAGTCGGCGGACGAACGTAATAGCTTACATCAGCAATCGCCACCCATAAACGCCAGCCACCGCCGCGTTTCTTCTCGCAGTAAACCGCATCGTCGAAGTCACGCGCATCTTCGCCATCAATAGTGACCAACGGGAGATCGCGTAGATCGACACGTCCCACTTTCGCTTCTTCCGGCACTTCTTCTTTCAGTCCGGCAACCTGATTTTCAACTGCCTGCGGCCAGATATACGGGATTTCATGGGTACGCAGGGCCATATCAACAGCCATGCTGGTGCCCATGTTGTCGCCCAATACTTCAACGATTTTACCCACCGCTTTGGTGCGACGGGTTGGACGCTGGGTCAGCTCAACCACGACCACAAAGCCCATACGAGCCCCCATCACCTGTTCCGGCGGAATAAGGATATCGAAGCTCAGGCGGCTGTCGTCCGGGACGACAAACCCGACCCCAGCGTCGGTGAAGTAGCGGCCGACAATCTGGCTGGTTTTCGGCACCAGTACGCGCACAATACGCGCTTCGCGACGACCTTTACGGTCCGCGCCCAGCGGCTGCGCCAGCACCTGATCGCCATGAATGCAGGTTTTCATCTGCTCGCTGGACAGGTACAGGTCATCTTTGCGGCCTTCGACGCGCAGAAAGCCGTAGCCATCACGGTGGCCAATAACGGTACCTTTCAGCAGGTCAAGACGTTCCGGCAGCGCGTAGCACTGACGACGAGTGAAGACCAGTTGCCCGTCACGCTCCATCGCGCGCAGGCGACGACGCAGCGCTTCTTGCTGTTCTTCACCTTCAATGTTGAGTTCAGCGGCCAGCTCATCGCGGTTGGCCGGTTTTTCACGTTTAGTTAAATGTTCGAGGATAAATTCCCGGCTCGGGATAGGGTTCGCGTATTTTTCAGCTTCGCGTTCCTGGAAAGGATCTTGTGACATCTCGGTTCCTCCGTTGTCATCTCTGATGAAGATTTTCGTCACTCCACCAGCAATAATTTATAAAGCGGTTGATTTTCTTCAACCAAATCAGCAAGTGTGTAGTTGTCCAGTTCCGTGAGAAAACTTTGCACTGCTTTAGAAAGCGCCTGTTTGAGTCGGCAGGCAGGGGTTATGTGGCAAAACTCGCTGCTACAGTTGACCAGCGATAAGGGTTCCAGCTCGCGAACCACATCACCAATACAAATATCCTTAGCGGGTTTACCCAGGCGGATACCGCCATTTTTTCCTCGAATAGCAGTAACAAAGCCCGCCCGGCTAAGTTGATTGATTATTTTGACCATATGATTACGGGACACGCCGTAGACTTCTGTCACCTCAGAAATACTGGTCATACGTCCTTCGGGAAGTGACGCCATGTAGATTAGCGCACGTAATCCGTAATCGGTGAAACTTGTTAACTGCACATCAACCTCAGGAAAAGGGATAAAACGGATAAACCTGGTGGTATTAATTATATTGATGATAAACCAGCCACCAGCCAGGTCGCTAATTTATTTCAGTTCGGGAAGGAAAAAAGCGAGGAACTTACGTGATTTTAAGCCGGATTCTGATGCAAAACGCCTCATCCGGCCTAAGATAGTGCAAGCGCAGCGCCATCCGACGCTACGCCATAACCAGAATTATGCGTCGAACGGGTCGCGCAGGATCATGGTTTCAGTACGGTCTGGGCCAGTTGAGATAATATCAATCGGCACACCGGTCAGTTCTTCAATACGCTTGATGTAGTTCAGTGCTGCCTGCGGCAGACCGCTACGTTCCTTCACGCCAAAGGTGGATTCAGACCAGCCCGGCATGGTTTCGTAAATCGGCTCGATACCTTTCCAGTCGTCAGCCGCCAGCGGAGTCGTTGTAACTTCACGGCCATCCGGCATACGGTAAGCGACACAGATTTTCACCTCTTTCAAACCGTCCAGCACGTCCAGTTTGGTCAGGCAGAAGCCAGACAGGGAGTTAATCTGTACTGCACGACGTACGGCAACGGAGTCCAGCCAACCGGTACGACGACGACGGCCGGTGGTTGCGCCATACTCGTTACCTTGTTTGCACAGGAACTCACCAACGTCATCAAACAGCTCAGTCGGGAACGGACCTGCGCCGACACGAGTAGAGTAAGCTTTGATGATGCCCAGAACGTAATCCACATAACGTGGACCCAGGCCGGAGCCGGTCGCCACGCCACCCGCAGTGGTGTTGGAGGAGGTTACGTACGGATAGGTACCGTGATCGATATCCAGCAGCGTACCCTGCGCGCCTTCGAACATGACGAAATCGCCACGCTTACGCGCCTGGTCCAGCAGATCGGAAACATCAACAACCATAGAGGTCAGGATGTCGGCAATCGCCATCACATCATCCAGCACTTTCTGGTAGTCAACGGCTTCGACTTTATAGAAATTCACCAACTGGAAGTTGTGATATTCCATCACTTCTTTCAGTTTTTCAGCGAAGGTTGCTTTATCAAACAGATCGCCAACGCGCAGACCGCGACGAGCCACTTTGTCTTCATAAGCCGGACCGATACCACGACCGGTAGTACCGATCGCTTTCTCGCCACGCGCTTTCTCACGAGCGTTATCCAACGCAACGTGATAATCAAGGATCAGCGGACACGCTTCAGACAGCAGCAGGCGCTCGCGAACCGGGATACCACGATCTTCCAGCCCTTTCATTTCTTTCATCAGCGCGGACGGAGACAGTACAACACCGTTACCGATGATGCTGATGACATTCTCGCGAAGAATACCTGATGGAATAAGATGGAGGACGGTTTTTTCACCGTTGATTACGAGAGTATGGCCTGCGTTGTGACCACCCTGGTAGCGCACAACATATTTAGCCCGTTCAGTCAGAAGATCGACGATCTTCCCTTTACCTTCGTCACCCCATTGGGTGCCCAGTACGACGACGTTGTTACCCATTTTTCAAAATCACCGTTTGCTTAAAAATGGATTCTACCACCGCTTTTTCAGATATACAGCACTTTTTGCATGCTAAAATCCGCAAATTAGGCTACTTATTGATCAGCCAATCGTTTTCCTCAACATGTAGTAGACCACAACGCCCGCGACCACAAGACCTCCACCAAAACGACGCAAAGTATTTTCGGGAAGTTGCGCCATCGCGGAGATCATTTTCTTCCATGCGCTGGGATAAAGCATAGGACCCAGGCCTTCCAGCACCAAAACCAGCGCGAGCGCCAGTAAGATTGTTGAATTCATTCATCGACCTTATATAAAAAGAAAACCACCGCATCCCTGGGGACGCCGGTGGTTTTGCTGGTTTAAAACCGCTGAAACTATTTTAGCGTGTCGCGGTATTCGGTGTCTTCATGTAGCGGAAGAAATCGCTGTCCGGGCTCATGACCATCACGTCCTGGTTACCTTCGAAGCTCTTCTCGTAAGCGCGCAGGCTACGGATGAAAGCGTAGAAGTCAGGATCCTGGCTGAACGCATCGGCAAACAGCTTAGCCGCTTCCGCATCGCCTTCACCACGCATGATGCGGCCCTGACGTTCAGCTTCTGCCAGCGTTTTCGTTACTTCATAATCCGCCGTTGCACGCAGTTTTTCCGCTTCTTCCTGACCTTGTGAACGATGGCGACGAGCTACCGCTTCACGCTCAGCGCGCATACGGTTGTAGATGGCCTCAGACACTTCAGCAGGCAGGTTGATTTGCTTAATACGCACGTCAACCACTTCAATGCCCAATGCCGCCATACTGTTCGGGTTGATGACCGGTACTTTACCGTTCGTTTCAGCCTGAACACGTTCAGCCGCTTCGGCAATCGCGCTATCCGCCGCCGGTGTCGCGACTTCATCTTCCGTGCCAGCAGAACCGGAGTTCAGCGCGTCACGGACTTCCAGAGTCAGGCGACCACGGGAATCGGTAACGATGTCTTTCACGTCGAGACGACCAATTTCAGAACGCAGACGGTCAGAGAACTTACGTTTCAGCAGAACTTCCGCCTGAGAAACGTCGCCACCGCCCGTTGCCAGGTAGTAACGGCTAAAGTCACTGATGCGCCACTTGATATAGGAGTCAACGATTAGGTCTTTCTTCTCTTTGGTGACAAAGCGATCGGCCTGGTTGTCCATGGTTTGGATACGCGCATCCAGCATTTTCACGGATTCAATAAACGGAATCTTGAAGTGCAGGCCTGGTGCAACGACCAACGGCTTGTTGTCATCGTCACGCAGAACTTTACCAAAGCGCAGCGTAATACCGCGCTCGCCTTCTTTGACCACAAAGACAGACATGAACAGAACTACCAGAACGATGATGATAATCGCAATAACTGACTTACGCATCGTTATTCCCCCTGACGCTGGTAGTCGTTACGCTGCGCGTTGGCGCGGCGTTGGTCCATAATATCGCCCTGACTGGTGGACGAGGTGTTGCTTGCTCCAGTGCTGGAGGTCGTCGCTGGCGGCAGACGCAGCAGGTTTGAACTGCTGTCGCTCTTGGCTGCTGGCGCACTACCGCCTTTCAGCATTTGATCCAGCGGCAGAACCATCAGATTGCTGCCCTTATCGTTAACCAGAACTTTGCGAGTATGACTCAGCACTTTTTCCATGGTCTCGATATACAGACGCTCGCGAGTAATTTGCGGTGCGGCTTTATATTCCGGCAGAATTTTAGCGAAGCGAGCCACTTCACCCTGTGCTTCCAGGATGGTTTGCGTTTTGTAAGCACGCGCTTCTTCCAGAATACGCTGCGCCTGACCATTCGCACGAGGTTGCACTTCGTTGGTGTACGCTTCCGCTTCACGGATGTATTGCTGTTCGTTTTCACGCGCGGCAATCGCATCGTCAAACGCGGCTTTAACCTCTTCCGGCGGACGTGCTGCCTGGAAGTTGACGTCCAGCAGGGTGATACCCATGTTGTACGGACGGATCGTTTCTTCCAGTTCACGCTGGGTATCGCTACGAATAACGGTACGCCCTTCGGTCAGGATACGGTCCATAGTGTATTTACCGATAACGCCACGCAGTGCGCTGTCGGTTGCCTGACGCAGACTGTCATCCGCGCTGGTTACGCTAAACAGGTAACGCTGCGGATCGGTTACGCGGTACTGCACGTTCATTTCAACGCGCACGACGTTTTCGTCAGATGTCAGCATGACGCCGGATGCGGCAAGTTCACGCACGGCTTCAACGTTGACCGGGGTCACTTCGTCGATAAAGGTCGGTTTCCAGTTCAGACCCGGCTCAACCAAATGGCTGAATTTACCGAAGCGTGTCACCACGCCGCGTTCCGCTTCTTTAATGGTATAGAAACCGCTGGCCGCCCAGATAATGACGATAGCGGCCGCTGCGATAGTAAAGACCCGACCGCCCAGTTGCGGACGCGGACCTTGCGATGAACTACCGCCGCCAGAACCAGTACCTTTACCACCGCCCAGACCACCGAGCTTTTTGCTCAGTTTGCGGAAGATATCATCCAGATCGGGAGGTCCCTGATCGCGACCACCTTTGTTTCCATTTCCCTCAGGGTTGCCGCCAGGTTTGCTGCTTCCCCACGGGTCGCGGTCTTGTCCGTTATTACCGGGCTGATTCCACGCCATGTTTGTGCTCCATATTTGTTATGCGGTGATATACCCCGTTTTTTGCACTACAGGGGCGTTACCGCCGACCTGCAACCCAAAATTCGATGAGTATTGGGCAAAAAATCCCCAGGCATTTCCTCCCGGTCAGATAATGTAATCTGCCAGGGTCGGTTCTTGTTTACAGAGGCGACGCCAGTCTACGATCGGCATACGAACCTGCAGACCTACGCTGCCGTCCTCCTCCATCCACTCTTTTTCTATTGCCTGAAGTTGGTAAAACCGGCTTCTCAGACGCCCTTCCTGCGGCGGCAAACGCAACGTATGCTGCGCTACCTCACCGGAAAGCCGCTCAGTCAAAGCCTGAAAAAGCTGTGGTATTCCTATTCCCGTTTGCGCTGAAACCCAAACGCGAATGGGTTTATTCTCTTCATCTCTGTCGATACGCGGTTCAAAGTCATCCAGCATATCGATTTTATTCATCACCAGCAGGGTCGGGATCTCATGCGCATCGATCTCCTCAAGCACCGTATCAACGGCCTCGATGTTTTCTTGCACACGAAAATCTGCTGCATCAATAACGTGCAGCAGCAATGTCGCCTGACGTGTTTCCTGCAAGGTGGCTTTAAACGCCGCCACCAGGTCGTGCGGTAAGTGGCGGATAAACCCTACGGTATCCGCCAGCACGGTTTCACCGACATCCGCAACGTCGATCCGGCGCAGGGTCGGGTCCAGGGTCGCAAACAGCTGATCCGCTGCGTAGACCCGGGCTTCAGTTATCTGATTGAACAGGGTGGATTTTCCGGCGTTGGTATATCCCACCAGTGATACGGTCGGGACATCCGCTTTCTTACGCGACTGTCGCCCCTGCTCACGTTGCTTTTCAACTTTTTCCAGGCGCGACTGTATCTGCAAAATGCGATTACGCAGCAAACGACGGTCGGTTTCGAGCTGGGTTTCACCCGGACCGCGCAAACCAATCCCGCCCTTTTGCCTTTCAAGGTGGGTCCAGCCACGGACCAGACGCGTAGCCATATGGCGCAGCTGCGCCAGCTCAACCTGCAACTTACCCTCATGGGTTCGCGCACGCTGGGCAAAAATATCCAGAATAAGACCAGTCCTGTCGATAACCAGACACTGGCACAATTGTTCCAGGTTACGTTCCTGGGCAGGGCTTAGAGCATGATCAAAAATCACCACCGCAGCGCCAGTCGCTTTTACGGCTTCGGCAATTTCGATTGCCTTACCTTCACCAACAAAATACTTCGGGTGCGGTGCTTTACGGCTCCCGGTAATCACCTGCATTGCTTCGACACCGGCGGAAGAAACCAGAGATTCAAACTCCTGGAGGTCTTCCATATCTTTGTCTTGCGAAAAATAGATGTGTACCAGTACCGCCTGCTCACCGGCATCATAACGGTCAAACAAGCGTCAACCCCTTAATATGTATCAACGGGGAACGCAGGTTCGCTGGCTCCCCGTATGTAAAACAGCGATCAACCTTATTCGGTTTCTTCGCTGTCCTGTTGCGCAGATGAACCTTGCGCGTTGCTACCGTGATGGTAGTTGCTGCCAGTGCCGCCGGTGGCATTATTGCTGTGATGAGAAACCGGGCGAGACGGGACAACAGTAGAAATCGCGTGCTTATAAACCATCTGGCTGACCGTGTTCTTCAACAGGATCACGAACTGATCAAAAGACTCGATTTGACCTTGCAGCTTAATACCATTCACCAAATAAATAGAAACTGGAACACGTTCCCGACGCAGTGCGTTCAGGAACGGATCTTGTAAAGATTGCCCCTTAGCCATTCTCTCTTTTCCTTATATGCTTATTTGTACTTTGAACCTTTCGATTCTGAAAAATTGCGCACGATACGTTTCAATTGTACACATTCAGTTCGCGATAGCACCAACAACCTGTAATACTTCGTTTCGCGCCTGGTCAGGCTTTTCACTGTCAAGCCAGTGCACCCCTTCCCAACCACGCAACCAGGTTACCTGCCGCTTCGCCAACTGCCTCGTGGCGCAAACACCTCTATAAACCATTTCATCGTATGAAATTTCGCCTTCAATGTATGACCACATCTGGCGATACCCCACACAACGAATGGAAGGCAAATCCGTATGCAAATCTCCACGGGCAAAAAGCGCCCGGACTTCTGCTTCAAAACCTGAAGCTAACATCTGATGAAAACGCTGCTCAATTCGCTGATGGAGCAGTTCACGGCTCGCCGGGGCGATTGCAAACTGATGCACCTCATACGGCAAAGCATCTCCTGACGTTTGCGTCAGCTCCGTTAAAGTTTTACCCGAAATGAAAAAAACTTCCAGTGCCCGGGAAAGTCTTTGCGGATCATTTGGATGAATACGCGCGGCAGCCACGGGATCGATCTCCTGAAGCTGTCGGTGCAATGCGTCCCACCCGTGCTCTGCCGCCTGCTGCTCAATTCTGGCCCTGACGTCCGGGTCTGCCGACGGTAACGGCGACAGCCCTTCAAGCAAGGCTTTGAAATATAACATTGTGCCGCCCACCAGCAGCGGGATACGCCCCGCGGCGGTGATATCGGCCATCTCGGCTAACGCATCGCGGCGAAAATCCGCAGCAGAGTACGCCTGCGACGGATCGCGAATATCCAGCAATCGGTGCGGCGCGGCCTGTAATTCATCTGCATCAGGCTTGGCTGTACCGATATCCATCCCTTTGTAAATAAGGGCGGAATCAACGCTTATCAACTCTACAGGCAAAACTTTACGCAATTCAATTGCTAATGCCGTTTTACCGGAGGCCGTTGGCCCCATTAAAAAAATCGCCTTTGGCAGGCTCGCCTTACGGGTATCACTCATGTTTCAGGGCATTCATTACCGAATGTAAATCAACAGGTTGTAACAGACCACCCGGCGGTGCCTTCACGAGTTGTGGGCAAAGCCGCTCAACATCCGCTAGCAGCGTAATCGCCTGGGCCATGCTCCACTGCGGATGCTCGCTCATCAGGTTACGTGCAATCCACTGTGCAATATTGCCCGGTTCAAATACGGACTGCTGCGCCAGGTAGCCTATCAGTTCAGGAATCAAGATTTGTAAATTTTGTTGGCGTAAGGGTAAAGGCACTGCCCGGATGGTCACATGCTGCGCATCCAGTTGAAATTCAATGCCCAGATCGGCCAGTTGGCTCTGCCCTTTCTGCAGCGCCGCTTTTTCATCGGCGGTCACTTTTAGACGTAAAGGAATCAGCAACGGCTGGGCGCAAACAGTACCCTCTCCCGGCGTTAACTGCGCCTGACGCAGCCAACGTTCCGCCACCGGTAATGCCAGTAACCGAATATGACCATCACATTCGAGTAAGGCACAGTCCGCACCGACAATCGTTAGCACCCGACCAAAACCTTGACTATTGCCGGTCAGCGGTGCTGATGGCGCTTCAGATTCCGGCGCTTTACGCGTTGGAACTGGCGTCTGCAGCAGTTGCTGATAAATCTCACCCTGCTGCTTTTGATATCCAGGCTGGGCATGAGGCCAGCTGGCGCCCGCCTGACGACCACCACCGCCAGCGGGGGCAGAGTAGCGAGGTGCAGCAGCTTCACGCGCCGGAGCGGGCTCAGCAAAATGGTTACGTCCGGCTGCAATGCGGTTTTCCGGGATGTGCCGGGGGGCGGGCTCGTCGTCATCAGCCAACGGCAGCGGCGTTTCAAGCTGCTGTTGCAGGACGCTCAATACGCCCTGGTAGATAAAATCATGCACCAGACGCGACTGATGGAAACGGACCTCATGTTTGGCGGGATGCACGTTGACATCCACCTGATGCGGATCGATTTCCAGGTATAAAACAAATGCAGGCTGCTGATCGGCGCCCAGCTTATCTTCACAGGCCTGGCGGATAGCGTGGTTGATCAGGCGGTCACGCATCATCCGGCCATTCACGTAGCAGTACTGGATTTCCGCCAGCGCCGTCGTCGTGTGGTGCGGATCGGCTACCCAGCCCCGCAGCGTCAAATCGCCATGCTGCCATTCAATCGCCAGCGCATGTTCCAGAAACGGCATACCGCAAATCGCGCCCAGTCGGCGCTCTTTTTGCCCATCTGCTGCCACTGCACGGTACTGACGCACCACTTTGCCGTTGTGCGACAGATTAATCGTCACATCGAACCGCGCCAGCGCAATGCGGCGGATAATCTCGTCGATATGATTAAATTCGGTTTTCTCGGTGCGCATAAACTTGCGCCGCGCCGGGGTGTTGTAGAACAGATCCAACACCTCCAGCGTGGTGCCCACCGGATGCGCGGCGGGTTTCACTGTGACATCCATGTCGCGCCCTTCGGCATAGGCTTGCCAGGCTTCAGATTGCTCTTGCGTGCGCGACGTCAGGGTTAAACGAGAGACTGAGCTAATGCTGGCTAACGCTTCGCCGCGAAACCCGAGGCTCACGATGGCTTCGAGATCGTCAAGCGAGGCAATTTTACTGGTGGCGTGACGCGCCAGCGCCAGCTCGTCTTTTTTAATCCCGCAGCCGTTGTCACGAATACGGATAAGCTTCGCGCCGCCGCGTTCGATATCAATATCAATACGCGTCGCGCCGGCATCGATACTGTTTTCCACCAGCTCTTTCACCACTGACGCAGGCCGTTCTACCACCTCGCCCGCGGCAATCTGGTTCGCCAACTGTGGCGGTAGAACCTGAATCGGCATGGCTAATCCTTAATTTGTTAACGTGTTGCCAGGCGACACGGCACTGGCGGTTTGCGCCGGCGCTCCCTGCGGCCCGGTTTGCATCGGGTGCGCCTGGAAATAGTTACGCAATCCTTTGTAAATCGCCTCGGCCAGTTGCTGCTGGTAATCATCGCTCGCCAACAGACGCTCTTCGCTGTTGTTACTGATAAAGCCGGTTTCAACCAGCACTGACGGGATATCAGGCGAACGTAATACGCCCAGGCTGGCATGTTCCGGCCGACGTTTATGCATTGAGCCAATACGTTCTAACTGACCGATCATGCTGGTCGCCACATCATACCCGACGCGTTGCGAATGACCGAACTGCAGATCCAGCACGGCCTGACTGAGGTAAGGATCGGCCTGGCTGTTGGCCAGCACATCACCCGCACCGCCTAACAGTTCCGATTGCTTCTCGTGCTGCTCCAACCAGCCGGCCATTTCACTGTTCGCCCGGCGGTTTGACAGTACCCAGACGGAAGCGCCAGTGGCATCCCGGTTTGGCGCGGCATCCGCATGAATCGAAACCAGGAAGTTGGCGTTTTGTTTACGCGCAACGTCGGAACGCCCCATCACCGAGATGAAGTAATCGCCATCGCGGGTGAGAACACCTTTAAACATCGGGTCATCATTCAGCAAACTGCGTAGTTTACGCGCCACGGCAATCGTGACATTTTTCTCACGCGTACCGCCGGGGCCAATTGCGCCGGGATCCTGTCCACCGTGCCCGGCATCAATGGCGATAACCACTTTGTCGCCGCTGTTGGTGCTGGCGCGCGCCGCAGGTCGCGTGGACGTATTACTGCTGGTAACCGCCGTGGTGCGGTCGTTTTCCGCTTTAAACGGGTTACGTGCAGGCTCGACAGGACGCGGGGCGACAACCGGCGCCTCGACACGCTTCGCGACCACCGGAGGCGGTGGCGGCGGCGTATCCGCTTTGATGGTAAACACGACGGTATAATTGCCGCCGTTTTGTCGTTTAACGGCTTCTGCTTTACCGTTCTCGGTTAAATCCACCAGCAGGCGCAGAGACTGCGCGTCTTTTGGCGTACCGGAACGAATAGATTTGACCAGATTATTACCGCTAAACAGCAGCGGTAATCCCTGAATCACACCGGTTTGTTTAATATCCAGCGCGACGGTTCGTTTCCCATCCTGCGAAACGGCGTATTCAGGATCGCCAATAAAGCTCAGCGTAATCCGCGCCTGTTGATCACCATTGGAAACCTGAAGATCGGAGAGGCTGGCGGCCCCTGCCTGCGCGCACAGCAGGACCAGGGTTGCCATCAGCCAGTTTCTGATGCGATAAATCATCCCGCCACCCTTAAGGTTAATCGGCTAAACGCGCCAGCAATAAATCACCCGATGAGGAGACTGCGCTTACGCGCGCCTCTCGACCTTGTGCCTGGTATTCAATGTGTATTTCGACGTCCGGGTCTGGCAGTACACCTTTACCTTGTTGTGGCCATTCCACCAGGCAGATGGCATCATTGGCAAAATAATCACGGATCCCCATAAATTCCAGCTCCTCCGGGTCCGCAAGTCGATACAGATCGAAGTGATAAACCATCAAATTATCGAGCGAATAGGGTTCAACCAGCGTGTAAGTCGGGCTTTTTACATTACCTTTGTGGCCTAACGCCTGCAGGAATCCACGGCTGAAAGTGGTTTTGCCCGCACCCAGGTCGCCGTACAAATAAATTACCGTCGCGCCGTCACAGGCTTTGGCTACCCGCAATCCAAAGTCTAAAGTCGCCTGTTCATCAGGTAGTGGAATTACTCGATTCATCATGATAAACGTCAATCACATCAGGGTTAACAATACGCTGTAGCGTAGTAAAGAGATCGGTCGCCAGCATGCCGCGCGTACCAAAACGCGCCGCCAGCACATCCGCCGCCGCACCGTGCGCAACACATCCCGCACATGCTGCATCATACGGGGTAAGCTTCTGTCCGAGCAATGCGCCAATAATACCGGAAAGCACATCACCCATTCCGCCGCTGGCCATGCCTGCATTGCCGGTATCAATAATACCCAACTCAGCCTGTTCAGCAGCAACAACCGTACCCGCGCCTTTCAGCACTACCACGCCTCCGTACCGTTTTACCAGACGTTGTGCACAAAGTAAGCGATCGTCTTCAATTTCTGCAATGGAACAGCCCAGCAGTCGCGCGGCTTCTCCCGGATGCGGCGTGATCACGCGATTGTGACGTTTATCGGGGTTGATTGCCAGCAGGTTCAGCGCATCGGCATCCCAGAGCATCGGTTTGCGAAAATTCTCGACCTTTTGCAGCGCTTTTTTGCCCCACTCCTGCTGACCAAGCCCGGGGCCAATCACAACAACATCCGCCCACGCCAGGCTTTCATCCAGAGTTTGCGGCGTTAGCATATCAACCATCAGTTCGGGCCTGGCGGTCAGAATCGGCGCGATGTTTTCACTGCGGGTCAGCATTTTGACCAGCCCGGCGCCTGCACGCAGCGCCGCTTCACCGGCCATACGTATTGCGCCTGCCGTCCCGTGGTCACCGCCGATAATCACCAGCCGACCGTGGGAACCTTTGTGCGAGGTAGGTCGGCGTGGCGTTAGCCAGTGCGCAAGCTGTTGAGCATCAAAACGTTGAATTGGCGCATTCTGCCCAACCAGCCAGTCGTCCAACCCAAGCGCGTTAACATGCAGGCGTCCGGTGACATCGCGCGCTTTACCCGTTAACAGGCCTGGTTTGAGTGCAATAAAGGTGACGGTATGCGCCGCATTGATGACTGATCCCGGTGTCGCTCCGGTTTGTGCCAGCAGGCCGGAAGGAATATCGATCGCCACGATGGGAGCTGGGTAAGTATTGGCACGTTCAATCAATACCGAGAGAGAGTCACGCGGCGCGTACTTTAAGCCAGTCCCTGACAGCGCGTCGATGATGACGTCCACGCTACCAGGCCAGGTGATATCCGCAGCATGAATGACGCCACCGGCGTTAAGCCAGGCATCGCGCGCCTGCTGTGCTTCCTTCGGGAGCGGTTTGTCACTCTCTTGCGCCAGCAGCGTGACCTTAAGTCCCTGCGCTTTGGCAAGCCTTGCCACTACGTAGCCATCGCCGCCGTTGTTGCCATGACCGCACAGCACCAGCCAGTGTTGAGCGTGCGGATAGGCTTCGCGGGCGACCTGAAACGCGGCCTCTCCCGCCCGTTGCATCAGTTCGTACAACGTCAGCCCTAAGCTGTCTGCCGCCTCTCGCTCCATCCGCCTGATGTCATCGGCGTACCAGATGGAGTGTGGTATACTTGCGGGGTTTTTCTTCATTGTATGGTCCGTCATGTCAGAGCCCCTCGATCTCAATCAGTTAGCGCAAAATATTAAGCAGTGGGGGCTGGAGCTTGGCTTTCAGCAGGTCGGTATTGCCGATACCGACCTCAGCGAAGCGGAGCCCAAACTGCAGGCCTGGCTGGATCAACACTATCACGGCGAGATGGACTGGATGGCCCGTCACGGCATGATGCGCGCCCGACCTCACGAATTATTGCCTGGTACGCTACGTGTCATCAGCGTACGTATGAACTATCTCCCTGCCAAGGCGGCCTTTGCCAGCACGTTGAAAAACCCCTCTCTGGGTTACGTCAGTCGCTACGCGCTTGGGCGCGACTACCATAAGCTGCTGCGTAACCGCTTAAAAAAGCTGGGCGAGATGATTCAACAACACTGCGTTTCGCTGAATTTTAGACCTTTTGTCGATTCCGCGCCCATTCTTGAGCGTCCGCTGGCGGAAAAAGCCGGGCTTGGCTGGACAGGTAAGCACTCACTTATCCTCAATCGCGAAGCCGGTTCATTTTTCTTCCTCGGTGAATTGCTGGTCAACCTGCCCTTGCCGGTCGATAAGCCAGTAGAAGAAGGATGCGGGAAATGCGTCGCCTGTATGACCATCTGTCCCACCGGGGCCATCGTTGAACCCTACACCGTAGATGCGCGCCGTTGTATCTCTTATCTCACTATCGAACTGGAAGGCGCTATCCCTGAAGCGTTTCGACCCTTGTTGGGGAATCGCATTTACGGCTGCGATGATTGTCAGCTCATTTGTCCCTGGAACCGCTATTCGCAGTTGACGGTCGAGGATGACTTTAGCCCACGCAAGCAGCTGCATGCTCCGGAGTTAATAGAGCTGTTTAGCTGGAGCGAAGCGTGGTTTTTAAAAGTCACTGAGGGGTCTGCCATTCGTCGTATCGGTCATCTGCGCTGGCTGCGAAATATCGCTGTTGCGTTGGGCAATGCACCCTGGGATGAAGCCGTAATTAACGCCCTGGAAAACCGTAGAGGTGAGCACCCACTTCTCGACGAACACATAGAGTGGGCGGTTGCTCAGCAAATTGAGAAGCGAAACGCCTGCGTAGTTGAGGTGCAGTTGCCGAAGAAACAACGTTTAGTCAGGGTCATCGAAAAGGGTCTACCGCGCGACGCTTAAGTCATCCACAGCTTGTGTATAAAAATAAAAACACATTGATATTCAAGAGGGAAAAAATCGTCAAGTGATCGCATTAACAATTTGAAATGATAATTAATCCAATAATTTCAATGTGTTAAAATGATACTATTAACTAGGCGAAGTTTTTTGCATTCCAGGAATAATACCCGGGCCTGTGGATAAGTCTGTTTACAAGAGTATGTCAACGACGAAACAAAACGTCCCCAACGCGATTCTTCGTTGTGGATATTTTTTTGAGATAAGAATTTGGAGCGGGAAACGAGACTCGAACTCGCGACCCCGACCTTGGCAAGGTCGTGCTCTACCAACTGAGCTATTCCCGCTTGGGTGTGTCTGTGCTGAACAAGCACTTTCAAATTTTGGAGCGGGAAACGAGACTCGAACTCGCGACCCCGACCTTGGCAAGGTCGTGCTCTACCAACTGAGCTATTCCCGCTTGGGTGTGTCTGTGCTGAACAAGCACTTTCAAATTTTGGAGCGGGAAACGAGACTCGAACTCGCGACCCCGACCTTGGCAAGGTCGTGCTCTACCAACTGAGCTATTCCCGCAAATTTGTTGCTGTCGTAATTCGCATTTCTGCGTCGTTACGGGAGGCGCATTATACGAGAAATCCGTTTAGCTGCAACCCCCCTGAATACGTTTTTTTTGAAAATCCGTTCAAGTGATTACTTTACAATCAAGCTGAACAATTTAGCGTCAAAACCCCGGTGACGCAAGTCACCGGAGAATAAAATCAAAGCTTAATAAAATGTTCGCGATAGTAAGCAAGCTCAGCAACCGACTCACGGATGTCATCCATCGCCTGATGCGTTCCTTGCTTGGTGAAGCCAGCAAGGATCTCCGGCTTCCAACGACGCGCCAGCTCTTTCAGCGTGCTGACGTCGAGATAGCGGTAATGGAAATACGCCTCCAGCTCCGGCATGTATTTAAACAGGAAACGACGATCCTGCCCGATGCTGTTGCCGCAGATAGGTGATTTTCCTGCCGGAACCCATTCTTGCAAAAATGCCAGCGTAGCCAGTTCTGCTTCGCGATCGCCCATGGTGCTCGCCTTTACCCGTTCCACCAGCCCGCTACCGGTATGCGTACGTACGTTCCAGTCATCCATTAATGCCAGTTGTTCGTCAGACTGGTGCACCGCAATCGTCGGTCCTTCAGCCAGAATATTTAAGTTGGCATCCGTCACCAGTGTGGCGATCTCAATAATGCGATCGCGCTCGGGATCCAGACCTGTCATCTCCAGATCGATCCAAATCAGGTTGTTTTCATTGGCACTCATGCTATTTTCCACCCTTCAGCGTCACATTCAGTGTGACTATATTCATCTAAAATTGCGTGTATCATAAATGTTTTGCCCATCATGGGCGACCAGGAGCCAGTCCGATTGAGTAAGAATAAACTCTCCAAAGGCCAACAGCGCCGTGTGAACGCCAATCACCAGCGTCGTCTTAAAACGTCCGCGGAGAAGCCCGACTATGACGACAACCTGTTTGGCGAAACTGCTGAAGGCATCGTGATCAGCCGTTTTGGCATGCATGCCGACGTGGAATCTGCTGACGGCGACATTCACCGCTGCAACATCCGCCGCACAATTCGTTCGCTGGTTACCGGCGATCGCGTCGTCTGGCGTCCAGGTAAAGCGGCCGCAGAAGGCGTAAATGTCAAAGGCATCGTAGAGGCGGTACACGAGCGCACCTCGGTACTGACACGTCCCGACTTTTACGACGGGGTAAAGCCGATTGCTGCCAACATCGACCAAATTGTTATTGTCTCAGCCATCTTACCCGAGCTGTCACTCAATATTATCGACCGCTATCTGGTTGCCTGCGAAACGCTACACGTCGAACCGATTATCGTACTGAATAAGATCGATCTGCTGGATGCCGAGGGCATGGCCTTTGTTAACGAACAGATGGATATCTATCGCAGCATTGGCTATCGCGTGTTGATGGTATCAAGCCGCACTAAAGACGGTCTGAAACCGCTTGAAGAAGCATTAACCGATCGCATCAGCATTTTTGCTGGCCAGTCGGGTGTAGGTAAATCCAGCCTGCTCAATAATCTTCTCGGCCTGCAGGAAGCGATCCTGACCAACGATGTCTCCGATAACTCCGGTCTTGGGCAGCACACCACTACCGCTTCTCGCCTGTATCACTTCCCACATGGCGGCGACGTTATCGACTCCCCGGGCGTACGCGAGTTCGGACTGTGGCATCTGGAACCGGAACAAATCACCCATGGTTTTGTCGAATTCCATGACTACCTGGGTCATTGTAAATACCGCGACTGCAAGCATGATACCGATCCAGGCTGTGCTATCCGTGAGGCTGTAGAAAAAGGGGAAATAGCCGAAACTCGGTTTGAAAATTATCACCGCATCCTGGAAAGCATGGCGCAGGTAAAAACGCGTAAAAACTTTTCTGATACAGACAACTGACAACTAAGCTAAGCATCGCTAGAATCGTCCCCCTTTTTCAGGATCCGGCCCGTATGCCGGATCGGGAACAAATTATGGCCTGGAGGCTACCTTGTTAAACTCATTTAAGCTTTCGCTACAATACATTCTGCCGAAACTATGGCTCACTCGCCTGGCGGGTTGGGGTGCGAGCAAACGAGCGGGATGGCTGACCAAACTGGTAATCGATCTGTTCGTGAAATATTACAAGGTCGATATGAAAGAGGCGCAAAAGCCGGATACAGCCAGCTATCGCACCTTTAACGACTTCTTTGTTCGTCCCCTGCGCGACGAAGCTCGTCCAATTAACACCGATCCTAATGTACTGGTCATGCCTGCTGACGGTGTGATTAACCAATTAGGTAACATCGAAGAAGACAAGCTGTTACAGGCCAAAGGGCACAGCTATACGCTTGAAGCGCTGTTGGCCGGCAACTACCAGATGGCGGACAAATTCCGCAACGGTACGTTTGTTACCACGTACTTATCACCACGCGATTACCACCGCGTACATATGCCCTGTAACGGTATCCTGCGCGAAATGATGTACGTGCCGGGTGACCTCTTCTCTGTAAACATCCTGACGGCGCAAAACGTACCGAACCTGTTTGCCCGTAACGAACGCGTTATTTGCCTGTTTGATACCGAGTTTGGCCCGATGGTGCAAATTCTGGTCGGGGCAACTATCGTTGGCAGCATTGAAACCGTCTGGGCTGGTACCATTACCCCGCCGCGTGAAGGCGTAATTAAACGCTGGACCTGGCCGGAAGGCGAAAGCGAAGGGTCAGTGGCACTGCTCAAAGGTCAGGAAATGGGCCGCTTTAAGCTCGGTTCTACTGTCATCAACCTGTTTGCACCGGGCAAAGTTAACCTGGTTGAGCAATTGCAGGACCTTTCAGTCACGAAAATCGGTCAGCCAATGGCCATCTCAACAGAGACTTTCGTGACGCCAGAGGCAGAACCTGCCCCACTGCCGAAAGAAGAGATCGAAGCAGAACACGACGCCAGCCCGCTGGTTGACGACAAAAAAGACGAAACTTAAACATAGGAATCGCTGCTGTGCGCCTGATTATCACTTTTCTGATGGCCTGGTGCCTCAGCCTGGGGGCGTACGCTGCGACGGCCCCCGACGCCAAACAACTCACCCAGGAACTGGAGCAGGCCAAGGCGGCGAAACCCGCTCAGCCAGAAACCGTTGAGGCGCTCCAGTCCGCACTGAATGCCCTTGAGGAGCGTAAAGGCTCTCTTGAGCGCGCTGCGCAATATCAGCAGGTTATTGATAACTTCCCCAAGCTCTCCGCAACGCTACGCGCACAGCTTAGCAATCTGCGTGACGAACCGCGCAACGTACCAAGCGGACTGACAACTGATGCGTTAAACCAGGAGATCCTCCAGGTCAGCAGTCAGTTGCTGGAAAAGAGTCGTCAGGCCCAGCAGGAGCAGGATCGCGCCCGGGAAATCGCCGACTCGTTAAGCCAGCTCCCTCAACAGCAAACCGATGCCCGCCGCCAGCTAAATGAGCTTGAGCGGCGTATTGGTACCGCCAACGCCAATCCCGCGCAGAATCAGGCGATGCAGGCTGAATCAGCCAAACTCAAAGCCCTGGTCGATGAACTGGAGCTGGCGCAGCTTTCCGCCAACAACCGTCAGGAACTGGCGCGTATGCGCTCAGAACTGGCAGAAAAACAGAGCCAGCAGCTCGACGCCTATCTGCAGGCATTACGTAATCAACTCAACAGTCAGCGGCAGCGTGAAGCTGAGCGAGCGCTGGAGAGCACCGAACTGCTGGCGGAAAACAGTGCGGGATTGCCCGAAGGCATTGTTGACCAGTTCAAGGTTAACCGCGAACTGTCCCAGGCCTTAAACCAACAGGCACAGCGAATGGACCTGGTCGCATCGCAACAGCGTCAGGCCACCAGCCAAACGCTGCAGGTGCGTCAGGCGTTGAATACGCTGCGCGAACAGTCCCAGTGGCTTGGGGTCTCGAATATGCTGGGGGAAGCACTACGCGCGCAGGTATCTCGTCTGCCCGAAATGCCCAAACCTCAGCAGTTAGATACCGAAATGGCGCAGCTACGCGTGCATCGTATGCGCTATGAAGATCTACTCAATAAACAGCCGCAACTGCGCCAGATCCATCAGGCCGATGGGCAACCGCTGACCGCGGAACAGAGCAGCATCCTCAACGCCCAGTTGCGCACTCAGCGTGAATTGCTGAACTCACTGTTACAGGGTGGCGATACGCTGATCCTTGAACTGACCAAGCTAAAAGTCTCCAATAGCCAACTGGAAGATGCGCTAAAAGAGGTCAACGAAGCGACGCACCGCTATCTGTTCTGGACGTCTGACGTCAGCCCTATCTCACTCTCCTGGCCTGTTGACATTGTTCAGGATCTGCGGCGTCTGATCTCATTAGATACCTTTAATCAGTTAGGTAAAGCCAGCATCATGATGCTGACCAGCAAGGAAACGCTGCTACCACTGTTCGGTGCGCTGGTGCTGGTTGGATTTAGCCTCTATTCTCGCAAACACTTTACCCGTTTTCTTGAACGCTCGTCCGCGCGAGTGGGTAAAGTGACCCAGGACCACTTCTGGCTGACGATACGCACGGTATTCTGGTCGATACTCGTCGCCTCACCGCTACCGGTGCTGTGGGCCACCCTGGGTTACGGCTTGCAGGAAGCCTGGCCTTATCCGTTGGCTGTCGCTATCGGCGATGGCGTAACCGCCACGGTGCCCATGCTGTGGGCGGTGATGATTTGCGCCACCTTTGCACGCCCTAACGGTCTGTTCATTGCCCACTTTGGCTGGCCGCGTAATCGCGTCGCGAAGGCCATGCACTATTACCTGATGAGTATCGGGCTGATTGTCCCGCTGATCATGGCGGTAATCATGTTTGATAACCTCAATGACCGGGAATTCTCCGCCTCATTGGGACGCTTGTGCTTTATCTTGATTTGCGGCGCGCTGGCGGTCGTGACTCTGAGCCTGAAGCGCGCCGGGATACCGCTGTACCTCGATAAAGAGGGCAACAGCGATAACATGGTCAACAGCATGCTGTGGAATATGTTGATGGGCGCTCCGCTGATTGCCATCCTCGCGGCCGCAGTCGGCTATCTCGCCACATCACAAGCTCTACTGGCACGTCTGGAAACGTCCGTGGCTATCTGGTTCTTGTTACTGGTGGTGTATCACGTTATTCGCCGTTGGATGCTGATCCAGCGCCGCCGCCTGGCGTTCGACCGCGCCAAGCATCGACGCGCCGAAATGCTGGCACAGCGCGCGCGGGGTGAAGAAGAACCGCCGCACTCCACCAGTCTTGAAGGCGCAATTGACGTTGATGAAAGCGAAGTGGATCTCGACGCGATCAGCGCACAATCGCTACGTCTGGTGCGCTCAATCCTGATGCTTATCGCCCTGCTTTCAGTCATTGTACTGTGGTCAGAAATTCATTCCGCATTTGGCTTCCTGGAAAACATCTCGTTGTGGGATGTCACCTCTACGGTGCAAGGCGTGGAAAGCTTAGAGCCGATCACGCTGGGCGCGGTGCTCATCGCGATACTGGTATTTATCATCACCACCCAGTTAGTGCGCAACCTCCCCGCGTTGCTGGAGCTGGCGCTGCTGCAACATCTGGATTTAACCCCCGGCACCGGTTACGCCATTACCACCATTACCAAGTATTTGCTGATGCTGATTGGCGGTCTGGTTGGCTTCTCGATGATCGGCATTGAGTGGTCCAAACTGCAATGGCTGGTGGCTGCTCTCGGTGTTGGTCTGGGCTTTGGTTTGCAGGAAATCTTCGCCAACTTTATTTCCGGCCTGATTATCCTGTTTGAGAAACCGATTCGCATTGGCGACACGGTGACCATTCGCGATCTTACCGGTAGCGTGACGAAGATTAACACTCGCGCCACCACCATCAGCGACTGGGACCGCAAAGAGATCATCGTGCCCAATAAGGCCTTTATCACCGAGCAGTTTATCAACTGGTCGTTGTCAGATTCGGTCACCCGTGTGGTGTTAACTATCCCGGCGCCGTCAGAGGCTAACAGCGAGGAGGTCACGCAGATTTTGCTGACTGCCGCGCAGCGCTGTTCGCTGGTTATCGATAACCCGGCGCCAGAAGTCTTTCTGGTAGATCTGCAGCAGGGGATTCAAATCTTCGAACTGCGTATTTATGCCGCAGAGATGGGACACCGTATGCCGCTGCGTCATGAGATCCACCAGCTGATTCTGGCAGGCTTCCGCGAACACGGTATTGATATGCCATTCCCGCCGTTCCAGATGCGTCTGGAGAGCCTTGGCGGTAAACAAACGGGAAGAACGTTAAGTTCTGCGGGCAGAGGCAACCGCCCGGCGGGGAGTTTGTAAATCGTGTCACAATAAGATGAACGTTGGGTGTGTTGAGCACTACCCAACGTCTTATTTACCAACATAATTGGTATCGTATAACAAAGCGCCATAACCAAAAGAACAGGAGAGCCGCTATAACAGAATATTGCCAGATACTACGTTGCCTTCTCCATACAGTTGCATAGATAAAAGGAATAAACAGAGGTAGAGTTAAAGCTATACCCACAGTTCGAATATCATCATTCTCAATATATTTCATGACATCACAGATATCATTGATTCCCCTGCCATCGATAAACCATTCCTTGTCCTGCGTTGAAAATATAATTATCGATATAATACTTACTATACCCCAGATAAAATTCAACGTAAAAGACTTCCAACTCATTAACCGCCTCGCATAATTTTAAGTATTATATCTTTCTTTTCTATAATTCGACGACCATATTCACTATATTCACGCCCCGGAGAACCGGGCAACTCACTAATTGATTGAACAATATCATCTTTACTTCACATTATTCCACGATTATATCTGGAACCTGCCAATATTATCTGCTCGTCAGTCAAGTACAAAGTATCAGCGTCTGGATTATCATATAAAATAAGATCATGTAAATGGAATGCTACAACCCGAATGTTAAAGCTGTTATCAAGTAAACACTGCGACAGGCGAAATTGCTGAAAATGAGTCAATTTATCAGGGTGGATACCTATAGTTTTGGCTGCAACACCTATCTGGATAGCAATTGAACCGACCGATGTAGCATTAGACGATTCATTACTGTTCTTTCCCAATATTTCTTCAATTATCTGTCTAAATTGCAGAACACCAACACCTTTAAATCTCTCTGGAGTTCCGCCTACTTCAGCAACAGCAACACCTGCAAGGAGTAATTCAGGGATTCTTGCTTCAAAAGCGTATTGTTTTATAATTGCCCTATGGTGAACTAACCAAGCTGTTTTATAATACCAGAGATATGCTTTCCCAGTCATAAAACGCCAATTAGTAGGTAAGGCATACCATCGAAAAAAATCTAACCCATTCCAATGAGGAAAACCATATTCATCGATCTCACAAAAAGGTGGAGAGCTAATCATCATGAAAATTCATCACCAAAGTTAATTTAGCATTGACCCGACAATAGCTATGGTTCTCAATTAGTAATGAGATAGACATCACATGTATAGAAAAAGCAATCAAAAATTATATTTACAAATAGATTCATAGTAGCAATGATTTTCACCATAAGAAATCACTTCCCTGGATGGGATATGTAAACAATCATAAAATATATATGCAAATATCATTCTGATAAAAATCTCGAAATTATTTTATATGAAAAAGCCCGGAGGGTGTTCCATTCGGGCTTTGGGAAAATTCAATATGTACCTTTCCTCAGTCTGTCACCCAGCGAAACTGTTTCGCCATGCGGCGGCTGTAGTTCTGATAAATCGCCATCGCCAGCAGCGAGAAGAAGATCGGGCCGCCGGTCATCCACAATGCGCTGTTCCAGTCCCCGGCTTCAATCACCGGCTGGATGATGGTGAACACGTTGGCAAACGTCACCACCAATACCACCACGCCTGTTGTCAATAACGTCGCCGCTCGCGTTTTAAAAATCACAAACGGTCTTTCCAGATCCGTACGCGCTTTAAAGAATGGGAAAGCCAGTGCGAGGAACAGATACGGCAGCGTCATTGAGACGTTCGCCATCAGGGTCAGTTTGTTATAAAACGCGGAAGCCGTGTCGCCGCCAAACGAAACCAGCAGGATAAACAGGCTCACCAACAGACCCTGCAACCACATTGCCGTCGTCGGCATCCCCACCGCATTCAGCCGGGTCATCGGCGCAGGCCACAATGCCTTCGGCGTTCCCTGAATAATCGCTTTCAGCGGCGAGTAGCTGAGCGTGAAAAAAGCGCCAGTATAGGCGAGGAACATAGAAAGGCCGGTGATACGCGCGAACCATACGCCCAACGCCATCGCGCTTTCTGGGGAAAGGTGCAGCGCATTACCCAACGTCATCCCGAGGCTTTTCATCAGGATATAGGTGATGTTGCCGAGGTTGACCGAGCCATCACTTAATACCTGTTGCCAGTTGGTGCTAACGCCCCATAAAAATATGGCCAGTGAATAACCGACAGAAATGACAATAGCGGCAAAGACGATCCCTTTCGCGAAGTTCTTTTCTGGCTTTTCTGTTTTATCTACCAGTCCACCCACGGCCTCAATTCCGCCGTAAGCAAAAATAGCAAATACAACAAATGACAACATTGCCAGACCGGACTGATATCCCGGATTAGGCGAGGAGATAAAATTAATATCCTGCGCAAAGTGGCCACCCGTTAATAACAAAATAGCGACACTCACTAACAACAAAACTAAATTAAGACACATTACGGCAATTCCACCTACAGCCGTAATACGGGCAATCTTATTAATCCCCCGTGAGGCCACGCAGGTCACCAGAATCATCCAGCCGACGGCGAGCAGACCGACAACCTGCGTAGGCTCAAGCCCCGCAATACGCCAGTGCTGCGTCATGTCTGCGCCAAATAAGAAGGTCGAAAAAGGTACCCAGACTTTTGCCGCCGTGCTTACCATCCATATCACATAGGAAGAAAACCACATAAACGTGCCGATAAACGCATAGCGTGGGCCAACGCTATTATTCATCCACGAATAGATTCCCCCCTCTTCTTTCCGATAGGCAGAACCCATTTCCGCCATCATTAAAGCAAATGGAATAAAAAATAATAATGCGGAAAATATATACCATGGAATCGCGCTATACCCCATTAAATAGAACGCGGAGGGGCTGTTAGCAAAACCAAAAACAGACGTAAATATCATAAGGATGAGACCAATCAGGCTCATCTTTTTTATTGTTTGGGTCATTAAACCATCCCTTACTCTGGCAAGCGTTTAACAAACGCCGCTCACCGATTGGCACTGCTCTCATTGCGGAGTTCAGCGATAAAAAATTAACACAGAATTGATACCTGAAAGATACCAAACATCCAGATGTAAATTGTGGCTATTAGAGGGTAATTGAAAAAATATGCTACAAAGTGGCGGTTTATCCGCCACTTTGTATGGAGAGAGCGTGAATTACGCGCGATCGACGGTAAATGCGATAACCTCAGCCAGGCTTTCCGCGCCCAATGCCAGCATCACCAGACGGTCAACGCCGAGCGCCACGCCAGAGCAATCCGGCATGCCCACTTTTAACGCTTCAAGCAGGTTGGTATCGATAGGTTGCTGTGGCAGGCCGCGTGCGGCACGTTTGCGGTTATCCTGTTCAAACCGTTGCTGCTGCTCGCGCGCGTCGGTCAACTCATGGAAACCATTCGCCAGCTCAATACCTTTGTAATACACCTCGAAACGCTCAGCCACGCGGTGATCTTCGGTACTGATTTGCGCCAATGATGCCTGGCTGGCGGGGAAATGATAAACAAACGTCGGTTTGTCTTTGCCGATATGCGGCTCAACGCCCATCGTGAACAGCAGTTGCAGTAAGGTGTCCCGGTCTTCTTCGGTATCGGCGATGTTGCTGAGATCCAGCTTAGCCGCCACTTCCCGCAGTTGGGTTTTGTCTGCAGACAGTGGATCTATCTCCAGATGACGCTGGAAGGCCTGCTGATAAGAAAGGCTTTCCGCGGGAGAGCAGTCCAGCACCTGCTGGAGCAAATCATCCACTTCATTCATCAGGCGATACATATCGTAGTGGGGACGATACCACTCGAGCATGGTGAACTCAGGGTTATGATGACGCCCCATCTCTTCATTACGAAAGCTGCGACACAGTTGATATACCGGGCCACATCCTGCCACCAGCAGGCGCTTCATATGATATTCCGGACTGGTCATTAAATAGAGATTCATTCCCTGGGAATGTCCAGGGCCGACGAAACGTGTTTCGAACGGGAACAGATGGATGTCCGTTACCGTTGCCTGACTCATACAAGGGGTCTCAACCTCAAGCACGCCACGATCGGCAAAAAAGCGGCGAATCTCCGCTATAATTGCTGCACGTTTTAACAGATTGGGGATGGACGCGCTCGGCTGCCAGGTTGCCGTTTCGCTCATGGTTGTTTCTCCGATTTAAGACAAGGGCACGAAGTCTACTCGTATCGCGCTAACGAGACAAATTTCACGCGGTAGTAATCAGCACAGGCAATCGGGTAAAAAAAGCGACATGGGGTGGTTTAGTAATTAAATTAATCAAATTCAATGATAATTCCCCCCTTTGACACGCTAAAAAAATCGAACACGTCAAATTTCCCGCACATCCCTAAGACTATACTATTGTACCTATAAAGGAGCAGTGGAAACGCGTTCATAACCTGTTTGAAGCCGATGAAGCATCTGAGTTCAGGCGGGGATGAAATAACAACAATCTGGAGGAATGTCGTGCAAACCTTTCAAGCCGATCTTGCCATTATAGGCGCCGGTGGCGCGGGATTACGTGCTGCAATTGCTGCCGCACAAGCAAATCCCAACGCTAAAATCGCACTGATCTCAAAAGTGTACCCAATGCGCAGCCATACCGTTGCTGCCGAAGGCGGCTCTGCTGCTGTCGCGCAGGATCATGACAGCTTTGACTACCATTTTCACGATACGGTAGCAGGCGGAGACTGGCTGTGTGAGCAGGATGTCGTGGATTACTTTGTCCACCACTGCCCAACTGAAATGACGCAACTGGAACAATGGGGCTGCCCATGGAGCCGTCGTGAAGACGGTAGCGTCAACGTACGTCGCTTCGGCGGCATGAAAATCGAGCGTACCTGGTTTGCCGCGGATAAAACCGGCTTCCACATGCTGCATACGCTGTTCCAAACGTCTTTACAGTTCCCACAGATTCAACGCTTTGACGAACACTTCGTTCTGGATATCCTGGTTGACGACGGTCATGCTCGCGGCGTCGTCGCGATGAACATGATGGAAGGCACGCTGGTGCAGATCCGTGCTAACGCAGTGGTAATGGCAACGGGCGGCGCAGGTCGCGTTTACCGTTACAACACCAACGGCGGCATCGTAACCGGCGACGGTATGGGCATGGCGCTGAGCCACGGCGTTCCGCTGCGTGATATGGAATTCGTTCAGTATCACCCGACGGGTCTGCCAGGCTCCGGTATCCTGATGACTGAAGGCTGCCGTGGTGAAGGCGGTATTCTGGTCAACAAAAATGGCTACCGTTATCTGCAAGACTACGGCATGGGTCCGGAAACCCCACTGGGCGAGCCGAAAAACAAATATATGGAACTCGGTCCGCGCGACAAAGTTTCTCAGGCTTTCTGGCACGAATGGCGCAAAGGCAACACCATTTCCACTCCGCGTGGCGATGTGGTTCACCTCGACCTGCGTCACCTCGGCGAGAAAAAACTGCTCGAACGTTTACCGTTCATTTGCGAGCTGGCGAAAGCCTACGTGGGTGTCGATCCGGTTAAAGAGCCGATCCCGGTACGTCCGACCGCACACTACACCATGGGCGGTATCGAAACCGATCAGCACTGTGAAACCCGCATTAAAGGTCTGTTCGCTGTCGGCGAATGTTCCTCTGTTGGTCTGCATGGCGCTAACCGTCTGGGCTCTAACTCCCTGGCGGAACTCGTAGTCTTCGGTCGTATGGCCGGCGAGCAGGCTGCGGAACGTGCTGCAACGGCTGGCGCTGCAAACAGTGCCGCGCTTGATGCACAGGTTGCCGGTATTGAAAAACGTCTGAAAGATCTGGTTAACCAGGAAGGTAACGAAAACTGGTCTAAGATCCGTGACGAAATGGGGATCTCCATGGAAGAAGGTTGCGGTATCTACCGTACGCCGGAACTCATGCAGAAAACCGTTGATAAGCTGGCTGAGCTGCAGGAGCGCTTCAAGCGCGTGCGTATCACTGATACCTCCAGCGTCTTCAACACCGACCTGCTGTACACCATCGAACTGGGTCACGGTCTGAACGTTGCTGAATGTATGGCGCACTCCGCTCTGGCGCGTAAAGAATCCCGCGGCGCGCATCAGCGTCTGGATGAAGGCTGCACCGAGCGTGACGACGTGAACTTCCTCAAACACACCCTCGCCTTCCGCGATGCTGACGGCACGACTCGCCTGGAATACAGCGACGTGAAAATCACCACTCTGCCACCGGCTAAACGTGTTTACGGTGGCGAAGCGGAAGCAGCCGATAAGAAGGAGAAGGCGAATGGCTGAGATGAAAAACCTGAAAGTTGAGGTGGTGCGCTATAACCCGGAAACCGATACCGCGCCACACAGTGCTTTCTACGAAGTTCCTTACGATGAAACCACGTCTCTGCTCGATGCGTTGGGATACATCAAGGATAACCTGGCGCCGGACCTGAGCTATCGCTGGTCCTGCCGTATGGCAATCTGCGGCTCCTGCGGCATGATGGTCAACAACGTGCCGAAGCTGGCGTGCAAAACCTTCCTGCGTGATTACACCAACGGTATGAAGGTTGAAGCGCTGGGCAACTTCCCGATTGAGCGCGATCTGGTCGTCGACATGACGCACTTTATCGAAAGCCTGGAAGCGATCAAACCTTACATCATCGGTAACCCGCGTACACCGGATCAGGGTCCAAACACCCAGACTCCGGCGCAGATGGCGAAGTATCATCAGTTCTCCGGTTGCATCAACTGTGGTCTGTGCTATGCCGCGTGCCCGCAGTTCGGCCTGAACCCTGAGTTCATTGGACCGGCTGCGATTACGCTGGCGCATCGTTACAACGAAGATAGCCGCGACCACGGTAAGAAAGAGCGTATGGCTCAATTGAACAGCCCGAACGGCGTCTGGAGTTGTACTTTCGTGGGCTACTGCTCCGAAGTCTGCCCGAAACACGTCGATCCGGCTGCGGCCATTCAGCAGGGTAAAGTTGAAAGTTCAAAAGACTTTCTTATCGCAACCCTGAAACCACGCTAAGGAGTGCAACATGACGACTAAACGCAACGCCTATGTGCGGCCAATGACGTCCACCTGGTGGAAAAAACTGCCGTTTTATCGCTTTTACATGCTGCGTGAAGGCACAGCCGTTCCGGCTGTCTGGTTCAGTATTGAACTGATCTTCGGCCTGTTTGCGCTTAAGCACGGTGTGGAATCCTGGGCTGGCTTTGTCGGGTTCCTGCAGAACCCGGTGGTGGTGATCCTTAACATCATCGCCCTGGCAGCCGCGCTGCTGCATACCAAGACCTGGTTTGAGCTGGCGCCGAAAGCGGCCAACATCATCGTAAAAGACGAAAAAATGGGGCCAGAGCCAATCATCAAAGGGCTTTGGGCGGTTACTGTGGTTGCGACAGTAGTAATACTGTTTGTTGCCCTGTTCTGGTAAGGAGTCCGGAATGATTAATCCAAATCCAAAACGCTCTGACGAACCCGTATTCTGGGGCCTGTTTGGTGCAGGCGGTATGTGGAGCGCAATCATTGCGCCGGTAATGATCCTGCTGGTAGGCATTATGCTGCCGCTGGGCTTTGTTCCTGATGCCTTCAGCTATGAACGCGTCCTGGCATTCGCGCAGAGCTTTATCGGTCGCGCATTCCTGTTCCTGATGATTGTCCTGCCGCTGTGGTGCGGTTTACACCGTATGCACCACGCGATGCATGACCTGAAAATCCACGTGCCTGCTGGCAAATGGGTATTCTATGGACTGGCAGCTATCCTGACCGTTGTAACGGCCATTGGTATCCTGACCATCTAATCGCATGCGTTAACTATCAGGCCCGCCATTGGCGGGGCTTTTTTTTTTTGCAGAGCACCAGCCAGCCAACGGGAAAACTCACGCATTGCAGATGTCTCAGGTCGGGATTGCAAACGCGTTATCCAATAGCTCCCCAGATCAATCTGCGTTAGAAACGGCTGAACGACACGTTCACTACCAAGCAAATGTGTGAACATTCTTACCGGGGCAATCGCCACTCCGATCCCTGCCTGCGCGGCCTCCAGCATTGTGACGGAAGAATCAAACACCACCACGTTGTGCGTCGGTGACGGAGGCGCTTCTCCGGCGGCCTGCATCCAAAGCGTCCATTCATCTCGCCGATAAGATCGTAATAGCGGGAATTTCAGGAGGTCTGCAGGTACCTTGATCTGTGCGGCTAATTCTGGCGAGCAAAGCGGGGACATCAGCGCGCTACACAAATATTGTGCGTCGGTATCATGCCAGGCTCCTCCCCCGTAACGAATGGTATAGTCCAGTCCCTCAGCGGCGGGATCCACGCGGTTATTGTGGGTGGAAATATGCAAATCAATATGCGGATAGTTACGCTTAAAGTCGCTGAGTAGAGGAAAAAGACAACCGATCGCAAAGGTCCCCACTACCCCGATTTTAAGTTTTTCCTGGGTTTGTTTAGTGGCAAAACGATCTAGCATCCCCGCCATACGATCGAAAGAATCATTAAGTACAGGTAACAGACTTTCCCCTTCCGTCGTCAGCATCAACCCACGAGAGCCGCGCACAAAAAGCTGACAATTTAGCTGCTGTTCCAGCGCTTTGACATGCTGGCTGATGGCAGAGTGCGTTACGTTGAGCTCAATTGCAGCGCGGGTAAAGCTAAGGTGTCTGGCCGCGGCTTCAAAAGCCCGCAGCGAGTTAAGAGGGATATAGCTACGCGTCATCATCTGGCCTGTTAGAAAAACTTATATCTGCTGCTAAATTTAACCGTTTGTCAACACACTGCAAATCAAACAAACTGATTGCGTCTGACGGGCCCGGACACCCTTTTGCTTTTTATTACGGAACTGATTTCATGATGAAAAAATCGTTATGCTGCGCGTTGCTGCTGACAGCCTCTGTCTCAACGTTTGCCGCCGAAAAAACAGAACAACAGATTGCCGATATCGTAAACCGCACCATCACACCGCTGATGCAAGAACAGGCTATTCCGGGTATGGCCGTGGCAATTATTTACCAGGGAAAACCTTATTACTTTACCTGGGGTAAAGCCGATATCGCCAAAAACCGTCCTGTCACCCAGCAAACGCTGTTTGAACTAGGCTCAGTCAGTAAGACGTTCAACGGTGTGCTGGGCGGCGATGCTATCGCCCGTGGTGAAATTAAGCTCAGCGATCCGGTCACCCAATACTGGCCCGAATTAACTGGCAAACAATGGCAGGGTATCAGCCTGCTGCACCTGGCCACCTATACGGCGGGTGGTCTGCCGCTTCAGGTACCTGACGATGTTACAGATAAAGCGGCATTACTGCGCTTTTATCAAAACTGGCAGCCGCAATGGGCCGCGGGTGCTAAACGTCTCTATGCTAACTCCAGTATTGGTCTGTTTGGCGCATTGGCGGTGAAACCTTCAGGAATGCGCTATGAAGAGGCGATGACCAAACGCGTCCTGCAACCATTAAAACTGACGCATACCTGGATTACGGTTCCGCAGAGCGAACAAAAGGATTATGCCTGGGGCTATCGCGAAGGAAGGCCCGTGCATGTATCTCCGGGGCAGCTTGATGCCGAAGCCTATGGGGTAAAATCCAGTCTTGTCGATATGACCCGCTGGGTTCAGGCCAACATGGACGCCAGCCAGGTACAA
Source organism: Citrobacter sp. wls706 (assembly GCF_005281305.1). Taxonomy (NCBI): domain Bacteria; kingdom Pseudomonadati; phylum Pseudomonadota; class Gammaproteobacteria; order Enterobacterales; family Enterobacteriaceae; genus Citrobacter; species Citrobacter sp. wls706. The sequence continues at coordinate 16,508 of NZ_SZXG01000010.1, read as the reverse complement.
GAGAAAACGCTCCGACAGGGAATTGAAATCGCGCAGGCTCGTTACTGGCGTATTGGCGATATGTACCAGGGATTAGGCTGGGAGATGCTGAACTGGCCGGTGAATGCCGACTCGATAATCAACGGTAGCGACAGTAAAGTCGCGTTAGCGGCGCTTCCCGCCGTTGAGGTCAATCCGCCAGCCCCGGCCGTGAAGGCCTCATGGGTGCATAAAACCGGCTCCACTGGCGGATTTGGCAGCTACGTTGCTTTCGTTCCAGAAAAAAATCTTGGCATCGTGATGCTGGCAAACAAAAGCTATCCAAATCCTGCTCGCGTCGATGCAGCCTGGCGCATTCTTGAAAAATTACAGTAACTGACGACGAGGTCCGCTATAGC
>NZ_SZXG01000010.1:0-16115 GCF_005281305.1 Citrobacter sp. wls706 | reverse complement strand
GCTATAGCGGACCTCGTTTCTTCCTCTTCTTTTTCCTGCTGTCATCTACACTTAACAAAAAAACAGCAAGGAAAATCTTATGCGTATTCTGCCCGTCGTTGCTGCAGTTACCGCTGCATTTCTGGTTGTCGCCTGCAGTACCCCTACACCGCCAAAAGGCGTTACCGTTGTGAATAACTTTGACGCTAAACGCTATCTTGGTACCTGGTATGAAATTGCACGTTTAGACCATCGCTTCGAACGTGGACTGGAAAAAGTGACCGCAACGTATAGCTTGCGCGACGACGGCGGTATCAACGTGATCAATAAGGGCTATAACCCGGACAGAGAGATGTGGCAAAAAACGGAGGGTAAAGCCTATTTCACTGGCGACCCAAATCGGGCTGCGCTCAAGGTGTCATTCTTCGGCCCCTTTTACGGCGGGTATAACGTGATTGCGCTCGACCGGGAATATCGCCACGCGCTGGTTTGCGGTCCGGATCGCGATTACCTGTGGATCCTTTCACGGACCCCCACCATTTCAGATGAAATGAAGCAGCAAATGTTGGCTATCGCGACCCGGGAAGGGTTTGACGTCAATAAACTGATTTGGGTAAAACAGCCTGGTACTTAGTGAGTGCTAAGCTTCAGACCAATAATACCAGCCACAATCAGCCCCAGACTCAGCAAACGCGCCGGACTGGCGGATTCACCCAACAGCAGAATCCCGGTAATGGCCGCCCCGACGGCGCCAATACCGGTCCAGACGGCATAGGCGGTCCCAACTGGCAAGGTGCGCATCGCCCAGGAGAGCATGGCGATACTGACGATCATCGCGACAATGGTGATAATGCTTGGCGTCAGACGAGTGAAGCCGTGGGTGTATTTCAGGCCAATCGCCCAAACAACTTCGAGCAAACCGGCAATTAATAAAATGATCCAGGACATATGAGGCTCCAGAACAATGGGGCCGTCCCCGGTGAAAGAAGCGTTTGCAGGTCGTCCTGCAAAGCTGGTGTGTGAAATGGCATTTTTGCCCGACAGAAAATGAATTTCAACCTTTTTATTCACCGTCTGTTAAAAGCAAGAATTAAGCATAATTAGCGGCGTAGTTCCCGCATTTGGCACTCATCGGAGTTCTCTATGATGAAGGGCTTTCTGAAATCAGGAAGTCGATTGCCCCTCTTTTGAATGCGAAAAGTTTATGCTTAAAATTTTAGTGATTGACCGATGCCACTTTACCCGCACAGGGATAGAGGCATTGCTTAATCATTCTGGCAGGTTCAACTCCTCATTTCTGGTATCAGGAATTAATAATCTTCTGTTGGCAAAAGAGCATATTTTGCAGTGGAAACCGCATCTGGTCATTGCGGATTTATACAGTTTTATTAGCGAGGCGCATTCCACTCCGCCAGTTAAGCCCTTTTTCATGAGCTGTGGCGTCATACCTCTGATCTTACTGCAATCAGCGGACAGACAACACGCGTCCATCCCGGCTTCTCAAGCCACCGCCTATTCGGTATTAACCAAACACACCTCGCTAAACGCACTTACACACACGATTCAGGAAGCGCTACAAGATCGCCCCACATTAGCATTAGCCGAAAATGCGACGCCACTGCTTACGCCGCAGGAGGAGAAAGTATTGTCAATGTGGATGGATGGCGTGAGTAACCAGGTTATAGCCGCCACGCTCAGCATTCATGGCAAAACGGTGTATACCTATAAACGAAATATTCGTCTGAAGCTTCATCTGGGGAACCGCTTCTCACCGTTCCTCTCACTCCCACACAGGGAGAGTTAACGGTACGACCCAGCGTCGTACCGTTGAGCATTATTGCTGAGCTTTTGTCGCCGCACCAGAGATAGCATTACCGCCGTCAGAAATATCCTCCCCTACGCCTCGCGTGGTATTACACGCGGTTAATACGGAAGAAAGTACCAACACAGAAAAGATCGCAGCAATTGTCTTCTTAATCATAACGTCTTCCTTTTCTAGCCAATATTGTTTGTGAATAGCTACTTAATAATAGACAAGATCCGGAAGTGTGATGGATAAACAACCGTTTTTCAGATTATGTGAGAAGTTTAACTGGCGGCGTGAGAGATTGAATTGCCGAGATGTTTGATGTCTTCACCGAAGCCGCGTGCGGTATTACAGCCCGCCAGTAGAGTGCTGGTGAAAAGGATTAGCATTACAAGACTGAGAAGACGTTTCATCATTCCTGCCCTGGAAAAAGTATGGCGCAGCAACCTGCGCCACAAGATCAAATAAGTGTCTTATTTTACGCGGGAAACGTATTCGCCTGAGCGAGTATCCACTTTGATCACTTCACCGATCTGTACGAACAGCGGAACTTTAACGACTGCGCCGGTAGACAGGGTAGCCGGTTTGCCGCCAGTACCAGCCGTATCGCCTTTCAGACCCGGGTCAGTATCAACGATTTCCAGCTCAACGAAGTTCGGCGGCGTCACGGAGATCGGCTGACCGTTCCACAGGGTCACGATGCATTCAGCCTGGTCCAGCAGCCATTTAGCGTTATCGCCTACCGCTTTCTCGTCTGCAGCCAGCTGTTCGAAAGTGGTGTTGTTCATGAAGTGCCAGAATTCACCGTCGCTATACAGGAAGGTCAGGTTCATGTCGGCTACATCTGCGCCTTCGGCAGAGTCGGTAGACTTGAAGGTTTTCTCTACGCGAGTACCGGTCAGCAGGCGACGCAGCTTAACGCGCGCAAACGCCTGGCCTTTACCTGGTTTAACGAATTCGCTGGCTTCAACCGCATAAGGTTCGCCGTCCAACATGATTTTAAGACCAGCACGAAAATCGTTGCTATAGTACGTTGCCATAAGGCCCTCTGAAAATTGTTAACTGGTAGCTAAGCCACAAAATGGCGCATATTGTAACCCTAAATACCCCATCCAGAGAAGATTGGTTATCGCAACTTGCCGATGTTGTGACCGATCCCGATGAACTTCTGCATCTTTTGAATATAGACGCAGATGAAAAACTGTTGGCCGGACGCGACGCGAGACGACTTTTCGCCCTGCGCGTGCCGCGCGCGTTTATTGCGCGCATGGAGAAAGGCAATCCAAACGATCCGCTTCTGCGTCAGGTACTTACCGCCGAGGAAGAGTTTGTTGCCGCCCCCGGTTACTCGACCGATCCGCTGGAGGAACAGCACAGTGTGGTTCCCGGCCTGCTGCACAAATATCGCAACCGGGCGCTGCTGCTGGTCAAAGGCGGCTGCGCGGTAAATTGTCGTTATTGCTTCCGCCGACACTTCCCGTACGCCGAAAATCAGGGCAACAAGCGCAACTGGCAAGTCGCTCTGGACTATATTACCGCCCATCCAGAACTGGATGAAATCATCTTCTCCGGCGGCGATCCGTTGATGGCCAAGGATCACGAACTGGACTGGCTGCTCACGCAGCTGGAAACCATTCCACACATTAAGCGTCTGCGCATTCACAGCCGTTTACCAATTGTGATCCCGGCGCGTATTACCGAAGGGCTGACCGAACGTTTTGCTCACTCTTCACTGCAAATTCTGCTGGTCAATCATATTAACCATGCCAATGAAGTTGATGAGACATTTCGTCAGGCGATGCTCAGACTGCGCAAAGCAGGCGTTACACTACTCAATCAAAGCGTATTGCTACGTGGTGTTAACGATAACGCCCAAACCCTGGCCGACCTTAGCAACGCATTGTTTGATGCGGGTGTTATGCCCTATTACCTGCATGTACTGGATAAAGTGCAGGGTGCCGCCCACTTTATGGTCAGCGACGAGGAAGCGCGTCAGATTATGCGTGAACTGCTGACGCTGGTTTCCGGTTACATGGTCCCTAAACTGGCGCGAGAAATTGGCGGAGAACCTAGTAAAACGCCGTTGGACCTGCAATTACGCCAGCAATAATTCTTAGTGAGTGTCCGATTATGGACACTCACTACCAATCCCGAGTATTTAATATCCGAGCAGGTAGAGTCGCACTTTTAATATGTGCTATTTTAACTAGCACTGTGCAACAACTCATTTGCAAATTTTATAAATTAATACAAATGTAGATTTCCAATAAATATATGGTTAGGGAGAACCCTGGATGGTTATTAGTATTAAGGGTATTAATACCAGTGTTATTCGTCAGAAGAATGAATTTGTTGCTCTGGCACTTAAGATCAAAGAACCAAGAAATAAAGAGTCGCTGTTTTTTCTCTCACCGTTGGGGCTAAGAGATTTGCTTATCGCCCTGGAGAGCAGACTCCATGCGAAGCACCAGCTTAGCGAAGAAGCGCGTTTGCAATATGAAAAAGAACGCGACAAAGCCAGTAAAAAGATGCACGAGAATATCCCGTTAATTCAGGAAGATGAGTTAAAAAATGCGGATATAAACCGTCGCATCAATTCGCTGATGTTAGTGGATGACAAAGGAGAAAGCTTAGCATTTTCTCTGACGCTACATGACGGACAAACCCACCAATTACTGATTAATGAACTGCAGATCCAGGTATTAGCCCATGCAATCATTCATGCAATAAATAATGCTGGCATGCAGGAATTAGCGTTAAGAATTACATCGCTGCTGGATTTCTTACCGCTGTACGATGTTGATTGCCAGCAAAACGACAATCTTGAATATGATTCATATACACAACCAGAATGGAAACTTAACCTGTTTAACCATTACCTGGCGATTATCTACCGCTATAAGGATGAAAAGGGTAAAGCTCAATTCTGTGGCTCAGTAGTAAAAACTCGCGCCCTTTCCGGCAGTAAAGAAGCTGAGGCCATTACCCGACGCCTTCTGGACTTCAGCCCACGACTGAAAAAACTTGCCGGTGTACCGTGCCAGGTGTTTGTCAGAACATTGACGGGTGATAAAACCCAAAAGCTCAATCAGGATCAGTGTTTGCGCGCGCTACATCATTTACGCGTTCAGTCTGCGCATAAAGCTCAGAATGCCTGATGGCGCTGCGCTTATCAGGCCTACGATCATGTGTACCGTAGGCCGGATAAGACGCTTTAGCGTCGCCATCCGGCATCAACCGCGTTTATCAATTTGGGCACTTATAAACCTGACCATTCATCTCGCTGGCGGTAGGCACAAAGCTGGACAGCATTCCCTGTGATGGGCTGCTGACGCCATAAATCACGTTACCACCCATTGCTGCGGCCTGGTTACGCAGATCGTTCGCTGCACCACGCATAGACCCACCCTCTTCGCCATGCTGACCAGAAAGCCAGTTGCTCTGCGTACCGGTTGCGGTGCCAATCAGCTGGCACTCTGCGCCTGGCTTGTCTTCGACAAAGCGTACGCTTTGTCCGGCTGAACTCAGTTCGTTGCTGGAGCTACAACCCGCCATCAGTAGCGCGGCACCAACGATCCCTGCTAAATATTTCACGTGCATGTCATTCCCCATAATCAATTAGTTGGACGTTATGTCCGTAGCTGAATCATATACTAAAAAGATGACCAAAAGAAAAACCCCCGGACAATTCTGCCCGGGGGTTTTCAATTCTGAGAGGTTCAGAACAACATGATTACATCATGCCGCCCATTCCACCCATACCGCCCATACCACCAGCAGCACCTAAGTCAGGCGCATCGCCTTTCGGCAGGTCGGTAACCATGCACTCGGTGGTGATCATCAGACCCGCAACAGAAGCTGCATACTGCAGAGCAGAACGCGTTACTTTGGTTGGATCCAGGATACCCATGTCGATCATGTTGCCGTATTCTTCAGTTGCAGCGTTGTAACCGTAGTTACCGTCACCCGCTTTCACGGTGTTAGCCACTACAGACGGCTCTTCGCCGCAGTTCAGAACGATTTGACGCAGCGGAGCTTCCATTGCGCGCAGCGCAACTTTGATACCGACGTTCTGGTCTTCGTTCTGACCTTTCAGGCCGGCAATTTTGGACGCTACGCGAATCAGCGCAACACCACCACCAGCAACCACGCCTTCTTCTACCGCAGCACGGGTTGCGTGCAGGGCATCTTCAACGCGAGCTTTCTTCTCTTTCATTTCAACTTCAGTCGCAGCACCAACTTTGATTACCGCAACGCCGCCTGCCAGTTTCGCTACGCGCTCCTGCAGTTTTTCACGGTCGTAGTCAGAAGTTGCTTCTTCGATCTGCTGACGAATCTGAGTTACGCGACCCTGGATTGCAGCTTCATCGCCTACGCCATCAATGATGGTGGTGGTGTCTTTGTTGATAACAACGCGTTTTGCCTGACCCAGATCTTCCAGAGTTGCTTTTTCCAGCTCCATACCGATCTCTTCAGAGATAACGGTACCACCGGTCAGGGTAGCGATATCTTGCAGCATCGCTTTACGACGATCGCCGAAGCCAGGTGCCTTAACAGCAGCGACTTTCACGATACCGCGCATGGTGTTAACAACCAGAGTTGCCAGCGCTTCGCCTTCAACATCTTCAGCGATGATCAGCAGCGGTTTGCCTGCTTTCGCTACGGCTTCCAGAACCGGCAGCATTTCACGGATGTTGGAGATTTTCTTATCAGCCAGCAGAATGAACGGGCTTTCCAGTTCTACAGCGCCAGTTTCCGGCTTGTTGATAAAGTAAGGAGACAGGTAGCCACGGTCGAACTGCATACCTTCAACCACGTCCAGTTCGTCCTGCAGACCGGTACCGTCTTCAACGGTAATCACGCCTTCTTTACCGACTTTGTCCATCGCTTCAGCGATCAGTTTACCTACGGTTTCGTCGGAGTTAGCGGAGATGGTACCAACCTGAGCAATAGCTTTGGAGTCAGAGCACGGTACGGACAGCGCTTTCAGTTCTTCAACGGCAGCAGCGACCGCTTTGTCGATACCGCGTTTCAGATCCATCGGGTTCATACCCGCAGCAACAGCTTTCAGACCTTCAGTGATGATGGACTGAGCCAGTACGGTTGCGGTGGTGGTACCGTCGCCTGCAGCATCGTTCGCTTTAGAGGCAACTTCTTTCACCATCTGCGCACCCATGTTTTCGAACTTGTCTTCCAGTTCGATTTCACGTGCTACGGAAACACCATCTTTAGTGATGGTCGGTGCACCGAAAGATTTATCCAGAACTACGTTACGGCCTTTTGGACCGAGGGTAACTTTCACTGCATCTGCCAGTACGTTGACGCCGCGCAGCATTTTCACACGAGCGTCGTTACCGAATTTTACGTCTTTAGCTGCCATTTTCTCTTTCCCTTAAATTCGTATGTTCAGTGTCGTTCGCGGATTAGGCTTCAACAATTGCCAGGATGTCACTTTCAGACATGATCAACACTTCTTCATTGTCGATCTTCTCAGATTTAACACCGTAGCCATCGTTGAAAATAACGATATCGCCGACTTTCACGTCCAGCGGCTGTACGGTACCGTTGTCCAAGATGCGACCCTTACCGACAGCGATGATTTCGCCACGAGTTGATTTACCTGCTGCAGAACCGGTCAGTACGATGCCGCCAGCAGATTTGGATTCAACTTCTTTACGTTTGACGATCACACGATCATGTAACGGACGAATACTCATTGATAGCTCTCCTTTGAGAAAGTCTTTATCAGTTATGGGTGACGCCGGCCCGTAAACGGTTTCCCGGCTAGTGACCAGAGAGATGGGGATGGGGTTTTGTGCCTTCAAGGGGGCAAGCGAAAAAAAATTTTTATCAGCAGAAAATCCCGTCAAAACACCGACGCACCTCACATTCCATAACGATTTCAGTCACGTCGTCATAAGCAAATCCGATTGTGATACCATCAAAAATCTGCGCTGTAGCCCAGTCAACGGGCATAACCGGATAACAACTTATGAGCGGACTGAAACAAGAGCTGGGACTGGCTCAGGGCGTTGGCCTGTTGTCGACATCATTGTTAGGTACAGGCGTTTTTGCCGTCCCCGCGCTGGCTGCGCTGGTGGCTGGCAACAATAGCTTGTGGGCCTGGCCGGTGCTAATTGTTTTAGTCTTTCCCGTGGCGATTGTCTTCGCCGTGCTCGGCCGCCATTTCCCCAGCGCGGGCGGCGTGGCGCATTTTGTCGGTATGGCCTTTGGCTCGCGCCTGGAGCGCGTCACCGGATGGTTGTTTTTATCAGTAATCCCCGTGGGCTTACCTGCGGCATTACATATTGCCGCAGGATTCGGCCAGGCGATGTTTGGCTGGCATGACGAGCAGCTTCTGCTGGCAGAACTCGGTACACTGGCGTTGGTCTGGTACATAGGCTCCCGCGGCGCCAGCTCCAGCGCTAACCTACAAACGGTCATTGCCGGGCTGATCGTTGCTCTCATTGTCGCCATCTGGTGGGCGGGCGATCTAAAACCCAATGAAATCCCTTTCCCTACGGTTAGCGAAATTGAACTTCCCGGACTGTTCGCCGCGCTGTCGGTGATGTTCTGGTGCTTTGTCGGCCTTGAAGCATTTGCCCACCTGGCCTCTGAATTTAAAAATCCGGAGCGAGACTTCCCGCGCGCGCTGATGATCGGTCTACTGCTGGCAGGTTCTGTCTACTGGGCATGCACCGTCGTCGTCCTTCATTTTGACGCTTACGGCGAGCAAATGGCAGCGGCGGCATCACTGCCCGAAATTGTTGTACAGCTGTTTGGCGTACAGGCACTGTGGGTCGCCTGCATTATTGGTTATCTGGCCTGCTTTGCCAGTCTCAACATTTATATTCAAAGTTTCGCCCGGCTGGTCTGGTCGCAAGCGCAATACAAGCCGGAGAGTTATCTGGCGCGTCTGTCCCCTCGTCATCTTCCGCGCAATGCGCTGAACGCCGTGCTAGGTTGCTGCGTGGTCAGTACCTTGTGCATCTATATGCTGCAAATCAATCTCGATGCGTTAATCGTCTACGCTAACGGCATCTTTATTATGATTTATCTGCTGTGCATGCTGGCAGGTTGTCGATTACTGAAAGGACACTATCGCGCATTGGCGATCGTTGGCGGTTTGCTATGTCTGCTATTGCTGGCGATGGTCGGTTGGAAGAGTCTCTATGCGCTGATTATGCTGGCGGCGCTGTGGCTGTTTTTACCCCGCAGGCCGGATAAGTCGACGCTGACGCCATCATCCGGCATATAAACATGTTTGCCGGATAGCGCTAACGCTTATCCGGCCTACAAACTGATACTTAATCCCGACGATCGTCTTTATGTTCAATACTGTCGCGATGCTCGTCTTTACGCTGAAACTCACCGTCAAAGGTCTCGCCCCCACCCGTTCCGGCGCTAAAACCACCGCCGGGCATACGAGAAAAACGCAAATGTGGCAGCAGTTTCATCGTCAGATGCTTCTGCACCGGGGGTAGTAAAAGAAGAAGACCAAGGAAATCGGTAAAAAAACCAGGCAGCACTAATAGCAGACCGGCAATAATCAGCGAAACGCTCTTGATCATTTCTGCAGCCGGGCTTTCACCTGCCGCCATTTTTTGTTGCATCAGTAAAAAGTTCTTAAATCCCTGGTTACGAACCAGAGACATCCCGATAACCGACGTAAAAATAACCAAAATCAGGGTCATCAGAACACCCAACACATGGGCAACCTGAATAAAAATAGATATCTCTATGTAAACATAGAGAAAAATGGCAAGTAATGGTATCCAGCGCAAAGGGGACTCCTGTTAATAACAGGCGTTTTGTACAACGTCTGTCCAAAAATTATGTTAATCGCATCGATTTGATATTGAGGTGGTTAGCAAAATTTCAAGCCGCTTGTACACTAATATTTAGTGTTAATCCTAAAGGGGTGATCTATTTCACAGAATAATAAATAAGGGGTAAATTCCACGTTTTAAGTGATCCAGATTACGGTAGAAATCCTGAACCAGCATATGATCTCGGGTATCAGACCGATGCAGGGGATAATCGTCGGTCGAGAAACAATCGAAATCACATATATCCTGTGTGTTTAGTCAAATCATTGGCAGCTTGAAAAAGAAGGTTCACATGTTAAACAACATTCGTATCGAAGAAGACTTGTTGGGTACCAGGGAAGTTCCAGCGGACGCTTACTATGGTGTTCACACTCTGAGAGCGATTGAAAACTTCTACATTAGCAACAACAAAATCAGCGACATTCCTGAATTTGTTCGCGGCATGGTAATGGTGAAAAAGGCAGCGGCTATGGCCAACAAAGAGCTGCAAACCATTCCTAAGAGTGTGGCAAATGCCATCATCGCGGCGTGTGATGAAGTCCTGAATAACGGAAAATGCATGGATCAGTTCCCGGTAGACGTTTACCAGGGTGGTGCGGGTACCTCCGTCAACATGAACACCAACGAAGTGCTGGCCAATATCGGTCTGGAACTGATGGGTCACCAGAAAGGTGAATATCAGTACCTGAACCCGAACGACCACGTTAACAAATGTCAGTCTACCAACGACGCATACCCAACTGGCTTCCGTATCGCGGTATACGCATCCATCATCAAACTGATTGATGCTCTGAACCAGCTGCGTGAAGGCTTCGAGAAAAAAGCCGATGAATTCCAGGACATCCTGAAAATGGGTCGTACCCAGTTGCAGGATGCTGTGCCGATGACCCTCGGTCAGGAATTCCGTGCTTTCAGCATCCTGCTGAAAGAAGAAGTGAAAAACATTGGGCGTACTGCAGAGCTGCTGCTGGAAGTTAACCTCGGCGCAACGGCAATCGGTACGGGTCTGAACACACCGAAAGAATACTCTCCGCTGGCAGTGAAAAAACTGGCTGAAGTAACCGGTTTTGCCTGTGTTCCTGCAGAAGACCTGATTGAAGCTACTTCTGACTGCGGCGCATACGTTATGGTGCACGGCGCACTGAAACGTCTGGCTGTGAAGATGTCCAAAATCTGTAACGACCTGCGTTTGCTCTCCTCTGGTCCACGTGCCGGCCTGAACGAGATCAACCTGCCGGAACTGCAGGCTGGCTCTTCCATCATGCCAGCTAAAGTGAACCCGGTTGTTCCGGAAGTCGTAAATCAGGTGTGCTTTAAAGTCATCGGTAACGACATCACTGTCACTATGGCGTCTGAAGCAGGTCAGCTGCAGCTGAACGTTATGGAGCCAGTAATCGGCCAGGCAATGTTCGAATCCATTCACATTCTGAGCAACGCTTGCTACAACCTGTTGGAAAAATGCGTTAGCGGCATTACTGCTAACAAAGAAGTGTGCGAAGCATTCGTTTACAACTCTATCGGTATCGTTACTTACCTTAACCCGTTCATCGGCCACCACAACGGCGACATCGTTGGTAAAATTTGTGCCGAAACCGGTAAGAGCGTACGTGAAGTTGTCCTGGAGCGCGGCCTGTTGACCGAAGCCGAGCTGGACGATATCTTCTCAGTACAGAACCTGATGCACCCGGCTTATAAAGCAAAACGTTATACTGATGAAAGCGAACAGTAATCGTGTAGGGTAGTACCAGAGAAGGCACGTCAGATGACGTGCCTTTTTTCTTGCACGAAGTTACTTAAAAACAACAATTTAATATCAACTTGTTAAACAACAAGGAAGGCTAATATGATAGTTTTAGAACTTATCATCGTTTTGCTGGCAATCTTTTTAGGTGCCAGACTTGGGGGTATCGGTATTGGATTTGCAGGTGGGCTGGGTGTCCTGGTTCTCGCCGCTATCGGCGTAAAACCCGGTAATATCCCGTTCGATGTCATTTCCATTATCATGGCGGTTATCGCTGCCATCTCAGCTATGCAGATTGCAGGTGGTCTGGACTATCTGGTTCATCAAACTGAAAAACTGCTGCGTAAGAACCCGAAATACATCACGATCCTTGCACCCATCGTGACCTATTTCCTGACCATCTTTGCGGGTACGGGTAACATCTCTCTGGCAACTCTGCCGGTTATCGCTGAAGTTGCGAAGGAACAAGGGATCAAACCTTGCCGTCCGCTCTCAACTGCGGTGGTTTCTGCTCAGATTGCGATCACAGCATCACCAATCTCTGCAGCCGTGGTTTACATGTCTTCCGTAATGGAAGGTCATGGCATCAGCTATATTCACCTGCTGTCCGTGGTTATTCCGTCCACCCTGCTGGCCGTTCTGGTAATGTCCTTCCTGGTGACTATGCTGTTCAACTCTAAACTGTCTGACGATCCGATTTATCGTAAACGTCTGGAAGAAGGTTTGGTTGAACTGCGTGGTGAAAGACAAGTTGAAATCAAAGCAGGCGCAAAAACTTCCGTTTGGCTGTTCCTGCTGGGCGTAATTTGCGTTGTTGTCTATGCGATCGTCAACAGCCCAAGCCTGGGTCTGGTCGCTAAACCGCTGATGAATACCACCAATGCTATCCTGATCATCATGCTGAGCATCGCGACGCTGACCACCATCATCTGCCGCGTTGAAACGGATTCCATCCTCAACTCCAGTACCTTCAAAGCCGGTATGAGCGCCTGTATTTGTATCCTGGGCGTTGCGTGGTTGGGTGATACCTTCGTATCTCACAACATTGACTGGATCAAAGATACTGCAGGTAGCGTAATTCAGGGCCATCCGTGGCTGCTGGCTGTCATCTTCTTCTTTGCTTCTGCGCTGCTGCACTCTCAGGCAGCAACCGCTAAAGCACTGATGCCGATGGCTCTGGCGCTGAACGTTTCCCCGCTGACCGCTGTTGCCTCTTTCGCAGCTGTTTCCGGCCTGTTCATTCTGCCAACCTACCCAACTCTGGTTGCGGCGGTTCAGATGGATGACACCGGTACAACCCGTATCGGTAAATTCGTCTTTAACCATCCGTTCTTCATCCCAGGTACTCTGGGTGTGGTTCTGGCTGTCTGCTTCGGCTTCTTGCTGGGCAGCTTCATGCTGTAAAATTTTCCTGCAGGGTGCCTCTGCACCCTGCAGTTCCTCCGCTTCATCACCCCGCTTTAGCTAACATCCTTCCCTCGTCCGTTGTATAGTGACCACTCTTTAGCTGGTTACTCTGTTCTTTCGAGGTGTTTATGCTTGATGTAAAGAGTCAGGATATTTCCATCCCCGATACCGTTGTGGTGCTCTGTACTGCTCCGGATGAAGCAACCGCCCAGGATCTGGCTGCAAAAGTGCTGGCGGAAAAGCTGGCAGCCTGCGTGACACTTCTGCCCGGAGCAACCTCCCTCTATTATTGGGAAGGTAAACTGGAGCAGGAATATGAAGTCCAGATGATTTTAAAAACCACCGTCACGCACCAGCAAGCCCTTCTCGATTGCCTGAAGTCACATCACCCGTATCAAACACCTGAACTTCTGGTTTTACCCGTCACTCACGGAGACTTTGATTACCGCTCATGGCTCAACGCATCCTTACGCTGATCCTGCTGCTGTGCAGCACATCTACCTTTGCCGGATTATTTGACGCGCCCGGCCGCTCGCAGTTTGTTCCTGCCGATCGGGCGTTTGTTTTTGATTTTCAGCAAAACCAACACGATCTGAACCTCTCATGGCAGGTAAAAGATGGCTACTATCTCTATCGCAAACAGATAAGCATTACGCCATCTCAGGCCGATATTGCCGAGGTAAAACTGCCGCCAGGCGTCTGGCATGAAGATGAGTTTTACGGCAAAAGTGAGATTTACCGTAAACAGTTGAATATTCCGGTCACGGTTAATCAGGCCGCATCTGGCGCAACATTAACCGTCACTTATCAAGGGTGTGCCGACGCCGGTTTTTGCTATCCGCCGGAAACGAAAACAGTACCCTTAAGTGAAGTGTCAGTTGCTGCCGGGGGTGCTCCAGCTCCTGTCACTGAAGCCCCGGAAGAGAAACCACAGCCCGCAGCCCAACTTCCCTTTTCCGCACTGTGGGCATTGCTAATCGGCATTGGCATCGCTTTCACGCCCTGCGTACTGCCGATGTATCCGCTGATTTCCGGCATCGTGCTGGGCGGCAAGCAACGGTTATCAACCGGGCGAGCGCTGCTGCTGACGTTTATCTACGTCCAGGGAATGGCGCTCACCTATACTGCGCTGGGTCTGGTTGTTGCCGCCGCCGGATTACAGTTTCAGGCGGCGTTACAGCATCCTTATGTTCTGATCGGTCTTGCCATCATCTTTACGCTGCTGGCTCTGTCTATGTTCGGCCTGTTCACGCTGCAACTCCCTTCCTCATTGCAAACGCGCCTCACGTTGCTGAGTAACCGCCAGCAAGGCGGCTCTCCCGGTAGCGTCTTTACGATGGGGGCGATTGCGGGTCTCATCTGTTCTCCTTGCACAACAGCGCCGCTAAGCGCGATTTTGCTGTATATCGCTCAGAGCGGAAATATGTGGCTGGGAGGCGGTACGCTGTATCTGTACGCGCTGGGGATGGGCTTACCACTGATGTTGATTACCGTCTTTGGCAACCGCCTGCTGCCTAAGAGCGGTCCATGGATGGAACAGGTTAAAACCGCTTTCGGCTTTGTCATTCTGGCGCTTCCCGTCTTCTTGCTTGAACGCATCATTGGCGACGTATGGGGCGTGCGCCTGTGGTCGCTGTTGGGCGTCGCGTTCTTTAGCTGGGCATTCATTACCAGCCTGCAGACAAAGCACGCCTGGATGCGCATCGTGCAGATTGTCCTGTTAGCCGCAGCGCTTGTCAGTGTACGTCCATTGCAGGACTGGGCGTTTGGCACGCCGCATGCTCAAACCCAGACACACCTTAACTTCACGCCGGTGGCCTCGGTGGAGGCGTTAAATCAGGCGCTGGCACAAGCTAAAGGCAGGCCCGTCATGTTGGATCTGTATGCCGACTGGTGCGTGGCCTGTAAGGAGTTTGAGAAGTACACCTTCAGCGATCCGCAGGTTCAGCAAGCGCTAGGCGACACAGTGCTTTTACAGGCGGACGTAACTGCAAACAATGCCAAGGATGTCGCTCTCCTGAAACATCTACAGGTTTTAGGTTTGCCCACTATCCTGTTTTTTGATGCCGAGGGTAAAGAGCATCCGGAGGCTCGGGTAACGGGCTTTATGGATGCAGCGGCCTTCAGCGCACATTTGCGCGATCGTCAACCGTGAGCGACACTTGCAAAAGGAAATACGGAGGAGAATACCGTGCAACGTGAAGATGTCCTGGGAGAAGCCCTGAAATTACTTGAGGTTCAAGGGATAGCCAATACCACGCTGGAAATGGTGGCCGAACGTATCGATTATCCGCTTGATGAACTACAGCGCTTTTGGCCAGATAAAGAGGCCATCCTGTATGATGCGTTACGTTACCTCAGCCAGCGGGTGGATATCTGGCGGCGTCAGCTTTTGCTGGATGAGACCCTGAGCGCTGAACAGAAATTACTGGCACGCTACAGCGCGCTATCCGAATGCGTGAGCAATAATCGCTATCCCGGCTGCCTGTTCATTGCCGCCTGCACGTTTTATCCCGATCCTGGACATCCAATCCACCAGTTAGCCGACCAACAAAAAAAAGCAGCGCATGACTTCACTCATGAGCTACTGACTACGCTGGAAGTTGACGACCCGGCCATGGTCGCCAAACAGATGGAACTGGTGCTGGAGGGATGTCTGAGCCGCATGCTGGTGAATCGTAGCCATGCTGATGTCGAAACGGCACACCGTCTGGCGGAAGATATTCTGCGCTTTGCCCAGTGCCGTATGGGTGGCGCGCTAACCTAAGCGAACAGGCCCGTCCAGGCCGAAGTGAGTGAGCATCAGTCGCTGAAAACGCACCATCGCCACGGTGGTGCGAAATAATCTGTTAACCGCCCTGGTCAGCGTTTTATTAAAATGCAGCGAATTACTCTTTTGCTATATAGCCCTCTTCTTTCGCTCAGCATTCCCTGTCGACATCATGACGGTCTGGAAGATTTGTGCAAACTTCAGGCACAAACGCACAGATTGCCGCAATATTAAGCGGTTGAACCGTTTTTCCTGAAATTTGATTGACTGACAGACGTGAATACGGTTTAATGCGCCCCGTTGCCCGGATAGCTCAGTCGGTAGAGCAGGGGATTGAAAATCCCCGTGTCCTTGGTTCGATTCCGAGTCCGGGCACCACTATTTAAAGAACCCGCCCACAAGGCGGGTTTTTGCTTTTGTAGTTTCTGATAGCTTCCAGCCGATCGTTTTACTCTATTTCTGACCCACCACCTCTCACCAACTCCACACGCAAACTCAATCTCGCAGTTAGCAGCCAACTTCAGTAAGCAGACACCAGGGATACTATATAAAAATGGGATTCAGCGTGACGGGACGTACAGA